>PMMR01000008.1 GCA_003162175.1 Candidatus Methanoflorens crillii | reverse complement strand
AGAGCTATCGCCAGCAAAAGTACTGCAGTGGCTACGCCGAGCGGAGGATATATGAACACGACAAAGCCGACTACAACTGCGATGATGCCGACGACTATCATCCCTGGAGTGGCGCGTGCGATGGCCACGAATCCCAAAAAGATCAACGCCAGTCCTACCAGCCACGCTAGGGTTAATCCTCCCCAAATGAGCGGGGAGACAAGTATTGCTATTGCGAGTAGAAATACGATCACTGATAGAATCAAGCGTAGAAGTCGCTGCCATCCTGAGATGCCTTCTGAAAAAATCCGGGCGAATTCTACAAAGCTTAGAATAAAGATCCCGACTGCGAGGAAACCTATGAGGGTCGCTGCCGCTACTCCTGGATACGCAATTACGTAGCCACCCAACACAAGCACGATTAGACCGATGATGATCTCTGTTATACGTAGCCACATTGAAGATTTTTCTTCAGCCATTTGAGTTTCACCTCCCGTTTGTTGAAATGTCTCTATAAACACTTTTCAGAAAGTATTTAGTCTGATCGTTCTGATTCCGCAGGACACGTTTTGCGCGCGCAGACGACCGCCAATGTCCGATAGATCTATCGCTGAAAAAAGCGGCGACGTTTGGCAACGAGGACACTGAGCCACAGTTTCCTTAGAGGACTGGGTATCGCCGGTTCCGGGGCACCTGGATCGTCAGCCTCTGATCTGTTGCGTGAGCGTTCACTCGCGCAGCGCATTTGAATCTTGGTGCAGTTGCATGACAAGCGTTCGTCTCGCCAAGCTTGTTGGCTCGCGTTAGCCTTGTTTTTATTTGCTCATTCTTCTCTGACGAGCCGGGAGTTGTGAAACGGCACGCAGTTCTGGCGCATCGGAATCCATTGCGGCCACCTTACGTGCGTAAATGGCTGCGCCAGGTCGGGCGGAAATGCCGTGCGCGAAGACGCTGAGAATCACGGTCACAAGGACGATTGTCGCGATTTGCGGAGCGAGAGGAGCGAGTGCCGGCTCCTCTAAGGCGACCAGCATGAGGACGATAGACGCGAGGCCGCGCGGCCCGAACCAGCCAAGAAACAGCACGGAACTGCGTCGCAACTTCGTGCGAATAAGAGAAATCGCTACAGGAAGCATGCGAATAACCGTCAGACTGAGAATCGCGTAGAGGAGGATCGTCCAGTTAAGGGCTCCCAGCAGCGAAGTTGCGATAACGCCGACGAGGAAGAAAACCGCTAAAAGGAGAAGCTCTCCCTCAGCTTCGCTAAAGTCGGTGGCCGCCTCTTCGACCTCGCCGACTGTCGCTCCCGTGGCAAACCCTCCGACAAAGGCTGCAATAAAGCCGCTGCCGCCGATCGGCCCCGCGACACCCCAAGCGAGAACGGCGAGCGCTAGGAAACTCAGGCGCTTAAACGTCCTAGTCATCCAGCCACGCTGTGTAGCGCTCCTGATCAGCCACCCTCCGGCGATTCCGACGAGAAGGCCGACGACCACGCCAATGCCTACCTGCTCCACTGCGACTATCCAAAAGCTGGGAGGCTCAACGCCTTCCTGAATTGCCGCGAGAGCGAGGAACACCAGTAGAAAGGGCACCGACCCACCGTCGTTCAGGCCACTTTCGACGTTAAGCGCCTCGCGAATCCGGACGGGCACTCGTTCGCTGGTTACGATCGCTTGCCCCAGACCCGCGTCGGTAGGAGCGAGCACCGCTCCTATGATTGCTGCCTGCCAAATCGTGAGGTTCGTAAACAGCAGGGCTGCGATCACCGCGCCAACCGCGATCGTCAGCGGTAGACCGACAATGAGCAGCCGGGCAGGCAACTCTGCATTTACCCGGAACAGCGAAATGTTGATACGCGACGCATCGGTGAACAGGACCAGCACAAGGGCGATGCTTCCGATAAGAAGAAGGACCTCATTGTTGATCGACGCGTTGAAGAGGTGAGTGGCGCCGAACAACATGCCCGCAACGATGAATGCCATGGGCGCGGTCACATCCAGTCTCTCAACGCGACGAGAGACGAGCGCGAAAACAAAAACAATGGCGGCGAAAGTGGCGAACTCTATTTCGAACATGCTAGTCCTTGAGTCTTTAACCGCAGCGTCGCCCAAATGGGTTGCCGGAACCTACCTGCGCGGCTGTGGATCGCAGCACAAGGTACTTAAAGATTGCCTTCTAGGCGTGCATTAGCCCTCTAAAGGATATAATCCAGGTCCTGCTTAAGACATTCACATCAGGGGTACTGGATTGCGGGACGTACTGTCTAGCTTTGTTTCAGCGACATACTAGCTCATCACGCAAAATCGACTGAGATTTGTGAGACGAAAACTGCTTCTTTACTGTTTTTCGGCTTGATCGGAGTGCGCGCTTGCGCAATTCGGCCTTTCTTGCCTCACTCGTGGGGGGTTACAGAAGAAAGAGAGGATAATGTTTCATCTCTTCTTGGCCCATTTTTCGAGTATTAACGCGGATAGTACCGTTAGAGATAAAGCGGAAAACCGCCATAACATACGAAATCGACCAGCTGCGCTTGGTTGGTGTTTCCCAGGGATTCTTAAGCGCGCGTGGCACATGGTTAGATAGATTTTCCGAGGTATTTCGATGGAAGAGAAGCCACAGTTCAAATGGGGGGTCGTTTTAGTCTCCTGCATAGCCATCTTCATCATTGTTCTGGATAGCTCCGCCATGAACGTGGCCATATCGGCCGTAGTTGTCGACTTACACACCGATTTAAGCACTATTCAGGCTTTAATCGCCATATATGCGCTAACCATGGCGTCGCTGATGCTTGCCGGAAGCAAGCTGCAGGACGTTTTGGGGAGGAAGAAGACCTTCCTCATCGGCCTCATCGTGTACGGCATCGGCACAACTACGGCCACCTTGAGCGTTAACGTCATCATGCTGCTCATCGGCTGGTCACTTCTCGAAGGCATCGGTGCCGCCCTGATGTTACCCGCGACGACCACCATGGTAAGTGCGGCGTACGAAGGCAAAGACCGACTGACGGCATTTGGCATCTGGGGGGGCATCGCCGCTCTGGGGGCTGCTATCGGCCCCCTCTATGGCGGAGCTCTCACGTCCTTTGCCACTTGGCGATTGATCTTTGCGTTCGAGCTGCTCGGTGTCCTCGCCGTAATCGTGATGAGATCGTACCTGCGCGAGTCAAAGCCACGTCTTGCGTGGCGTGACATAGATCTCGGAGGCGTTGTGCTCTCAGTTGCCGCGCTGTTCTCTCTCGTATTTGGCATTTTGCTGCTCGGTTCTCCGCAGTACTGGCAATTAGTACCGTTGTTCATAGTGGTCGGCCTCATCCTTTTCGGCGCCTTCCTCCTTTGGCAGTGGCGGCGCATAAGCCACCACGTGGAGCCGTTACTCGACATCTCAGTGCTCAAAAACCGACTCTATGTCTTGGGCAACGCAGCTAGCGCAATCCAGCAGATCGCGTTCGGTGGCGTGCTGTTTATCCTCCCCGTATTCCTGCTGCAAGTCACTCGCGTGAGCGCCTTTATGACAGGCGTCGCCTTGCTCCCCCTTTCGGTTGCAATTTTCGTGCTATCGCTCACAGGGGGCAGACTCTCGTCCGTCGTACGACCCAAGATCATCATCCTCGTCGCATTTCTGATTTCTGCTGCAGGCGCGTACCTTTTGAGCAACGTGTTTAGCCAGAGCACTCAGATTGTTGATATCATCCCTGGTACGGTGATATTCGGCATCGGAGTGGGGTTATTGCTGTCTCAGTTGACCAATCTCACCATGTCTGCGGTGCGAAAAGACCAAGAGATCGATGCCTCAGGTTTTCTCAACACTGCAAAGAACTTGGGCTATTCCGTGGGTACAGCGCTTGTTGGCGCTGTGCTCCTCGTGGGAGTCTTCAACGGGCTTGTTGCAGGGATCAGCACCTCGACGCTCGTAAGTAATACGACGACTCAAGAGCAGATACAACAGAATCTGTACGCATACACCCAAAATATGCAGACAAGCGCGCCGCCGAGCATCCCCCAGAGTCTCATTCCTGAAGCGCAGCGCATCGTCGATAGTACGATCAGCTCGGCAATGCACCTCACCTTTGCCTCACTTGCTCTCATATTGCTTCTTGGGTTTGTGATCGCCCTGTTTTTGCCGAGACAGGCAAAATAACGACCTGTAGACGCAAGTTAGAAGAGAAATTGATTGGGCGCCACAAACGTCCGTGGAGATATTTCGCTCAAGAAATAGTTGAGAAAACCCTAATTTGCAGAAAGCGCTTCGGCGCACGCTTATGCGCGCTCCGTTTGCTTCAAGGGACCACACCTAAAGATAAGCGTTTGCGTAGCTGCGCTTCAATTTTGCTTCGCGTTCCTCGCCGTCTGTGATTATTCGAAAGCTGAAGCGACAGGTGCCCGGAAACCTAAAAACACTCAATCTTTTATTTCTTCCCCTCGACAGATTCTTTCAAGCTCTGAACCTCGGCTCGCATCGCCTTGAGCTCGTCTAAGTCAGCCTTGATCTCATCGGTCCGCTCCGCCACCTTCGGGAGCTCATCCAACCGGTCCCTGAGTTCGCTCAGTTGTGTGAGGACGTTTCCGATCGTCTCCTTGCTTGCTTCTGTAATCTCTTCTCGCTCCGCTCGAAACTTCTCCATCAAGGCTGAGGTCGTTGTCGCTGTCACGAGGCTGGCAAAGAGAATGGCAGTAAGCATTGCGATAACGCCAATTATCCTGCCAAATCCAGTATGGGGTACGATATCGCCGTAGCCAACGGTCGTCATGGTCACGATCATGTACCACAGGGCGTCGTTCGGCGTGCTCACGGTGGAATTCACCGGTGATTCGATGTAAAAGAAGAGCAGTGCGCCGACAATGAGGACAAGAAGGTAAATAGCGAGGCCGTAGATTAGCCTGGTCTTTTCGGCAAACGCCAGGACTTCCCGTTCTATTCTGCGCGAGAACCTTAGAAGCGCGACGATTCGCACGAGTCGCAATAGCTTGAAGGCAATCGTCAGCGGCAGGGCGATGCCAAACGAGACGAGAGCAATGTAGTCAAAAGGAATAATGGCGAGAATGTCGCTCCACTGGTAGGCGACATAACGCCACTTGTCATCCTGCTCGTTCACCCTGAATAGGTATTCGACCCATAGAAAGAGCACCACAACCGCGTCAAACGTCGCGACTGCTTCGAGGGTGCCTGACTTCAGAGGGAAAATCACTGTGATGAACAAAAAAAAGCCGTCAAAAACAATCAGGATAAAACACAGGACTTCGTACAAATAGCGAATTCTCGAGCTCAGGCGAAAAACCTCGTTGAGACGACGGATTCTCGCAATAATGTTGAAAAACTCAAGTAATTCCGGAAGCTTCTCGGTAGGCTTCATGATCCCTCATAAGCTTGAGACGTCGATTTGATCCCCTCTACTCCGCGACTCGTCCAGTTAACTACTGAGGGATGCAATAAAAGTTGCGAAATGACTCAGGAGTCACAAGCCTAGAAGTGAGATTCGTACGGATGAAAGGCAACGCAGCTCTCTGTTGCCCCAACTCTGGGAGCGATGAATTCCGGGACGCTGGCTCGAACAGCTGCGGGGTAACCCGAAAGGCGTAGTCGAAAAAGAGAGAGGACACCCGAAGGCAGGCAGAATGCGAGCGCTCGGGGCCTTACGCACCTGCGCGCTTCGCGGTGCGCTGTGCCATGCGTGTTTTAAAGGCCGTGCCAATAACAAGCGCCGTAGCGGTTGCCAAGCCTATGTACCCGAGTTCGTACGTGTTGGAGGTCGATACGGTGATGGTGAGCAAGATGGCGGCAAAAGGCGCACCTAGCACGAGCGTGATAGCCGCGGCTATAACACTTGTGATAAGCAAGCCGGTAGGCACGCCCGGAAAGAGCAGGCTGATGGCGAGGGCTATCATTGTGGAGGCGAACAACGTCGGGAATATAGGCCCCCCGAGGTACCCGCTCTTAAACGAGAGTCCCAGGAGGAGGACCTTTAGGATCGCCAAGCCCAGCAACATCAGCACTCCATATGCCACTGGGTTGGCGAGGATCGGGTGAAGCTCCGCTTCGCCAGAGAACAACACTTCGGGAACAAAGTAGCCGACGATTGCGATGATCACTCCAGCCGCCATAACGCGTTCGATGAACCGGTCTTTGAACACACGGTCCATTATCCTGCCGAAGATCTGAAACGAAATGCCGATGAAGATAGCCAGCAAAGCGCCTATGATGCCGAGGATCACCGCAGCGACCGCGTACGGAATCGTAAGCACATTCACCGGGGTGGCAGCGATGCTTGAGGCAAATCCCGGGTACGCGACCAGCACAAAGAAGACATAGCCGATCACCCCTGCGACCAAGTTCCACGCGATCAGCTGCAGGCCTCCCTTCTCACCTCCCTGCAATTCGCTGGAGAACAACGCAGCGAAGAGGGGGTTGCCGATAATGCCGTTGAGGGCCGAGGCAAGGCCGGCTCCAGCGAAGCCTAACAACGTTTGCCCCGTCAACTTGAGCTTAGTGCCGAACCACGCGGCGATGTCCACCACGAGAAAAATGAGCGGGCCCTCGGGGCCGACGCTGGCACCTGAAAGCATCGAGAAAAAGGACGTGAGCAACGCGCCAGGAAACGTCGTGAAATCCGGATTAAAGTTCGGGTCTGTCAGGACATCTTCCATAGTGCCGTGGATCACGTTTGGAGCGCGCATGTACTTCCCTACGAGCCCGACAAGCAGCGAGAAGAAGAGGACAAGGACGGGAATCATCCAGCGGTTGGCTGTGACGAAGTTGTTCTGCCAGAAGGCGCTGTTGAGTAAACCTAACACTTCCAGCCAAACCAGCGCGAAGAGGGCAGAGATCAAAGCAACGAAGACGATCTGCCGAATCTTGGGAGTCCGTTCGTCCGCTGAAACTCGGACCACTGGTGCCTCGTGGTGTTCCACGGGGTGAGCAGACTCTTTCGTGTCAGTCAAATCCAAATCCTCCAACGTCGTTTTCAGCAAATGAGGCGATGCTCTGTGAAGCCACTTGGCAGCTTTCAATGCTGCACGAGGATGCCGTTTTGCAATCCTTGAGGTTTTGATTTCGAACAAGATGGTAATTCGCGGTTTTTAAAGCTTGCTCTTTTGTTCGACGCCGTGGGGGGGCTGCGCTGTAAAAAATGGATGATATGCGCCCCGCGGGTGTGTAGTAGGCCTTTGCCTCGCGAAGCACGCCCTTGTCGGTAGCCGCCCGAACTTGAGGCGCGCGGCATAGCACTGCTTTTATAAAACAAGCACTCCATAAAAAACACGGCGGTTGCGCCATTTGTACTTAGTGGGTTATCAACAACAGTCGAATCCTAAACGATACCGAAAGGAGCCTTTGAAATGCATAAGTCATCCTGGACCTTGTTCCTCGCGTTGGTGGTTGTGGCAGTGTTGGTGGCCGGCTGCACCTCGCCCTTATCAAACAACACTTCACCCACGCCGTCAACGGCGACGTCACAAGCGAGCGAACAACATGACGCGTTTCTTTCGCAGTTTGTGTCATCGCTTTATGGAGAGTTTAGAAACAGCACAAGCCTCGTCTCGTGGGACGTAAAGTGGCGAAACAACACCACGGTCAACGTTCAGCTACAGTACAACCTGACGGCGGCCACGAGCATTCACGACAATCAGACGATAATCCGTTTCGAAACCATTGACGACGCAACGAACTACGTGCATAGCCTCAATACGTCTGGGTACGTTCTCACGACGAACGTGACGTCCCTCCAAGCTAAGGCGTACCAGCTAGTCGCTCGCCACCCGCCGACGGTGTATCAACAGTACACAAAAATCGCGATCAGTAACCCTGCTTACAGTACCATCACCCAGATCGACAATATCGTTACGCTTGAATCGCTGAGCACAGGCCGGACCTAACGAATCTCGCCGCGGCGAGCACGCTTACCTTCAAATACCGGGTCGACCGAGAGGCGTGCGCAAAAAGAAACTGACTACTATTAGTGCTCATCGCCCTTCTCATCTCTCTGTTTTTTGCCATTTCAGTCGTTTTCTGTGAGCTAGATCAAATAAAAAACTTTATCCGACTTGCAAGAAGTTGCTCTTGTTAAAGCAAAGCAGCGGTTATGTGCCGGCTCAAGGAGCGGCACACTCGCCGCAGGGACGGTCTGGCACACTACCCCACCGAGTGAGAAGGACCAAATGGCAGCACGTTCAAACGACTTAGCAGGGAGCACTGGGCTAGTCTTAGTGATCCTAAGCCTCACGGGGCTCATGGTCTCATTTAGCGAGTCCATGCTTATTCCAGCGCTGCCCACGCTGCAGGCCGAGTTTCACACCACTGAAGCGGTAGTATCTTGGGTGCCTGCTATCTATCTGCTCTTTGGAAGCCTGACGACGCCCTCATTTGGCAAGCTGGGAGACACGTACGGGAAAAAGAAGCTGCTGCTTGTGGCGCTGACGCTCTACACGATTGCTGTTATTGGGAACGGATTCGCTTGGAGCATAGATAGTTTACTCGCGTTTCGTGCCATTCAGGGGGTGGGGTTAGCAATGTTCCCCTTAGCATTTGCGCTCATTCGAGACGAATTTCCGCGTGAGAAGGTCCCCACCGCAACCGGCATCATCAGCGCGATGTTTGCCGTGGGCGCGACGATTGGATTTATCGGTGGAGGATATATCACACAGACCTACAGCTGGCAGACAAACTACCACCTCTTGGCTCCTGTTGCCGCTATTGTAACGCTCCTCGTACTCTGGAAGATTCGCGAGTCGCCAATGCGATCTGCGTCTCGCCTTGATATCTGGGGCATCATCCTGCTCGGGATCGCGATTGTCGGGTTCCTCGTGCCCCTGACCGAGGCCGACGTCTGGGGGTGGACTTCTCCCTACACGCTAGGCCTGTTTGCGATCGCTATTATCGCCGTGATCGCCCTCGTGTATGCAGAGCTGCGCGTCCGCGATCCACTTATCGACCTCAAGCTCAAGGGTGTGCGGCATGTCCTTGAGACCAACCTTATGATGTTTATCGCAGGCTTCGCGATGTTTATGGTGTATCTCGCGATGGTTTACCTTACACGCACCCCGTCTCCCGTCGGCTTTGGTCTTGATACCTTCCAATCGGCATTGGTCTTCGTTCCCGCAGGACTTGTCATTCTGATCGCCGGTCCGCTATTCGGGAGGATTGTGAGGCTTCGAGGCGCCAAGAATGCTCTGCTGCTCGTGTCCTTGATCGTAGTGGCGAGTTTTGTGTGGTTTATCTTATTCAATGCGACGCTTGCGGAGATCATCATCGGGACGGTGATTTTGTTTGCTGGTATCGGGGGTGTCTTTGTCTCTGCTATCAACGTCCTCATTATGTATGTGCCACCGAGCAAAACTGGCGCAGAAACGGCGCTTAATACGGTATTCCGGTTTATCGGAGGCGCCGTCGGCACCGCCGTTGCAGGAGCGCTGCTTACCCTATATGAGGCCCCAATTACGGTCGTTCTGCCAGCGGGGCCAACCGTGGTTCTCGTTCCAACGAATCAGGCTTTTGCGTACATCGCTGTCGTAGCGCTGATTTTGAGTCTCGTGGGCGTCGTCACGGCTTACGTGTTAAAAAGAGCCCCTGATATCGAGCTGCCAGACAATGAAGAGGTGCATGTTCCGGCAGGCTAAAAGAAGAGCGCAACGCTCAGCGCAAGGCCCCGTTTTGCAAGAACATCACCGTCTACCTCAAAAAGGAGCAGGCTGATTAGCTGCTCGATTGCCTCGAGAGTGCACAAGAGTGCAATGACGGTTAGTTTCGCGCGGCGTTTTCCACAGCTAGTGGAGCGGAACTCATTTACGCGAGCGCGAAAAATAGTATTTAGACAATCAATTGGCTATGCACCGACGGGAAACCCGGTGCGCGGCATGGACACGGAATGGATTCGACGAACTCGCCTCCAGCCTTTCACATTCTCGCTAAGCCGACCGGCGCCATCTGTAACCTGGACTGTTCGTACTGTTTTTTCTTGTCGAAAGAACAGCTTTATATTGGCAGCCGCTTTCGGATGACTGACGAGGTACTGGGATCATATCTGCATCAGTACCTCGCCGCGCAGCGAGTCCCGCACGCCACGATTGCGTGGCAAGGCGGCGAACCGACCCTGATGGGGCTCGATTTCTACCGTCGTTCGATCGAGTGCGAGCAAAAATACGCGCGTTCTGGCATGACCATTGAACGCACCCTGCAAACAAATGGCACGCTTTTGGATGAGGAATGGTGCATCTTTCTCCGCGAGCATCACTATCTCGTCGGTCTGAGCGTTGACGGGCCGCGGGAACTACACGACGCCTATCGCGTAGATAAGGCGGGACGCCCGACGTTTGACCGCGTGCTGCACGCTGCACGTCTATTGCAAGAATATAACGTGGAGTTTAACATTTTGTGCGCAGTTAGTGCGGCCAATGTTACGCACCCCGTCGAGGTGTACGAGTTCTTCCGTGACGACGTGGGGGCACAGTTTATCCAGTTTATACCCATCGTGGAGCGGCATAACGAAACGGGCTTCCAAGAAGGGAACACGGTAACGGATCGCTCAGTGACCGCGGAACAATGGGGCCGATTCCTTATCGCCATCTTTAATGAATGGGTCACCTGCGACGTCGGTCGCGTGTTCGTGCAGCATTTCGACGCAGCTTTAGCGGCGTGGGCAGGGGCGCCGCCTGCCGTATGCATCTTTTCCCCGACTTGCGGCACCGCACTCGCGCTCGAACATAACGGCGACCTCTATTCGTGCGATCACTTCGTTGAACCAAACTACCTGCTGGGCAACATCTTGGAGACGCCGCTTATCGAACTGGTGTCCTCAGACGCACAACGTCAGTTCGGCCTGAACAAGCGCGACACGCTCCCGCGGTACTGTCAAGAGTGTCCAGTCCGCTTTGCGTGCCACGGGGAATGTCCCAAAAACCGTTTTATAAGGACACCAACAGGTGACCTTGGGCTGAACTACCTCTGCGCAGGCTATCGGGCGTTCTTCGCGCATATCGACCAGCCCATGCGACAGATGACAGCACTCCTCCGGGAGGGGCGCGCGCCGGCCGACGTAATGTCGAAGCATCGCCCGCCGACTGCGCTAGGAAAGGCGGGCCGCAACGATCCATGCCCCTGTGGCAGCGGATTGAAGTATAAGAAATGTCACGGAGCGCAAAAGCGGGGCTAAAGGGCGAGCGGGAGCCGAATAGATAACTTACACAGGTCATTTCTTTCAGACCCCCATTTTGCAATTTACGCTGATCGCTGTCTTTGTCGAGTTCTGGCGCTCTTTATTTTCTGGGCTGGCCAAGGTTTAGGCCCATAAGCAGCGCTGGATGCCTCTTAACCCCGAACGGGCACAGTACTGCAATGGGTCAAAAAAGCGTAGAAAAGGCTCAAAATAAATAAAGGTAGAATGTGATTTTCAGAGAAAAACTCAAATTTGCTAATTGAAACAAATTCCTAGAATTGAAAAAGTTGGAGGGGATCTCGTTAATCTCGAATGAAGGTACACTTGAAAGCTGGAATGATGGGCCAGCAAAACAATCCATAATTGACTTTCTAAAATCGTCGACAGAAGAAGGTCCGAACTATGTTAAACCCGCAGGTCGCATCGCAACGTTCGATAACGATGGCACACTGTGGGTAGAGCAGCCGGTGCCGGTACAACTTGATTTCCTATTCAGAGTTTTTGCTAATACCGCTCAGAATGACCCCTCTTTGGCAAGTAAGCAGCCTTACAAGGCTATTCTCGAAAGAGACGAGACATTTTTCCAAAAGGCACTCGAACAAAACCCTGAGGCTATTATGGCTCTTGAAGGTGCTTTTGCACGGGAGTGGTCTGGAAAAACTCCCGATGAGTTCGAAGCCGAAGTGCGAGAGTTTTTTGCTACCGTAAAACAGGAGAAATTCGCCGCTAACTTCACCGACCTGGTGTACAAGCCCATGCTCGAGCTTTTTGACCTGCTGAAGAGTTACGAGTACCGGGTATTTGTCTGCTCCGGCGGTGGTCGAGATTTCATGCGCGTAATCTCTGAGGAAACGTGGGGAATCTTCAAGGAGAACGTAATCGGCTCAGCTTCCGAGTATGAATACCATAACGGCGCGTTAACTAGGGGTGATAGGGTTCTCGGAGGAGTTGCTCTCGGTCCAGGAAAGGTCGAGCATGTATTCGCCCGAACCGGACGCTTACCTGTTGTTGCAGGGGGTAATGGCGACGTCGATATAGAAATGCTGGAATCTGCGAAATTCAGATTATTCATACATCACGACGATGATGAACGCGAATACGCGTATGAAAATGGAGCAGAGAAACTGCTCGCCATTGCCGAGGAAAAAAAGTACACCATCGTTAGTATGAAAAACGACTGGAACGAAATTTTCAGATGAACGGCACACCCGAACTAACTGCCATCGATGTACTGCTCAATCCTGATGAAACCATGGGTAAAGGCAACATAAGGTAGCAAAAAACTAGCGAACTCATAGACCATTCCATTGCGCTGAGCGGCCGTCGGGGCGCTCGGTTCAACAAGGAGAACGTTATTTCACGCTGATATTTTACTTGATCCAGCCAGCGCTCTTTCATGTCGTTTGCCCAGTTCTGCCATCACGAGCACTGTGACGAAGATCGAACCCAGCGCAAAGATCAAGATCGCAACTCCGGCCAACGGATATGTTGGGAGGACGAAGAACGCACACACGAGGCAAGCGCCGATATTTTGCAGTGAAATCGAAATGATCGAGGTGATCTTGGAGCCTCGGTGCGGGGTCTCGACAGAGGTGCGCCGAGCATACGGCGGGCTGAGCACAAAGCCGATGAGCAGCGAGATCAGTGGAATGGCGAGAGCAAAACCAAGCATTCCGGTAAGAAACAGTGAGGTGAACAGGCTCCACGAGGCCGCGACGTACAGTGCGACCGACAGCAGCAGCGTGGCGATTGCGATCGTCTTGAGATGCGGGATGATCTCCTTCGCCAGATTGGGGTAACGTGCCCGGATCAAGAAGCCCGCGACCAGCGGGATTACGTAGAACGCGATCAAGGGCTCCGCGACAGTTAAAGACGACACCCCCGCGCCGGTGCCGAGAAAATTTAGGGCCGCCGGCAGCGTAAAGGGCAGAAGAAT
>PMMR01000052.1 GCA_003162175.1 Candidatus Methanoflorens crillii | reverse complement strand
ATGAGTGGGTCGGAAATGACCTCGAATTTAAAGGCTTGGATGGCTATTTGTATCACGGCTTTCTGTCTGACTGGCTCGAGGACGGGTCTCTGGTCTTCAACAGTCTTACCACCATCAGTCTTGGCGACAACGGGGTGCAGCAGGAACTAAATTCGTGGGGTGAGTCGTTCTGGCTCGTCATCAACAGTGCCTCTATAGCCTATATAATCTCAACAAAGTCCATAGAGAGCAAGCGAAGCAAGTCTGTAGGCCGCGAGTAATTATCCCTGTGAGCTTTGTCGACAATCGAGAATCAGTCTAGGCGTGTTGAGCTGGCCCTCCTGCTACGGAGAGTTAGGTGAGACCTTTCAGGCGTACAACTTCTTGTAGCGGCCGTCTGGGGCTTCGGTACTGATTTAGCGGATGTTGCTGATCGCGGTATCCCAATGCGACGCCCATTAGTATCGACACGTCTTCCAGAATTTCCAATTCTGCACGAATGAGGTCAGGGTAGGAAATCAGAAGCGCCGCGGCAGCTGAATCAACGCCGTATTGCTGTGCCGCGAGCATGATACTCTGCGCAAGCAGTCCCATATCAAATATCGACCACGCGGTGAGTGTGCGGTCGATGCAGAGGTACACCACCGTCGGCGCTCCAAAGAACTGATGAGCGCGCTCGAACATGGCATGCCGCGCCGCCGCGTGGTTGCGTTCTATGCCCATGGATTCAAAGCGTGCGGCCTTGAGTTCGTCCGTGCGCTTTTGTAGGGCGGGGGGCCATTGTCTGCGGTGCCGGTAGATCGGGGCTGCCCGGCACCCCTTTGCTGAAGCGCTCTTCATAAGCGTGACGAAGCCCGGTCCAGCGCGTCCCCGCCAGCAACAAAGAGTTCCCATGGCTGGGTATTGCCCGATGAGGGAGCACGCGTCGCGGCATCCAGAATCTTAAGAATCGTTCCCCTGTGCACAGTCTGGCGTAAACGCACGGACCGTAAAACGAGAGTTTAGAGTTATGACATCCATAAGACCTTACCTGCCTTTTTATTATGCCCCGAAGCGCCGTGAATGTATGAAGCATCCAGACGTTACTCAATGACGGTCGGGCGGCCTATGTGATGGCGTATCAGTGCGGCAACTACGCGAGGGTCTGACGTTTCGATCGGTTCCAGCGGGTGCGGGTCACCTACGCTCTCAAAGCGGACGACTTTGCCACTTAGCGACGCTAGGACCACTCGCCGTGAGTCGGCTGCAAATTTCTCGTATTCTGGCGTGATCGTGCGTGGCGATTTGGCGGCCTCTTCCACCGCCGATAATACGGCTTCGAGCGTTTTATGCTGCTCGCCGAGTTCTGCGAGTTGCTCCTGGAGCTCGGCGCGTGCCTGCGTTTTATCCGGATCGATCTTTATTTGGTATAACGAGCACTCTCTTCTGAGCATCCCCATTTCAGCGTCGTTTGTGATCTGTGTGTCAAGACACTGTAGCGCGTTTCGAATCAGCTGTTCTTTTTTCTCGACCACATGAAATGTATCGGTCAGTCGGAGGGCCAAATACTCCGTTTCAAAGTGCAATGACTCGGTGATAAAAACAGTTGGAACGGGCACTAGTTTCGATTCTAGATCCGGTGGCCGAGTGCGTTTTCTCGCCATCTCACGTCTCCGCTTTTCTTTCGCTGCTGACTCGTTAGTCACTCACAAATAGCGCTCTCGCAAAAAGTCGTCATGAACAGATTTAGTGTGCATTGGTAAAGAACCTTGCTTTATCTCCTGCGAGCTAAGCTGATCCGAAACGAGTGCATCACTAAGTGCAGGGCGCCAGCGACGCCGACGGATATTTGCCATTCTGGCGTGAAAATATGAAATGGTAGCACATCGCTGGTGACCATCCGGGCATTACGTGGACCCAGTGAGGGCTTACAAGAAATGACACTCCCGGCTTCACAATAACAGCGTTTCTTCTGGCAGGCCTTAGTGCTAAACGAGGAATACAGTTTTCAACTCGCTGCGCTGTTCGATAGTATAGGCAAGGAAAGTGGCCGACTGAGGTGAACAATGGACGTTACTAAAGCCATACGGTCGAGAAGAAGTATCCGTAAATACACCGAGGAGCCCGTCTCTGGTGATGATATAGAGGCGTTGCTCACGGCTGCAATGCATGCGCCTTCTGCGGTGAACGAACAGCCGTGGCACTTCGTGATCATTCAAGACCGAAAGACCCTCGAAGCTATCTCACGGCTTAGTCCCACGGCTCCGATGGTCAAATATGCGCCGCTGGCAATTGCGGTCTGTGCAGATAAGAATCGGGAGAAGTTTCCCGGCTTGTGGGCCCTGGACTGCTCAGCCGCCGCCGAAAACATACTGCTTGAAGCGACCGAACGAAGATTAGGGGCTGTATGGACCGCAGTTTACCCCTTTGAAGAGCGAGTCAAAGGTATTAAAGAGCTGCTCAATCTGCCCGCGAACGTTATTCCGCTGTGTATAATCCCTGTAGGACGCCCAGCGGAGACTCCGGCTCCGGTTGATCGATTCAATCCTTCGTGTATCCATCACGAGACGTGGTAATACCGTCGCGTGGTAGGTCTCCCTAGGGATCAACTTTCGTAGCGCCCACGAACGAAAACGCTTGGGACAAAGCATTCAACCGCAACCGACTACAGCGCTGCTAAGACCAGCTGCGGTCACGAAGCGACGACTGCAGAACAGGTATCTGGTAGCGTCTAGGCGGCAGCACGACTCAGAGCAAAGGTTCCATTCAACCAATCACAGAATCGCGCGGTGCACCTGAGGGTCGACTAAACGAGATGATCGCCGCGAATACTGTAACCACAGCGGCTACAAGAAACGCCTCGTGCATGCCGAGCTCGAAGGCCGCCAAAATTTGAGGCGTACCGCCGAGTCCGCCCCCGTACAAAAAGACGTCGAACATGACGACCTCAGGAATATGGCTGAGGATAAGCGGGAAAGCAATAGCGATGGAGAGCATCTGGCCGGTGTTCATCAGCATAGTGCGTATGCCGGATGCGCTCCCGCGCTCGCTCGGCTTAACCGCACTCATGATCGCGTTCATGTTCGGTGATGCGAATAGGCCTGAGCCACCGCCCATGAGCGCCATGTACACGGCGAGGACCCAATACGGCGTCGTACTCACCACCGTGGCTAGCCCGAGCAACGCTCCGACGGACACGAGCAATCCGGCCGTTGCGAGGTAGCGCGCACCGTACCGGTCGGAGAGGTGCCCTGAAATCGGTCCGACGACCAAAAAGGCAAGACCGAAAGGGGCCAAGAGAATGCCTGCCATCAAAGGGCCGTAGCCGTATGGTCCTTGCAGGAAGAATATAAGCACGAAGAGCACTGCGCCTCTGGCAAGTCCGTTAAGCCCGTTAGCAGCCGAGGCGAAGGCAAAGCTTCGATTCTCGAACAGGTGCAGGTTGAGCATCGGTTCTGGATCGCGTCGCTCGGCAACAACAAACAGCGCGAGACTCACCGCGGCCACGACAAAGAGCACGTACACGACCCACATGGCGATTACGGGAAAGGCATAAAGTGACACGCCGAGAAGGAGTGCCCCCAGTCCCAGGGTGAAGGTCAGGCTTCCGATCCAGTCAAAGTGCTGTCCTTTAGGAAGCGTCACTGGTTCTCTGAGCTGGAGTATTCCCCATATCGTGCCGATAATACCAATTGGGACGTTTATGAGAAACACCAATCGCCACGAAATAGCCGTGAGCAATCCCCCGACGACCGGGCCGAGGAGGAACCCCGCGGAAAACGCGATCCCATTCACGCCCAAGCCAAAGCCGACATTTCCCCGGCGGAATGCATCGGTCACGATCGCCGCACTGTTGGTGATGAGGAGCGCGCCGCCCACGGCCTGCACCATGCGGTAGACCACTAGATCCAAGCCGTGATACTGCGGCTGTGCCAGTGCGCAGAGCAGCGAACCGACGGTGAAGACGACAAAGCCTAGGTTGTAGAGGTTCTTGCGCCCCAGCATGTCGGCCAGCCGCCCGACGACCGGGACCACCGCTGCAAGGATAAGCATGTACCCCAGCAGCACCCACATGACCGTTATGAAGCTTGCCTGTAGAGTGGCCATGATAGTGGGGAGCGCGATGAGCACGGCCGAACCATCAATCGCAGCCATCAGCGCGCCTATCGTGGTCACTGAGAGAGCAATCCATTCGTAGCTTATACCCGTATTTCCCGACGTCTTCGTGTCCATCTCTTGGCGACTGTTCACTTTTTAGCTATATATGCGTGCTGGCAGGAGCTGCGGGGGCGCACGTCGTGAAGCGTGCGAGTTGACAATTAGAAGCGTTTTTTGGACAAGCGGAGTTACGCATTTGGCCTGCCTCTGGCTTGTCATACTGGCTGTCAGGTAGCTTTGGCCCATTTTTAGACGAGTCAGTCGCGACGGTGACTTAGAAAGGCGCGGGATACGCTCTGCACTTCGAGCTGTGAGTCAGGAAAAAAAGGAGGATACGAATTAATACCTGTACGGCGAGGATCAATCACTTTCGCACTGCTCGTCCGTCATTAGTAATAAGGCGGACGTTCATTCCGCCAGATGGAAGAGAGTGTAACTATGAAGAATAAAGCGCAGCTCTATGCGAGAAGGCGGGAGATGTATCGTCTTTATGTTCAAAAATTGAACATGACGGAGATTCTTGATAAGCTCTCCGCTAAGTACAGCATATCCAAACAGGCGCTGCGGCACGACTGGCAAAAGCGCACCCAGTGGGTTTACGACGTCTTTGATCTCGAGCCAGCTCGAGCTTCGTGACCTGCAGAGTCAGTGCCGCGCTTGAAACCAACGCCACAACTTTTGTATTACTCGCACGTGTTTTGCAGAGTCATTGAGTCGCGTGGGAGGATTCCCGGATTCGCCGCCTTAATGCGGCAACGTTTTGCTGCGGCGTACCTACAAGAGAGATCTCAAAAAATTGTCTGGCTCTATGGGGTGTGTGGGGCGAGAAAAACTCTTGTCAGCGGCGCGCTTAAAGTCCAGGTACCTTTGTTCTAGAAACGCTAGAGCAGATTTTAACTTGCTCACTCGCGGGCAGTTGGTGTTTTCTCCTCCACATCACCCATAGAGGGTACCACAATACTACGTGCTACTCGGCTTTATATTTTGCATATAATTTTCGTGCCTCACGGCCAAAAAACAGTCGAAAAAGCACAGCAAAGAGCCAAAAAAGACACTCTCGACGGAGCTTCTTCTTATACTTATCAATAGCCTCAAAGACTGCTAGAGCTGCGTTGATTGATTTGGTTAAAGTCGAGACGTTCTGATATTCAATCCAAGCAAAGCGTCTTCTGGCATCGTTCGTTTATTTAACTAACATCGGTAGCTCAGACGCGTCGCAATTAAAGATTTGAATTGAACATTTTTGCGGTGGTTTATCAATGGATGAAAAAGAACGAATCGGCGTCGTCCCGGACGCGTCGTTGTATCACGACAAGGATACCTACACGATCGAAGTGGAGCTGCCCGGCGTACATAAAAAGGACATAGAACTCGAAGCCTCTGAGAATGGCTTTTGTCTTGTGGCACCGAGAGAAGACATCGAGTACGTGGGATGCTGGATACTCGCCCATGCCATTGAGCCTCAAAAGGCGAACGCTACATTCTCCAATGGACTTCTGAAGGTCACCGTACCTCTAGTAGAAAGTTTCGAAGGAGTGAAGGTACCGATAAAGTAGTCTTAGAGCGACCGGCCCGCGAAAGGGCCTGTCATCCTTTTTTTAGCAGCCCCCTGCATCAAGTAAGCTCGAGCACGGATGGGTGTGCTTTTTTCGTTTCTATTGTCCACGCGTGCACGTGTTTTGTGCGGTTTCTGCACCGTACGCTTTTGGCGCCTTGAGCCGAATATATGCCTCTCGATTACCTGTGCGCAGGCAGAAGCGTTTTGCCGCGCGTTTATTGCAGATTCAAAGCTGATGGCCTCGCGACGTCCTTCGCCGCACGAAGACGTGCTTAAACGCTGGCATCTCTCTTAGTGTGTTTCTCAAGTTGCTTCACTATCCGGAGGTATTTGTGCTCCAAATCTTTGTTCTCTGTCTTTAATTTGTCGTTCTCCTTCTTCAGGCGTTGAACTTCGGAGCGCACCCGGTTAAACTCTTCCGAATGCTTCAGCTGTAGCTTCTCGTTCTCAGCTTTCAAGCGCTCGTTTTCGACCGTGAGTAGAGATTCCTTGAGCATACGCGGTCATAAGCCATAATAGCATAAATAGAGCGTGCCGCAAGAAAAGCGCTACACGTTCGTTTAGCTGCGATGCAGCCTCACGCTCTCGCACGCGTATTGCCTGGGGAGTATGCGGCCTACTTGGTGTCTGTGCGCTAGCACTTGAAAACGCAATGTGGGGCGTGTGCGTCGTCGTCGGACGTCAGACGAGGGCCGCAGTTTCGCGTATGCTCGAACGCAAACGAGCTCGCGAGTCCCACGATGCGGGGCGCAGATTGCTTCAGCCTCCCGTGGCCCTGCGAATAGCGAAGTCAGAGAATCTCAGGGAGCCCCTCTCCTCGAGTCAATATCTCGCATCCGCTCTCGGTGATTCGAACGACATCCTCTCTTCGATATCCTCCGACGCCGGGAACGGCGAGCACGGCGTGACCGACGCTCACAGTCATATTAGCCTTGAGGACGATCTCACCGTGCTGCGGATAGTGGCTCGGGTGGGGGTACTCCTCGGCCTCGAGGCCGACGCCGTGGATGTAGCCTGGGACGACGTACTTGCCGAACTCGGTCTTGTTAATGGACTCCGCCATGAACTGGGTGACCTGCTTGACTTTCCAGCCCGGCTTTACCGCGTCAATGACCCCTTGTTGCGCCTCATCGTAGGCTGCCGCAAGCTTGATGAACTCCGTGCCGACTCCGTGTGCTGCTACGCCACCAGCTGATGGGCTGCACACGAAGGTACGAGCCATGTCGCAGGCATACAGATCTGCGACGGGGTGTAGATCCACGATCACGGGGTCTCCGCCGCTGATAACCCGGCGTGAGACAAATCCGTGCAAGCCGAGCGAGCGCTCGCCCGAGTTAACGAAGGTAAGAAATCCCAAACGCTCTGAGCCTGCCTTTCGCATGGCGTATTCGGCCTCTGCGGCAACGCCGTTCTCGGTTGCGCCGGCGATGAGCGCATCCGCCGCAGCCATCATCCCGAGCTCTGCGACGTGAGCGGTCTTTTTCATACGGGCGATTTCATCAGCTGACTTGACCATGCGCAGCTCGCTCATGATATCGTCGTTCTCGACCATGGTGATGTCAGGATTGAGCTTTCTGAAACGAAATACTTCGAATCCGGGAGCGGTGTGCGTATCGAAACCGACGGTAGCTTTGCGAAGGTCGTGGGCCTTCATCGCGGTAAAGAAGTTCTGCATGAGCTCGTTGGCGCTGCTCCAACCGCGGACGTCGTCTACCCACGTGCGCGCACGAACTTGCTCTACCTCAGGTTGGAAGACGATGAGGGTTGGATCGGCATCTCGATAGAACAACATTCGAGCCTGCCGCCGATAATCTCCGGTAATGTAGTAATAGTTCTCAGCCCCTGCAATGAGCATCGCATCGACGCCCTTTGCACCCATAAGTTCCTGAATCTGCTTTTTTCGTTTAAAATAGTCGACCATTTTTTGCCTCGGAACCTGTGTGTGGGGCCGCGGCACGCCGACGAACTGGAGCACTTATCTACGAATCACGTACCTACTGCTTTCGACTGCCTTTTCGAAGGTACGCATGTGCTCGGCGCGCGTTGTGAGGAACAGTCTTCCGTTTCGCTCTTCGATGAACCTCTGCTCTTTGAGTTCAGAAATGCCAGCTTCAATCAGGGTTTGCGGCGTCGCCGCGTCGTCCAAGCTACAGGAAGCACACGCTTCGTGTATCTCGGCGGAGGTCAACCCTTCGCGTTTTGCTGGTTCTTCTTCTCCCTCTTCGATCAGCATTGCATACAAGACGCTTTGAGCCCCTAAGCTTAGGTGCCGCACTTTATCGATCAATTCCTGACTTTCCGGGGCTTCTTTGCCTGTGTAATTACCTTCTTCGTTTTCTTGTGTCATTTTGAACTCCCGCCTGACTCATCCCGAAGTCTGCGAGGCACGAATCATCGTGAGCAGCATCTTGAACCGCTTTGCAGCCTGGAGCGCGTGCGGGACGTTTGCGGGCATCACGACCATAGTCCCTTCACGCGCGTGGACGGCGTCCCCCCCAATCGTGATCTCTGCTTCGCCGTCAACGATCTGCACGACTGCATCATATGGTGCGGCGTGTTCGCTCAAGCCTTGTCCCGCATCGAAAGAAAACAACGTCATCGTGCCCGCTTTCGTATCGATCAGGGTCTTGCTAACGATAGAATTGGCCGAGTATTCGATGAGTGTTTTCACGTCCAGTGCTTTCCCTTTAGGCATTTCAATTTCGCTCACTTCCGTTCCTCCACTACTCTGACTACGTGAGTCGTACTTAGGTAGGCGCTGCGCCACGAAAACGTTTCGGACGCGCACCGGTCACGCTTCGATTCCGGTTCAGCGTTCGCATGCTCACGACAGTCCGTTACGCCAGCATCTTCGGTATAGCGGCGTCCGGAGTGCTTACCAGCTTAATATCGTATTAGTCGACGAGGACCTTCAGAATGTCGTCGTTTACCCAGCGGGTACAATCGGACCGAGGTGGATGCCCTTCAAGTCGAGGCGCAAGCTCCACAGGATCGCGACCGCCTTCTGTTCGATCCAGCTCACCACAAGCGTCAGCGGCAGTCGTTGACTCCCGCGCCAAAGAGGTTGGCAAATGCCCGCTATCTCGAAAAAAGGTCCGTTCGCAAGCGCAACTGTTTTATCCTTACGTCCTCTTTTTTGGCTNNTTACTTGAAAAACATGGCTTTGCACGACGTCAAACTAAATCGCATTGACCTCATTTTCTTAGCGGCAGGCGGCGTAATCTTTCTGCTTTTTGTTTTTGACCTAGCTGGCACCAGAATTCTGTTCAATGGCGATGCGAGTTCTGCGAGTTTCTTGCTTAGCACGCTCACCCAAAGCCTTGCCGCGCTGTTTGCAATAACCTTCTCTGTTTTGATCATCGCTATTGAATTTTCAGCATCGAAATATACACCGAAAGTGTTGCACTTCCTCCTCGCATCAATCTTCAAAGATTTTCAAATCGTGGGCATCATCGTGTTTTTTTTCGCCGCGATGTTTGTCAACTTCATCACGCTTGCCCACGTAAGCGGGGTCACGGTCCCCAACAATATCAGAGTGTTCGCGTCACTCAGTGTGGCTCTGACGGCGTGTTGCTTCCTATTGATCCTAAATCTATTCCGTCGCATTCCGCGGTTCTTTAATCCGGAGGACATTATTGACGACGTTAAGACCGCAGCCCTAAGGGAGAACGGACCGCGCGAAAACACTGAACTCATTAAGATCTTTGGGGATATTATTAGGAAAGAAACACTACAGGGGAATGTTGACGTCGCAAGCGACGCTTTGACAGCGCTCGAAGACGTGTCAGTCTACAATTTCAAAAATCGCAGAGAGGGGTTAAACGAAGAGGTGCTGGAACAGCTGTTCGATATTGCCCGGACGGCCATCAGGATCGACGATACGATTACAGAGATCGAGGTCGTGGACTCCATTCGAGCCGTGTGTGTCGCTACCATTGACGAAGATAGTAGGTATCTTGGGGGTTTCAGATACCTGAGAGAGGTTGGCATCCTCGCTCTTGATCGCTCGAGAGGGATCGTCCATTCCCAGCTGTTGTTGTCAGTGTCTCACCTTTTCACCGATTTGGTATCATACGCAAAGGAGAAGGAACGAAACGCGCAGGCTCTGTTTTCGATTATGCAATTCTTCATCTTAGGTAGTTTCTACAACGCAAATCACGAGTCCGTGGCGAACCACATAATTGAGGATATTACGTCTGTTTGTACTCAGCGAGAAGTCGAAGTCGCTTTCAACGGAGTAATGGAAAAGAAAGAGACGGTGCGATCGTATTTCGGAGGAAAAGATCCTGAAGATGCCATCAGAGATTTTTACGATGCTGTGATGGCATACTGAACCTCTCGCGAAGGCTACAGCTGCACGTCGGGAATATGGCGCTTATCTGAGCATTTGATGTCGTACAGTTCTGCCTTTGCTTTGCCAATCGGGCACTCTGGCGAGTGCTTATCGGGGCCGCAGTGCAGGCAGGCGTTATCCAAAGCTTTGAGCGCGTCATCTACTTGGTCAAAGGAAATCTCTTTTCCGCTGTATTTCCATTTAGTCAAACGATCACCTTTTCTATGCAGGCTAGCTTATTATATGGTGTTTTAAATATTAAAAGCTCGCTTGGTTCTCACCACGCCGATTTGTGAACTACTGTAGGACGCGCAACCGCTTGAGTCAGTCGAAAGAGGCATGATCGGGATTTGTCCGCGTGATATCGTCGTCCGGCCCGATCTGAGTGCCGAGAGAATCTCGCGCTGATGGGGAACTTGTACGAAGGGCGCGAAGTCAAAAGGGCAAACTTGAAAACGGCATCGAAGATCCATTGCGTCGCTTGGCGCCGGCGAGGCGGGTCGTGATACGCGGCCCCCCACGCACGCTTCTATCCCACGGGCTCATCGAAGCGCAACGATGATGAACAAAGAGTGGCAATGTTAGCGACGTGCGGAGCATGACTGAGCAATCGTCCGATCATACAACGGATGTCTACGCATTACAGGTGCAAGCCCTGACAAAGCGGTACGGTGACCTGGTCGCCGTTGACGGTCTCACCCTACAGATCAAGAAGGGAGAGATATTCGGATTTTTAGGACCCAACGGAGCCGGAAAGACCACCGCGATCAACATGATGGTCGGACTGCTGAGCCCCACAGGCGGTTCGGTACTCATCAACGGACAAGACCGGGCGCGAGTGCCGAAAAGGAGCATAGGCATCTGTCCGCAAGAGATCGTCTTGTGGGAGGAGCTGACGTGCGTAGAGAATCTCACCGTCATAGGCGACATGTACGACCTTCCACGGGCGGTCACAAATGAACGCGTGCGCTCATTGCTCGCTGATCTCGCGCTTTCTGAAAAGGCGAATGCGCGCGTCTCGCAGCTATCTGGAGGCGTGAAGCGCCGACTCAATGTCGCCCTCGCCGTTGTACACGATCCTGACATCGTGGTGCTGGACGAGCCCTCTTCTGGCCTAGACCCGCAGTCCCGCTTGTTGCTGTGGGACTTCGTCCGCTCGCTCAAAGGCAAGGGAAAAACCACCATCCTCACGACCCACGCCATGGAAGAGGCCGATGCGTTGAGTGACCGCGTTGCCATTATCGACCACGGCAAGCTGCTTCAACTCGACACTCCTCAGAACCTGAAAAGGACCATCGGCTCCGGTGATATCATAGAAATGCAACTCGCCGAACCCGAACGGAACGAGGCCGTGATGGCTGGCCTCAAATCCGTCGAAGGCATCCAAGAAATCAAAGACGTGGGCGGAAAAATAAACGTCCGAGCATTGAACGCGGTTAGCCTACTCCCCGAGATCCTCGAACGTGTCGACGCGATGCATGCCCGCGTCTCAGATATTGCGATTCGGGAGAATACGCTCGAGGACGTCTTCATCTATCTCACCGGGCGGGGGCTGCGGGAGTGACTGTCAAGTTCCTGTCTTTAGCGGTAAAAGGGCTCAAGCAAGCACTTCGAGATCGCCGCTCCCTTTTCTTCCTCCTGCTATTCCCGGTCGTATTCATGATCATTTTTGCCTTCGCTTTCGGCAGTCCTAGCTCGCTTGGCACCGGGACGACGCCTCATAAGATTGCGGTGATCAATCTCGACCGAGGGGCAACAGCGTCCATCGACAATACCAGCCAGCACATCAATGCTGGCGCGAATTTCACCGCGCTCCTCGGAAATGTCACGTACGAGGGAACCGATACGCACATGTTCACTCTCACTAACGTCAGCGCAGATCAGGCCCAGACTATGCTTAAAAGTCGTGGCCTTGATGCGGCGATTACCATCCCGGAAAATTTTTCACAGGCGGTCGTTTCATTAGGCAATGCCTCCGCGCGGACTGAAGCGACTTCAGATATCGGCCTGCAGGTGATCAACGCAAGCGGCGCTCAAACTACCGCGCTGAGCGCCCAGCTGCCAACAAATGCGACGCTCCCCAGACCGAGCAACGTCACGGCACAAGTCACCGTCGAAGGTGATACGGGCAGTGCCGCATTTGGCGCCGCGCAAGGCCTAATCGTCAACGTTCTTCAACAATACGAGAGCCAGATCCAGGCCACGGCCATTCGGCAGGTTGATGCGACGCTGGGGCAAAATCAGAGCCAGCTGAACGGCAACTACATTTCAGCGGCCGTTGAGCCCCTCACCGGCGCGCGCTCATTTACGTATTTCGACTATCAGGCCCCGGGATTGATTGTGTTCGCCCTACTCCTGCAAGTGAGTAGCGTTGCACAAGACCTTGCGAGAGAAACGGAAAGTGGAACGCTAACAAGGCTCAAACTCTCCAACATGCGGTCATTCGACCTGCTTTTCGGCACGCTGCTGACGTGGATCATCATCGCCGTGGTGCAAATCTTGCTGCTTTTCGGTGTCGCCGTCGCGCTTGGTTTTCAGTGGTCCGGCGGTGCGAATTCCATCGGGCTTGCCGTGTTTATTGGTATCATAGGCGGGATAGCCTCGATTTCGCTAGGCTTACTGCTAGCGGCGTTTGCGCGAAACGAGCGGCAGGCGGCACAATTAGGGGTTCTTATTGCTGTGCCCGTATCATTCCTCACGGGGGCGTTCTTTCCGCTCCCCAGTGAACCCCTCGGAACCGCTTTTGGAACGACGTTCCAGGTCTACGATCTGCTCCCCTGGACACAGGTCGCAGACGCCATTCGTCAAGTTCTCGTCTTTGGGAGTAGCTTCAGCGACGTGGCGGTCTACGTGGGATTTGCGATCGTTCTCACCGCGATCCTCTTTGTCGCCGGCGTGATCTCGTATTCGCGGATGCGATTGCGGGCGGAATAGAGCTATCGCAGCTCGCAGAACAGCATAAGGGATCTCGTAAGCAGACGTGAAATTTGCGCACTCAGGTACGCGGCGCCATGGAACTACGGCGCGGACAAAACGCGTAAATCTGACCGGTACAGCCCCGTAGGGGCGAGCGGAACTCGTGCGGTGCTATTTGGATCACTCCTAAGGGAACGAAGAATGATGCGGCTGCAGGTCGATCTCGGACCCACGCGATAAATGCGCTTCGTTCCGTGCTCATTTTCGGGACACGGATTGAGGTAATCATTTGCGATGTCGTACTTATTGCATCCCGACGATCATTCTGTTCATTATAGGCGTGGTGGCTTTCTTTGGCACGCGCCTAAGGGCACAAAGGTAACTGAAAGGCTATTTCGGTTCTTTCGTTCCTTCCCAAACAGCGCAAATGGCAAAGTATTTCGTGTGAAGCAGGCCAGAATTGATAGGGGATACTGGTGGCAAAAATAGAAGCAAAAATGGCTGACGAAATGCGGGCAGCGTGCATATTCCACAGAGGCGCGGTTGCTGCGATAGGGGACGATATGGGGCGGCTACTCGGTGAAGTCATCGAATGGGTGATGAAGGGCGGCTTGCAGATGGCAGGACCTCCATTCGCGGTCTACTATAGCAGCCCGGAAGACATGGCGCGAGGCGAAATGGAATTTGACGTGGGGATTCCTTTCATCGGAGAGGCCCAAGGTGAGGGTAAAATACAGATCAAGACATTCCCTGCGCACGAAGTGCTCTCAGCGATTCACAAAGGACCGTATAACCAAATAGCACCCGTTTATGCAGCGTTGATGGAACATGCTACGCAAAACGACTACGACGTCACTGGAGCGCCGATGGAGCTATATTTGACCAACCCAATGGAAGTTGCAGAAAGCGACTTACTGACTGAGGTACGATTTCCCGTGGCAAAGCGGAGGCGTTGACCGACCCCTTTAGAACGCGACTGTTGATTTTGCGCTTTTTGCCAGATCCACGCAGCAGGGTTGAACTCGCCGGCTTGCGGCCAACACAACAACGCCTCAGGGCTCGCGCTGGTCCTCCTTTTTCTATCCAAGTTTATTGCTCGAGGCAACCACTAACTCATGCGTGGGGGCGCCAGAAGCAGATTTTGTTACGTGACCAAGGTGCGAACGAAGCAAAAAGGCAAGTGAGAGTGGTGAACGCGCTAAAGAAATCACGCTAACGCTGCATCACATTAGC
Organism: Candidatus Methanoflorens crillii; assembly: GCA_003162175.1. Lineage (GTDB taxonomy): Archaea > Halobacteriota > Bog-38 > Methanoflorentales > Methanoflorentaceae > Methanoflorens > Methanoflorens crillii. The sequence continues at coordinate 29,011 of PMMR01000052.1, read as the reverse complement.
ACAAAGTCAAAATCGGAGAGCTTCTCGTGCACGTCAGCAAGTGCTTCACAAAGGTCGTTTCTCTGCCTTCGTAACTTGTAGCGTGTCAACGGGTTGTGGCGGCTTATCGTCAACTTTCGGTGCACTATTTCCAGCGCATCGAGCAAGCCGTCATACTCGGCCCACAGGGCTGTCAGCTGCGTTGTCGGGGTTACCGTCACTAGTGGTATGTTTGTGTCGGTCGGCATTTCCCTCTCCATCTGTAGGATTTTTGTTTGTCACGAGGGGTTAACACATCGAAACTTAAAGGCTTGTTACTCGCAAGTGTGACAATGGGAGTCTTCGAGGTCACTTCACCACCAGAGCTATGTGAGCTCGGCGCCTAGCGAGTGGATGTTTCTGAGGGGCGCGTAGCCGTCGGACTACGATGACTTGGTTGGACCAACCATCGCTGGTCCCGCTAAGGTGTGCGCATCAAGTTTGTTGCTGGACTGCATTACACGATATAACGATTTTTAACTAACCTACGCGTTTTACATTCGGTTTTTTTAACTACCCTACGAGTCATTTAAATATGCAGTAGCAAGTACGACTCGTGATTACGTACAATGAGTAGTCCAGGATGATACGATTCAAGGTCCCTAAGGGGAAGCAAGAGGACTACCACAGACAGAAACAACAATGACTCTACCAACGTCCCAATCTCGACGACATAAACCACTCAAGCCCGCGGCTGCGGCAGCATTGGACGATGCAGAGACGCTGGCGGACGATTATAGCTACATTCCTGCTCTTAACGACGCCATTGGGGGCTATTTCAAGGATGCCGTGCGCATCACCCTAGCTGAACCCACGAAATCCCTCTTCTTTCTCCGGACTATTTTGTGGCAGCGGAAAGCCGCTCGCGTGCGGCAGAAATGGCAGAATAGTGGCCTGCACGTGCCGGCGCTTCTTATCGTGAGTGTAACGAGCAAGTGCAACCTACGCTGCAAAGGATGCTACGCATTTGCGCACGACAAAGGCAAAGCAAGAGGGTCGGAGTTGAGTGACGCTCGGCTTCGTACGCTGGTCGCTGAGGCGAGCGAGCTTGGCATCTCGGCAATTTTATTTGCGGGAGGAGAACCACTGCTCCGCAAGGATCTCCTGACCATTACTAAAGATTTCCCCTCCGTTATCTTCCCGATAGTTACGAACGGAACGCTCATCGATGAGGGAACGCTTAGCCACTTTCGAAACCAGAGAAACGTTATCCCCGTCGTTAGTATAGAGGGCGACGAACGCGACACTGATGAGCGGCGAGGCGTCGGGATGCATGACCGTCTGCATAAAGCGATGGAAGCGATGCGGGCCAAAGGAATCTTTTTTGGCTGCTCCCTGACGATAACACGGTCTAACTTTGCGACGATCACCGATGACAGTTTTATAGAAAGTCTCATCCACGCAGGGACTAAGCTCATCCTCCTTCTAGAGTATGTTTCAGTAGAGGCAGGCACTGAAGACTGGATCTTGACTGATGAGCAGCGCAGCACGTTGGTGGACAAAACAGAGCGATTTCGCACTCAATTTCCCGCAATCTTCATTGGAATCCCCGGGGACGAGGAACAGTATGGTGGGTGTCTGGCTGCGGGGCGCGGATTCGTTCACGTGAGCCCCGACGGAGATCTTGAGCCGTGCCCGGTTTCCCCCTACTCCGATACAAATGTACAGCAACTCTCGCTCAAAGAGGCGCTGCAATCGAGACTTTTGCAGGCAATTCGCCAGCGTCACGAGACACTCAGCGAGACGGAAGGCGGCTGTGCGTTGTGGACTGAGCGTGAGTGGGTGCAATCTTTGCTACAACCCGCAGAAAGTTCTGCCAGCCCATTGCGACAGCTTGATTTGACACGCCACGCTGTAGAATAAACGCGTAAGGAAGGCCAGGCGCGAGGTTCCCGGAGCTACCGATCTTCCGACGTTGTGGCCGCATTTGCGTCGCTCTGCGTCTGCAGCGCGCCTGCAAATTGTCGCAGCCTCTCGTTGTACTCCTCATTTTTGACCAGCGACGCGCGAAGCGCAAGCACGCTGACGGGGCTCCTCCCGCATAGAGCTTGCATATCGTCAAACAACTTTCTATTCTCGTTCCCCCCCTGCGTGCAAAAGAAAGCGACGCCGTTGAATTTCGACTTGTTGTTGGTGATATAAGTCCGCATCGGACTTGACATCAAGCCACTCCAGACGGGCGTACCAAGCGCGACCACATCGTACAACGCCGGATCGTGAATAAGGGGCCCTAGTACCGTCAGCTTGTTTCTAGCCGCGTCTCGTCCAGACCTTAGAAAGCCTAGGGGTCCTGTGCGTTTCTTGGTGTCGATAAGTTCTTCACTGTCGCATTGTATCAGGTCTGCTAAAGCTTCTCCCACTTTCTTGGTGGTCCCGGTTCTCGAATAAAACACAACGAGTGGCTTCACAGTCTTTCCTCTGACCAGGTTATAAGAATACGAGCTTTTAACTTTGTGGTTGCTCGCGTACGAACGCTGACATGTGCCGGCCACCCTGAAAAGCGTCGAAAAATGGCGACGGGAGTTGAGGGTCCAAATAGCGTTGAAAATTCAATTGATCACGCTTGAAAGCCTGTGAGCTGGCTGGAACGACCTAGTTACTGTGCAGTATGAATAGGTAGGGCCCGTAGGTTGCTTTAGTCATACTGCGGTAAGAGCACGCCAATCTTAGGCGTCTCTTGGGGTTAGACAGCATTCCACTCAACCTTTCCCTTTGTCTCCTGTGCAACGATTACGTGCCTGCGGACAAGACCAATGCGTTGAAGCGCCGGAATAACAAAAATGGCAAACGCATAGCGGATTTTATTTACGTTATAGCCAGCAGGAAGCGTCTAGATCAAATGGGGCCCGTAGAGGATTGCGTTAGTATCGCTCGCTTGACAGTTTGGAAACGGCAGTCGAAATGAAGCTAGAGACTATTTAAAAAGACGTCAGAGCGCCCGTCGGAATTTGCTTCTAATGGAGCGGTAGCGAGCCCCGCGTCCGCGCGTGAAAATGCGCTGGACGTCGCCCGTTCAAAAAAATAAAAATCTCTGCGCGACAGAAGACCTTCATTTCAATTCCAGATTTTTAAAAGAAAGTCAAAATGGCACCGAAATCGTTAAATATAACGCCTGTAGTGTTTAATGTGTCGATGCTGGAGGGCGAGGGCCCGCTGTGTGGCCCTATCTCTAACCGTCTTTTACTCCGTGCGGCGGACCCCGCTCCGTGTTGACTGCCAATGGTTTGCTATCCAGTTTTTTGCACGGTTCCAATGCCTGTGCGTTGCTCACTCACCGTTGGGCTGCCGTGATACATGATGGAGCCAGTCCCAGTTATGTTCACAATGAGTTTTTGCAGCACCGTTACTTCGGCTGAGCCAACCCCGGTCACCGCAATTGAGGTCGTTTCTGTCTGCAACTCGTAACTCCGCAGGGTTCCAACGCCGGTCAGTGTCGCTGTGTGATTGGTCGCCGTGCCACGTAAGTTAGCCGTACCCGCACCGGACAGCTGCGTCGTGAGCTGCGTCGCGTTGACTTGAATGTCGAAAGTACCCGCGCCTCGCAAGGTCAGGTTCAATGAACTTGTGTTCAGCTGGGAATCGCTTACCACGGTCCCTGCGCCGCTATTACTTATCTGGTTGATAGTGGGGACTAAAATGTGTAAGGTTATTGGCTGTGTCGTCACTATCGGCTGAGCGGCGTTAATCGTCAGTATGCCGTTTGTAACCTCCGTTCGAATGCTCGAAATGATATCGCTTGCAGCCTCGACTTGCACGGACGGGGTGTCGCTTTGGACCACGTGCAGCGTGCCAGGAAGTGCGAAGTCGATACCGGTAAAGGGAGCGACGTTCCTCGTTTCTGTAGCCATAGTCTCCGATTCGTTGCTCGGGCTTGTTTTTATCTGTACGCAAGCACTGACGAGGACTGCGCCCACCACCGCTAGTGCTATCATACAAGCTGCTTTCATTCTTTCGCACCTGAAGCCCGATTACACTAATGCACGAGGCATCTATTTCAGGATTTCGAAATGGCTTGTTCATCATAAAGTCTATATACGATAATATCTTGTTGTATATCTAAAGATATATCGATAGGAGGTGCTTCACATAGATCAGAGAACACACAAAAAAATGTGGCGCCGGGCGGGCCGGAATTGGGTGCATAAGGGTGCAGTATCTGGAAAAAGAGGTGACTGACGTGAACAACATGTGGATTGATCTCGTTACAGCGCCGTTGCCCCAGTGCACTAAATGCAAACATTTGGATCGTGAAACGCTTCAATGTCCCGCTTTTGGGAATAAGCCGATACCGGAAGACATTCAGCTTAACCTCAGCGATCATCGCTACCCGTACCCGGGCGACCACGGCATACTTTTTGAAAAGAGACGTTCTTCAGTGCTTTCTGGTGAACATTCGCTGTCTCTGAGAGCTGAATAAGTGATGATAGTCATTTGTAGCGCTGTTCAAAAGTAAATGAGCGCTACGGCCGAGGTTCTTGCCGACGTGCCGGATAAGTAGTTCGCTCACTTAGAAACCGTAAGCGTGGCTTCGCTGGGCCCGGTCGGAACTTGACGATTTACGAGCTCAACGAGCTCCTGTTTCGAGCGTTCCATTTGTCTGAGGTGGTATGCTTGCTTCATGACTGCTGCGTCAAGAGCGGCTTCGATGGGCACTGCGCAGTATCTGGTCGGTCTTTCAGTTGATTCTTCAATCATTCCCTTCTCAAGAAGTCCGTTCAGTGTCTTGTAAACATCCGCGCGAGCTACGCCTATCACTTCAACAAGCCCACCGGCAGTTTCAGCGCCGCAGTTGAGCAGCGTGAAATAAAACCGCGCCTCCATTTCGTTGATGCCAAACGTTCGCAGCCGCTCTACTACCGCCTTCTCCATAATCGCGTAGTGTTGTCCGAATGGTTTTATACATATGGACACGATGCCGCAGGCGCGAAGACGAAAGCCGATACTTTGCGCGGATTTTGGCGCCTTTTTTGGGCAAATCGGCTCTATCTCGAGCTTAGACTCTCTATATTTTATAGCGACCAGAGAAGGGCTTGTAATTGCCTTCTCAGCGTGCCGAGCTAGTGCACGGGCCGCGAACAGGATGCCAGCTCGTACTTTCGTTGCGCTTTTTTAACCGGCCGAAAACTGAATGGAACAACTGCAGAATCGTATAGCTAGGCGTGATTCTCGTGAGCCAAAAGCCCGTCAACAACTTCTCGGAGCGCGGTCACGTTGTTGGACCGTCAACGAGGACTCCATAACCGTCGCTGGGCTCGGCTCTCTCGTAAATCCTTTTGAATTTGATCGTAATCCCACCGGAATTTTAGCGCATCCCTTGCCACGCGCGCGGTCAGCGCTAGCGGTCACGCTTGCGCTTCTTACGTAAGCTACGTAGCGCAAAAGCTACTTTTTCAAGCTGCTAGACCTAGCCGGCCGACACACGTGGCGTCGCGGAATCGGGAACGGTTGTGCGACGATCGCTCTAAGAAGGCAGCTTCACGACAAATCGTGCACCCCGGCCTTCTTCGCTCTCCACGGTGATCGTTCCGTCGTGCAACTCGACGATCCGCTTGCAGACCGCAAGACCAAGGCCAGTGCCCTTCGCCTTATTAGTAAAAAGAGGGCTGAATAGCTTATCCTTAATGTCTTCGCGAATTCCGACGCCAGTGTCTTCGATGGTCATTAGCACCGCCCCATCTGAGGTAGCGGCGCTGATACTGAGCTGTCCGCCCTCGGGCATCGCTTGAATTGCATTGAGGATCAGGTTCGTGAACACGCGCTGCATAAGCCGACGATCGAGGTAGAGCGACAAATCGTCGGGAATGTCGGTCTTCACTTGAACCTTACGAGGCACTTTCATTGATGAGAGCGTCGAGGCAATAAGATCGACCGCTCTGATCTGTGTTTGCTCCGGATTGAGGGGTTGTGCGTAGGCCTGCAAGTCCGCCACGATCTTGTCCATATAACGCACCTGTTCATCAATGAGGTCGCACAGTCGATCGACGTTATCCCAGTCGGCACCTCCGCGTTCATCCGGTGAGGTCAGCGCGCCCTTCTTCTTTTGTAAATCGATTGCAAAGCGAATTGCCTGTAGCGGATTACGCAAATCGTGACCGACCATAGTGGCAGTCTCGCCGATCGCGGCAAGACGTTCTACGTTCTTGAGGGCTTTCTCTGCCTCTAGGCGGGCCGAGATATCAATGCCGGCACCAAGCACCCCGACAAAGGTGCTTTGACTGTCAAAGAGCGGCGTGCACATCCATTCAATCCACAACCGGTGTCCGTCCTTTGTGACGTTCTCGCTGACCATTTGGGTGTAGCCGTCAGCGGCGTGGAGGACATTCTGCGTGAAGCTGGCAAACTCGCTTTCCGTGCTCTCGGTTGCCAGCAACGGCGTAGCTACCAGCTTGTGTCCGATGAGCTCTGCTTCAGCATACCCGAAGAGCTGTTGTCCGTATCTGTTGAGGAAGGTGATATTGCCCTGCAAATCCGTCTGCAATATGACGCTGTTGACGCCCTGGATTAGCTCTCGGTACTTGTGCTCGCTTTGCTCAAGTGCCGCTGCGATCCGGTTGCGCTCAGTGACGTCAGTTCCTGAACTAAGCGTGCCCACTATGGTGCCCGCGGCGTCTTCAAGGAGTGCGTTATGCCACTCCATATCGCGTTCTTCACCGCGGGCTGTTTGCACGGGGCTTTCAGAGCGTCTGAACGGTTCTATCTCTCCAGCAATGATCCGTTCAAATCCGTCAAACGTCTTTTGTCGGGCGCGATCGGGCACAAATTCCGTAAACCAGTCTTTACCTAGCGCCTGTTCTTGTCGTACGCTGAGGAGCTCGCACCCTTTGCGATTGAGACGCATGATCCGCCCAGCCGTGTCGAGCACAACCATAAGGACCTCTGCGGTGTCGAGGTACTGCTGCGCTTGATCGCGTTCGCGCCGAACAGTTTCTTCGATCCGCTTCCGCCCTGTGACATCCCTCGCCGTCGATATGAGCGCTTCAACGGTCCCCTCTTCGTTGTAGATCGGCGTAAGAACGTATTCGTAATCCTTCGCGCCGGCAGGGTCGACCCAATGTAACTCGTCAGTCACGGGGCGGCCCGTTGCAAACACAATGTCACCGAGGGCAATCATGCGCTTCATCGGCTGAAGTGGCAATCCGAGCTCCGTCCACGTCTTACCAACCATTTCGTGCGGCTTAAATCCCAGCGCTCGGGCTCCAGGCCGATTGACGTATATGTAGCGGCTCTCCCGATCAAACACGTAAATTAGATCGGCAGACGCCGATAGAAAACCCTCAAGGGTCCGTGTCTGCTTTCCAACCTTTCCCGCCAGGAGCTCGTACTCTTCGCGCATACGTTGTTCGTCAGTTACATCACGGATCACGATGACAACGCGCGCGACGTGCCCCCCCTTCTCGCGAACCGGATAAATCGAGAAAACCTTACGCTTAGTATCAATCACTGCTTCAGTTCGAATGGGTGTTTTCGAAGCAACCGCCTCTTGCCTCCAANNGCATATGCAGCGGGTTCTGACTCGCTCACTGGCGTTGCGGCGTCATCCGACTGCATCTGATTTTCACTTTCGAGTTCGCGCATATTGTCACGCTTCCGCGAACGAAGGCGGCGATTACACGTTAGCGTTAGGAGTTTATTAAGCTTATCTGGCTTCCGGCGTTCAATCGCCGCAAGACGGACGTAGGTGGAGCTTCGAGCGCGTAAGCACTCTCTCTGATTATCAAGCTACGTCTGACGTGCATCGAATTCGCGCGCCGTGCGAATAGGCCGTGTCAGGCGCAATGGGTGGGTCACCTCCACTGAGCTCGCTTTTTTGTCAACAAGAAATTAATAACATTAAGCGTCTGGACTATTGGAGTTTAGGTATGGATAACGCAGTAGATAATCTATTTGAGGCACTTTTCGCTCTTACTGACTTGCGAGTGCTGCTGCGCGAGACCGCCCCATCGCACAAGTTGAGCGCGGAGCAACAGATGCAGGCGCGAGACGCTCTCGCACGCGCAAAAGCCGCTTTGTCAAAGCTTGAAGAGGGGCTTCAAGAATGAAAATCGCAGGGACTATACCGATCCGCGAGGTCGAGGAGAACTTCATCAACATCCAGCCGATTCAAGCCGCAGGCCGTTTGACCGCAGAGGCCATGAAGGCGCTCATCGCCTATGGCGATGGCTACTCGACGTGCGACCAGTGCCGCAAGCCTTTTCGACTCGATAAGATCACCAAGCCGCCCATTGCCGAATTTCACAAAGATCTCGCCAGGTTCCTCAACATGGATGAAGCCCGCGTCACACCGGGGGCGCGCCGCGCCTTTCAAGCAGTTTGCCTCGCGCTTGCGGAAAAAGGCGACACCGTATTGGTCTCAGCGCTCGGACACTATACCGAGTTCCTCGCGGTTGAGAATGCAAAGGCCACCGTTCGCGAGGTTCCCACAAATGATCTCAATGTTGTTACGGGTGATGCTGTCGCGCAAAAAATCGAAGAAGTGACGCGCGAACAGGGCAAATCGCCCGTCCTCGTGATGCTCGATCACTTCGATTACTCTCTTGCTAACGAGCATGACATTGCCGGAGCGGCAAAGGCAGCACACCAGTACGACATTCCCATCTTGTACAATGGCGCGTACACCGTTGGCATAAAACCCGTTGACGGCAAGGCGCTCGGCGTAGACTTTGTTGTGGGAAGCGGGCACAAGTCAATGGCGTCGCCCGCACCGAGCGGCGTTTTGGCAACGACGAGCGGGTATGCGGACACGGTGTTCAGCACCACGCAGATGATCGGCGACGTTACTGGGCGGCAGTTTGGCGTGAAGGAGGTCCAGATGCTCGGCTGCACGCTTATGGGCGGCAACATTCTTGCGATGATGGCATCTTTTCCGACGGTGAAGCGTCGCGTCGAGGAATGGGACGAGTACGTCACGAAGTCGAACTACGTTGTCGATGCGCTCCTTGGCATAAAGGGGAATACGTGCGTTAGCGAGTACCCGCGCAAGCATACTTTGAGCAAGGTGGATACTACTGGAAGTTTTGACACCGTAGCGCGGACCCATAAGCGGCGAGGTTATTTCTTGAGCGACGAACTGAAGCAGCGGGGCATTGTTGGGGCTTTTTCCGGGGCGACCCGCGCGTGGAAGCTCAACACGTATGGCTTAAGTTGGGACCAGATACGCTACGTAGCCGATGCGTTCAAGGAAATCGCTGGGAAGTACGGACTGTTGTAGCGATGGCGGTGAATTTCGGTCGTCTCGTCGCCTACGCTGTGGGTCACCGGCCTACGGTTTTGCTCGCACAACGTGCAATTTACTTTTAAACAACTGATGTAGTTTTTCCGCGCCCACGATCTCTTGCTGGTCTAAACTCCATTCGCGGGATACAACACGAATGGCTTACACTGGGTACCACCCAACCCCCCGTGACTGCCGATCAACTCTTCGAACGCAGCGACCTCGTCGTTGGTGGGGTCGTAGACGCTGTTGACGCTGAGTCCGGGAATAAAGTGTATCAGAAGGAGGAGGCCAAAGGCCTCACTGAGCCAAAGCACCAACGTTCGATAGATGGAGCGCAAGTGGGGCCGTAGCTTGCCGCTCACTATGAACCCTCCTCCTTGCTCGCCAACGTAAATACTGTAATTTCCGGCGGGCAATTAATCCGTATCCAGAACACGTTGGTTCCAAGACCACGGCTCGTATACTGGACCATCTTCCCTATGCGATACCGACCAAGAGGGTATTTCTTGGCGTGCGGGCCCCGGACGAGCGTCCCGATGCCAGGGAAGATCAGCTGTCCCCCGTGCGAATGCCCTGAGATCTGTAGGCTAAATCGCCCAGTCGTCGCGCTCACGTCAGCAAAGTCTGGCTCGTGGGCCAACAGGATTGCTGGGCCCGACGGCGGAAGCTTGGCGAGCACGACGTCCAAGCGATTTTTGTGGAGCGTAACGCTATCGACGCCCGCGATGTGTAGCGCCGCATCTCCTCGATGCAGCGTATGCACGTCGTTGCTCAGGTCGACGATATCGCTGCGCCGCAGTACCTCTCGAACGGTTGCTTCGCCAACCCAGTGGTCGTGATTCCCGAGGACCGCAACGCTCAGGTCCTTTGGGCTAAGCTTACTCAGTGATGCCGCCATCTCTGCTGAAAGCCGATCCACCTCGTAGGAGAAGAAATCACCAATGATGGCGACCAAGTCAGGACGCTGCTCGTTGATCAGGCCAATAACGCCGTCCAAACGCGCGGGGGTGATCCATTGGCCTAGATGGATATCGGCGATGCTTGCAATCCTATATCCGTTGAACGCGGGGCTCAGGTCGGGAATGATCACGGACACCTGCTCAATCTGAAAGGCGCTACGCTCGAACTGATCGGTTCCTATTTGTTCGGACAACGTCGCCATTGCCAATTGCAGGTTCCGCCTGAAAGCGTGACGTCTTACGCGGGGCGGCTTCATCATCTTCCTCCTTGCTCTACTCGCCGTGCGTCGACGACGACCGCTACATCAAAGAGTCCTATGTAATAAGGGCATTTTAAGATTTTTTGGTGCATTGGCGATTACACAAACGGATCGTTTAGAACAAAGAAAAAATGCTCGCGACTCTATGGACTAAGTTCAATCTCGCGGTTTTCGTCTTGCTGGACATTGTTCTTAGATCTGCAGCGTTTTTTTCACTCTGAATGTTGGAAATCCGTAACGGAACGCGCCTGGTAATCTCAATCCCCTCTTAAGCCGGCGCCCCAGTCGAAACCTCCGTTGAAAGCCCTCGCGGTTTAAAGCAAAGCTGAAAATAGGCGTGAGATTGACTCCTTCAGTTTAATGGTTGCAGAACGGTTTGCATAACGTTCCGGGGTAAGCTCGGTACAAACGTTCAGATCTTTGGTGAACGCATCTTTTAACCCTCGCGCAACAGGGGTATCATAGATAATTGCATTCGTCTCAAAGTTGAGACCGAAGCTTCGCAAATCCCAGTTTGCACTCCCGACTGACGCTGCGACCTCGTCCACCACGATCGTCTTTGCGTGAAGGAACCCGTTGTCGTAGGTGTACGCCCGAACGCCCGAGTCGAGCAGCTGCCCAAGGAAGGAAAGCCCTGCCCAATAGACAAAGGGATGATCTGGTCGGTTTGGAATCATAATACGGACGTCAAGGCCAGAAAGTGCTGCAATTCGGAGTGCGTCGCGAACACTGTCGTCAGGGATGAAATACGGGGTCTGAATATAGATGGTATCTGTGGCAGAGTTGATCATCTTCAGATAAGACTCCTTAATTGGGTTCCAATAGGTGTCCGGCCCCCCTGAGACGATTTGCACGGACGCGCCAGCGGACGCGGTGATATCCGGGAAATAGCGCTGCTCGTAGTCTAAGTGCCCCCCTTTTGCCGCATAGTTCCAATCGAAGAAGAAACGGAGCTGGCACAACAAAACCGCCGATCCGGCAATTCTTACAGCGGCGTCGCGCCAGTATCCCCATTTCCTGACCTTTCCGAGGTACTCATCGCCGATGTTGAACCCGCCGACGAAGCCGATTTTTCCATCAATGACGGCAATTTTGCGGTGATTCCTGAAATTGGACCGAAGATTCAAGAAGCGTAGCAGCGAAGGGAAAAAGAACGCTACTTGGCCCCCAGCATTCTTCAGCTCATCAAAAAAATGTCGAGGCAGACGCGCGCAGCCAAGCTCGTCGCACAAGAGCTTGACTTCGACTCCCGCTCGCGCGCGTTGCGTAAGCACTTCTCGCATCTCGTGGCTAAGCTCATCATTTCTCCATATGTAGTACTCGAGATGGACGTGATCGCGGGCTGCTTTGATTGCTGCAATCAGATCTGCGAATTTCTCATTGCCGTCCGCGTATACTTTTATGTGGTTGTTAGTCGTGAGCATTGAACCGTTGTCTTCCACAAGCATCAGCACCATACGGCGGAACGCGGCAGAAAGATGATCTGCGGCAGGCAGGTCGCTTGCTTTCAGTTCACTTTTTTGCAATTCGATGAGGCGCCGCAAGGCCATGTCTGCATCTTGCTTCAACCGAAACATCTTTTTTTTGCGGTAGGTCTGGCCGAGGAACACATAGAGAACAAACCCGACAACGGGTAAGAAGTAAAGGACCAACAGCCAAGCCCAGACAGTGGCAGGACTTTTCCTCTCAAAAAAGATAATGGTAATAGCGAAAAGAAGATCCGAAACAAGAATGGCGATCAGTACGAGGTCAGTAATAGTCATGTTTTCTTTTGAGGAGCTCTTCTGTGGTGGCGCGCTGTCGCCGCGGTTTGAATGTTTTCAGAGCAGATATTCTCTTTGATTGTGTTCGTGCCACACTGCTCCGTTACGCAAGTGGCAGCTACGCCCTAAGTCTGAGGGGCCCCTCATTTCGCCAGAAGGTTGGCACTTTGCGCGTTATCAGCCCCATCACCATCTTTCGACTTCACCGGCCCGAGCCACCGAAGCTGTTTCGGCATTACTGCGTGGTGAGCGTATGAGTCAGGAAGGAGTTGATCCAGTCATTCAACAGCTAAGCTGGCTCCAGGAAGTGAGCAACTTGTGCTCCGAATTTGCGCGCGCTCTGTCTATCAAGTTTGTTGACTTGCGTAATCGGTGCCCCCATAAGCTTAGCAAAATCCTCTATGAGCTTCCTGTCCGTATCGGAGAGCTTGTCAACGTCTAGGTAGCCTCCGAACACCTCGATTGCTCGAACGCGCCCCGCAGCACGCGTTTGCAAGTCTGCCAGGTACCTGTGCACGAGCTCCTCTTTAGATACTGTCCCGTAGTCCACACAGACAACGAAAAGCGCCACGTCTTTGTCGCTTAAGCGATCACGGTTCGCGGCAAGGAAGTTCATCACACTCGGCAGCGGGTGCTCTTCGTAAATCGGAGAGCCGATCACGATCAAGTCGAAACCGCGCGGATCAGCTTCGGCGACATTCTGTACTGCCACGTCGGCGTGTCCTCTGCTCGCGGCCCCTTCAGCTATCCACTCCGCAATGGTCTTCGTAGAGCCGTATCGCGTGTCGTAAATGATAAGAACGCGAGCCGTGCTTCCTGTTACTTCGTCTGGCATGAGTTCCAGCAATCACGCGTGGAGCTTCTTAAGGAGCCACGCCATGTTCTTGCCAAGGGTGGTCATCGTGGCCATGCCCTCAGCATCGTTTTCTGCTTCACCGATAGCATGGCCGATACCGATATTCCAGTAACTCGAACCGGGAACGATCATTTGACCAACAAAGAAGAAGTGATTGATCGAGTCGAATGCGTGAATGGCGCCAGCGCGTCGCATCGTTACGACTGCAGCGCCGACTTTACGCTGAAACATATCGCCGTTGGCGCGCGCTACCATCCCAGCGCGGTCAATAAGCGCTTTGAGTTCGGGCGTTATATCAGCGAAGTACGTCGGTGAACCTAAGATGATCCCATCTGCATGGAGCATCTTGGCGATGTACTCGTTTACCGCGTCATCAGTCACGACGCAGCACTGGTCACGCGTCTCGAAACACTCCGAACACGCGATGCAGCCGTGAATTTGTGCTCCGGCGAGCTGAACGAGTTCGGTCTCGATACCTTCTCGCTCAAGTTCGCGGAGCGCTTGCTTAATGAGAATGGCGGTGTTGCCGTCCTTGCGGGCACTACCGTTAAAAGCGATAACCTTCAATGAAATACCCCCTCTTTGCTTGCGGCTAAATTGAACGATCTTTGTTACAACGACTGTAAATCATTCTTATATTTGTTGCGCACTTTTTTGCAGCGCTTCGCGGTCTGTCGGGTCTGCTTATCTGTGCGTCAAGTGTTCAAAACTGTTTAAGTTCTTGCGCGAAACTGCGGCAGCTACCAGTTCGTGCCCCTGTTACTCAGAGCTGAGTAAGAAAAGCGTAAATTATTCTATAATGGCGTCTCTTCCAAAGAAATGCAGCCCCGATCCCCGGCTTGGCTGCTGTTAGCTCGAAATGGGTTTGTCTGCACACCACACGTCATCCTTTACCGTGTGGTCATTCTTTGCTATACAAAACGGACACAGACTGTAGCCGTTAAACGGATTCATTCGCACCGGCTTGCCGCAACGGGTACATATTAACATTTCTGCCTCGGTCATGTTAGTGCCCCCCCTCTGCTTGCGAGAGTTCCAATTTTGTGGGTGACCTTCCAAGCTATTCTTCGCATTTAAGCTTTTCGGAATTCTGCTATTTCGCGTCGTAAAACGCCAACCGAGGCGTTTTATAAGCCCCCAATCCGTTTTTTCAACTTGAAATGATTTTTTGAAAGAATGCGCTCCACTGGGCAACGCTTAGGTTTAAAGAACTCAAATGCGACGAGCATTAGTGATTACATAGCGCGCTATTTGATCCGATCCACGCGCTGTCGCGAACGGGCTAGCAAAGCTGCCAGTGTGCCCTGACGCCAAGCGGCACTGCGAAGTCCTGTATATATACGACGAGTCTGATACAGTCGTAATAAGGAAACATTTCGAGGAGCGGGTTTGCTCAAGAGTGCAGCTAGGATTCCACGCGCCACGTGCCGGCTCTTTGGCACAATAAAGGCCCTAGGCAACATCAAAGACAGCGTCATTCTCGTCCACGGCCCAAAGGGCTGTGTTTATCACATTAACTACATACTCGGGATGCGGGGCGACAAAACATCCAACGTCTATTCGACCTGCATGGATGAAAAAGACGTCATTTTTGGCGCCACAGAGAAACTAAAGAGTGCGATTGCCGAATTAGATCATGAGTTTAACCCCGCGCTCATCGCCGTACTGTCCTGCTGCGCTTCCAGTATAATCGGTGAAGACGTTGAAAGCGTCGTAAGAGAAGTCCAGACGAACGCAAAGGTGCTGGGAATCGATTCAGGAGGCTTTGAAGGTGATTACCGATCCGGGTACAGCGAGACGCTCAGGCGACTCGTTGAAGTGCTTGTTGAGCCGCCGCGGACGCGTGATAAACTGTCGGTGAACCTGATAGGCCTGCTGAGGGCAGGTCCTGATCTTAAAGAGCTCAAGCGTGTCTTAGCGCTTATTGGCGTCCGCGTTAACGCGGTCCTCACTGCGGGTGCCACGGTGCGCCAGATCGAGCATATCGCCTCGGCGAGACTGAACGTCGTCGTCTGCGAGGCCACGGGCAAGGATGCTGCTGAGCAGTTGGAGGAGCAATTCGATATGCCGTACATCATCGAAGAACTCCCCATCGGGCATCAGGCAACGAGGCGGTTTCTCGCCCACGTGGCCAACGCGCTTGGCATGTCAGTGGATCTGGACGCCTTGTGTCCAGCCCTAGTCGCAGTTCCTCCCGTGGTCGGGAGGCGGGTCGCGGTGATCGGCGGTCCGACGCGCGCAATCGCCGTCACAAACTTCCTAAAGGAGTGCGGTATCGAACCAGCGCTGATCGTATCTGACTTTGACGTTAATACCGCAGCGCGGTTGAGCGAGCTCGTCAGTGAGCGCTGCGAAGTACTCATCGCACCGGAGCACGAGACCATCATGGAACGGTGCAAAGTGCAGCGCGTTGATCTCATCGTGGGCGGCATGCTCGAACGCCCAATCGCATCGCGTCTCGGTGCCGATCACCTCGACATCATGCACGGGAGTGAAAAAACCGTCGGCTTTGCCGGCGCCGATGTACTCCTCAAACGGTTGCGGGGTGACGAAAAGCCATGATCACGGAAGGCTGCTTGGTGAAAAGTAAGGAGATCCGCGGGACGGTTGGTGCAGTCATCCCGTATAACGAGTGCGTGTGTGCGCTGACTGCAGGTCACGTTATTCGCTACGGCAACGGCGCGGTCGGCACGAAAGTCGTCGTGGACGGGCACGACAGCACCGTCGTTCAGCTGCTTAATGACTACGATCTAGCGCTAATCGATGTCCCTCCTGAGCACGCGACGCTCTCTATCATAGGGCGTGCCCGTTTCGGGCCGGCGGAGCTTATCACGTTTGATCGGCACATCGACTGCCGAGTTGTCGACACAGGGCGAAACCTCAACCGGTTCGCATTTCCGTGCGCGGATATGCCGCTGCCAGGAGACGGCGGTGCGCCGATCGTGCAGGAGGGCACGGTCATCGGCCTGCTTTCATCGATCTTGTATAACAACTGTACGGGTCTCGGCATATCCTCCGAGGTCTTCGGCAATCCCTCGCGTTTGAAATAGCCAAATGACGCGCTACACCTTCGGCCCAGAAGCGGCTAAGTGCTCGTATCCCTCGGCCTCGAGCTCCTGCACGACCCCGTCCACGTCTAGCTGCATTTCCGACTTGATAACTGAGCCGATTATGGCGTAAGGAATCGGGATGGCCTCTAATCGCTCGCGTTTCGCGGTAAACAAGAGCTCATAATCACCGCCTCGGTATAGTGCGAGGGTCAACTCGTCAGACCGGTCGCGGCTCACCGATTTTGCGGCGTCACTCACCGGCAGATCAGCTGCTCGTAGGAAAAACCCGCAATTGCTTGCCCTTGAGAGCTCATACAAGGAAAGACTGAGCCCGTCGCTCGTGTCGATGAGAGCGGTCACGGCACCAGACGCGGCAAGCGCTTGGCCATACGCAATTCTCGGCTGGGGCTCGAACAATTTTTTAAGCGCACGTTCGCGTAAGGGGTGGTCTGCGTATCTACTATCGAGCAACATCCGCACGCCTGCGGCAGCAAGGCCTAGTTCGCCAGTCACGCACACAGCGTTCCCGGGTTTCGCCCCGGCCCGCGTCAACATCTTGTCCTGCTGCACACGGCCTAGGGCAGTGCCCACGAGCGTAAGTTCATCGTGCTCATCTGTGTCGCCGCCGATAAGGGTGGTCCCATTTTGCGTGCAGCATGCGTTGCAGCCACGCACGACGTCAAGCGCAAATGTGACGTCAGCTTCGCGCGGAATGCCGAGCGCCATCGTCGCGCCAAGGGGGTCTGCGCCCATCGCAGCGATATCGCTCAAGGTTGCAGCGGTGGCCATCCACCCGATCTGATACCCGCTCATCTCGCGCGGAAAGTGCGTTTTTTTGTGCAACATATCGGTCGTGACGACCAAATAGTGGTCATCAAACGCGATCGCCGAACAATCGTCCGTCCCAGGACAGAGCACTGTCGTGCAGTCGATAAGCTCAGCTAACTGCTTCACGAGCGCCCGCTCACCAAGTTCGCCGACTTTCACGCTTTGTCACGTGAGCTTTTATAGCCAATAAGCGCTTCTACTCTTCTGCGCAGTGGCGCTCCCAGGTTGATGTGTATGCAGGTGTTCCCCGAATGCGTCCCGTGCCTGACATCGCGGGTATTGTACGAGGCGAAGCTGTCAAGCACTGACGTTACGACGCAGCTCAAAGCGGAAGAAGCGGCAGTCAAGATGATGTGTCGGATGGGCTTCGAAGGCCCTATAGCGCTTCTCTCGACTGAGGTGCACAGGGCGGTGTACCGCATACTTGGCGATGACGATCCCTACCGACACGTGAAACGACTCGCCAACGAGACCGCAGTAAAACTCTTGCCCACCGTGCAATCACTCATCCAAACGAGCAGTGATCCCTTTCGCAGCGCCGTCATCGCGGCAATTATTGGAAACACCTTCGATTTTGGCGTGCTCGGTTTTGAAGTGGCAACGGGTGATTTTGAAAAGGAAGTCGCCACAATCTACCGGCACGGTCTGGACATCGATGATACTGACGCGATAAAGCCACTCCTCAATGACGTCGTTTACGTGGCCGATAACGTCGGAGAGATCGTTTACGACGGATTGCTCATAGAGCAAATGTGCAAGCTCGGGGCACACGTGACGCTCGTCGTTCGCGGGGGATCCATACTCACGGATGCTACTATGGAAGACGTCTGGGAGTTCGGGCTGGACAAAGTGGCCGATGAGGTTATGACGACGGGTTCAAACGCGATTGGCATAAAACTCGATGAGATCCCGGCTGAGTTACGAGACATTTTGCCTCGCGCTTCGCTTATCATCGCCAAGGGAATGGCCAATTACGAAATGCTGTCAGAATATTCCTTCAAACCCGTCGCGTACTTGATGCGCGTGAAGTGCGCACCTGTCGCGGAATCGGTGGGCGCTCGTGTGGGTGATTTCATTGCGAAGCTCGTTCGGTGATATAAAGGCGTCTAGCGCATGAAGATGAAAGCAACCACGAGGAAAGCAACCGCGTTATTGAGCATGTGCAAGGCGATTGGGGCCATCAAATTGTCGGTCTTCTCGTACACGTACGCGAGTACGACGCCGATCACGAACAGTGGAACGGCGGCGAGCGGTTCCAAATGGATGGCCGAAAAGAGCGCAGCGCTCATTACGATAGCATACCACGGCTTAAACCGGTCTCGAAACGCTTTATAGAGGTAGCCTCGAAACACGATTTCTTCTGCTATAGGGGCGATAATGACCCCGGACAAGAGAACGAGGGGCAACAGCCCTGATACGGTCGCTGACTGTGACAATGCCTGCTGCGTCGGGTCGACGCCGAAGTGTTGTTCGATCGGATAGGCGGCGATATCTGCAAGGATAAGCGCAACAACGAATCCCACTACTCCGTAAAGAAGCGCTTTCGGCAAATTCTTCGTCGTCAATCCGAGCGAAGAGAGCTTCTCTTTGTAGAAACTGAGAACAAGTGCTACGATCAGCGCAACGGAAACGATGTCCGCGACGATCAGCAACCAAAAGGTCGCCGCGGTGATCATTCCTGAAGCTGTGCTGAGGACTTCGCTGGAAGAAATTACGCCCGCGCGAATAAGAAGCGGCGGTAAGAACAGTGACACGCTGAACTGACCCACCAGATAGAGCAATATCCCCAACACGATAGACCATTTCTTGCGCGGTGGCGTGCGAGGCACATAGACATCGTACGGGCTTGTGGGATGGAACTCATCCCAGTCGATGGCTTCGAGCGACTTGTCGTTTTCGTTACCTGTAGGCATCGTGTTCCGTTCCTGCTAACGTGGCTGCCTCATTATATACCCTTGCCCAGCGCACGGCGCGACGCCCGTTGACGCGCAAACGCGGTGGACAAAGCGACCAGAGTGGCCGGCGGTATCTTTATGAGCTCAAGTGTGCATATCATTTTTGTATATAAATGGACAAAAGGTGATTACAACATATGAAAGGTAAGTGGGGCAGTGACCTCGGGCTTTCAGCCCGCATGGTGCTGACCATGATTTTGCTTGGGCTCGTGTACGTCGCGTTTATCGGCATCATCTTGCTCTACGTGCAAAACATCGCGGTCATAGTCGTTTTTGTGGCATTGTTTCTGGGGGCGCAGTACTTTTTCTCAGATCGAGTTGTGCTCGCCGCGAGCGGAGCGCACATCGTCAGTGAGGACGAAGCCCCTGAGCTCCACAGTGCGATCGAACGCTTGTGCGCCATGGCAGACCTTCCAAAGCCGAAGGTAGCTATAGCAAACAGCCCCGTCCCGAACGCCTTTGCGACCGGGCGAAATCAGAACCACGCGGTGGTAGCCGTCACGAGTTCGCTCCTCCAACGACTGGAGGAGCCGGAAGTGGAGGCTGTGCTCGCGCACGAGTTGTCTCACGTCAAGAACAGAGATATGCTCGTAATGACTATCGCGAGCTTCGTCACGACGATTGCGGGTTTCCTCATGCGCTTCTGGTTCTTCATGGGTGTAGGCGGCAACCGGAGGGACAACAACATCTTTATTTTCTTCATCGCCCTCGCGGCGATATGGATCGTTAGTTTCCTTATCACGCGGGCGCTCTCGCGCTACCGCGAGTACGCGGCCGATCGTGGCTCTGCCATCATCACCGCGCACCCGGCGAACCTCGCTAGCGCGCTGCTCAAAATCAGTGGCTACATCGAACGCGTTCCAACGGAGGATATCCGCAAAGTTGAGGGTATAAGCCAGTTCTTCATCATACCGGCAATATCGAGAGGCTCTGCGCTAAACCTTTTGTCGACTCACCCGCCTATTGAAAAGCGAATTGAGCGACTTCGGCAGATGGAGGCGCAACTCGCGGGACAGACTTCCTAACGGCGTGCAAGCTTCAGCAGCCCGTGCTGCCATCTCTGAGTTCGACAATTTCAAGAATTTCCGCCATATCACGGATCTCAAAATCAGGACGTATTCCGGGCTTTGGCTTGCGCTCCTTTTTATTATACCATATTGCGGTGAGCCCTGCGTTTTTTGCGCCGGAAACATCAGAGGTGATCGTATCCCCGACGTAGGCGGCCGTTTCCTTTTCTACACCCATCTTTTGGAGAGTCTCGTCGAAGATCCGCCGATGCGGTTTGTAGACCCCGAACTCCTCTGAGGTGACGACTGTTTGAAATAGGTCGGTGGCTCCGTCGAGGTGAGTCGAGAGCTCCTCAATGTCACCATTTGAAACCATTCCGAGGTGATATCCCCTTGCGTGGAGTGTTTGAAGCGTCTTCTTCACGCTGGGAAGAATAGTAACCGCGTCGTCGAGCATGCTTTTATACACGCCATTCAGCTTTTCGACTAGCACATCAGGCAGATCTATCCCGTAACGTTGAAACACGTTTTTTGTGCTAATGCCGTACAGGTCGCGCATGTTTTTAAACTCGCCACAGTACGCTATCACGTCGCGAAAGGCGCATTCAAACTCCACGTTCCAGTACGCGTTGAACTCATCAACTGATGTGACGATGCCAAACAGTGCTTGTGATTGCGTCACCACATATTGAGTGATATCGCGGTGATATGTGCCGACGTCGAGCACGGTGCCATAGGCATCAAAAAGGATGGATTCTGTCTCTCTCATCAGTGGTAGGTTTCTGTGGAACGGTAAATACCTACTTGTAAGGCCCAAAGGTCAGCCCCCCGTGTTTTTGGAACAGCTACGAGTTGAACTTATGCAGGCTGCTGCGACAAACGTCGGCGCTCGATAGATATCAACAAAGCTGCGCCCGTGTGCTTTTTCCTCTTACACAGTTGCACCGCGTTTTTTTCGCAGACGCCTGCGGGCTAGGAGAAGTTTGCAACCAAAGACTGACAAACAGAAAGGGGGTGAAAAACGGCCGGATCGCACTCCAAGCCGTTGTTGGCCCAGAAAGAAGACGGACCAAAAGCTTTTTGCCGACCGAGGCAAGGCCCGCATCCGTGGACGCACAGCCACAATCGAGTTGTGACTAGCCCTCATTCTGTGTGCGAACAGTTAAGAATGTCGTAAGGAAAGTATAGAGAGTACGGCTAGCTAAGCGAAGACGTCAGGCACTGGATCGGGGTGTGATGCACTGCGCGGACAAGTTTTGGCGCGCAAGATGATGCTCCAGAGGTCTATATAGAGTATGAAGGATGTGTTGACGTAGATCTCTCGCCTCTATTGACTATGGAGGTGAGAGGGAAAGATGCAAGCGAAAGAGAAACTGGAGAAACCCCTCAAGTGGTTTGTTCTGCCAAACGAATCGTACAAGTGGGATTTCATCCTTGAGAAGTACTTCGTTGAGGACGCTGAGCAAGAGGCCGCTGCCGAAAGCGTGGGGACTCAACAACTCCTTGATGATGGCTTTGACAAGGACTACATCGTCACGCACAAGAGACGAAAACAACGAGACCGCTACTATTATTGAGCGGCAGAGCAATATCTTTTTTGCGCAACGCACTCATTTTTGTTTTGAGCTTGGCAGAAGCGCGCCGGATGGTAGCACTTTCTTCGCCCTATCAATTCGCTTGGACCGTTCATCTTTGCATCTTTTTTTACCACTAAAAAGACGACTCTTGAAACCTGACCGTTCGTGTTGGCACCAAAATGGTCACGAGTTTGTGCTGCTTTTGACGAGTATGTTCACTCGTGCGCACTGGATGCAGTACAACTCGTGATGACTGAGCACCCACCCGTTGGTAAGGACATAATCACCACAGAGCAAACAGCGCGGTCTATCGGTCTTCATCGTGGTTGCGATTCGTTGCAAAGAATTAACCAACAGAAAAAAGGTGGTTGGACGGAACTTACTAAGGATCGTCGGAGCAGAGGGCGAAGCTAATATCTTCGAGGGCGCGTTCAAGACAGTAGACGCACGCTCCCTCCACCCTCAGACGCCCTTTCGTGCATTCCCCGTACAGGTGGTAGTAGCAGTTCACCACTTTTTCTAGCTGGTCTGTTTGTATCGCGCATCACCTCCTTGAATGAGGCTTGCGTTAGACCGCCGATATACATTTCCTCTATGCTTTCCTAAGGCGCACTTCTTCTCCTGAGTTGATACCGGATTGACAAGCATACCCGTGGGTGAAGGCAGAAAAAACGGAATCGAAAAACGGTTTGTCAGTGGTGAGCGCGGTGAAAAATGGTCAGCAGCACAAAGACGGAGTCAGTCGATATGCCATTACGCGCTCACCACATGGGAATCGAAAGGAGCGTGATAGTCGCTTGAGAAACGCACACTCGCTTTCTGATTGCAAGGGAGAACGGCAGAGCACAGCGGTGTAAACGTGCTTCCGTTCTCCTGACCTTTTCCGAGCTGTTTCTTCAAACACGACCACATCTATGTTTGCGTCATGTCAAAAATAGTCACTGCATAGAGAATACGCAGTCTCTATACTTGTTCTACATTAGTCCAGCCGGTCTTCTGTGTTCGATACGAGTTGTTTCCGAGCCTCCGAGCAGGAAAGAGGTCGCCAAGCAATAATCACACGGGGAGGGACCCGCGCATCTACTTGCCGGGTATCTCCAATGCCGCCGCGAAAGGAGACTCTATTCTTTCTCGAGAATAAGGTAAAGCAGGGGAACCGCAGGTAATACCGAGTGGAGCAAGAGATGTCACTCGGCCCATCTCTAGCGGGTCTGTCGACGGCAGTCTCCTATTTCAAGTAACTGATGCGCGACGAAGAGACGGGGGGGTGCTCCACCAGCTGAGTGGTGCTGAAACAGGCGAAAGATGCAAAGATGAGCGTTGTGGGGTGCTGCATTGGGAGTGTGAACTGTGCCAGGGGCGAGGATTCCGTTGGCGCCGTAGGGTAGATCTCTGAGACTCACCGCCCTCCGACAAGCACTCTCAATATATTCGGACTCGAAGAACAAAAAAGATGTTAAAGAGATGGGTGCCGTGTACAACGGTTCCCATTAGGTCGTTGGCATAATGTCAGAGCTTCTTGCAGTATCCTCCATTATCGTAATCTCGCTTGTGGTGATCACTGTTGCTATCTACTTGCTTCCATTACTCATACTCGCGGCGTTTGTGCTGCTTGCAGTATGGAGTCCCTTCTTGCGAAACCGTCCACAGGGACCCCCCATCAATTAGTTCGACTTTTTTCCCTTCTTGTCGGTCGGATTCTCCGCCATTCGCTGTGCCCTCACAAGTTGCACATTCTGTTTCATGTGTAGCATAAATCCTAGGAGCACCAGTTCGGCTGCTCGATCCCCACGGGCGGCTGTACGAGCAGCTTAGCGGCCGTCTAGCATCGTGCGTGCAGGAACCCGGGACGTGCCGCGCGCGTGGGGCCGTCACTTCACGCACAAAAGGATGGGGCATTTTTATCTAGTGATGGAGCAACATACGAAGCGGATTGATGAATGCTGATGAGAAACACGTAAAGAGGGTAAAAATTCGCTTGCACGAGCTGCGGGAAGCTTCGGATGCGGCCGAGCTCGACAAGTTCCTTGCGAGGCGAAAAGGAATCATCAACGTCGAGGTGATCGCTGATTTTTTCACCGTCATCGTGACGTACGATGAACGCTTAACGACACCAGGGCAGATTATTGCCGATTTAGGCAGCATCCGTTTTACCCCCGATGGCTCCACTATACTCAATGACTAGCGCACTGGAGGTACCGCTGATGAAACGTCAACAGTCACGCGCGCGGCGCTGGATCGGCTCACGCTGCACGACTAGCCCTTTCACGTCTCACGCTAACGGTTAAAATGCCATGGGGTTTTTGGACGCACTACTCGGAAGGACGAAAGGCATAGCTCCTAAGGTCGAAAGCCTTTTTTCAATGGCAACTGCCTACATCACGCTGAGCGCTCAGTTTAGCTTACAACCAACGGGCAAGGCCGGCATCTGTTTCAAGCCCGTTGAATCGGGCGGTTTTTCGAAGTGTGAGAAGGAGATTGAGGAGCTGCTGAAAATCAGCGAGACCACTTTTGAGATCAAGCAGGACGAGTTTGGCTACGCCTGGGTCATCGTATCCGACGCCCAATTTGAGAACGTCGTCTCAGACCTCCACGCGGTGAGCTCGACGCTCATCGACGGCGGGTTCGGTGAGCAGATCCTGTGCGCGGTATTCCCATTTCGAAATGAAAAAAGCATTTTTTGGATCTATAACTACAAGCGCGGCGATTTTTATCCATTTGTGCCAACTGACGCGAAACAGCATAAGCGCGACTACGCGTATGAGTTCCGGCTTCGGTCTGTCATGAAATCAGAGCTCCCGATAGAGCAAGAGCTGGAACGCTGGTACCCGCTGTGGGACGTGCCGCTTTAGCCGGGGTCACTCAGGGATGATGCCCTCCTTTGTGAATAGCTTTCGCGCTTCGTCCGGCGTCATGTCAGGCGAGGGAACGATCAGATCTGAGGCACGTATTTCAGCAGGATCGAGAGGGGTACCCTTCTCGCGGATGATGTGTATCATCTCGTGCAAGCAGCTGTCGAAGTCGTCGACTTGCTCGTGGCCGAGGTGATCGACCATGCAGGTGTCGAGCTCGTTCAGCTTATCGAGATATTTGCTATCGAGCACGTACTGGTTGTCACCGAGAATGCGCACGATCATTGTTGTGCCTCCTGTGCCTCCTCCTTTGTCGCCTTCTTCTTCTTCACGGGAACCTGTTGCTTTAAGATCTTGAGCTCTTGATCGACCTCATCACTTGACTTGATCTTGCTCAGTTCCTCCTCGACCTTTGTCTGGTCGCTTGTTACATCCTGGAGCGTACCGGCGTCAATAAGCTCGTCGAGCGCCTGTGACCGCGCTTTCATCGTTTCCGTTTTATCCTGAGCACGCTGAACGGACATCCCTACGTCGGCCATTTCCTCGGAGATTCCCGTAACGGATTCCGTGATCTTGACCTGCGCTTCGGCCGCAGAGTACTGCGCCTTGATGGTCTCCTTCTTTGTTCTAAACGCTTCGACTTTGGCAGAGAGCCGCGTTTCCGTGTTTACGAGCTTTGCCTGCTCATTTTCGAGATCGGCTATCTGTGCGGTGAGTGACTCGATCTGCGTCATGTTGTCTTTTTTCCGCTCGAGCGCGAGGCGAGCAAGATCGTCGCGACCAAGGGTTACCGCTTCCCGCGCCTGATTGTTGAGATCTTCGATGTTTGATTCAAGCTTGGCTTTCTGAAGTTCAAGTCGCTTCTTCGCGGTAACGACGTCCGCGATCCCGCGCTTTACATTGGTGAGCAGCTCCAACTGCTTTTCGTAGGAGTAATCGAGCGTTTCGCGTGGATCTTCGTGTCGATCAAGAAACGAACTGATTTTTGCCTTAATCATCGTCGTGAGACGATCTAGTATCCCCATGTCTTTCCTCCGTAATGATCGGTGGTGGCGTATCCTGGTGTAGTCTTAACGTAAATGGTATTCCTTAACTAAATAGCTTCGTCGCTCAACATGCACGATGAAATCGAAACGGCTAAACCCAAGCGATTCATGTGCTCCTTTGTGGAGCCCTCGCACCTAGAGAAGGAAGCAGCTGGAAAATCTATCGCAGACCTGGTCGATGACGGAATGATTGTGGGGCTTGGTACGGGCACGACCGTCGCGCACGCGATCGTCCATCTTGGGAGGCGGATCGCTGATGAAGGGCTGTCGATTTCGGGCGTTCCCACGTCGTACCAGTCGATGCTGCTGGCGATCGAGCACCGCGTGCCACTGGCGTCCCTCTACGAACACGAGATCATCGATATCGCATTGGACGGCGCTGATCAAGTCGATTCCCACCTTCACCTCATTAAAGGAGGTGGTGGGGCGCACACGCGCGAGAAAATCGTTGCGCGCGCAGCACGGCGATTCTGCGTCGCGGTCGATGCCTCAAAGCTCGCGCCGCGTCTAAATCTGCCGGTGCCGCTCGAAGTGCTGCCCTTCGCGTGTCCAGTCGTTCGTAGCGAAGTGCGCCGCATGGGAGCTTCGGCAAAACTTAGGCGATTTGAGCAAAATCGAGCGTATGTCACTCATCAGGGGAACCTCATCCTCGACGCGCACTTTGGGATCATCAGAGATCCAAGAAAGTTGGCAATCGAGCTGTCCGCTATTCCCGGGGTGGTGGAACACGGCATTTTTACAAATGTCTCTGAGGTTCACGTCGCGCGCATTCGCGAAAAGAGTGCCACCGTTGAGATCTTAACGCCGTGACTTGTCGCAGTATTGAACTATCTAGTTATTCCCACGGTCCGAGACAGGCTCCGGAGCGTGGTGATCGTTTCTTCGTCTTGTTGTGCGTCGCGTTTTCGTGAATCGTCGAGATGGTCAATGATGTCGCAGAGTTCAACAGAGAGACGATAACATTTGAGTGGGCGGCCTTTGCCCTCCTTTTTTTGTTCCCACTCTTCGATCCAACCACGTTCTCTCAGCTCGCGCATCGCTATACTGACTTCAGGTTGTCGCAAGCCAGCACCCAGTTCAATATTGCGGGACACCGATTCGTTGACGTTTGCAAGGTACACAAGTGCCTTCGCCAAATTCCTCTTGAGGCCGATATTACCTAGGAGGTTAGCCATTACCTCCTCATCTTGGTCGAATACCGGCATGGATTCGTCCCTCATTATACTCCCCTTACTATTTTTATCCTATAAATTATATTGACGATATAAATACGTTTTTAAATTATTTCGCCAAGTTCCCTTCAAAAAGGCCTTATTTTAATTATAGAGACTTATTTATATTATTTTTATATAAATGTGGCGGCTGCTCGCGACAAAAGCCTTTTATAGAGCGCTCTTAATAGCGGGAGTATCTGTAGCGTTTGCTGTGGCGCGCTACGGCATCTGGCGCGCCGGGGTGGCCTAGTAAGTTGTTGCATTTAAGGCAGCGATCTAGACGGCTAAGGTGTCAGACTCATAGGGTATTCCGATACGACACCTGAGACATCTGAAGAGCGCGGGTTCAAGTCCCGCCCCCGGCATGCTCTATTCTTCGAACAATAAGTATATATGCCTGACTTTTCTATATAATTCCGAGATTTTTATGGAGATTCGAAAAGTTCAACTTACTGGCAAATCGAGCTACACTGTTTCGCTGCCCAAGGTATGGGCCACACAACTCGGTTTGAAAGAGAAGTCACGAGTGGCACTGTCAACGCTTCCGGATGGCTCACTGCGGGTCACGCCTAACGAGCACGTTAAGCCACAGGAACGTGGGATTTTTAACATTGACGCTCTTTTTGACGAGGCCTTGGCACGCCACATGATTGCCATCTACATCGCGGGCTATGATACATTCGAGCTTCGCGCTCAGAAGATTCGATCCGATCAGCGAGAGACGATACGCGACATGTCCTACCGCCTCATTGGCATGGAAGTCGTCGAAGAGACCGCGAAATCGGTCGTGATACAGGATTTTCTAAGTCCCAAGGAGCTGCAAGTCAAAAAATCTATCAGGAGGATGCACCTCATCGTCGAGTCGATGCTCGCCGACGCCATAAAGTCAATGCTGAAAGATGACATCGACCTCGCCAATGATGTTATCGTGAGAGATCGCGACGTGGACCGCCACTATTTACTCACCCTCAAACGTCTGCAAGCGATGGTCAAGACCCCGTTTGCGGAGGCTTCAGATATTGCCGCAAACGAGAGTCTTGAGTACTATCTCACGGCTGTCTCGCTCGAGCGAATCGCCGATCATGGGACTAAGATAGCGCGCTGCGTGCTGACGTTGGCAGGAGGGCCCGTCCCTGAAGAGGTGCGTAACAGCATAAACGAGGCGAGTGTTCTGTCAAATAAGATCATACAGCTCGCGATGGATGCACTGTCAAAACTTGATCCGAAGCTTGCCGAGGAGGCTATCAGCACAAAGAGCAGGCAGCTGCCGATCCTTAAACGTCTTGAAGAGATGACGCTCGACCTAGACGCTCACGTAGCGCTGCCAACATACTGCATCGTCAACAGTATTGACCGGGTTGCAGACTACGGGATGAATATAGCGGAGGTTGCCATCAATCTCGCAGTCGCAAAATCGAACCGGTAAACCCATGGGCTATACCTTTTATTGCGCCGCTCCTTGATCTATATAGTCTATATAGGATACTCATAAGATCTATATTCGCTCGAGGGTGAACGTATGAAAAAGATTTTGCCAATTGTTCTAATTTCATTGCTCGTCGCAGTGGCAGTGTTCGGAGCAGGATGCACGTCCAGCACGAACAACTCGACTGGCGGGGCGAGCGGCAGTACATTGAACCTTGCAGGTTCGACATCAGTGCAGCCAGATGCGCAAGCACTGGCGCAGGCCTACATGGCAAACAACTCAGGCACAACGGTAAACGTTGCAGGCGGTGGAACCGCGGCGGGCATTACAGCCGTCGGGACAGGCACTGCGCAGATCGGTGACGCTTCAGCCAATCTTACGGCCAGTCAGCTGGCGCAGTATCCGAATCTCAAGCCTATTCCAATCTGCGTCGATGCGATCGGCATCATCGTTAATCCAAAAAACACTGTAACGAATCTGACCCTGAACCAGGTTCGTGACATCTATACCGGTAACATCACCAACTGGAACCAAGTCGGTGGAAGCAATGCGAAGATCAATGTCGTCAACAGAGAGCAGGGATCTGGTACGCGAGATGGGGTGCAAAAAATTGTCTTGAAAGGCGGTAACTTTAGCACAGGAGGGATCCAACAGTCCTCCACGGGATCGGTGAAATCGTATGTCGCGGGAGACGCGAACGCAATCGGTTACATCGCGACTAATGCACTCGATAACTCGGTCAAGCCGCTGAACATCAATAACGTAGCTCCGACTTATAACAACATAGCAGATGGAAGCTACGTAATTCAGCGGTATCTTCTCTACGTTACGAACGGATCCCCGACGGGGCTTGCGCAGGACTTCATAAACTATACGCTTAGCCCAGCAGGCCAAACGATCTTGAAGGGCCAAGGCGAGGTAGCCCTCACCGACGTGCCAGGGTACGTCCCGCCGACAATGACAACAGCAACGACAGCAACGACAGC
>PMMR01000020.1 GCA_003162175.1 Candidatus Methanoflorens crillii | reverse complement strand
TGCACCCACAGGCGGGCAGCAACCAATCCGGCACGGGCAGTACCGCATTCTCGGAAGGCAAGCTCTGTGTGCGTTTGGCTTTCAGGACGAGTTTGCAAAAGTGCGGTTTTACAAAGAGTTCGGGTCACTATTAAGCTGCTTCACGGCTGTCCGCGCCGACGAAGCAAGTCGTGTTACAAAGCTCGTGGCAACGCGAATGGAAAACTCATCATTGGTTCGTGCCGTCCTCGGCGCTATTCGCCACACGGTGACAAGCATCTGTCGGACAATCATTATAATGAATAGAGGTATTGGTAGCCATCGTTGGTAAAAAAAACCTGCGGCGGTCACGACTCGCAAAACGTGCCAAAACGCATTGCGACAACCTTTATAAGGGAGCGGCATATTCGTAACTACCTTACTAAAGGGAACTCCGTAGGGCGGCGTCTCCGTGGATGTCGATGTTCGGCCACGATAACGGTCCGCCAACGGAACACGGTGGTATATATGAAACACAATCGTATTTTTTTAAGTGTCGCCATGGCGGCGATCATGCTCGTCTCGCTTTGTGCGGTCAGTGCGAGCACGCTGAGCGTAAGCGCGGCACAGGGCAGCAGCTCGACTCCTACTGTGGTCGGTGCGCCCGTCGGCTCGGGAGCGCCTGGCGTGTGCTCAGTCAATGGGACTGGCCTCGACCTCTTTATAAGAGTAGGTGCCGATAACTCCCTAGTCTGGAAGGAGTCGCCTGATGGGACGGCCTGGACCGCATCTCAGACGTCTCTCAACGGGACTCTCACGGCACCACCCGCTGCGAACGCAACGCCTGCCACATCAGGGATGGGGGTTCCGGCTTCCATCTACGTCTTTGCGCGCGGCAACAACGGCGCCCTCTATGAGAGGATCATCTCGCCTACTGGCGCGCAGCAGATCACTCAAACTGATAGCAGCACGTACACTCTGTCCGGCTGGACCTCTCTCGGCGGGCAGCTTGCCACGAATACCGGACCCTCGGTCTGCTCGTGGGGCCCAGGCCGTCTCGACGTTTTTGTACAAGGCACGAACGGCGCCCTGTATCAAAAAGTGTGGAACGGCTCGACGTGGTCCAACTGGAACAATCTCGGCGGGAAGCTGACTTCAGCACCAGGTGCGACTTCGACGGGTAACCAGGTCGGCGTCTTCGCGGCCGGCACCAGCGGCACCATTTACTATAAGCATTGGAATGGTGCTGCATGGTCTGGCTGGGCAAACGTCGGCGGGACACTCCTCTCGGGCACCAGCCCGGCCGCGTACAACTGGGGACCGAATGGTCAGCTCGGCTGGTTGGTCACCGGCACTGACAGCAACCTCTACCGCAACTGGATTGGGAGTTCCTCAGGCTATGAAGGCATCCCCGGGGCTTTGACATCGTCACCATCAGCCACAGCGAAGGCGCCTGGAGTCATTGATGTCTTTGCGCGCGGCAGCACCAGCACTTTCGCTGCCCTCTATCAGATATCCTACAACTACAATGGCTCTGGTGGATGGGGTCAGTGGACGGCTCTCGGCGGTGTATAGCGCAGTTCGCTAAGGGGTTTTTACCCCTCCTCTTTTTTTTGCTTTTCAGTACGTTTTCGCTGCGATGTTATTGCCTTTAGCGCGTGCAGTTGTGCAAGTGACCCCGGCTAACATGAGTGCGGGCGACGCTAATCAGGCTCTGTACAACCTGTTAGCACCCTAGCTTCTCCGGAGTCCGCACGTTTAAGCCGTTATGAAGATCTCGCGTATTTGTTTGCCATTGCGCGCTCTTCGTGGTTCTACCGAAAACTCTCGGGAGGGGACGTAAGCGCATGCGTGGATTATTTTCAACTAACCAATTTCTGTTTCGACGAAGTTTGAGTCTAGATCAATGGCGCAGAAATCTTGAAATTGCTATTTACTATTTCGCGATCTCATAAAGCGTGTAGCGAAGGCGAAAAAAGACGGTCCGCGAACATAAGGATAGCGAGTTCAGTACCTTTACCACATTCATCGCTGCGGCGCCAAATCGAATTATTGAACTTTGGAGCCCAAAAGCTGCAAGCGTGGGCAACAAGCCAAGCGTAATCAGAACCAGAGCAAAGGCCCCATAGTCAGGTGACCAGGCTCCTTGTTAGGATAGGAAGCAGAATGATATTGCTGAGATAGGCTAAAGGAGATACTACTGTGCTCAATCCTATTCGCCGAACAGTAAGTGTGTATTTTCCCATTTATGTGGCTCTTCTGCGATAATCTGATTGACTGTTGCTCGGCCGTTTTTAGATCTGCTGATGCCTTCTAATGCTTGCGCTAGGTTACACAAACGGCAGAGCTGACTTGATCCGCCTTACGATATTAATCTTCTTTAATCGTCTTTTCTCCACGATATTGTCGACTTTTGCGGGTAGCGCTTTCGGAAAGGAATTCATATAGCGCGACGTTCATAGCTTCGTCACGAAATTCGTCGAATGTTTGATTCTTTATTCTCATCACAATCAACTCAACAACTAGTCACTGGTTCAGTCCCAGCGCTCGGGCAGTTTGAGTGTTTGAAGGCGGTGCGCACTTGGGAGTACCCCTCATATCGCCTACTTCAATTTCATCATTCGGTTTCCGGCTTTTGACGGCCCCGTTTACGACTAGCGCACAACTTAGTTACGGCGGTCAAGTGCAAACCGTAACCTTTATTGTTTCTTCTTCTGCGTGTAAAACGCGGAATCCTCTAAGACGTTGTCAATCAAAATTGTGTTCCTTTGTTGGCGGAAAAGATGAAACGCAAACGTCTTGCGATCAGTAGTATCGCCTTAGCAGCTCTGATGTTCTTCTCGCTTTTTGCTGTGGCAAGTAGTCCGGCCGTGAGTGGCCAAGAGAGCGGAACGACTGCACCCCTTGCTACGAACCCAGTCGGCGCTACGATGGCAGGCACCGGCCCAGCCGCGAGCAGCTCGTTTGCTACTAGGGAAACCGAAATCTTTGCCGTCGACCCTAGTGGTGGCGTCTGGAACACGTCGATCGCGCCAAGCGGCAACGGTACTTGGACCCCCCTCGGTGGAGTGTCCACCGCATCACCTGCCGCCGTCTCATGGAACGCCAGCTACCCCCGTATTGACGTCTTTGTGCGCGGCACAAACGGGTCTGTCTACCAGAAGTACTGGAGTGGCAGTGCATGGTCTAAGTGGGGATCCCTCGGCGGGAAACTTGCTTCAGGCACCGGCCCCGCGGTCTCTTCATGGTCAGCGGGTCGTCTCGACGTCTTTGTACAAGGTACGGACAGCCAGTTGTGGCATAAGTGGTGGAATGGCGCGTCGTGGTCCGGCTGGGAATCCCTCGGCGGAAAACTGACCGCGTCCCCCGCTGCGACGTCACCGAGTATAGGTGTAATCGATGTCTTCGCCCGCGGAAGTGACGGCGGTGTGTGGCAGAAGTCATATAATAAAGGTTGGTCTAGCTGGAAATCCCTTGGCGGGCAGGTTGCTGTCGGTACGGGGCCCGCCGTGAGCCAAGACCTCTGGCTCTTTGTACAAGGCACGGACCATCAACTCTTGCGAACGGGTGTGGGGGTCGGCTCCGCTAAATCGACTGGCTGGAGCATCCTCGGCGGAAGACCTTCCGAGGCGCTGTCCACCTCGTCACCGGGCGCCGTCGTTCTCTCCACTGGCCAAACCTTGGTGTGTGTGAGCAGCACTAGCGGGAATGTCTGGTTTTCAGCGGATAGTCTTGCCAACTGGAAAGACTGGGGGTCTGCGGCTGACCCGCCCGTTGTAATCCACCGTCCCGAGCTGTCGCAGGGCATCGCAAACGACGGCACGTACAACTACGGCATGAGCACCACAGCGCTGTACAAGTACGACTCGAATTGGAATCTTATTACAACGAACGGCAATGCCGCTACTCGGTGCGGCGGTAATCATATAGGGTCTGGTGGAACCTATAATGGGGTTCTGTATGTACTTTGTACCGAAAATGCCCCAGCACCGGAGCTTGCACACGTGGGGCTGTTTCGCACGAGTGACTTGAGCTTTATAAAGATGGTTAATTTGGCCACAGTAGCCGGAAGTCCACCGACTGCCGATCAGATGAATATCGGTGGCGTCGGAGTTAACCCTGACGCTGGTCTCCTTTTAGGACTATCATTTGGCCCTTATGGTGGTGCTGCGTTAACAAACGCTTCCGTATTTACATTTAATTTAACAACATTCGCATACGAAGGCTCCTTTCAGGCGTCAGACAACCCAACAATAGCCAATCAAGGTATCAGTTACTATGGCGGCCACTATTATTATGCATATGACAACCCAGGCGGCGTCGCGATAATGAACACTGACGGAAGCAATGCGACACAAATAATCTCAGCGTCGAAGATGATGGCCGGTGGGGGCACCGACGAGATAGAAGGCTTATCCGTTACTAACAGCAATGTCTACGTGCTCCGTGGCGGCTACCTTTATATGTTCCCGTTTCAAGCTGCGTAGGGAACGCAATGGAAGATGCGCGATTAAGATTTAGAGTGACGGAGCGTGCAATCGCCTCTATATTAAAAAAATGAACTGAGCCCCCTGCCGCCCGTTTGGACTCGGTGTTCGCATTATAATTGTTATCTTAGTCAGGCAAGGAATCTAAGCTCATAAGTTGTGCGTTGCGACTTAAACTTTTTTTCACGCAGTGCGAAATAAGCTAATCAGTGCCTTGGTAAATGCTATACATGAGCTTAATCTCACGTATCGTGAAACCTCGGAGTGCAAGCAAGATGCTCAAATAGATCGCCGCGGCTAGTGCGATCGCTAAAACTATATTGAGGAGCCCAGCGGGATTCCATAAGAACAGAAATAGGGCGATGATGATGGAGCCGGAGGTACTCTTCGCAATGAATCCGCCGTTCACGTCGAACTTGAAGTATCTAAATGAGTAGATCGTGGTCAACACAAAAGCCAGCAGAAATGCAAGGAACGTTGTCAGCGCAGCACCTACGAGTCCTAAATAGGGAATGAGAACCAAATTTAAACCGAGATTTAGCGCGGCGCTGAGCATCCATATCGTGCCGATGACTGCTGTTTTCTTTTTAAGTGCGATTATCGTAACGAGCACCGAGTACGCGCCAATGAGCATAGTTCCTGCGGCAACAAACGGAATCACTAGATAGCCGTTTGTAGCGATCTGCTGCGTCGTTAGCAAAAGCAAAATCGGCTTTGACAAAACCGATAGAGCGAACACGCACGGCAGAGCAATTCCGATATAGTACTTTAGTGAATACGTAAGGATAGTGCGTATATCCACCAGGTTGTTCTCATCGTAGTGTTTTGATAGAACCGCAGGAAGTAGCGTCGATAAAGGTGCTGCGACCATGCCGATCGTCGTCCCTGCAGTGTATCCTGGCGAGTAATAGCCCACGGCTGCAGTACCTAAGAAGAGCGCGATGAGATAACGATCGCTTGAATTCACGATCCAACCCGATAGGCTGCCAGGGATTAAGGGCAGGCCATAATTGAGATATTGCCGCACGTGCATGAACTTGGGGGTGGCAAAGCCAATCTCCGCGACGATCAGATACATCATAATCAAGAACACAACGAGCTGCTCAACTAAGAGGGCTATCACGGCGCCCTCCAATCCGTAACCCGCGAGCACAAAATAAGCTACAAGAGCTGTCTCCAAGTACGCGTTGAAAAGGTTTAACCACGTGTATCTTTTGATCTGCTGGAATGTGACGAAATATTGCCAAGCAAAAAAGATTAGGCACGCAATTAGGATGTTCGGCACGAGGAGCAGAGCTGCGGCTAGATTGTTTTGAAACAAGCTTGTTGCTATTTGTGGCGTCAACAAAAGAAACAGCCCGGAAATTAGCAAGCTCGTAGCCAAAACGATGAATCCCATGGAGTAGAACAACTCTTGAACGTCACGTTTGCCTTTGGCTGCCGCGCCAAACCGAATCAAGGAATTATGGAGCCCTAAAGCCGCAAGCGGGGGCAAAATATTCAATGTAATTAGAATCAAAGCAAAAGCGCCATAATCAGCAATGGCAAGATTCCTCGTTAGAATAGGAAGAAGAATGATATTGCTGAGAGCGACTAGGGGGGCTATTACAGCGCTCAATCCTATTCGACGAACAGTTAGCGTATATTTTCCCATTTACGTGGCTCTTCCTCGATCCTCGACTGTTGCGACGTTTTTTTTGCTTTGTGCATGCTTACAACGTGCGTGCTTACAACGTGCGTGCTAGGTCACAAAAAGGCAGATTTAGCCTTTGACCCTCCTTAGGGTGTAGGTCTTCTCGCATGTCTATCGAGGGCGCTCTCTTGCGCAGTCATCTTTTTGCCGCAGCAAGATCCGGAGTTCCTGAGCAATTCCGGCTGGGGAGAATTGACCTCTTTTCTTCAATATGTTGTCCTGTTGGACCCGGTAACGACCCACAGGTTTCGTTTCAAGGATCGCCATAACAGCACGCTTTACGTCACCATAACTTTCGCACAGGTACCCGACATCCCCCATCTTGTTAAAGAAGTATTCAGAGAGTGGGGTTTTTAGTGCGATAACCGGCTTGAGATGTGAAAATGCATCCAATATCGCCGCGCTTCCGTGCACTTCGTACGCACTCGCCAAATGAAAAAACATAGCATAATCGATGCATTTCCCATATTTGAGAAACTCCTCTTGACTGAGAGGTGCATTCGGCGAGGGAACGTTGACGGATGTGCGCCGCATCTCTTTGAGCTGCTCGTCTCGAACGTCACCAATCAGAAAAAAAATTGAACGGTATTTTGTTCTTCCAGCGCTCACATCGTTTGCCAACTCAAAAAAAATGTCCGCTCCCTTACGCAGACTCGCGTGACCGAAGAAACCAAAACGGACGACATTATCTTTGAATGGCTCGTTGCCAGCAGAATCTGCAAAGATGTAGGGAACATCTATTGGTGAAATGCAGTTTTGCAGACGTGGCAAGTACTTCCTTAGACCTTGTTCCATAAGAGGTGGCGGTCCGGGCAGTAAGTAATGTAGTTTCGCTGTGTTGCCAGCGAGCAGCCAGTATCGATAGGAAAGAAATTGACGGGTCAGAAGCTGTTGGGGGTGCGTGCTAACTTTAGTTTGTAGGTCGTGTAGGACCACAAGACAGGAGACCTGAGGAAATCGCCTCAGCATTACTTTTATTGAGGCCAGATCGTTCCAGTGAGCCACGGTGCAAAACACTATTTGCCCCGCTCGATTTTTGTCGGCCAATCTGAACAACCGCCTGAACAGGGCGAGCCGCTCGAGAGACGCGGCTAGCGGCAAGCGCCGTCCCCGTCGCTCTTTGGGTCGAGCATCGGTTGGAAGCTCAACCTCAACAAACCTAACTCTTGCGAAGCGTGCACCCACAACCATTTTGACGTGATTCAAGTGCTCGCGTTCGGCACAAAATATGAGCCCCTCCTCAGGGAAAGCCTCAGAGATCAACTCAACTAGAGCTGCATTGAACTGCGTATGTCCAAATCCGCGAAAAAACGGTTCGCATATAACTATCATAAGCCCCTTATACCCCTAACCAGTGGATCTTATTGATTGCGTTTTCATTTTGATTTTGCTTCACAGTGACGTCAGCTCATGAGTATGAAAGTGATATCGCAGCAGAAGCTTTACAGATGCGCCGGCTTTTGATTGGGGGCTAATATAAGACGTCGTACGGAAAGCTCATCCGCGAGTAAGCGACAAGTGCTCGCGGGTAGTCGCCCTGCGGATTTTTCTGTTCAGCGAGTCTCAGCTTCTGCCCGAGGGCCCGTGATTCAGCGCCAAGTCCCAACACCGGGCCGCAATCGAGAAAGCCCGGGGCAAGCCTAGAACTGGCTCTTTTCAGTCAGTGTGCCATACGTAGGCAAGGTCACTCTCTGCCTCGCCGAACGAAACATTAGCAGGTTTATAGATGGTGCATCATTTTGCGAAACTCTCCGCAGTTGCTAATCGATGCGCCACAAGTTATTAAACTGCTGCGCTTCTGCTCGCTCTGTGCGCTGCAAAAATACCTCGGATCGCTAAAGCAGCAAATCTGCGCACACTCTGTGGTCTTTATAGGCGCTCCTCTCATTCTTTTATCACTTCACACCATATGTTTTCGTAAAAGATTTTTGAGGAGAAGATTCTAGAAAGAAAAAAGACCACTCGTTTCGCCATTTCACTATTCCACAAAGATACGCCCAGTGTCGCGGTCTTCTCGGTCAGCTCTTTGTAGCTCTGGATTTTCCCGCCACTCGAGCGCACGATAGTACTCACTTCTTCCTTTGCAAAACCACAATGCTGGTGTGTCTTGTCGAGTTGGTGGTACTCAACAACACCGAGTTCCCATAGTGCTTCATTTCTTTTCGGAACGCACAAAAGGACGTTTTCCTGGCAACTCTCAATAGATTTGCTCAGTAAAGCGCATGGATCTTTGACATGCTCCAGTACCCAGTACAAAACAACGGTATCAGTTTTTGGGAATGTAACTTTAGTCGCATCGTTCACGAGGAGTTTAATACCCGGAGGGTATGGATAATCCTCGTAACGTTGCCCATCAATGCCTGTGTATTGTCCTGTCCACTCTCTTTGGATCAAAAAGTTGTACAGTTGGCATGTGCCGCAGCCTACGTCAAGGATATCTCCTTTTTGGTGTTCCAAGGCTAATAAATTAGCTACGTGTCCAGAACGGCCTGCTTTCCACCCAAAATCAAATTCTTTCTTGACTATTTCTGAGCAGTCGTTCCTGATCATTTCTTGTGCGCCACTATTCGAGTTGTTTTTTTGTTTGTTGGGCCAGGTAATAAACCTATTTAACTTGACTTACACAAGTTTCCACCTGCTTCTAGTTTGTCCTTTCGTTTGCTAATTGCGAGCGATAGCCAGCTAAGCCGGCAAAAGAAAGTCTGTGAGTTTCATCTCAGTCTCCTCCACCAAAATAAGATGCGGTTTCCGGCCACCAAAGGGCGACCACCGCTCCGATCTCGAGTGATGGGGACCAGCGCTGACGCCGACCTCAGCGGGCTGCTTTTCGATATTAGTCGAACGGCCGAGGCAACTTCGGAATCAGCCGTGACCAACAGAGCACGTTAAGAAAGAAGAGCAGGGGACGAATAAAACGTCAATCACCACCTTTTTAACGAAAGTCATGCTGAGCGAGCATAACAATTACGATAGAAAAGCACCTATCATTGTCAGGGATTAATAATGTGGTCTCTGCGAACCGCAGCGTCGTCTGCAAGAAAATGTTGGATTGGAGAAAGGCTTGTTATCAAATCTACGGAGGACATGACGAGAGGTTTAGGTCAATGGCATGATTGTTCACAACGGACTGATCGAATGGAACCGCAACTCTTCCATGTCGATACGTTCTACAAAATCGCTGTGGAGACTTGTGCCGCAATCCAGCAGTGTCGGCGGATCACACGGGCTGCTGCCGGCAACTCATTTAGACAGGTCAAAAAAGGTAACGATTTGACGTCCCCAAGTTTTGCTTTCTCTCTTCTTTAGTCACGACAAAAACGGAGAAATCTGTTGTACTATCAGAACATGATCTGATGTTTTAATTGTAATAACCAAAAAGCAGATTAAAAGGACACAAAAAAGGGAGGCTAGGATGGGACTGCAGGTTTGCGCGGCAACAGTGGCCTACAATAATCCAAGAGATCTCACGCGGCTGCTTTCGTCACTCAAGAATCAAGGGCCGACACTAAGGGGGCTCATCATCATCGATAACTCGGACCATCGGTGCGCAGCAGAAAACAGGAAAGTCTTCGATATTTACTCTAAAGAATACGCATTTGCCCAATATCACAAGACAAAAAGCAACGAGGGCTCCGCTGGTGGCTTTCGCCTTGGAATGAAGATTGCTCACGAGAGCGGTTTTGAGTGGGTATGGGTATTAGATCAGGACGGGATCGCGTCAAATCGTTGCCTGAGCGAGTTGCTAAGGCGCGCTAATATAGGGGACATTCTCTGTCCTCAAAAAGTGGATATAGACAACCCTTCGGTAGTTTATACGCGAACGAGGTTGAGGAAAAACTTTCTAGGGCATCTCCATCCCGTTCGTTTAAGTGGGGCCAAGTGCCAAATAGACGCTTTTGGAACGCACGGTGTTCTAATCTCAAAGAAAGTCATGGACTCGATCGGGTACTACAACGCTTGCAACTTTTTTGTCGGTTACGAAGATTATGATTACGCACGTCGGGCACTCCAAGCAAAATTCGCTGTGATAGCCGTTGATGAGGCCGAAGTGCGGCATCCGGATCTTGCCCCAACCTTTCTTGATCCTAATGGTCAAAGAAAGCGTGTAGATATTCACGGGCTTCGTCCAGATCTTTTAGGTTATGTAACGAAGCTCAGTCGCGGCGAAAACGGTTGCAAGAAGGATAGATCGCTATTGCTCTTTTCTTGGTTCTATCTTCTCACGGAAAGCTTGAAAAGCTGGCAATTTGCGATCGCACTTGCCTACTCGCTCTGCATGCTGTTGGTCAAATTCGCGTGGATAAGAAGAGAAATATCCATGCAAGACACGCTGAATGCCTATGCAAAGTGCCTCAGGTCGAACGTAAAAAAGGAATGGTCTTACGGGTGCGTTGAAGAATTCTGTCAACACATTCGCAAGTAGCGTTGAGCTTTGCTCTAATGCCAGCAAGTTGGGAAGCTGATTTGGCTGAGACCCTCGAAAGCGCCTGATACCGACAAAGATGTATATAAAAAAAATCGACGGTGAGCGTGTCGCTATTGATAGAAACTCTTCTCGTTTTTCATTCTTGAATCTGTTTGCTCTCGCGAACGGATGAGAAAGACCCGTCATTGTCGACGTGCATTTTACTTGTGCTTTGGTTTATTCCTTGGCGCGCTTTGTCGCTGGGCGCTACCATAGATCCCGAACAAGACGGCGCTAACTGAGCCAACGAGAAGCAAGGGTGTCGGGATGCACTTTCCGACCGTGGCGACGGTCAGCCCTACACTCGACGACGGGCTCGCCGCTTCGCTGCCTCCTGTCACCGTCGAACGGTCGAGGCGGGTGAAGAGCACACCCTTAGTCTTGAGAAAATCAATGAAATTCATCAGCTGCTGAATTTTGTGGCTGTCAACGGCGCCCATGCTATCTGTGAATGCCCAATAGTGATATGCAAATGTGAGCGTATCAGCATGAGGGTCGACAAGGAACTGCTCGGTGACGTTTTGCGCCTCTAGGATGGTCTTGGTGAAGGCCGTGTCATTAAGGGCGCCGATAGTGAAACCCCCCTCTATTCGCATGCCGCCTAAATAGCCGTACTGAATGTCCTGCAGAGAGAAATCTGTGTTATAGTCCGTGAATCCGAGTGCAGCAGCCGCCCGCATCGTGGTGTGATCGCTGTTATCCCATGGAGGAATGAACGTTGTCGGCGTCACGCCGAACGCCTCTTTGATATCAGCCTGCCCCTGCTTGATTGCGTTGTATTGAGCGGCATACGGCCTCCCATAAAATTCACTGGGCCCTTCCGGTGACGGCGCGATATCCTGGTGCGTATAGCCGTGCTGTGCAAACTCAAATAAAGGGTTTGAGGCGATCGACCCCATGTAGGTGTGGAACGGCCCGTCTTGGAGCAGTTCGTTGCCTTCTTGGCCCTCACGGGGGGGGTGCGGAATGATGCCCAGCGTCACAGGGACGCCCTCGTCAATGTGCACCTGATTGACCGCTTCTAATGGCTCCAGCGACGTAAACGGAGCGACATCATCATCGCGAAAGGCAATGTACTTCCGTGGTTGCGTCGGTTGGGCGTTGGTACTCGCTGTAGAACACATCAAAGCTAAGAAAAGCAGAAATACGGCAATCGTAACACGTTTCACTGTTGTGCTCCGTGATATGTGCTGGTAGCGCAGAACTTTGTTCTGATGGCAGCAGCGATCGGACACTTCCGCCGCAACGATGCCGAGGAGGAAGCTAGCAGTACTTAGCAAAAGTTGCCCTCCTGCTTAACTGTTTCGTTGGGGCCTCCAAATCGCTACAGGCAGGCGAGATATGGTGATGAGTCACACAGTAATCACGACCTTTTTCAGGGAAGATCAGGTTACCTCGTGCGCAGCACACGGCGCCCACAATAAGAAAAGCAGTCATCCCTGCAGCGGAATTAAGAACGCGGTTTCTTCTGGCTCAAGGTGCAGCGAAAGAGCTGCAGCCCCCTCTGGACAAGCCATAATCTGATTTATGATAGGGGGGCTATAGCTTCTGGCATTGATGAGGTCATCATCGTCACGGGTTGGGGAAAGCGAACTATCGAGTACTATTTTGATCTCTCCCCACAAGATAACTCGTATGCTTTCTTAAACGTGTTAAACCCCCCTCATTGCGGTTGAAAACGCTCGACTTAGGAAGATTCCGAGCTGCAGTATTATTCAATGAGTACGGACAAACGAATCTCATCGCCGTTTGAGTGACGTCGTTAAGAAGCCGGCGCTAGCTTAGGCCCACTCGTGCATGGCATCGTCGCCCCTACCTATGACTCGAGATTTTTTTGATTACATCGACGTCTGCGTATCACGAACGCGGCGAGCTGCAGCTTACTCACGCCAGTCGCTTGGTTTTATACAAGCGAAACCTATGCGTACGTTACAGAGGACGCTCAGGATGAATCTTGAATCGATGGAAATTATGAAATACGTCAGCAATGCACTTC
The DNA here is from genome assembly GCA_003162175.1 of Candidatus Methanoflorens crillii. Lineage (GTDB taxonomy): Archaea > Halobacteriota > Bog-38 > Methanoflorentales > Methanoflorentaceae > Methanoflorens > Methanoflorens crillii. Next base: position 8,253 of record PMMR01000020.1, on the reverse strand, counting down.
TTGTAGCGAAGTTACGGGTGCAAACTTGATCCCGGCCTGCTGTCGGTGCGCCTGCTGCGTCCGTAACCGAGTAGTGGTTGTGGTCGATGCTTGGCGGATTTTTTCCGCGACAGTTTCGCAATAGGCTGGAGTCCAGCGCCGTTAGTCTGGGCGACGGCGCTTCTTTTGCTTGAGTCTCAAGCGAACAGTGACTTCAAAAACGCGTACAGAGTGCCTGATGCGCTTGAAAGCATAATAGCAACCTTTATGTCGCTAGCAGGGAGAGAATAAGAAACGAAAGTACACCTGCGCGAAGCAATGACATCAGAGAGACAGGAGCAGAATTTACAAAAAAGCGGGCCACGAAACGACGAATCGAGGGATTCTGGCCTGCTTACAGTCATGGTGGGCATTCCGTGCTACAACGAAGAGGTGGCGATTGGAAGTCTCGTCGTACGTGCCTCGCAGTACGCTGACAGAGTGGTCGTTCTTGACGACGGGTCCACTGACAAAACTGCGGCGGTTGCACGCCTCGCCGGTGCTGACGTGCTCGTACACAGCGCTAACTGGGGCAAGGGGGCCGCCTTACGCGACATTTTTAGGTACGCGACACAATGGGGCGTTGATATTCTCGTTATTCTCGACGGAGACGGACAGCACGACCCCGATGATATTCCGAAGCTCATACGGCCGCTGATGCTCGATGAAGCCGATATCGTTAATGGCAGCCGCTATCTGAATGGGAACGGGAGAGAGACCCCGCGCTACCGCCGGTTCGGACAGGTCGTTCTTGACAAGTTTACGCATCTAGGGCTGCGTCCTGACGTCAATGTGACGGATACGCAGAGTGGCTTCCGCGCATTCTCGATGAAAGCTGCTCGCGTGTTTAAATTTGGCACAGACCAGCTGGCGATCGACAGCGAGATGCTAATGGACGCAGCGAAGGGCCAACTGCGGGTTAAGGAGGTGGACATCAACGTCCGGTACGATGTGGGACACTCCTCTATGCATCCTATCGCCCACGGTTTGCAGGTGCTCATGGGGGTCCTGCGAAATCTTGAGTTTAAGAAGCCCTTGCTCGCCTTCACTGTGCCTGGACTCATATTCATTGGCATTGGCGTCGCCTTGGCCGTGTACGCAGTGCAAGGATTCTACGAGTGGGGGCGCATCCCTAACGGGCCTGCGATCCTGATGGTCCTTGTCGTAATCGTTGGAACTTTCATGACACTTACCGGCATCATTTTGCACTCTATGGCATCGCTCACCGAATCGCTTGAATCAAGGCGTTAGATGTTATGATCGCTCCGTTTCATGGTTTTTGTAGAACTAGTGCGCTATTGCGCCAAGCAGGTGAGAACGCTCGCAAGCAAGGAAGCAGTTTTGCACGCTACGTTCCCGTGCAGTCCGCTCCGAAACAACGGCAGGAACTAAGATCTTTACTTCAGGAGGCCATTGGCTAAAGTGACGTAGCCGAGCTAACGCGAACCATCGGGGCTGCGAGTTGGATCTCTGCGCCCGCAAAAGTAGTACCAGCACCTCAAGCGCTGGTCAGCAGCGGCTGATACACTTCAAGGGCTTGGGAAGCAGAGCCGCGGCGATCTTTGGCTCCGTTTTTAGAGATCTCGTTCTTAAGCGCGCTTCATGCAAAACTGCTCAGGGGTTTGCTGCCTCTATCAGACGACAAATCACTTCAAATACCCGCTCTGAGTTGTGGCAATCTTGAAACTTGTTGAAACGCGCACACACTTCTTCTCGCTTGACTTTCCACGAGTCATGTTGGATAGCCTCACGTAACAGATGGAGCACTTCGAGCCAGTCCGTTGCTTTAGGCCCAGGCGTCACTTGGTCATAGTCGTAGAACAGCTCGCGGTCCGCTGTCACGTATTGCTGGATGTCAAAAGGCGCAAATACAATCGGACGATCTAGGAGCAAATAATCGAAAAAGACACTAGAATAGTCTGTTATGAGGACATCGGTCTCTCTTAAAAGGGGGTAAATATCTGGTAGATCTTCATCAGCTGGGGTGAATATCCTTTCGAGCCGCGCTCCATCTGAGTTAAATTGCACGTCGTACGGATGCGCCTTGATGATTAGGATAGCGTTCAGCTCACGAAGCGTTTCGTTCACGGTGTTGCCTTCGAACTTAAAGCCCGCAAACAAGTCAAGCTCTCGCCGTCCTTCACGGCGGAAGGTGGGGAGGTATAAAAAAAGAAATTGAAAATCAATCTCTCGTTTGATCTCCGTGACATATTCATCGTTGAGCTCATTCAGCCAAGGAGCGCCACCTAAGACGTCATTCCTTGGATATCCGGTGACGGCTACCTCTTTTGCGTCGCTAAAAACGGTTTGCATTGCCTGTTTGCTTTCATCGGACGTGGCGATGACAACATCATAGTTTGTGTTAGGGCGGAGTCCTTCAGCCATGAGTCGCTGTGCATATGAGCTCTTGCGCATGCGCATCTGACGGCCGGGAGCAGGTTCAAGTTTCTTTAGTGGAGTCCCATGCCACAACTGCACTGATTTTGTCCCTTTTGTCGTGTACAGATTAACGTCAGATACGCCTACTGAAAAGATGATACAGCTCGCCCTCATGGAACAAATGATACCCCGGAGGCTGTGCATGTAGTACGCTTTGTATCCGCGCGATTGCAAGTCAGCCACGATTGTTTTGTTGCGAGAGAGCCAAACGCAAGTAATTTCAGGCTGTTTGTGACATACATAAAGGAATAGATATTTCGGGTTGTCAGCGAATTTCTTTCCATCCCAAGAGCCGAAGACCCAAATGTCCTTTCTACGCGGAACCAACCCTGATATCCAATAAATCGTTCTGGTTACGACTGCGGCTACCAGCTCGCCTAAAGACGACAATAACTGCAAAAGGAGGTTAGCTCGAGTCGTCTTTCTTTCGTTCAATCGCGGTTCTCACCCCAGCGTCCGCCTACAGTTTCATCTTCTAAATTAGCCGCGTTTTCCGGCATTAATCTTGCGCTACGCTCAGCAAACCAGATGATGAGGTAAGGCATTAGCATCATATGGACATTAGACTGAGCTGAGGGGCTCGTTTGCCGTTTGACATCGTGCGCTTCGCGCTGCTTTGTCACATAAGACGTCAGCGATTTTTTCCGCCATCAGTCTCGCGGTGGTCAGCTTCCCGCCTATAACGTGAAAGGCGTTTTTCGGGCCCTCTATTACCTGAAAATCACGTGATTTTCGGCGTCCGTTCTGGAAATGAATATTATTCGTCGCACTCTCTGGATAATTACCGTCGGCGAGTGCCCGGATACCGACAAAGGTGCTTAGCGTGCGCTGGTTCTCGACGCCAGGAAGAATATGAGCGATTTCTTTCTTGAGATAAGCACCAGCCCACGGCTCTGGACTTGCTTCTTCTGGGTTGCTAATCGTTGTCGACGTCGTCCCGAGCCACCCGTATCCATCGTGCACGATATAAGCATCTGCGTCGGAGGGTTCTCGCAAGTGCTGGATCCCGCGCGGAGACAATGCTTGTTGAACTATTATAGTGCCTTGGCTAAACGTCACCGGGATGCTTGTATCGAGCTTCGCAGCTACTGTGTTGATCCACGGCCCTGTAGCGTTTATTATGTACTCGGTGCGCAAGTCGCCGTGATCGGTTTTGATGTGGAATATGCCATCTAATTCAGTGATCGCGCGCACCTCGGTTCCTTGGAATAGACTGCCTCCGCAGAGCTCTGCAGAAGAACAATTGAGCCAGCAAAACCGTTGAGCATTTATGTTTCTGTCGTTGGTTTCCACCGCAACGGCGAGATCGGTGTTCAACGACGGAATTTCTGCGAATACGTTGCGCAGATCGAGTTCGGTCGCTTCGACGTGAAGCTGCTTCGCTGCCCGCAGAGCGCGCCACGCGTACTCAGTTCCAAATCCAACGAAGTAGTTTCTCAGCTTGCCGATGACTTCCGGGGCTATCGCACTGATGATTGCATTCTCTTCAGCGCACTCTTGCGCCACAATAGGGTCGTTGATCACGTATCGCAAGCCACCGAGAAGGTTCTGGTGAGACGCTGAAGTCGTACCGCTGGCGATGGTACGGCGCTCGACTAGGGCCGCTTCAAAACCTCTCATGGCTAAATCGCGAAACGTCGCGGTCCCGGTTGCGCCGCCCCCAAAGATTACCACCTCGTATCGCACAGCTCACTCCTCGCGCTTTTTGATTTGCTGATAGAGCTCTCTTGCGTAGAGCAGATCATCGTAGGTGTCGATTTCACAGCGGAGTAACCCATCTGCATTAATCACGTACAGCGTTGAAGGATATTTTATTAATAGTCTGTCAAGTGGTTCCGAATACCATTCAGGTCGTGCCCTCGGTTCTTTCAGCCCGCGAGCGAAAGATTTCAAGAAGTCACCACTGAGCTTGATCATGCTCGTATAAACAACGCGGCCTGGTACTCGCTTTCCGATACGTGTGGCAGTATTATTTTTCACTGTGACTTTACAATCTTCCGGTAGGACCTCTTTTCTGTTATCGACAATGCAGGCGTTATCGTGCGGCGAGTCAATGAGTTCCTTTAGAAGCTCCACCTCAAATAGTATATCTCCGTCTAAAAGAAGCACCGTATCATTGTTTACATTAATGTGGTCTAATGCAAGTGAGAGGCTGAAAGCGTTGTCGGTTTGTTGGAACAGCTCATTCTGGATGACCGAGATTGGAATGCTGGTCTCCGCGTTCGCGACGTGCTCTTGTACTAAGTCGCGTTTGTAGCCTGCAACGACAAGAATATGGTCGACTGCAAATCGGGCTAAGCATCGAATCTGGTGGTCGATGACGACATCCCTGTTGAGCGGTAATAAGCATTTTGGCAGATCCTCAGTCAGAGGTCTTAATCTCGTTGACGCGCCTGCCGCTAAGATTATTGCTTTCATTTTCTAGCGTTTTTGAGCCTCTCTATTTTTAAGGCCATCTACGGTCTCTACGCAGCTATTGAGAGGCGCGCGTCGTCCGCGTTACAAGCCTTAGCTCTCCAGTATCTCAGATCATGACTAACAAATGTGATGGCAATCCTGCTCGATAAGACCTAATGCTGCAAGCAGAACAGTCTTGCAGAGCCCTTCTAATAAGACTTTTGATGTGACTCTCACGCAAACGCCTGTCGAGGCAGGAACGGCGTCCAAGCCCAAGTCGGGCACTTCTTTCAAAGATGTAAACGTAAAATAGAAAATTATTTGCCCATCAATTATGGAATAGTTAGTTTTAGATGTATTTCTCAAGTACACGTTTTTCGTGGTCGCCTCGTTTAACGGTGGGCGTGAGGTCGTCGGCAGTGCCTTCGGTAAGGAGTAACGCAAGGTTTACCGTCATCTTTCTAGAAATCCTCAACTCGATTTATTCTTAGAAACGCAATGAACATAACCCATCATCCAAAGAGCGAGCAGAGAACACGAGAAAGAGTTGTAAACTCAGTTGCTGATTGCAGCAGGCCTTGCTGACTATCAAAGAAAACTGGAACAAATTGACGCTCTCTTGCGGACAAAAGGTTATCCATCTGGGACTTGTTACACCCCAAACCGTAGCCGGTGTCTTAGCTTCGTCACGATAGCGATGTCACTTAAATGCAGCTTGAACTTGTGACCCCAGTACTGCAAGCACCGTGGGTTTGATTCTGGACGTAGTGGTTCAGCGCCAGAAAGGATGTTTGCCAACCTTTGATTTGGAATGGTAGGTGTTGCGGGTGATCGTTCTAACGAACCATAACATTCGCAAAGAGAAGACAGCTTTGTCTTATGAGGTTGAGGTGCAGACACGATTGATCGCTTCTACCCTCTGGATGCCACGTGCGCTTGCCGAATGATTAGCTTTAAAGACTGCGAGCTCCGGTACAGCGAAACAAAGCGCGGAGAGAGGATTGCAAACGTCAAGGTATTGTTGCGGTTCGAGCTTAAGACTGCACGGTTAGTTTCTGTGGCTTGAAATGACACGATGTTACGTAGCATTCCATAGGTTCGCCATCAGACGTTGAGGTTGACTGCTGCAGCGGTTTTCTTTGAGCTCCCCGTTCGGTTGGTGATCACTATTTTTCTCAGTTTTTGATGTGAGCAAAAAGCAACTCTTCTCAAGTATTCAGAATAAAAAGTTTTCGCCGAGGACTCTAAGGGTTCAAAAACTCGTCATAATAAAGGAAGAATGGCAAAATGTTATTGTCGGGAATTAAGGTCGCGTTTATTTGTCCAACCGTCAACGGAGCCAAAAAAAGAGCTGAAACTCAAGGCATGAGACCGCAGAAGAACGCGCATATGCTCTAGTGAGGGGAGTCAGAACCATCAAGACCGCATAAGCTACTTGATGAGATCTTTTACCGATCTTGGGACGAACTTGCCGATTCTGCGTCCTGAATCTTCTGGCAAATCCTGCATAGGTTCAGTGTTTATTGAGGGACAACAAATCAATTCCTGACGGCGGCCTTTTGCCGCTACAATCAGGATGCGATCGTGTTCTTCCTGGCCCTTCGGGATATGGCACTCGTAAGCGGATGTAAATCCAACGTGAGAGATAAGATTGTACAGCGAAGGGCGGGTGGGCCAGAAGCTCGTTAGGTTATCTAAGGACCCCCATAGCGCTTGCTGCCTCTCTTTTAAAGTGGATTTAGCGTCGTGTTCTATAAACAAACTGCCCCAGTACTGCTTTCCTTTATAAGTATACGATCTCTCAGATCTTTGGCTTATGTGAGTGTCTATAAGTGCGACTTTCCGACATACCGCGCTTATCGTTTCTAGGAAGGAAAAGACGTCTGGGGCGTCCAAGTGATATAGGATACCCAGGCATAAAATCACATCAAAACTGCCATATTTCTCCTTGCTAAGATTACGGACATCGTCTTGAACGAGTTCAAGGTTGTCTAAGCAGAGCACATTTTTCACGAATCGGGCCTTCTCGATATTTGCCTCTCGTCCTTCAATTCCAACTACCTCGGCCCCATGGCGCGCAAATTCTATTGCATAGAGTCCTTCTAGACAAGCCAGATCCAGAATTCGTAGCTCACTGAATGGCTTGTCTACAATATCGGAAACGATTTGCACTAAACGTCTCAGCTTGATTTCGTTACCCGCTATTTTTTCATTAATGGTGTATAAGCCTGGACCAAGTTGAATGTTGTGCGCCGTCCATTCACCAAACCTTTGAATGACCGCTTGCTTTTGACGCAATATTTCTTCGCTATTCATGCGTCTCATGAATCGGCAAGAATCGGATCTCGTGCCAATTCGTTGATTTCTTGAGTGATTTTGTGGTCAACAGTTCTACCGCCTCGAAAAGAGTTCAACGTCTCAAAAAGTAGGGAGAGCCGATAAAGATTACGATTCGATGTGTTATCTCTAGAGTCCTAGCGTGCGCTCATCAGATTCCAAGGTAATTGCATGGACAAGCTACCCCACGATTTGTAAAACTTTTAATAGCCCCCATAATCAAAAAAAGGGGGCTGAAATATCGAATGGCTAAAATCTGTCGCTTTTCGCGGCTGTGCTCACTTTAACCGCTTTATGCGCCGGGCTTATGAGTATGCTTGCTGCAGGCAAGCGAACTTTAAGATGATTCACGAGACTCGGGTGAGGTAGCCAACTCAGTCACCGGTCTCTCCGATGCTGACGCCGTCGGCAGCTTTAATCCATCGAACCCGAGACAGCAGTAGTTGACAAATGGCTCAGTTCATGAATGAAATGAATCAGAGGCAGCAAGACCTAAGTCAACCGCTGCATATCGAGCTCCCGTGATCGTAGCCACTATGAATCAAGAATGGGCGCTCGTAACGTCCTTGAAGAAGCAGCTTTACCGGCAGGTGGCTTAGCCATAACTACCTGCGCTTAGGTTATTTAACGCGAGCGACTTGAGCCATGTAAGAACAATGAACTTGACGCAGGTCTCCGGTAATCCGCCGCTGGAATCAACTCAACGTAGGGGGTGTTGGGGTTGACCCTGACAATGGCAATATAATATGCTTGCAATATGCTTAGCCGGCGGTAGGGTGTCGGCTAACGCTAAAGTGTTCAAGTTCGATCTAAATACATTCGCTTATGACGGGTATGTCCCAGCAAGCGTCCCGCTGATCTGCAACCAAGGTATCAGCGCTACTATAACGGTTGTTATTACTTCTCGACTAACGACCGCAACAACAGCGGCATTTATATGATGAACACCCAAAGCACCAACACTACGTGTATTATTCCATACTCGTTCTTCACGCGCGGCGGTGAGATAAAAGGGCTCGACGCAAAAAGCGACTTCATAAGGGTGTTGTGCGGCAGCCGCGT
>PMMR01000010.1 GCA_003162175.1 Candidatus Methanoflorens crillii | reverse complement strand
CGGAGTTCGGCGTCTTTGGCCCCCCACAGCAACATTTTCAATTTCGTCGAGAAACGCGGCAGCAGTCGTGTCCCAAGAGAACTGCCGGCTCCAGCTCAAAGCGCCCTCTGACAATCGCGTTTGCAGGTCTGTCTCGCGCGCGAAACGAATTGCAGCGCGTGCCATCGCTTCGGGGGTCGCTTCCGTGAGCATACCCGTTTCGCCGTCTCTGACAGCGTCCCGGTAGCCAACGATATCGTAGGCGATGGCCGGGGTGCCAGAGGCGTTCGCTTCGGTAATGACCATGCCCCACCCCTCGCGTATTCCGGGAACGAGCATGGCGTGCGCCCGCTGCATCAGCTCAACCTTGCGAGCCTCGTCGACGTACCCGAAAAACTCTACGTTCAGTCCTTTCGCCTGCGCTTCCAGTTTGTCACGCTGCGCACCGCGGCCCACAATCCACAGTCGGGCCTCCGGTATCTTGGATTTAATGATCTTAAACGCTGTTATACAGTCGTGCACAAGGTTGGCCTTTTTCAGCAGACCGACAAACAGAAATGTGGGCACGTCTTCTTTGGGCAGCACCCCCTCCAAAGGCTCTTGACTAAGTCCCTGAGGCACGATCCGCGTGTCAGTGATGCCAAATTGTAGCAAGTCGTCTCGGGTGGAGTTGCTGACCGTGACGGTGTCGACGTTGCGATAGCACGCGTACCATCGTGGCTCCATGAAGTAGTGCATAAGATGACCAATCCCGGGCGGAAGCACCGCGAGATGCTTTGCGCCCACCACTTCGTGCACCAAGAAGATGACCGGCTCGCGCACAAATCGTGGGGCTAAGAACGGTATGTTCGTATACTCATCGACCACCAGGTCGCAGTTCCCTCTCAGGTGCTTGCGATAGTACGCACGCGCCCGCGACCGGACGGTGAGATAATTGCCAAGGCGGATTATTGTGATTCCGTCAATCACTTCAGTGGGCGCACCACCGGCAAAATTCGACGCGATGAGGGTGACCGCGTGCCCGTGAGCGACCCAACGCTTCGCGACTTCGTGCGTGAAGACTTCAGCGCCTCCTGCGCTCGGATGCGTGTGATCGCGCAAATTCAGTATTAATATCCGCATGATTACTCACGTTTGAATTAGAACCACAGCTGCGAAGACTTATTCTCCGCGCTAGTGCATTACTTCTTAATTGTTGTCAAAGTATTTAAAAGTTATCTAATGTTATCAATAGTTATAATTTATGTAAAAAAAATAAATAACAGTCAAGAGTTAAGCAGAGATCAACTCGTGCTGTTCGCTAACGACGTGTGGTACCGTTCGTCTCCAAGCTCGCGGGGTATCAGATTGTCATTTGTACCTGAGAGTTTCTGCTCAATCCCGCAAAAGCTGGGAGCGTGACGACGTGTCGATCGTCCATCCAAACGTCTTTGTCGGGTGCGGACTCACGTTGCTGTTACCCGCTGAGCTGAGAGACGCGGACGCTCCAATTAGTGCAGCTGGACAATTGGCGGGGGGCGACGATACTGGTGGCTGTCGCAGTCCTCTGTACTCCATGATAAAGGTCTGGAGCGATGGGCGTGTCGGGCATGCGGAGCACGAAAGATGAAACGGGCGACAACGTCTATGTCTTGCTCGCATACGCGATGGTTCCCTTCGTTGCGTGAGCGCGGCGTTTCGCGCCTGGACCGACAACGAGTATGCGTACGCGGCCTTATCCAGAGCATCCACCAGCCACCACTGTCGCTGGGGGCGTGCGCGCCGTGCACGAGGGATGGATCAGACTGCGAGGGGGGTCACATGTTAGCGCTAAATCGTAATTCACGCATTCGCGGACGTATGAAAGATACGAAGACGAAAGAGCGTTTTATGGAGTTGCAGGGTCAAGGGCTCCCGCTGGCAAAGATCGCCGTGCACGAATGATTTAGATGAAATATCACTTGGCAATGACCGTGAGGATGCCAATCGTCGCGTAAGGGCCTGCCAGTACAGGAACCGTTATTTGTGACGGCACCACCTCCCTCCAGTAAATCGGGGTCGAGGTGGAGTTGCCGCTAGGTATCTGCATATTCTGCACGGATACCGCGGTCGTGGTCATGCTCTGCCACGATGCACCTGTTGCCGAAACTTGCAGGCTTCCGACAGGAACGAGCGAGGCACCGGGCGCCGTACTGTTCCAGGCGCTCGCCTGTGCGTCTACCGCGATGGGGCCGTTTCCGGAGTTATGGATGGTGATCTGTTGTGTGGAGGAGGTTTGATTATAAGTAAGCAGTCCGAAGTTCAACGACCCTGAGGTATCAATGGTAAACCCGGTCGTTCTTGTATACTGGTAATTACCGAGATACTGGGTGTTACTAGCTACCCCTTTGGTATCATAGACGATTGCTTCAACCTGATACTTGCCGCCTGTAGGATTGTAGGGGTACCAATACTGAAACTCAATGGTCACGGTGTAATATCCATTAACGCCACTGCCCGACGAAGGCTGTAGGACCTCTACTACATTGGAGACTTGGGTCTTAGGGACATCATTGATACAGAGCCATACGTCCAGTTTTCCCAGCTGTTGCCAGCCGCCTTGGTCAGTGCAGGCGATTGAGAGGTTCAAAAAGCTTGGTTGGTCAGGTTGAGAGGTTATGGTTTGGGAGTTAGGCGTCGCGGAAACGACGGCCGGATGGGCGGCACCGACAATGGCTTGTGCTACAGGCGCCGTGCTGCTCGCCTCAGAGGTATTCGCTGGAGCGGTTGCGGTTAGATCGCCCGCCGTGGGCGGCACACTCGGTGTAGCGCTCGGTGTAGCGGTCGGCGCAGCGGTCGGTGTAGCGGTCGGTGTAGCCGTTGTAACGCTCACGCTCGGCGGGAGTTCCGCCACATTCGGGGCGCTGTTTTCCACCTTTGGTGTGGGGGTTGATGAGTTATTAGCTAGGGAACTGATGGCGAGCACCGGCATCAGACTGCACATAAGCACGACTAGTATGCAGATTACTAATGCCATCATTGTCGACGGGCGTTTCATGCGACGAGATCCTCAGCTGTGCCGTTAGTACGACTTATGCGCCCCATCTTCCCGTTCTACGTAGGTAATAAAGCCCTCCGATGACGAGCGCGCCGATAATGATGATGCCCGCCACAACGGGAAGGACGTAGCTTCCCGACTCTGACACCGTCAACACGGTTGCTTTATCTTCAGTCACTTTATTCGCATACTGGACATGCCCCGTCACGATGTACCTGCCCGATGCCTGGGGGGTGTAGTACGCCGCCAGGTTCACGGTCTGACTCGGCAGGACTTGAAGCGTGTTGCTCTGCGCAGTTCCCACGAGGCTGCCGCCCGTCGCATTCCCAACGTCCTCGCGCACCTCGCACACAAGCGAGCCGTTGATGCCGATTTGGCCGGTGTTGGTGAAGGGCGCGACGAGCTTAACCGTGTCACCGGTGTTGACAGACGTGGGGCCATCGATGCGCACCTCGGTGAGTTCGCCCTTGCTCTTCAACACGCCCTGTTGAAATACTTCGACCAGCTGGGTCGTGTTGAAGATGCTCGTGCCGTTAAAGAGCACGTCGGCGCGCGCCATGTACTGTCCTACGGGGAGCGTGTTCGGGTACGTTGTGTACACGCCTTGTGTCGTCCGCGCCTTGATCGTGACGTTAGTGACGTTGTACGTGCTTGTAGCGGTGTCATTCCCCACTCCTGTGAGATTCAGCCTGATGACCGGCTGTGCATCGACGTTCCCCGTGCCCGTCCCGTTTATGTAGAGTGGGAAGGCCGTACCTGCTTCCGTATCATAGAGCCGCAGGTCGTTGACCTGGAGGCCAATCTTTTGCTGAGCGGTCACGCTGTAGGAGACGAGAACGTTCACGGCGGGCTGCAGGAGAACCCCTGATTGGTTGATCGCCTTGGGCACCTCGATCGTCGAGCCGAGGTGGATCGTGCCGTTATAGAGGCCGTCAGGCTTCGTCGTTGAGACGGTTGCATTAATGATTGCGACGGCGGATGAATGCGGCGCAATTGTGCCCGTCGCGGGTGAGACAGATATCGTATCGCTGATAGTATTGTTCACGGTGAGATTGTAGCTCAGCGTGTACGTTGGATCAGGATTGAAGATCGTTATCGGATAGTCAGCACTTGTGCCGCGCAACATGTCGTTAATGTATATCTCAGACGGCGAGACCGCTATGCCAATGGCGTCCGTTTTTGGAACGGGCATTACTGCAATAGCTGCGAGCAGGATGAGGGAGATGACAGCTACGCGGACTGCAGCTGATGATGATCGCCTTTGCATACCCTCCATCCTTGCTCCGTATATGGCATAACAGATATAAGGGTTTCCAAAAAAGTCAGTGGGTCGTATATGGCATAACAAAGAAAAGGGGTACTAAAGGTCGCTACACGGCGATCTTTAGTGCTGCACGCTCGTTTGCAGACGACCGACTACGTGCGTACTTCACGTAGATATCATACACGTTCTCCGGCAATGGATTTCGATAATGACTCCACTCAACGCCTGAAACGCCGTGTGTCAAGATGTACGCTCTATTCGACAAATCCCACCCGATCACGTCTCCGTGCTGCTCCGTGAACTTACGAAGATCACTGAGCACAAGATACGGACCACAACGACTGAGCGGTATTTCGTGCCCTGCTTGGCGTGAACGCCAGAGCCATTGGTTGAGCGCAGAGAGTGGACACATAATCTCGTTACCTTTTTTCCCGTCGAGGAGCGGTTCAACGGCGTCATTAACGCGTGGGTGCAGCGGCTCATAGTGAGCCGTTCGAATCTTGTCCTGATCTGCCGATACGTGTAGTGTCGCTCCTTGGATCTGAATTTCAATGCCTCTTCAAACTGCCCAGCTGTAATTCTGCCGATCTGGGCGCTGGCCTGTAAAGGCCCCAAATATAATTGAGGCTTTATACGCGACTTAGTGCGGCTCATCGAGTTCGCCTCGCGTATAGCTCAGTTTAAGAAATGCAAGAACGTTCTGTACGTCTTCAATCGTCACGATACGTCCGGTCAGCAGCTTAAAGGTTTTTATGGCTTTGGGCAATTCAAGGAACAGCCTAAACGATTCATAACGAGAGTCAAGCCTCGTTTTGGTAGATAAGTGAGGAACGCCTTAGCATAATAGAGAGATTTCGCCTGTGTGTCGCTGCTGTGAAACTTGTCGAGGACGTACGTCCGCAGCGCCTCCATATGCGCTTTGCTTATCCTCCCTCGGTGCATTTGCAGAATGCGGCGACGGAACGGCGCGGCCTGCCACGCGAGTAGCGTGACAGCCCCGCCAGCCGGAAGCTCAGAAATGCTTCAAGCTCTTCGAGCGTATAGTATAGTTCCAACGACCGACCGAGGGACTCACTAACGCCGCTGCTATCGTCGTCGAGCCTGTAAGCTACGTAGCTTCTCTACTTCTGTTGGTAAAACAGCGCCTCATCGTCTTTTTTTAAATCAGATGTCTATTCGCCCTCGGACTTGTTTTGGGTCTCCTGGCGGGATCCTATCGGGGTATCAGGCAGTGGTTCGTGCACGATGGTGGCAGAGCTAGGCGCAACAGCGCTCAATTGTGGTTGTAAAACTTTTGGACTGATTTTTTGACAAGCGGAGGCTAAAATAGGGGTATTCACACATTCTTTATTCTCGACAAGTTTGTCTAATTTGTCTAATTGAAGTCAAATAAAAAATCCTTGAACTCCGTCAATCTCGGTTTGATAGATATTCGCAATTCGACCTGCCAGCTCTTTGAGCTCTCTTGGCAAGCGAATGATTGGATATGAAAACGTGGGATTAGATGATTGAAGCGATATCTTCGTCGTGAATATCTTTTCCATAACTTACCTTCGGAAGCCAATATTGTCTGTCTGTTACATTTTGCTTTCTACTTGATACACAGCAGCGCCTACATTCACACAATGCCGCTTGAAGAGCTAATAGAACGCGTTGAACGGGCCACGCCAGACGCTAAACTAAGGTATGTGGTGACATGCGGAGCAGCGTGCAGCTACTGCCTTACAGGGCTGAACGGCTTGACGGGTCGTATCTGCGGACATTTGCTGTTGAGTTGAAAGATCAGCTTGCTCAGACGCTCACTACGTTTGTCACATCGATTCTGGTAGGGCCGCGAGCGCACCATGACGCGGCAGAGCCATCTCTTCGCCAGATAATTGACGTGTTGCAACAAGTGATGTGCGCACACGATGCAGAGAAACTTGCGATAGCTCTGCTGGAAGTCTATGAAGAAAGGAAGTCGCTTAAACAACCTACGTTCTATAAATGACACCGGTGATAAGAGTCAACGTAATTTTGCAATTATTCCTGGCGCGGCTGATAGCCGAGCCGTCCGCGTGTCATAATGAGAATTAGCAGTGCTGGCACCCCAAAGGCGATAAGGTTGGCCAAGTCCAGGGTCGTCTCATTCACGGGGCGAAACAGTGGTATCCACACAACTATCGGGGTATTGATGCTGGTGTGCAGCACGCTGGCGATGAAGACGCTTCCTTGAGTGTGGTTGAAAACCCACGTAATGATTATTGCGATTGCTATGATCATCATAAGAAAAATGAGAAAGCCCGTAAGGACGGTAGAGAAACTGGTGCCTGGGCCTCCTCCGTGATCCGGCGTCAAGAACCACAACGAATACCAGAATCCCCATAAGACACCAAGAAGCAGCGTACCCCGCAGTGGCCCATAGCGCGGTTGCATACGGGGCAGCGCGAAGCCGCGCCAGCCGATTTCTTCGGGGAGCCCAGTCTGAAGGAAGACGGCGAAAAAAGCCACTGGATAGACCAGCAAGAAGGGGCGAAGACCTTCAAATCTCGCAAGCAAGCCTGGCTGGATGATGATCCCAAGCAGGAGTAGTGCAGGGATGCCGACGAGGATGAACAGATACCATTGCCAACCAGCGCGCCATTGCGTAAGACGGTGCCGCAGGCCACGCAAGCCTGATTTTCCTGCGGTGATACGGGTCATGATGATGGCGGCTAGGGCCGGCCCCGCGTACGCCTTTAAGAAGGTGAACAAGAGCAGTGCAATTCCGCCCCCGTTAGGCAAGAGGCCCCAAACTGAGAGCACGTAGGGGATAGAAATAATCCAGGAGAATGCGTATGCCATGAAAAAGAAGGAGAACAAGGGATGCTTTCGCATCGCCTGTTTCAGGCCTTTTAAAGCTCCTGTTGGTTGACCCAATCTCTCTGAAGGTTCAGTGAAAACTATCCTCTCCGTATTTTCACTCATTTTGGTCTTTGCAGAGCGAAGATTAAAGTTATGAGATTCCGTTGCACTACAAGCCGACCCACAAAGGTAGTTTTCACGAGCATTCTTTATCCACCGGCCCGCAACCCCCGGTCAGAACACATAGGGAATGAGTATTTTTCCCCTCCTACTCGGTGCTAATCACATGGACCGCATGACATATTTCATGTGTGGTTTTTTCTGATAGATATTGGCGTTAAAATTGCCGTTATTCCTAGCGGCGAGTGCCAAACAAGCTTCAAAGGGTAAATGGCCGCCTAGCTAATCTCTGATATAACGCGGGCGGCGGTACTCTTCGCAGTACGAAACGTGCTCTCTGTCGCCTCGCAGCCTACAATACGCGTACTTTTCGCACCTTTGACAGTTCATCACGCTTGCATTTCGTGCAAGGAGTTTAAAGAAGCATATCCGCGCAGGGGGAAACTAACCGCAGCGTTTATCGTGCCTCATAACACGTTTGTAAGCGTCAATGACGTTTACCTGAAGTACTGATAGTCAATACCTTAGTGATAAAGAACAACAACACCAGCACAACCCGCAAGAGGAGAAGAGAATGATCTTTCACATCAACCGCATGACATTCAAGTCCGATCTCAGCGAGGAGCAGCGCCGAGCAGGTCTCGACCTGCTTCGCCAGGCGGGGGAAGCCAACCCTGCCGTGCAGTCGTACGTCGTGGGCCCCGACCTCGGAGGAGAGTTCGAATGGGGTGCCGTGTACGTGCTCGAGGATCTCGACGGGTACTGGGAGTACCTGACACATCCGGCGCACGTCCGCTCCGAAATGAATGGAATGGAGCTCATCGACCGGTTCGAGGCCTTCGACATCACGGACTCCGATGATCCCGAGCTCGGCGACAAGATCGCGAAGCTGCAAGCCCGAAACTACGAGGAGCACCCCGAGCTCGGCGAGTTGGTGGCCCAGGTGCCGTCGTTCTCTGTGCCCGACGCCGAAGGCAAACAGCAATAGTATATCCACATTCCCGCAGAAATTGACATACAGCGACGGCTTGAATCAAGTCGTGACGAACTTGTGGGGAGCAGAGCAGGCCCTCCTTTTTTTCTTGGAGTACCGCCAAGATGCCGATAGGTCTGGAAACTCTGCTATGCGGGCAAATCCTCTGGCACAGGAGTGAAGTTGAGGGGCACCGTGACCTTCATGACGATGTCTGAGAGGCTTGCATGGCTCAACCGCACCATCTGCGTCATGGAAGCCGCGGGCGACGCTAAGGCTCATACCGACGTGTTCTACGAGTGGAGTTGAAAACGCACATCCTTGAATACTTCATGTAGCCATTTTTTGGCTCACTCATGGCGTAACTGTGTCGCATTAGCCGTGCATAGTCATTAAAAACGCGTAGCGTCACAAATAGTTAAGTCGCGCTAACAAGACCACCACATATGAAAGTTTTAGCGATAAACGGAAGTCCAAGACCACACTGTAATACGGCGACCCTGTTGAATTATGCACTCGAAGGAGCCGTTTCACAGGGAGCAGAGACTGAACTCGTTCACCTGTATGATCTCGATTTTAAAGGATGCATAAGCTGTGGTGCCTGCAAGGAAATAAATGGAAAGAGTTGCGGCAGGTGCGCCGTAAATGACGGATTAACACCGGTGCTGCGGAAAGTTGAGGAAGTTGACGCTCTTGTCCTCGGTTCTCCTATCTACTTTGCAGACGTTACGGGCGAAATGCGGTCTTTTATGGAACGGTTGTTGTTCCCCGCTTTGCCCTACGACACAAATCACTCAAGGCTTATCAAGACGGGTTTGATTTACACGATGAACCAGAAGGAAGATGTGGTGAAACAAATAGGTTGGGATCTGATTTTCAGACTTAATGAAATGATAACGGCAAGGAAGTTCGGGCAGTCTGAATCACTGATTGTTTATGATACTATCCTGTGGGATGACTATTCTAAGTACGTATCAATGGGAGTCGACGTTAAAGCGAAGGCCAAGACGAGAAAAGAGGAATTCCCAAAGGATTGTCAAAAGGCGTTTGATATGGGAGTTCGTTTCGCCAAGCGTTAAGGCGAACCATTGAGAGAGCAAACTGCACTGCGAACTGGACTAGCAGCGGTGTGGGATCGAGAGGTAGGGGTGGGGTGCTAACTGATTTCAAGAGCCTGTATTACTTCTAGCCTATTGCTTGTGGGGGCAGCACCGAAATTAAGTTTACTTGCAGTCTTAGATGATGAAGTCAACGTCTCTCCATCTGTGCTCCCTCTATCCAGTCGACGTTGCGGTCAGGACAACGGTCGTGGTGTAATTGCCGATAAACACAAACGTTGGACTGGCTGGCGGCACGACCACATACCACGCGGTCCCTTGGAAGGATGGAGGGGTCCCCTGACCACCTGTGCCACCGTTCAACGAGCCGGCGTAGGAGGTAGCAAGGGTCGCTATCGGCGACATCTGCTGAGGGGTCGTGTTCGTAGAGCTCCATCCCCATAGCGCGGACATCGGTAGATTACTTCCCTGGAATACATCAGTTACGAACTGCGTGCCTGATGCTCCGACGCTAATGGGCGTGTTCGCCGAGTTATGGAAGTTTGCGTGATAGGTCGACGAGGTTTGGCTGTAGTTGAGCGTCCCAAAGTTGATAGCCGGCGTTTCAACGGTGATACCGGCTGCCGGCAAGTAGGTCATCGCAACCGAACTTTGTGTAGCATTTCGGCCGTTAATGTCGCTGATCGTGCAGTGCGCCGTATAGTTGGAGGCGTGCAGCCAGTAGTACTGGAAATTGGTGGTGACGACATAACTGGCGTCCTTGGCGTCCGTCGATGTGCCGGAGGCAACGGTGACCACTGTCCCGGCGTTAACATCTCCCGACTTAAGCTGCATTTGGAGCGCGCCCAACTGTTGCCACCCGCCAGCATCGAAGCAGACCACCGTCACGATTAACGGCGTCGTTCCATCGGGGGTACACACTACTG
>PMMR01000019.1 GCA_003162175.1 Candidatus Methanoflorens crillii | reverse complement strand
CGTGTGTGCCGTGCTGCCGCGTGCTTCTCCGTATGACGTTCTTATATTTGAACGTCCGGTGCGTGACGGAGACGTCATAGGCACCTCGAGCTTGAGACGGCACGCACAACTAGCGCGGTACTTTCCGCAGTACGTTCGCAGACAAATTCGAGGCAACGTAGACACGCGAATGCGAAAACTGAGGGCTAGCGAGTTTAGCGCAATCGTTCTCGCGGAAGCAGGACTCGAGCGTTTGGGTGTGCGCATCAATCAGAAGCGCTTGCCGTTTGTTCCCTCACCGAATCAAGGAATAATCGCCATAATGGCGAGCGAGCAGATTCCAGAGTATGAAGCCGTCTCTGCACTCAATGACAAGGCCACGTTCATCGAAGCAATGGTCGAGCGCGTGATCATGGAGACTTTGGGCGGTGGATGTTTGGTCCCCCTCGGCGTCTTCGCGCAACTCCAAGGTGGCTCAGTCAGCGTCACCGCCGAGGTACTCTCCCTTGATGGGCAGCGCGCAGTCCGGCTCGCTGATCACGTATCCATAGAGAACTGCGACCACGATTCACGAGCATTCGCACTAAGAATAAAGGAAAACGGAGGTGAGGCGTTAATTGCAGAAGCCATCGCAACCGGCTTCAGCGCTTAGCCACCCTGTGACCCCAATACGCCGCAGCAAAGGAAAGGTCTTCCTAGTAGGCGCGGGCCCGGGTGATCCAGACCTGCTGACACGAAAAGCAGAGCGCGTGATCAAAGACGCTAATGTGGTGTTGTACGACAAACTCGTCGACGACCGCATCGTCGCGCTCGTTCCTGACGGAACGGAGCTTCTGGATGTCGGAAAGGACTCAAACTACCACACGGTGCCGCAGCACAAGATAAACGAGCTGCTTGTCAGCTACGCTCGTCAAGGCAAGACCGTCGTGCGGCTCAAAGGAGGTGATCCCTTTGTGTTTGGTCGAGGAGGAGAAGAGGCAGCGGAACTGATGACCCACGGCGTAAACGTGGAGGTTGTGCCTGGCATTTCATCAGCGGTCGCCGTTCCTGCGTATGCAGGCATACCGGTCACGCACCGAGACTACGCCTCAAGCGTTACCATTATTACGGGTCACGAGGCCGCGGGCAATCGGCTACAGTGGGACGTGCTCGCACAGCTTGATGGCACCCTCGTCGTATTGATGGGCGTCGGCACGCTCGCAGAAAACGTCGAGAATCTGGTCGCGTGTGGAAAGGACGTGCAAACGCCTGCAGCAATCATAGCACAGGGAACGACGCCACGCCAGAAAGTGGTCGTTGGGACTCTTATCGACATCGCACACAAGGCCAAAGATGCCGACCTACAAGCCCCAGCGGTGCTGATCATCGGCGACGTGGTCAAACTCAAATACATCCTCCAGCCAAGCGATGAAGACTCTAGCAATCATTCGGCCTGAAAAGCAACTTGAGGATTCGAAGAAAGTTGTCGAATCCTTTGGGTACGGCGTGCTCGCTACCGCAATGGTCGACATCGTACCCATACGAGACTTACGCTGGCCTACGTTCTTAGACGAACTCAAAACGGGCCGCGTCGACTACGTTGTGATTACGAGCGCAAACGGCGCGCGCAGCTGCGCGGAACTCAGATTGAACGCGGCAAGCTTTCCCGCCTCAACTCGAGTGGTGGCGATAGGTCCCAAGACGAGAAGCACATTGCTCAGAGCACATTTCCGCGTCGACTTGATGCCGTCGGAGTATAGTTCGCGCGGCATCGTTCAAATGCTGGGTGATGTTACACGCAAGAATATATGGGTCTTGCGCAGCGCTTTTGGCAGCTCCGAACTAACGGACGGGCTCCAAAACAACGGTGCCACCACAAACGAGATCGTGCTGTATACCCTGAAAAAGCTCTGTGGCCAGCAGCAACGTGATTTCATACGCGAGCTGGTTGAAAGCGACGTCGCCGGCGTTCTCTTTACGAGCGCCACGACGGTGCGCGCCCTGTTCGACTGCGCTGACCGAATAGGGATGAAAGAACGCCTCATCGAGAGACTCACGAATCGGGTTGTTGGCGCCATCGGAAAGCCGACCGCAGAAGCACTTGGCACTTACGAGGTGGGAGTCGACGTCATACCGAGCGACGCAACTTTCCGAAAGCTCGTTTCAAAGGTTCATGCGACCCTGATTGATCGCGCGCATTGAACCAAGGAGGCTCCGTGGACATACTCTTGGCCGAATACGCAAGCGCGATGCTTCCCGATCTTGCTAAAGAGGGGCGAGCAATGCTCGAAACGCTAAAAGGAGGCTTTCAACGTAGTGGACACGTCGTGCACGTGCCGCAGCGTTGCACAGGCGAGCCTGACACATTTTGCAGCCAGGTAAAGCAGTTGGCCCGATCCTGTGACGCAGGGATGATTATCGCACCCGACAACGTCCTGTACGATTTCACCACGCTCGTGGAACAGCACACCACAAATCTCGGGTGTCCCGCGGAAGCGGTGAAGAGAGCGGCGGACAAACTCACTACGTCTCTCGCGCTTTCGGAGAGACTACTAACCGTTCCCGAAATAAGCCCTGCGACAGGCCCGTACGTTCTGAAGCCACGCTACGGCTGCGGCGCGGAAGGGATCAGGATCGTCGAAACATTCGAGGCTAGCGCCGTGGACGAGAACACGTTTGTTTCGAAGTTCGTGACGGGAGACCATATAAGCGTAAGCCTCATCATTGGCAGGACAGCGCTTCCGCTATCGATCAACAAGCAGCACCTTCGCATAAATGATGCGATCCATTACGTCGGGAACACAACGCCGTACGCAGTCCCTAACGCCAACAACGTGATTACTCAATCGGTAAGAGCCGCACAGCTACTGGGGTGCGAAGGGTACGTCGGCGTCGACATCGTGCTTCAGCCCGACGGCGTAATTAACATCGTCGACGTGAATCCACGCCCGACGACGGCCATCGTTAGTATCGACAAAGTGATAGGCAACGTTGCCGATTTGATTCTCAAAGCGCGATTCGGGCAAGAATTACCGACGCTTCTGACGCCACACGGCACGCACACCTTCCGAACCAACTGCGGAACCATCTAACCCCGTTTGAGCATCCAAATGGCCCTAAGCGATACGATTGGAATCGACATCGGGGGAGCAAATACAAAAGTAGCCTCCGTCAGCGGGGAAGCGAGAAGCCTGTACCTGCCACTGTGGCGGGACAACGACCTCGCCGGCGAGTTACGACGCATAAGGGACGAGTTTCAGCCGAAACGCGTCGGCGTCGTGATCACAGGCGAGCTCGCCGACGCGTTCAACAGCAAGAAGGATGGGATCTGCTCGATCGCATCTTTGGTCGACTCGGTTTTCGCGAGGCCGTGCTATCTGAACGTTCGCGGCCAGTTTACGCGGCAGATCGCTGAGAGCGAGGCCGCCTTGTACGCCGCGTCAAACTGGACGGCTTCAGCCGCGTTTGTTGCACAGCGCGTCACCGACTGCATATTCGTGGATATGGGGAGCACGACGTGCGACGTGATTCCCATACGAGACGGAAAACCGGCCGCCTCGACAACGGACTTCGAACGGTTGGGAGAGCGCGAGCTTATCTACACCGGAGCGCTCAGAACCAATATCGCGACCATTTTGCGGCTTGTAACCCTCAATGGAGAGAACTATGGGCTAGCTTCCGAACTGTTTGCGATTGCCGCCGACGCCCATCGCGTCCTCGGTAACATTAGCGCCGAAGA
The DNA here is from genome assembly GCA_003162175.1 of Candidatus Methanoflorens crillii. GTDB lineage: Archaea > Halobacteriota > Bog-38 > Methanoflorentales > Methanoflorentaceae > Methanoflorens > Methanoflorens crillii. The sequence goes on along the minus strand of PMMR01000019.1, from coordinate 796 downwards.
TTACACGTGCGACACGCCGGATGTCCAACCGCACGATCTGCAGGCTTGTTACCGAAGAATCGCAAGAGTCCTGCTTTGTGACGTGGATGAGCTTGGCCTAAAGAACGCTCGCGACGTTGCCCGACAGGTAGAACGCGCCCAGATCGATGAGCTTGCCATTGCCCTCGCTTTTCAAGCACGCAAACACGACCTAAACGCAGTCGTGGGCGCGGGCCTTGGAGAGTTTCTCATAGCTAAAGCAGCTTCAAAAGTGAGACTTGAGTGCCACTTGCTCTCACAGCAGTACGGCAAAGAGCTTTCAAAAGTGTTCCCGGCGTTTGCGGTAGCCAACCTGGCGCACGATGTGTTTCAGCGATAATCGAAGCGCGATGAGGAAAGGCGTACACAAACGTCACGGGCTCACACATCGGAATCTGAGATTTTTTTTGTGTGTGTGGTTATAGCGAGAGTTTTTGTGTGTGTGGTTATAGCGAGAGCACCGTCTGTGTGCTCGAAGCGTTGGTAGCCTCCACCACGCTGTGACACACAAATGTGGTCACGCGGCTTTATACCGCTTTTTGGCGCAGAAGGGAAGAGGAGGAGGCAACGGGCATGGTCACGAAGAATTCGGTGTGCTACTATGGAGCCCACTTTGGCTGTCTCAACGCCGCGAGCGAACCCAACTGCCGCAGGTGCGCACAACGCTTGACAAACGCGGTAAATTACGTGCTGCACCCGGGCGTCAACGACACCGACACGTCGCGCACATGGACAGCGCCACACGCTGTCGGCGCTGCAGAGGCGCTCGAAGAAAAAA
>PMMR01000035.1 GCA_003162175.1 Candidatus Methanoflorens crillii | reverse complement strand
ACCGCAAGCTCATCATCTTCTCGCGCGTTGATCTTCACTGATGGAAAGTCGAGCGTGAGTCCGACGCCACCGTCAATGCGTCCAAGCGAGCCGTTCAGGTCAATGAGGGTGATATGAAGTCTCGATGGTGTTACTACTTCGATCATGTCGTCTCTCACGTCGACGTCTCCGGTTCAATGTGAATAATGGCTTCCTTAACGTTTGGCACGCGCGTTCTTATGTCTTTTTCCAGTTTGTTAGCGATGTTGTGGGCTTCTTCAAGACTCAGGTTCGGCCGGACATGGATGCTTACGTCCACGAATATGCTGCTGCCGGCTTGCCGGGCCCGCAGATCATGGAAGGCAGTTATGTCGCGGTTTTCCGTTATAACGTCTCTGATTCTTGACGTTATTTCCTTTGGTGGGGCAGCGTCGACGAGGACCCGCGTCGTTTTTCGTCCGAGCCGGATAGAAGTCGTAAGCATTATGATCGCGACGAAGATCGCGGCCAACGGGTCGACGACGGCATACCCGAACTTGGCTGCCACCAAGCCGAGAAGCACAGCTGCGGAGCTATAGATGTCCGTTGAGAAGTGATAGGCGTCGGCTTCTAAGGCTGAACTTCCGTATTTTCGGGCGTTTTGAAACAGATACCGTGAAACGCCGAAATCTGCGATGATGGCAAAAACCATTATGGCGATGGCGTAATAAAGCGTATTGTCTATCTGGATAGCAGATCCTGTGAGAAGTCGCAGGCCCGCCTCATAGAAGATCCATATGCTTGTAACGCCAAGAAGTGCGGTCTGTACGAGGCTTGAAAAGTTTTCGAACTTCTCATGGCCGTAGGGATGTTCTTCATCGAGTGGCATATTTGCGCTTCTGATGCCCGTGTAAGCAAAGCCCGAAGCAAGAAGGTCGAGCAGCGAATGGGCCGCTTCGGCGAGCATTCCTAGACTCCCACTTGCAACCCCCACGATAATCTTCGTGGAGAGCAGGAGCACATTGACAAAAACTGAAAAAGTTGCAGCGTGGAGCTTTTGGGCTGCGCCGCTGGCGTCGTCCATTCTTGGCCGTTTATATCGGCTTAACCTTATTTAGGAGTATCGGAATCGCGTGACGCGAGCCGCAGCAGCGTCAGAAACCTTTAAGTAACTTTGTTGCACTTTTAAAAACTACACGGGTCAGGCGTTATCACGCAGAATGTGCGAAAATGCACCCCAAGATACAGCTCGCAGTGCCCTCGTCCTTGACCATAGAGACTGCCGATCATAAAATAAAGACATACAAGGTCGGACAAGTCGCTCGGGCGGCGGCAATATTCGGGGTGCAACGCGTTACGATTTACCGTGACGCTGCGTACGATGACAGCCGATTCATCGCGTCGATATTGCAGTACATGGAGGCGCCGCAATACCTCCGAAAGCTGCTTTTCCCGCGCTCAAATGAGTTGCGATCCGTCGGGGTGGTTCCCCCGTTGAAAACCCCTCATCATGCGCGACCGCATGATGACATTCGAGAAGGAATTGTGATAGACGTCGGAACTGACTGCGCTTGGGTTGAAATCGGTTTGGATTGCCCGGCCCTTTTGCGAACAGCCACGTTGCGCAAAGGGGAGCGCGTGACAGTTAAGATCTTTTCGCGAGATCCGCTTGAAGTTGGACTGACCCAGAAGCCGCCGCGTTATTGGGGGTATTCGGTCCGGGTGGTCGATAGCATCGCAGACGCGTTGGAGGGGTTGGTCATAGCCACGTCGAGGCACGGACAGCCAATAAGTCCTGCTATACACAATGAGATAAGAAGGAGAAGCGCCGAATTGATGACGTTCGTATTTGGGGCTCCCAACCGTGGAGTAGAAGCCTTATTCCAGGAAGCGGGGCTATCGCTGGAGGATGCCTCAGACTTTGTCCTTAACACGATTCCGCAGCAAGGGACAGAAACGGTGCGCACAGAAGAAGCTATCGTGGCCACGTTGAGCGTGTTTAATATCGCGCTGCACGAATCAACATGAGGTAAACTAATGACAAAAAGACATCGTCCGAGACGCGGATCGCTCGCCTACAGCCCGCGAAAGAGGGCAAAGAGCGAAGTGCCAAGAATCCGCGCCTGGCCAGAGCAAGATGAGCCGCGAATACTGGGATTCGCGGGCTACAAAGCCGGGATGACGCACGTGATCTTAGTCGATGATTCCCCTAATAGTCCAACTGAAGGTTTAGAGATAAGCGTACCCGCCACGGTCGTCGAAACTCCTGCGATGAAAGTTGCGGCCGTACGGACGTATCGTAAGACGCCCTATGGAAAGCGCATTGTGCTCGAAGCGTGGGCCGAAAATGTCGCAGGCGATGTTGCGAAGCGCAGGCCGCTTCCTAAGGAGGCAGTGCGCCGTGAAGGGAGTCTCGACGGCGCGGACGAGATCCGCGTGCTGGTTTATACCTCGCCAGCGGCGGTTAGTGGCATTCCAAAGAAGGTGCCTGAACTGATGGAAGTGCCTATTGGTGGAGACGATGTAAGCGCTGCGTATACATACGCGGACGATATCTTGGGAAAAGCAATCGATGCTGAGAACGTCTTCAAAGAAGGTATGCTAGTCGACGTAATCGCAGTGACAAAGGGCAAAGGGGTCCAGGGGCCAGTCAAACGGTGGGGCGTCGCCATCCAAGATCGAAAAGCCTTCAGGGGTGGTAAGGGGCGCCACATCGGGAATCTTGGTCCGTGGAACCCAGCGCGTGTTAGGTGGACGGTTCCCCAACTTGGTCAGATGGGCTATCAACAAAGAACTGAGTACAATAAGCGAATACTTAAAATCGGGCCGGACGGAGCTGTAGTGACTCCCGCGGGTGGATTTATCAAATATGGGCTCGTTCGAGGCGCTTACGTTCTTCTCCACGGATCGATTCCAGGACCTGCCAAGAGGCTCATTAGAATGAGATTGGCCACCAGGCCACACAAAACCGCACACACGGTTCCTGATCTGAGCTACGTTAGCGTTCGATCGAAGCAAGGAGTGAGATGAGATGAAAGGGCGACTAATGAGTCTGAAGGGAAAGGCCAGAAAGAATATCGATCTTCCGGAGCTTTTCGACGAACTCTACCGCCCAGATCTTATAAAAAAGGCAGTCGTCGTTTCGCAGGCAAATAGGCGGCAGGCCTATGGACCGCAGGCCACGGCGGGCCTTAAGACCTCAGCGGAATCGTGGGGTTCGGGGCGGGGAGTCGCGCAAGTCCCGCGATTGAAGAACTCAAGCAGGGTCGCGAGGGTGCCGCAAGCGGTTGGCGGAAGAAAAGCACATCCGCCGAACTCAAAGAAGGTATTTTTCGAGAAGATAAACAAGAAGGAAAGGCAGAAAGCGATGCGATCTGCAATCGCAGCCACCGCAAAACCTGATCTAGTCAAAGCGCGGGGTCATCGGTTTGAAGGAACCCTTCCACTCATACTTGAGGACGCCTTCGAAGAGTTGGCCACGACCAGCGAAATAGCAGCAGTACTGGCCGCGCTCAACGTCTGGCAAGACGTAGAGAAAGCGAAACGCGGCAAACGCGTGCGTGCCGGGAAAGGCAAGCGGCGGGGCCGACGCTATAAGCACAAAAAGAGCGTCCTCATCATCTGTACGAGGCCCGTGTTGGCAGCGCGCAATTTGCCCGGAGTTGATGTCGTAGCTGTGGATCAGTTAAACGTCGAGCTTCTAGCCCCAGGTACGCACGCCGGTAGACTAACAATATGGACCCAGTCGGCGATAAATGCCTTAGGAAAAGGGTAGAGTCATGTTGAAACACGCGTATGTAACTGAGAAGGCGACAGCCCAGCTCGACAGAGAGAACAAACTCACGTTCATCGCTGACGTCGAAGATACAAAAGACGACATAAAAAAAGCGGTGGAAGAAATCTACAACGTCACGGTCGTCGACGTGAAGACGCTCGTTACACCCAAAGGGCTCAAAAAAGCTACTATTACGCTTTCAAGCGACGATTCTGCTGAAGAGATCGCATCAAAACTTGGAATCTTCTAACGGAGTTGGGATATGGGCAAGAGAATTATATCGCAAAATCGGGGCAAGGGAACACCGACCTATCGGGCACCGTCTCACCGCTATAAGGCCGCCTTGAAATTGATCAAAGCTGACAAGGATGANNGGCCTTTGCGTGGGCGACGAAATCGCGTGCGGAGCGTCAGCAGAGGTCAAAGCTGGCAATATTCTGCCGCTTGCCGAAATCCCGGAAGGGGTGCCGATCTGCAGTATTGAATCGCAACCTGGCGACGGAGGTTGTTTCGCGCGGGCATCCGGCGTCTACGGGATGCTGATCGCGCACGACGTGCAAAAAACTGTCGTGCAACTGCCCAGTGGCGAAATGAAATGGCTCCATCCGCATTGCCGAGCAATGATAGGAATGGTGGCAGGCGGAGGGCGCCTTGACAAGCCCTTTGTCAAAGCAGGCAAGAAGTTCCACAAGATGCGTTCAAGAGCAGCAAAATATCCTCGTGTGCGCGGGGTTGCCATGAACGTGGTAGACCACCCATTTGGCGGTGGTGGTTGGCAGCATCCGGGCCGCCCAAAAACGGTTAGCCGAAATGCTCCACCGGGCCGGAAAGTTGGCAGCATTGCAGCTCGCCGCACCGGTAAACGATAGTCAAACCAAGAGCTGGTGAAAGTATGGCTAAGAGAAGAAAAGTAGAAGCGCCGCGCCGAAAGGAAGAGTTCTCGTATAGGGGGCATTCCCCTGAGGAGCTCAAGGACCTGGAGCCCGATAGATTGGCTCAGCTCCTTCCTGCGCGTCAACGCAGAAAGCTCAAGAGAGAACTCACGGAAGATCAAAAAAAGCTTTTGCAAAAGATACGAGAGGGCAAAACCATCCGCACCCATCAGAGAGACATGATCGTTCTCCCTGAGATGTTCGGCACCTCGATCGGAGTCCACGACGGAAAGACGTTCGCCATCGTCGAGATTATGCCGGAAATGATAGGGCATTACCTTGGGGAATATGCGCTCACACGGCGACGCGTATCACACGGCGGTCCGGGCGTGGGAGCGACACGATCCAGTAGATACGTTCCATTGAAGTGATCTAATGGCGTTCACAAAGTATTCAGTCGAGTTTGACAACGAGAAAACGGCCCGCTCGCAAGGCCATGAGCTTCACGTATCGCCGCGGCACTGCGTGGAGATATGCAGGGAGCTGCGGGGAAAGTCGCTCGCAGAAGCCAAATCCTATTTGGAAGGAATTATTGAGCTCAAGAAGCCCGTGCCGTTCAAGCGCCACAATTCAGGCGTCGGACATCGCGCGGGGTTAAGTGGATGGGACGCAGGCCGATTTCCGGAGAAAGCAGCCCGGGGCATACTTACGGTCGTAAAGAGCGCGGAAGCGAATGCTGAATACAAAGGGCTCGATTCGGATCGAATGCAGATCGTCCACAGTTTGGCGAGAAGGGGGCGGGTCATTGAAGGTAGGATGCCTCGCGCGATGGGACGCGCCACCGCAAAGAACACGTCCACGGCAACGGTCGAAATCGTGCTCCAGGAGTTTGAAAATGGGGATTGAGAAAAAATTCATAGAGGAGGGCTTGAAGAGATCTCAGATGAACGAGTACTTCAACAAGGAGCTAGAGCGCGCCGGCTATGGTGGCATGGAGATCAATCGTACTCCTCTTGGCACGCACATCACCTTATACGCAGAGAAACCCGGAATGATCATCGGAAAGAGCGGCAAAACGATCAGACGAGTCACCCGGGAGCTCGATGCGAATTTCAAGCTCGACAACCCACAGCTCGACGTCCAGGAGATCGAAGTTCCGGAGCTAAACGCGCAAATAATGGCGCACCGTTTAGCTAACGCGCTTGAGCGGGGCTGGTATTTCAGAAAGGCAGGACAATCGACGCTCCAGCGGGTTATGGACGCCGGTGCGCTTGGATGCGAAGTAATCCTAGCGGGAAAGATCACCGGCCCGCGATCGCGAACCGAGAAGTTTCTCGCCGGATACATTAAGCACTGCGGTAAACCTGCTGAAGAGCTGGTAATGAAAGGCTACGCAGTCGCGAAACGGAAACTTGGGATCATCGGAGTCAAAGTCTTCATCGTGCCTCCCGGAGTTAAACTTCCTGACGACATACGACTGATCGAACAAATACCAGCAGAAGAGGTGGGGTCAAATGGCAATACTGAGGAGCCAAGAGATACGCAAGATGAAACCGGATAAACGAAGCGAGCAGCTTGACGATCTGATCGCGGAACTCTTAAGAGAGAGGGCGCTTGTGTCTGCAGGCGGCGCTCCAGAGAATCCGGGAAGACCAAGGGAGCTCCGAAGGACCATCGCTCGAATCCGCACAATTATGAACGAAGAGAAGAACGCCCGACCAGAGGGTACGTAGGTGCTATGAGAATTACTCCTCAGAACTTCGTGAATCACGAGCTCATTGGTTTGCATGTGACGCTGGTGAAGAGCACTAACAAGGACGCCGTGGGCTTGAGTGGGTGGATCATTGACGAGAGCAGAAACATTTTCAAATTGGAATGCTGCGGACAGGAAAAAACGGCCGCCAAGCGCCACAATACATTTGAATTCACGCTGCCGGAAGGCGACAAAGTACGAGTACCAGGAGATCTTGTCCTGGGACGCCCAGAAGACCGCGTAGCAAAGAGTATTAGAAAATTGCACAACAGGTGACAACATGCGAACGAATATCGGCTTTGACGTAGCCGCGCCCACAGAGGAGTGCAAGGACCGCAACTGTCCCTTTCACGGGACGCTTTCTGTGCGGGGGCAGGTGATCGATGGAACGGTGGTGAGCGACAAAACTGCCCGAACCGTTGTGGTGCAGCGGGAGTACCTGAAATACATTCCGAAGTACGAACGGTACGAAAAGAGGAAGTCGAAACTACACGCTCATAATCCAGATTGCGTCGCAGCAAAAACGGGAGACCGCGTTAGCTTAGCAGAATGCCGGCCGCTGTCCAAGACTAAGTCGTTCGTGGTGATTAAAGTACTATGAAGAGCCTGAAGGCGAAAATTCCTCGATCGCTCGCAACGAGCTCGAAAATTGACTGCGTCGATAATACGGGGGCAAGAACCCTTGAGATTATCGCGGTCAAACGGTATCGGGGGGTCAAGAAGCGGCAACCCAAGGCGGGATTAGGCGAGATGGTCATAGTATCGGTGAAAAAAGGGGCGCCTGACATGCGCCGACAGATACTCAAGGCTGTCATCGTGCGGCAGAAAAAGGAATTCAGAAGGCCTGACGGGACGAGGGTGAAGTTTGAAGATAACGCAGCCGTCATCACCGATGACAACGGGGAGCCCCGCGGAACTGAGATCAAGGGGCCGGTTGCCCGCGAAGTCGCAGAACGCTTCGGCAAGATTGCTTCGGTCGCTCAAATGATAGTGTGAGGGTTCAGAGTGGTAAATAGAGTTTCGTCTAAGCAACCGCGAAAACAGCGGAAAGCGCGAATTGATGCTCCTCTCCACGTGCGTCAGAAGTATCTGCACGCGCCTCTCGAAAAGAAGCTTGCGGATAAATATAAGCGCCGAAGGGTTCAAATACGGAAAGGAGACACAGTAAAGGTGCTTCGTGGGGACTCCCGCGATCATGAAGGAAAGGTGGCGAAGGTTAACCTCAAAGAGGAGTCGATCGAAATTGACGGCGTAACGGTGCACAAGGCCGATGGGTCTGAGGTGGCACGGCCCGTACATCCTTCAAACGTGATAATTACAAAGCTTGAGCTCAAAGACAAACTCAGGACCAGTAAACTAGAGGAGGAATAGCGTGCATCAAAAAAGAATCTCTGCACCAAAAAGCTGGCCAATCGCAAAAAAGACTAGTCACTGGGTCATTGCTCCCTCTCCCGGCGCACACTCGAGAGAGGCCGTTCCAATACTAGTCGTGCTGAGGGACATGTTGCACCTCGCCGACAACGCAAAAGAGGCGAAGCGGATTTTGCATAACGGAAGCGTGACGGTAAACGGCCGCGTGGTGAAGAAGCACAAAGCTCACGTCGGCCTATTCGACGTGTTGGCGACTGCAGGCAAAAGCTACCGCATGCTCCCCAACCCCCGCGGGAAGTACGAGCTAACTCAGATAGACGATGAGGAAGCGAAGCGCAAGCTGGTTCGTATTGACAACATTACGGTCGTGAAAGGGGGCAAGCTTCAGTACAACTTCCACGATGGAACGAACGTACAGCTTGAAGAAAAATACAGCACTGGTGACTCACTTGTCTTTTCACTGCCTGATTATCGCGTTGTTGACCGATATCAGCGCAAAGCCGGCAAAAAAGCCATGATCGTGGGAGGAAAACACTCTGGCGAGACTGGCATGATAGTAGAGTTAAGGAAGATGGCGAGTTCGCGTCCGAATATGGTGAGAATTGAACAAGACGGCAAACAATTTGAGACCATAGAAGACTACGTCTTTGCGACGGGCAGCGGTGGTGACTGATCGTGGTTGAGGCCATTACGGAACAAAAGCAAACTGATAACCCTATGACGAAGCCGACGCTTGACAAGGTGACCGTCCACATAAGTGTCGGTGAGGGGGGCCAAAAGCTGATCAACGCGGAGAATATCGTAAAAACTCTTACCGGGCAAGCCACGGTGCGAACGTCAGCGAAGAAGACGCAGCCCATATTCGGGATAAGAAAAGGACAGGCAATAGGATGCAAAACGACTCTGCGAAGAGAACGAGCAAGCGCGTTTCTTCGCAGCTCGCTTGAGACTAGGCAGAATTTCGTGCACGAGTTTCAGTTTGATGACACCGGCAACGTGTCATTCGGCATCGTCGATCACACTGATTTCCCAGGAATGACCTATGACCCCCAAATAGGCATATTTGGCATGGACGTAATTGTGTCACTCAAGAAGCCAGGCTATCGCGTCGCTCGGCGTCGTGCGGCGCAACGACGCGTTCCCATTGGACATCGAGTTACGCGTGAGCAGGCAATTTCTTTCCTTCAAAACAATTATAACGTGGTGTTGGGATAATGGTCGAAAAAACACGGCGTGAGGCCCATGAATGCAGGCGCTGTGGACGCAAGCAAGGACTTGTCACGAAGTACGACATATACCTCTGTCGCCAATGCTTCCGAGAGATCGCCAGCGACATGCAGTTCGAGAAGTACAACTGAGGTGATGCAACATGGTTCTACTGGATCCGCTCGCAAACGCTCTTTCAGCGATTAAAAACGCCGAAGGCGTCGGTAAGAAAGAATGCTGCGTCAAGCCCGTATCAAAGCTTATCGGTAACGTCCTTCGCGTCATGCAGCAAGGGAACTACATAGGTGATTATGAGCTCGTCGAAGATGGGAAAACAGGCGTATTCAAGATCGAGTTGCTCGGTAATATCAACCGATGTGGCGCAATCAAACCGCGAAGTTCTGTTCACAGAACTGATCTCGAAAGATGGGAACAGCGGTATTTGCCGGCGCGCAACTTTGGTTTCCTGATACTGACGACGTCTGCTGGGATACTAACTCACGTTGAAGCACGAGAACGAGGTATCGGAGGGAAGCTAATAGCGTACTGCTATTAGGTGGCAGCCAATGGTCCAAGTCATAGAAAAAGAGGTTCCGATTGCCGACGCGGTCCGGGTTGAAGTTCACAACGGAATTGTTAGGGTAGAAGGTCCACGCGGAACACTCGAACGCGACNNTACGCTTCTCACATCGCGAACATGGTCATGGGGGTGACTGAAGGATTTCAATACAAGTTGAAACTGGTATACTCGCATTTTCCCATCCAAGTGAAGGTAGAAGGCAAAGTCGTATCGATCGAAAACTTCCTGGGTGAACGAAAGCCTCGAACCGCCAGAGTCATGGGGGGCTCTCTCGTTGCTATTCAGGGTGACGAATTAACCGTTACCGGCATCGATAAGGAACACGTAGGACAAACCGCCGCGAACATCGAGCAAGCGACTCGGATCAAGGGGCGTGACCCGCGCGTGTTTCAAGACGGCATCTACCTCATTGAAAAGGGCCTAGAGGCACGCACATGAAGGTTTTGAATGAAATGAATGACACTCAAATTAAGGCGCTGATAGAGGCGGGGTACCGAACGGTGGACGATCTTAAGGGAGTGACAGCGGACGAACTTGCAAATGCAGGCCTCGATGCTGACCTTGCACAGCGAATTGCAGAAGAGTCTATTTCATTCAAGCATACGGAATTCAGCGGTAAACACAAGCATTTGCTCCTCGTTCGTAAGCGGCACGACAAACCCTGGTTCAAGCGCGACGATTACGAGAAGAAAAAGAAGCTCCCCCCGAGCTGGAGAAAACCACGTGGACTGTTCAACAAGATGCGGCGGGGGTTTCCAGATAAGGGCCCGGTTGTGCAAGTAGGATACGGCGCACCAAGCGCGATAAGGGGTTTTCATCCATCAGGATTCGAAGAAGTGCTCATCAACACTCCAGCTGATCTGGACGATGCGACGCCTCAGCAAGCCGTCAGAATAGGTCGTACGGTCGGCGCCCGCAAGAAGCAAGTCATTCTTGAGCGGGCGTTTGCCAAGGGCTTGAAGGTGCTCAATCCAGGACTGAAAGCTCAGGCCGCGGACAAAGACGATGGAACGACGGCTACAACGGAGGAGAAGCAGTGACCAGCTTATCGAACCAAAAGCGACTCGCTGCTGAGGTGCTTGGTGTTGGGGAAAGCAGAATATGGCTCGATCCGGAAAAGGTCACGGACGTCGCAAACGCTATCACCCGAGAAGATGTGCGCGGGCTCATAAAGGATGGTACCGTGAAATTTAAGCAAGCACAGGGCATCAGCCGCGGACGGGCACGCGGCAACGATGTTAAGCGCAAGAAGGGCCATAAAACCGGGCAAGGGACTCGTAAAGGAGCAAAGAATGCCCGAAGCCCTAAGAAGCAGCTGTGGATGCGCAGGATCCGAGCGCAGAGAAGGACTCTGCGCGTCTTGCGGGCTAACAGCACGCTCGATCGAACCACGTATCGTCGCATGTATAGGAAAGCGAAAGGTGGCGAGTATCGAACTGTAAGCGTACTGAACACTCAAGCTGAAATAGCCATGGCCACGCGGAGGCAGAAATAATGGCGATCGGTCCGCGGTATCAGGTTCCTTTTCGACGGAGGCGAGACGGAAAGACGAACTACCATAAGCGGTTAGGTTTGATGCTTTCAGAATGGCCTCGCGTCGTCGTGCGAAAGACCGGACGCAATTTGATCGTGCAGCTTGTCGAACACGGAACTGCGGGTGATCGGACGTTGATATCCGCAAACGCGCTGGAGCTAAAGACGCTCGGCTACAAGGGTCCTACCGGGAACACACCTGCTGCGTACCTAACGGGGCTGCTTTTTGCAAGTCGAGCGCTTGCAGCTGGCCATTCGAAAGGGGTGCTCGATCTGGGACTTAATGCAAATTCACGAGGATCGCGAACTTACGCCGCCTTGCAGGGCGCCGTTGAAGCGGGGCTCGACATTCCACACAGTCGTCAGCCGCTTCCTGCGCCTGCTAGGCTGCACGGAGAGCATATTGTCGCGTATGCAGCCGATAATCCAACGCGTTTCACGCGCTATGGCTTAGAACCCAAAGACCTTCCAAATCATATTGACGCGGTGAAGCAACGTATAATCGAGCACGCTGCGCAGGAACGAACAGAGGATACAGGGGCACACAATGGCTGAAAGGAGAGAGGGATGGACACCGAAGACGAGGTTAGGACACCTTGTTTATGAGGGCAAAATAACGACGTTCGACGATGCTGTAGCCACTAGGCATCCGGTCAAGGAACCCGAAATCATCGATGTTCTCTTGCCTGAGCTGTCAGACGAGGTCTTAGATATCAACATGGTGCAGCGAATGACGGATTCTGGTAGGCGCGTGAAGTTTCGAGCCGCGGTGGCAATCGGCAATCGCGACGGATACATAGGCTTCGCCGAAACCAAGGATCTGCAAGCGGGACCCGCAATACGGAAAGCAATTGAAACTGCTAAGCTGAATCTCATCAAGATAAATCGCGGCTGTGGCTCGTGGGAATGTGGCTGCGGAGAAGCGCATACCGTTCCTTACACCGTCCGAGGTAAGGCGGGCTCCGTGACCGTTGCCCTGAAACCAGCGCCACGAGGCCTTGGCATAACGTCAGGCGGCACCGCGCGGAAGGTGCTTCAGCTTGCAGGTATAAAAGACGTGTGGACGCGATCGTCAGGACAAACGCGTACGACCATCAACTTTGCTCGCGCTACGTTTGAAGCCCTTAAGGCAACAACAACGGTGCGAATCGGCGGTGGAACGCAATGACGTACGCCGTTGTTAAGATGCGTGGGACGGTAAAGACAATACCCGACGTGCGGCGCACGCTCGAGTTATTAAATCTTAGTAGGACCAATCACTGCGTTCTCGTCGAGGACAACGCGCATTATAACGGCATGCTCCAAAAGGTGAAAGATTATGTGGCGTGGGGTCCCATCGACGGTGCAACCCTCGGTGTGCTGCTTGAAAGAAGGGGTGCGCTAAATGGTCATACGCGACTCACTAACGAGCACATCAAAGACCACACCGATTTTGATGACATTAACTCGCTTGCGACAGCAGTTGCCAGCGGAACGGCGACGTTGCAGGATGTGCCTGACCTAAAACCTGTGCTAAGGCTCCATCCACCGCGCAAAGGCCACAGGGGCATAAAAAAACCGTTTCCAGAAGGTGTTCTTGGATTCCACGGCAGCGAAATCAACGAATTGCTTCTCAAGATGAGGTAGATAATGAGTGTCAAAAACAAGGCCAAGAAGTTTCGAGGCAGTCGCACGTGTGGCGGCGGCACTCATAAGAACCGTCGCGGTGCAGGAAGCCGAGGAGGACGTGGCCATGCAGGCGGTTGCAAGCACCATTTTTTGAAGGAGCTTTTGCTTGGCCGGGGTTATGGTAGTTATGGGTTCGCGAGGCCGCAAAAGGTGCTCAAGTACCCGACAATGATTGACGTAGGTGCTCTTGACGAAACTGCTGAGCGACTTGTGGAGCTAAAGCAGGCTAAGGTGCGCACCGGCAAGTATTACATCACGCTCGATGTCGACAAAGTGCTGGGAAAGGGCCGCGTAACTAAGCCGCTTATCGTAACAGCAAGAGGTTTTTCGAAACGAGCACAAGAGAAGTTAGAATCAGCAGGCGGGAAAGTAAAAATCGCAGAGCCATGACCTTCTGCCAGTGATCGACCCGTAATCAGTTAAGCGCAGCGAATCATGAGCGAGCACCCAACGATAGACAGAATTGAGCCCCTCCTGCAGAGACTTCCTGCAGTTTCTAAGCCCGAAGGGCACGTGCACTTCAGACGGAAGCTCACGTGGACGATTGGCGTTTTACTTATATACTTCATCCTAACAAACGTCCGTCTTTTCGGACTTTCACCTGCATCGCAGGACCTTTTCGGCTTCTACCGCGCAATAATGGCCGGAAGCCAAGGCTCCCTCGTTCAGCTTGGCATTGGCCCAATCGTGACCGCCTCGATCATACTGCAGCTCTTCAAGGGAGCGGACATCATAAAGCTCGACACGAGCGATCCTCGAGACCAATCAGCCTACCAGCAGCTGCAGAAGCTTCTGATCTTCGTCATGATTATTGTCGAAGCCGCGCCGCAGGTGCTTGGAGGTTTCCTTCAACCCGACCCGGCTATTGCTGCTTCGACTGGTATCGGGCTTCAGGGCATTTCCTTGCTTATATTTATCCAGGTTTGCATTGGCGGCGTGCTCGTGCTGTTTCTGGATGAAATTGTGAGTAAATGGGGAGTTGGCTCGGGAGTCGGCATTTTTATCGTGGCCGGAGTTGCCCAAGGCTTGGTAACTGGGACCATTAATTGGGTAACTAATCCTTCGACCGGATTGCCGGTGGGCTGGATCCCAGGCTTGGTTCAAATCTTCCAGACCTTCACCGTCCAGCAACTGCTTACCGCACAAGGACTGATATTCCTGCTTAATCAGGGCCAAATTTTGGCCATAATAAGCACGGTGGGTATATTCGCAGTTGTTGTCTACGTTGAAACCACGCGCATAGAGATCCCTCTGGCGCACAGTTCCGTGCGCGGCGCGCGAGGCAGATTCCCGGTGAAGCTCGTCTACGCGAGCGTGTTGCCGTTAATACTAGTTCGGGCACTTCAGGCGAACATTCAGATGATTGGTATCCTCCTTTACAACGCTGGGTTCACGTGGGTCGGGACGTATGTGAACAATCAGCCGACAAGCGGCCTGATGTATTATCTGGCGCCAATCAATGGCCCGAGTAACTGGATCCCGGGGTTAACCACGAACCCGGGATGGCAAGTCGCGCTGCGGTCAGGAATTGACATCTCCTTTATGGTCATCGGGGGGATCATATTCGCCCTCTTCTGGGTGGAGACTACTGGCATGGGCCCAAAGGCCGTTTCCGAGCAAATTCAAAGTTCCGGGATGTCGATCCCCGGCTTCCGCCGTGACCCCAAAATTATTGAACGCGTCATGAAGCGGTACATTCCGAAAGTAACCGTTATAGGGGGTGCTTTCATAGGGTTATTGGCGGTCGTTGCGGGTTTTTTGGGAACCATAGGAAACGTGGGCGGCACAGCGTTGCTCCTCGCGGTGAGCATCACGTACACGCTTTACGAGTCCCTTGCCAATGAAGAAATGATGGAGATGCACCCGATGCTGCGTGGCTTCTTGGGAGGGTAACCTCTCTAACGTTGAGATCGATCCTCTTGACTTCGAAGCTAAGTTGACATTTTGCTGCGCGTCCATAGGCGTTTTGATCGCATGAGCGGCTTTGATGGGCGAAGCTGCCCCTCTACGATTGCGTAAGTTAAAGTAGGATGGTTAGGATAGTTCCCTACACAAGTTGGGGCAACAAATGCGGAAAGTAGTAATTCTGACGGGAGTTCCAGCAAGCGGCGGGACGACGGTTACAAGGAAAGCTATTGGACGCTTGGAAGCACAGGGCCAGCCTTTGAAAATGGTCACCTATAGCGACGTGATGCTGGATGAGGCGTTGCAGCGCGGTTGGGTTAAGATAAGAGATGACATCCGAAAGCTAGATCCAGCTAGGCAGCGCGATCTCCAAAAGACTGCCGCGCGCACGATATCAAAAATGGCCACGACTCCGCTTGTTGTTGACACGCACGCAACGGTGCGAACACCGGGCGGGTACCTTCCTGGTTTGCCTACATGGGTTTTGGACGAACTTGAGCCCGAACTCATACTTATTGTCGAAACAGCACCTAACGAAATTATTCGGCGCAGAAATGCAGACAAGTCAAGACAACGCGACGCGCAAGATGCGACGGGTGTTCAGGAGCACCAGGAAGTTAACAAAGCAATATGCATGGCGTACGCCGCACACACGGGAGCAACGGTCAAGATACTGCAAAATCCCGACGGAAAGCTTGATGAGGCAGTCGCTGAACTGGTGGCTACGTTGCAGAAAGGCTGAGCTCATCTCCAGCGCTTAGCGGGTGTGCGATCGTGTTGCTTACCATTAGCGGATTTGCAGGCAGCGGCAAGACGACGGTAGCAACCGGTTTATCGCGAGAACTCGGCTTTGCACGCATCTCGGCGGGACAGGTATTCAGGGAACTCGCGCGCGAGCGCGCAATGAGTCTCGAGCAGTTGAGCCAGCTTGCGGAAATAGAACCGGAAATCGACAAAATGATTGATCGACGACAAGCCGAGCTCGCGCAGTCGCGAGAACACGCGGTCGTCGACGGACGGCTTTCGGGCTGGGTTCTTAAAGCTGACATCGCCGTTTGGCTCAAAGCGCCTTTAGAAGTACGAGCACAGCGAATAGCGGGAAGAGAAGGCAAGCGGCAGGCGGCCGCTCTGCACGAAACACGCCTGCGTGACAGCAGCGAGACCGCGAGATATCACACGTTTTATGATATCGACGTGACGAACCTTGACATCTATGATCTTGTCATAGATACNNGAGTTGCTTCAAAAAGGCGTCATAAATCTCGATAAACCAGCCGGACCTACGAGTCACGAAGTAGCCGCGTGGGTAAAACGAATTTTGCATATTAAGAAAGCGGGCCACATCGGAACGCTGGATCCTAAGGTTACCGGTGTGCTCCCGATATTGTTGCAAGATGCGACAAGGGCAGTGGGGGCGCTGGNNGCGTCAAATTCGCAAACGCGAGATTTATTACATCGATGTGCTCGAACGGCAGGGGAACGACGTTCTTTTCAAAGTGGGATGTGAGGCCGGAACGTACATTCGTAAGCTGTGCCACGACGTCGGCGAAGCGCTAGGGGTGGGTGCGCACATGCAGGAGCTCCGTAGAACCAAGGCAGGTCCATTTGATGAATCGAAGCTGAGCACATTGCACGATTTGACAGACGCATACCATTTTTGGATCGAAGATAACGATGAAGCTCCGCTGCGAGACATAATAATGCCAGTCGAGCGCGCGCTTAGCCACCTTCCAAAAATCATCATCAGAGATACTGCCGTGGACGCTATTTGCCACGGGGCTCGACTCGCAGAACCCGGCGTCATCTCGTTACCTGATGTTGACACGAAACAGCTGGTTGGTATTTATACGGCGCGAGACGAGATTGTTGCTCTCGGCATCTCTGTACTCCAAGGCGGAGTCATCGCCGAAGTCAAAAGAGTGATGATGGAGCCAGGTACGTATCCCCGCTATTGGAAGTCTAGAAAAATACGCAAGCACGAAGAAGGCGCGTAACTAACCGCCACTGCTTCGAGCAGCACGAACGCACGTGAGCAAAACAATTTTGATTTCAGCCAATAAGCGGGTTCCATATACGCCTGCGTTCGTTCCTATAACGCGCGTCTCGCGTCAAGCGATCACATTTCAACTTTTGAGGTTTAACAGTGCCAATGAAGATATGCGCAGTTTATGGATCCTCTAAATCGGGGAAGACCACTACGGTCGTTGAGATCCTGAAGGAGCTGCGATCGCGCGGTTATTCAGTATCCACGATAAAGGACGTCCAGGTGGAAAACTTCGTCTTCGATGTTGTTGGAAAAGATACGTGGCGCCACTGGAAAGCTGGAGCCGAAGTAGTTGGCCTGCGNNACAACGCACTGGGACCAATACGCCGTCATCGCTATCATCGCGCAGGCCGTGAATGCGTTCCGGGAAAGTTGACAAACGATGACGAATCCTATTGCGCAGCAACGGACCATAGACGAGTTGCTTCAAAAAGGCGTCATNNGACAAGGGCAGTGGGGGCGCTGGCGAACTTGCCCAAGGAATACGTTTGTGTAATCCATCTACATAAGACGGTTCCCGACCCCTTGGTGCGGGACATGCTAAGGGAGTTTACGGGGGTGCTATATCAGCGCCCCCCTCTTAAATCGGCGGTAAGGCGTCAAATTCGCAAACGCGAGANNATGCAGGAGCTCCGTAGAACCAAAGCAGGTCCATTTGATGAATCGAAGCTGAGCACATTGCACGATTTGACAGACGCATACCATTTTTGGATCGAAGATAACGATGAAGCTCCACTGCGAGATATAATAATGCCAGTCGAGCGCGCGCTTAGCCACCTTCCAAAAATCATCATCAGAGATACTGCCGTGGACGCTATTTGCCACGGGGCTCGACTCGCAGAACCCGGCGTCATCTCGTTACCTGATGTTGACACGAAACAGCTGGTTGGTATTTATACGGCGCGAGACGAGATTGTTGCTCTCGGCATCTCTGTACTCCAAGGCGGAGTCATCGCCGAAGTCAAAAGAGTGATGATGGAGCCAGGTACGTATCCCCGCTATTGGAAGTCTAGAAAAATACGCAAGCACGAAGAAGGCGCGTAACTAACCGCCACTGCTTCGAGCAGCACGAACGCACGTGAGCAAAACAATTTTGATTTCAGCCAATAAGCGGGTTCCATATACGCCTGCGTTCGTTCCTATAACGCGCGTCTCGCGTCAAGCGATCACATTTCAACTTTTGAGGTTTAACTAGTGCCAATAAAGATATGCGCAGTTTATGGGTCCTCTAAATCGGGGAAGACCACTACCGTCGTTGAGATCCTAAAGGAGCTGCGATCGCGCGGTTATTCAGTATCCACGATAAAGGACGTCCACGTGGAANNGACGAAAGCGTTCTTATGATAAAACGACCAGTGATGCTTGATGAACTGATACGACATATCACCAGCGATTACGTGGTTCTTGAGGGATTTAGGGGCGCGAGTCTGCCGAAGATACTATGTGCAACAGACGAAGAGCGCGTGAAAGATGAATTGCAGAGCACGGTTTTTTGCATTTCAGGATTAGTGTCTGAGCACCTCTCGAATTACAAGGGCGTACCGGTGATAAACGCACTTCTTAATGCCCCAGATTTGGTGGATCTTGTGGAGCGCAAGAGCCTGGAGCTTTAGTTACGTCATTCCAGCTCTCGCTTGCGACCGCGCTCGCTCTTCGAAAGCCGTTTTAGGTCGCTTCTTCTATTGATGTTATACAGCAGTGACTCATCGCGAATGACAAGCATCGTTTCTTGTTGTAATTGATCGAGGTGGCTTGCATCGACGATGTTAATGCCCGTAGGCACAAGCAACTTAGCGTCTGCCGCGAATATGAGGTCAGGTGGTACATCGGCCTCATCGCAAAACTCGTAGGGGAGGTAGACCCCGAGTGCAGAACTCTCTGCTTTGGAGCCACGCTCGATAATCCGGTCGATGAGACGATAGTCGATAAGAGGAAGGTCAGCTGCGATGATAAGAACGGGGCCTTGAAGGCCCAGTCGCTTGCTCGCCCAGCTGTAGTCTTGGATATATCCTCGCCCTGGCGCCTTTACTACTTGAATACGCGCTTCTCTTGCCCAGCGCGTCGTGCAAGGAGTTCGGGGAGAGGTTACCGTCACGACGCGTTCAATTTGCGATTTGTTCAAGGCGGC
Source organism: Candidatus Methanoflorens crillii (assembly GCA_003162175.1). Taxonomy (GTDB): domain Archaea; phylum Halobacteriota; class Bog-38; order Methanoflorentales; family Methanoflorentaceae; genus Methanoflorens; species Methanoflorens crillii. Next base: position 33,921 of record PMMR01000035.1, on the reverse strand, counting down.
CAGTACGTGCGCAATGAGTGGCCTGCCTCTGAACTCCAACAGCGGTTTTTCAACGCCGCCTGAACCCAGCCGCTCTCCTTTACCTCCAGCCATGAGGAGCGCGAACGTGCAATCACCTACAATAAACTAATAGCAACAAGAGCGATCAAACGTCCTAGCTCATTCGACGAGCCTATAACGTCGCCATTTATTCCGCCGAACGCCATATTGGCGAGCTTCACCAGCCCAAGCGACAGGACTAGGGGGGGCAACAACACGAGGAGACCTCTCACGCCAAAACAGAGAACCGCCACTAGTGCTGCGAGAAGCAGTGCCACTGCGAAGGTCAACATCCCACTGTTTTCTGCAAAACGGGATCCAAGTCCCTGGTGCGTCGCTTTCCCAAGCGAGGCGACTTCAACCATCGAAAGCTTCGCTGCGACTTCAGCTGTGATCAACGCGGGTAGGAGCGCCGTTGACTTGATAGATACCACTGCAGCGAAAAGCAGCAGAAGAGAAAGGACACAAAATGCGATCCCGCCGACACCGATGTATGGGTCTTTGATGACTCGAAGCCGTTCTTGCATTGTTCCGTGCTTCAGTAGTCCATCGCCCACATCAGCTAACCCATCAAGATGGATGAAACCTGTTAGCGCATAGAGGGCTACGAGCGTCAGCGCGGCGCGGACAAAGTCGCTCACGTGCGGTATGAAGGCGAGCGCATAGCTGATCCCTCCGACCAATAGTCCGATCGCAGCTCCGACTAGGATAAAAATCCACATGCGCCTGGTCAATCTGTCGAGCGCTGCTTCATTGAATCCCACCGGAATCGTCGTTAAGAACCCGAAGCCAGACCGAATAGAGTCAAGGAGGCGTTGCGGCATCGGCTGCTCCTCTGTCGTACATGTTAGCCGAAACGCCGCCTATCAGGCCGGCGACGATATCATCCAAGAATGGCCCGAGCGATTTTAGAACTCCAGGTTTGAGCTTGTCGAATCGGGCATAATCGAAGTGTCCCTTGTACCCTCCAACGTACATTGATATTGCCATGCCCAATACCTCATCAGCTATCAGACAAGTCAAATCTTTTTCGTAGGAGACAGGATCGAGGTTTGGGATACGGCCTTGCCGTGCGTCCCTTTCCAAAGCTACTCCCGCATACAGAAGGACCCACACGTTGGGATCGGCCAGAGCTCGCCGAAGCTCGCTCGAGAAAACTTCTCGGGCCCGCGCTTCTGTTTCGACTCCTGGATGTGGAACCCATAGCAGCATAGCTGTATCGATCATATCATCTAGCGCGACACCCATTTCTTTCAACATTTCTTCTTTTATCATCACGACGCCTTCCGTCTCAGGTTCGTGGCCTGAACCAAAACTCTGCAAAATGGCGTATCGGGGCCTGCGAGGGTTAACACGTTGGCAGCCCGCCCTTCTCGACTCACACAGCGACGCTTCGACCTCAGTTCGTCAGACGGTTCGAGCGAATACCAAATAGTCGCGACCCAGCCAAGCTGCTATTGTGCAATTTCGACTAGCTCATCATCGTGTCGGACTCGTATTCCACGGCCTGAAATAGTACCGACTTGCTTAGCGCCGTCGCTGAGGTGTGCGATTCGTCTTGCCTCACGTTGAGGCGCAACAATAGCAAACCCCATCCCCATATTAAAGGTTTTGTACATCTCTCGTACGTCCACGCCTTCCGCTTGAATCACACTGAATATCTCTTGCGGTTCGAGAGGATCGGACAAGTTGAAGCCCAGCCGGGTAAGTCTTTTGAGATTCAGAAGGCCACCTCCAGTGATGTGCGCCAAGCCGTGGACCTCGCAATTCTTATTAATGTCGAGGATCTCTGAGTAGATCCGCGTTGGCACGAGCAGCTCTTCGCCAAGCGTGCGCTGCATGCTTCCGTGACGCGCGTAAAGGCTATATTTGGCCAGCAGTTTGCGGGCGAGCGTCAGGCCGTTACTATGAACTCCGCTACTCGGAATGCCGACAACGGCGTCTCCGTTCTCGATCTTATGGCCGGTGACAAGGTCTTCTTTTGAAGCAATTCCTATGCAGCTGCCTGCCAAGTCGAACCCCCTCACGATATCGGGGAGGCTCGCAGTTTCACCGCCTACTATGGATACATTAGCTATCTTCGCCCCTTTTGCGAGCCCCTCCCCGATTTGATCGGCAATAGAAGGCTCAATGCTCTCCATTGCGAGGTAATCGACAAAAGCCATTGGCTCCAAGCCCATTGCGTAAAGGTCGTTCACGTTCATCGCCATGCAATCGATTCCGATGGTCTTCCAGTTTCCCATTTCCGTTGCGACGAGAACCTTCGATCCCACGCCGTCCGTGGTGATACCAATAATGAAATCGCCCATGTCAAGAAGTCCGGCGTAGGCGCCTTCGATGTTGATCGGACTTCCGCGTCCCTTCTTCTGGGTCGTAAAATGTCTTCGAAGGGCTCTTATTGCCTCTTCTTCAGCGCTGATGTCTACTCCTGATTCCGCGTATGTGCGGGGGTGCTGCGACTTCATGATAAAACCTGCGCGTTAGGAACTAGCCGAGGTGAAAGTGCACTACCTCGCGGGCCTAGTCGCTCGTAAGCGTCGAGCGATTGATATTCGTTTGTCGAAGCATCTGCGCTCGGCTAAAAGCAGTTAGGGTTTGTACCTTAAAAAAAGATCGTTTGCAGCTTAGCAAAAACCGGCTTAGTGATGGCGATATTCGATTCATCTGAATAGGAGCTATTGCGATCCCGAAAGCGAGAACTCCTCGTGAAGACTCTCTACAGCGCGACGTACTGAATCTCGTTTCAAAACGAAAGAGACGTTATGCTCAGTGGAGCCTTGGCTGATCATGATGACGTTGACGTTGATACTCCCCATACGGCTGAAAATCCTGCCTACTATGCCGGGCTTTCCTGCCATTCGAGAGCCGACCAAGGCTATCGCACTCACGTCCTCGTTACACGAGATCTCTTTGATGACGTTGCCATTAAACTCATTCTTTAGCCCGTGCAGAGCAGTCAAGGCGCTGCTCAAATGTTCCTCCTCGACAAGCACTGATATGTTTGCTTCACTCGATCCTTGACTTATCATAATGATATTAACGCCTGCTTCGGCAAGCTTCGCGAACACGTGGGCTGCAACACCAATGGTTCCCGCCATTCCGGCGCCTGAGAGGGTAATAAGAGCAACGTTGTTAACCGCCGTTACAGCTTTAACGAGACTTTGGTCATTGGCGACCGTATCAACGATAGTCGTGTTTGCGCCGTTAGGGTTGAATGTGTTTTTTACGCGCACGGGGATACCCTTAGTTACGGCCGGTTCAATCGTTTTCGGGTGTATGACCTTCGCTCCAAAATAAGAGATCTCCATCGCCTCAGCGTAAGACACCTGTGGAAGCGTGCGGGCGTCAGAAACGAGCTTAGGATCTGCGGTCATGATACCGTCAACGTCAGTCCAAATCCATATTTCGTCTGCGTCGACGGCGCTTCCGATGATTGACGCTGTATAGTCCGACCCGCCTCGGCCTAAGGTTGTGATGATGTTGTGAATGTTATACGCGATGAAACCGGTGATGACCGGCACGACGCTCACCTTGAGGAGAGGCACAAGCCGCTCGTGGACTCGTCGTTCCGTAATTTCCGTAGGGCGCGCGCCGCGGTGCTTACTATCGGTAATGATGCCCGCTTCTCCACCCGTTAAAAAGACTGACTGGACCTTGAGCGATTTCAATGCACCAGAAACGATCGGAGCAGACATCCGCTCACCGAAAGACGAAATGTAATCGTACGATCGGTCAGTGAGTTCGCCAAGGTGATATATACCCGTAAGCGCGTTTTTGAGCTCTTCAAGCCGTGTCTCTATCTCTGATATGACTTCGGTAATGATCATCTCATCTTCGATTGCGGCGTAGGTNNGACATCGCAGAAACGACGACAGCAATCTCGTTTCCCTCATCATAATAGCTTCGCACAAGCTCTCCGACCTGCCTTATTCTTGAGCCATCGGCGACCGAGGTGCCGCCGAATTTCATCACGTATCTCATTTTGACTGAACCTCGTGGGCTGCGTTTTAAGCTAAATTATCCCGTTTGTTTGTATTAAAGCCTTCTGGCAGGATGCAAGAGCTTCGTGGAAACGACAAGAAGATTTTAGGAGCAGACATAGCCTGAAACTGGTAGCGTCAAGCGTTTCGCCGTCTGAGCATACGGCATTGTTGCCAGCACTCTTTTTTTCGCCAGAGGGCTCCAATCTCTCAATAGTCTTGACACTGGTAACGTCCATTGATTCACGATGCAACGCGCCCAGTATGAGGAGCAGCTTGGCGTGATCGCCGTCCTGATTATATGGCCAGTTTTTTTCGCCTACATTTTCTTCGCTCGTTGGAGGCACCGCTGATCGTCGTTTTGTGTATCACGCAATTCAGGAGCTTTTGCGTCTTCTTCACGCGTTTTGTCAGAGTAGAGGCGGCACAGGAATCGTTCACAATAAGTTAAAAACGACGAATATGACGTAAATAGCGGCCACAAAAGGCAGGGTCGCTATCGCCACGTATTGCAGCACGCCCCAGTTCAGCACTTTCCTCCCGTCGAGGGGCCCTATCGGGAGCAAGTTAAAGGCGGATAGCCATATGTTGATTGCAAAGCCGTATAGTCCAACGTAGTTAAGCAAGCTGCCTAGGGGCGTCAGCAGCGACAGCGTCAGCAAGTACAGGAGCAGGTACAGCCCGCCTAACCCCAAATTAAGGAGCGGCCCAGCGGCTGATATTATGCCATTTTGCCGCTTGGTGATGTTTGGGCCATAGATCATGGTGGCTCCAGGAGCTGCGAACACGATGTGAGTTACATAGGCGAACAGGATCGACAGCCCCAAGGTGACATAGTTCGCTCTGAATTCAGACCAGAATCCAAAACGCTGGGCTGTGAACTTGTGTAAAAGCTCGTGCAAGACGAAACTTGAGCCAACAACCAGAAGCGGCACTGTGAGTGTGACAAGGATATCCTCCAATGATGCGTTCGACAAGCTGACTCCGCTAAATGCAAGATAGAAGGCGAATGAAACGCCCAACCACGCGGCGAAGAGATCAACGAGTTCTTTGCTGCTTGTTGAATGCCGTATCTGCATTATGCGAACCCCCCTATAACGTGTGAGAGCGCAGCGTGCAAGATATCGTACGGGTTAACGCCCGTCATAGGAAATATTACGAGCAGAGCGATGAACGTAGCTAGGGTGCTCCCCACGTTAACCGCCACAGCAACTACTAGTATCCGAAAAAGCTTATTTGAGAGCAGCTCCCGCACAGACGAAGCCTTGGTGATTCCTAAAAAATCTTCGGTTCCAGGTGGCCGCTTGGCTGCTTCGATCAGCCCGGCGATCACGCCAACCTTGAGGAAAGGGAGCGGAACAAAGGGGCTGAAGCCTGCGTATCCCGCAGACGCTGCGATGGCGAGCGGATGACTTCTGCTGGCTGTGGCAAAGCTAGCGGCAAAAACAGCGTGAAGCACAAACCAGTACCCAAAAGCGAGCAGCACAACGCCTAGCGGAGCGCCAGAAAGAAACATGAGTGCAAATAAACCTACGATTACCGCTAAAAAGACCATGCCCGCGATTTTTGTCAAATTCACGCGTCTTTTTGGGACAGCGTTAAGCTCTTCAAGCGGCGGAATAAGCTCCGGATGATCAAGAAAGTGCTTAATCCCCTCTTTGTGGCCGGCGCCGACGACAGCGACGATTTTTCCGCGTAGCTTTAGCAAATTTCCGGCCAGATATGCGTCCCGTTCGTCAACAAGCACCTGCGCAGCGCTTGGTGAGAACTGCCGCAATTCACTGACCAGCTGTGAAATAACGTCATCGTTTGTGATGTCTTCGAGGTCTATTTCCTCGTCGCTCGTGGTAATCCCAAGAAGGGCGATAAGCATCTTCAGCTTCTCGATGAGACGCATCTTTGCCCAGAATCGAGCAATGGTTATGTTGATATCTCGATCGACGAGTGCTACGCTCGCTCCGACGCTCCCTGCCACTTCAATAGCGGAGAGCATCTCGCTCCCGGGCTTGACTCCGACTTCTGAGCCGAGCTTATTCTGTACATACGCAAGCAGCCAATGCACTAAGAACTGGTACAACCTACCGCTTGAGAGGACGTCCTTAATCGACGCACTTTGCTGTTCGGGGTGCGTCAACGCCTGGTACCGGCCGGGATCTAATTCCACCGCGACGACATCAGGCCGTTCGGCTTCAATAGTGCGCTGTACCTCTCGTATACTCTCTTCGGAGATGTGCGCAGTTCCGACAATGATGATCTCTGCCGGCTGATCAGGACTCTCATACATCGCGTGCTGCTTCCGCTATGCTTTGATCACAGTGCCGTCAGGGCCGACGATCTGTTCTCGCGCCTCCCCCAGCAAGGTCATCGCGCTCATGACGTCTTTCTGTGTGATGATCCCGACCACGCTGCCTCCCTGAACCACGGGAATCGCTTCAAGCCGCCGTTGGGCGAGCTTGACGAAGACCTCAGAGGCCTCATCATCGGGCGTTACGGGCTCAACGTTGCGTATCATCACGTTGCCTACCATTATGTCATCTCGTCGGTTCGGAGGCACCTGATGCACGTTAGTGAATGTAACAAGGCCTACGAGATTGCCGCTGTCGACGACAGGGTAACTTGCGTGTTTGCTCTGAAACATGACCTCAATCAGTTGGGTGATCATCATCGATGGAGGCACGGTCGCTACCTCAGCCGTCATGATGTCGCGCACCTTAATGCCTGCGAGCGTCTGAGTGATCGTGGTCTGTCGCTCCTCATCAGACGCGGCGATGTAGATGAAGAAAGCTATGATGATCAAAATCGGACTAAAGAACAGTCCGACGATGCCCATCCCGATTGCAAAGATCTTGCCGATTTGGACGGCAGTATGCGTCGCCTTTAAGTAGGGCTGCCGACTGGCAAGCCATGCCCGGAACACGCGTCCGCCATCCATAGGAAATGCTGGGAGAATATTGAACCCGCCGAGAACAAGGTTGATATACGCAAAGTTCTCCAAGAACAGATTTGGCACAGTTGCGGTCACTGCAAGGCTTAATGCGAAAAAGACCGCGCCGAGGCCTAGACTGACCAGTGGCCCGACTAGCGCAGTTCTGAACTCGAGTTTGGGATCTGTCGGGATTTCGATTGCGGAAACCCCTCCGATGAGGTAAAGCGTTATGCTTTTTACTTCGATGCCGTAGCGCAAGGCAAGAAGAGAGTGCCCAAGTTCGTGGAGCAGCACGAAAACAAAGATCATAATGCCCGCTATTGTCCCGTAAACGTACGCGTTGGGGACGGTTGCAAACCCTATAGGTGGGGGGGAGATAGCGAACGCGAAGGCGAAGAGGGGGATGATTAGAATGAGCGTAATATTGATTAGAATCGGGATTCCGCGAACGGTAGCGATTCGGAAAGACCAAGCCATATAATCCTAATTTAGCCTTTATTTGGCAAACTATATATCACTTTAGTCGATAGTGTATGGCGGAGTTTGTGCACGAAATTCAAAAGGGAGGTTGAAATGCGAATCGAGCTGACACAAATCATGGACCTCAACGTGTATACGGATAAGGGGGAATACGTAGGAAAAGTTGAGGATATCAAGATCGACACGAACGATAAAAGGGTAACTGGCCTTGTTATAGGCGACATTAACCATAACATCTTCGATATCAAGTACCGATTCGTAGTGATACCCTACAGGTTTGCAAAATCGATAGCTGACATAATTCTCGTAAGTAGCGTAGTGAAAACGCTCATCGGCCGAGCGAAGCCAAAAGAAGAAGCGTAATGAAAGAGCGCGAGATCTACGCAGGCTTGCGCACACTTGCCCCTTTTTTTGTGCGTGTTGACGGACGCAATTTCCGGCACGCGCTTTCGCTGCTCAAGCGTGAACAGCCGTACGATCTCGCCTTTGCCGAGTCAATGGGCGCCGCATCTGAAGCGCTCGTGCGGCGCAGCGGACTGCCCGTGCAGCTCGTTTTCACATTCTCTGACGAAGCAAATGCCCTATTTCGTGAAGCCCCATTTGACGGCAGGATCGAGAAGCTTGACTCCGTTGTCGCCAGCTTCTTCGCCAGCGCAGTGACACTTAACCTCCCCTCGGGCGTCCCTTTGGCATTTGATGCACGCATCATTCCTGTAAGCGCAATGGATATCCCGATCTACCTCGAATCGAGGCAAAATGAAACGTGGCGAAATCATGTGCACGCGTACGGTTACTATTACTTGCGGCAAAACGGTCAAACAGGACGAGAAGCTCACGCGACATTGCTTGGAATGACCTCGAGCGAGATGCACGAGCTAATGTTTAGCCACGGGGTCAATCTGGCGAAGACTCCCGCGTGGCAGAGGCGGGGAATCCTCGTCCATAAGCAAAGTTATGAGAAGGAGGGCTTAGATCGGATAACTGGTCGCCCGAGCACTACACGCCGATCAAGAGTCGTACAAAACTGGGATCTTCCCATTTTTAAATCGCCTGAGGGGCGCGAGATGCTCTTTGGGCTCATCGGCCCTACAATAAATAAATATTAATAATTATATATTAATATCTAGAGAAATAGGCTTTTTCAGCTACAGGTTCAAAGAGATAGTCGCCTGTTAAGCGGCGTGAACAAATCGGTAGCGGGTAAGGGTTAAGGAAGGGAAAGCATCGTGGCGTTAGGCCTTTTGGGAGCGAAACCGAAGGTTGCAAAGAATCAACAGGTGTCCCTGCTTGAGATCAAGAAGGGGCCGTTCTACGTTGTGGCGTCCGTAGAAGTCGGCAACACGACGACGAAGTGTATCCTCACCGCGACGAACATGCTTGAGGGCAAGGCCTACGTCGTCAACAAGGTCGTCAATATGACGCGCGACGTGCGCGACCCAAAGCCAGGCGAAGAAATCTTTGGTCGGACCCTGACCTATAAGCCGCTTACACGAAACAGCATTGCTGAAATGGTGAAGGGCACGCTCATCAAGTCCGTGCGAAACGCAAATCTCGAGCTTGCCGATGACCTCCATTTTGTCGTGCGTTCCACCGGCGTTGTCGCTGGTTTTGACCAGCCCGAGGATATTGGTGAGTTTATAAAGGCACTTGCCGACGGCTGCTTAATGGCGGGAGTTACAGCACGTAAAATGACGCCCGCGATGAGCCTTTACCACCTGCCAAAGAAGTTTCGCGAGTACAGTCTTCTCGACAAAGTCGCTTTTGACGGCTCGGTAAGCGGCGTGCTCCCTCCGATCGGCTCGACAGGGGTTGAAGTTGTCGCAAATGAAATGGAGGGGGAGCTCGCGACGGCTGGAATCAAGGAAGGCGCGAAATGGGCAGACGTTGACTTCAGAAATCCGTGCCTTTCTATGGATTTCGGGACAACTTTCAAAGGTCGGATCACCAACGACGTACTTCCCTACGCGAACACGATCGCGAACTTCTGTGGGATCTCTGGGGAAATCGTCGATTCAGTCGGCCGCGGCACCGGCCTGGTAGACGAAACGAGCGGCACGACGCTTGACCTCCCAAAGCTAAGCCGACTGAAGGTCAGCGTTGCGAGAGAACGGGACGTAAGAGCTCTCGCAAACGAGATCCACGAACATATTCGAATCGAGGAAGTCCCAAAAACGTCCAAGCGCTTTGGAAGCGTCCCCGTGAATCCTCACGCTGCGGCGCAAATCGGGTTGACCCTCATCGGCGTTGATTCTGGTGAAAACGGCAGTGACCTTCACCGCATTTCGAAAGTCGGTGGCGAGATCTACGAAGACTATGGGCTCGGAATGCTCTATGGCGTTATTGATTGGGTTTCTACCGGCATAGCCGAACGGATCATCAATACAGCTTTTACGAAAGGTCTGATCAATGACAAGGTGAGCATCGGGATAACCGGGCGCGCGGGCATAACCGGAAACAAGCCAAGTCACATCTTGAAGGCTATCAAAGAGATGGGCATCTATAGCAAGCCCGAAGACTACGTCGTGTTTGTGGATGATGGGCTAGCGCGAGGCGCGGCTATCATGGCACGATGCATGAATTCGCTTGGCACGCCCAAAAATCCGTTTGGAGGACTTAGAGGCGGCAGGTGCATATTGGGTCAGCGGATCAGACTGCAGACCTATTGAAAAGCTCGTCGCGCTCCCGACGTTTTTTTGCTGGAATTACGACGCCCGAGTCATGTGTACACGAGCTCTGAGCGGTTTTTGCAGTCGTCCTGCGTCATCTTGGAAACAGCTAGAATTTTGAAAGCTTTGGGTGGAAAGAAAACCCAAAGGAAGCCCGCGGCACAGTTTGACACGGGTGTACGACCTGCTAAAAAAAGAGCGGAAGTATTATAAAACAAAAGCCGTACATAAAAATATAACGATAATTATAAAGATACTGTTTGCATCGATAGTCTAACGTGACTGCGCCATCGGGACTAGAAAGATTGATAATCCGTTCGCGGAAGATACAACGATCGCAATGTTGAAACAACACGGACCGACACACAGAAAAGCACTCATTGGTCTCTCGCTGACGCTTATACTCTTGATATGCTTCTCCGTGATAAGCCCCGTGGCAGCGCAGACATCATCGCCTTCTAGTTCAACCACGGCTGCGAGTGCGCACTACCCGCCGTGGCCTGTGAACCTTTACGAGTTTTACAGATCGGATTGTCCGCATTGCCAGGCGCTCGCGCCTCACATTGCTGCGCTGGCAGCCGAGTATCCAACATTGCACGTGTATCAGTACGAAACGCAAAACGATGCGAATTTTAGCCTTTTTGAGACGTTCGAGAGCGCGTACGGAATGAAATTATTAGACACTGTCCCGACTGTTTTTGTCGGAAAGCAGTATTTCGTATCGGACTCTGCAGAACCACAGATCGACGCGGCTGTTGCACAAGCAATTCAACACGGAGCGACAGGCCCGGGTGACACATTAACTGGCCACGCTGTGCCAACGCCGACACCAGGAACCAAGAATTCGACCTCCTCTCAGAACGGGACGTTGGTGACTAGCCAGGGGAGTCTGCCATTGCCGCTGTTCATCACAACCGGCATAATCAGCGGGCTAAATCCGTGTGTCTTCTCAGTGCTTATCTTCTTGATGGGGACGGTCGCCCTCACAGCGTCGCGCCCGCGAGCCCTTGCCATTGGGGTGACCTACATTGCAACGGTGTTTTTCGTCTTCTTCCTTTCGGCACTTGCGCTCGTGCAGTTCGTTCGAATCATAGGTGCACAGAACTTAGATCTGACTAAGACCGTGATTGGCGTCTTCCTCCTCGTCGTTGGTATCGTATCGATCAAGGATTTCTTTTGGTACAACCGCTGGTTCAGTTTTAAGATTCCAACCTTCACAAAACACAGCATCAGCACTCTCGGGAAGACCGGTTCTTTTCTTGCTATCATCGGGCTCGGTTTCATCGCGACGATTGCCGCTTTGCCGTGCACGTTAGGCCCGTTTACCTTCTTCTCCGCTAATTATCTCACCAGCATGACTGCGATGGATAACAACCTCTACACGGCCCTCTTCGCATTTGCATTCATCATACCGATGACTATTGTTTTCGTCGCCATATACGCCATCAAGGTGGGGACGGACAGAGCAGAAGCATGGAGAATGCAATCAGCGCGATATATGCGGCTTGTGGCTGGGCTCCTCATGGTCTCGTTTGGCCTGCTGCTCGTGCTCAAGGTGTTCTAAGGCTAGTTGTTCGGTAGCAGCGTTGCTCGCGACGCACCTCTCAAGCCATCCTGCTTGCGCGTTTGACTGACACTCACGAGTGGAAACTATGACTGGTCGGAGACCACTTCACTTCTGCAACGTTTATGAGTGCTTGCAGACCTCTGCATCGCCTCGCAACGAATATAAGTATCTTGTCTGCTTCATGAGCATCACGTCGTGATCCGATGCATCACACATATCGTAACGAAGTCGAAAGGCGAACGTGGCAGAACCCTGAAGCAATTCTCGCGGAAGCGGGGGTCAAGGCCGGCGATGTTCTTATAGATTTGGCCTGTGGGTTTGGTTTTTTTGCCATTCCCGCAGCAAAAATAGTCGGCTCAGAAGGTATCATTTGCGGCGTTGATGTTGATAAAGAAGCTTTGGATGAACTACGTGAACAAGCTGCGCTTGTCGGCCTGCGAAATCTGCGGTTAAAACTCGCCGCGGCAGAAGATGTCGTTTTATGCGAGCAGTGCGCTGACATAGTGTTTGTTGGGATAGCGCTTCACGATTTCAAGGATCCACTCAAAGTTTTGCAGAACGTGAGGAGAGCACTCAAAACGGACGGCAGATTGGTAAACCTAGACTGGAAGAAAGAGCAAACGCCTTTCGGTCCCCCGCTCGAAATACGGTTCAGTCAGCGCGAAGCCGTCTCTCTCATCGAAAGAGCAGGATTTAGAGTCGTCTCAGTAAAAGATTCAGGGGCCTACCACTATATCATTTCAGCGAATTTGCTCCTTAGCTTCTAAGCATCGCGCGAGTAGTTTAGTGCTACTTCTTTCAAATCATTGGAAGACAAAAAACACCTTGGTAGTTGACAGGTAACGGTAGTACAGGTCGAATCATGTGGCAAAAAAACGTTCTAAACAGGCCGGTCTCGCCTAAGCTTGGCATTGACTGGGGTATCATCGCAGACGTGACTTTTAGAGAAGGGCACACGTGACTCGTGCCAAGCTCAAGATCACCAGGAACGCTCACTTTTTTCGGAAATTTGATAATATGATACGCTCTCGAACCGTGTTAAAGAAAAAGAGCGTGGAATAAATGAACAAGGGAGTTTGTTTTGCCGCCTTATCCAGTCTCCATGTGTTTGGTTTGCATACATTATCGAAAAGCTCAGCGATGTGAAGCTTTTCCAACGCGAATACCTCAGCGCATTCTTACTGGCAGATTTGATCATAGAAAACGACACGACGGGGACTGTGGTATCCGATTTCAGGCCAGAGATGATGTCAGCCAAGCAGAGTTGGAAGGCATTTTAGGCACGTTCGACGAAAAAGCTGTTTTTTGAGCCGGGTTTGACTTTAACTCTGTGTTGGCGTACTGTCTGCACTAGTTTAGAGTTTTGAAAACAGCGTTAGCTCTCACTTTTGTCTATTTTGTTGCTTGCAAAAGCGCGAGACTCTTGTAAAAATGGGTTCGATCTTGAGTAAGCGAAGTTGCTTGCTGGGTTCTTATATGTATACTTAATTAAATTAATTATAAAAGTTATGATTCTATAGTATAGTTTTTAAGGATATAATAAAAGTTATATTAAATATATTAACTACCCGAGAATGCTATTTGAACCTGCCTAAACTCTGGATCGCTGATCAAAAAAGTGAAGTTAGTACTCATTTTTAAAAAAATTCGCAAATAATCTGGGTTTTCGTCCAAATCGATATGCTAGACTTGGCTATTATTAATGCGTTTGAAGACAATTGAACAAGTGAAATCGTCCGGTTTTTGTAGAGCAACTATAGTTTTTTTTCTCGAAGCTCTTTGCAGATGTCGCATAGAAAAAGAAACTGCAATGATTGATTGACGAAATTGTGATGAGATATCTCACGTTGGATTTGTATTTTAGCGCGTCGCTAGTTTGAAGGGCTGTGGTAAGATATCTAAAATAGCCGTTAGAAGTTTTAAGATATCAAAGGCAAACTTGTCAATTAGGCAGGCGTATTTTGTAGCAACAGGGGTCTTTGCTTCTCAACTCTCACTTTTATAAAAATATCCAAATCTAAAAACCTACCTTTGGTAAACCTCGCGAATGTCATCATCCTTAAATTGAAGATAGATTTGCGTCATATTGAGCGTGCTATGGCCTAAGAGCAGTTGAACGCGCCTTAGATCCATTCCTGACCGGACAAGGTGAATGGCAAAACTATGACTAAACGTGTGAGGGTGCCCGTCTACCCCGATCATCTTGCCATATTTCTTAACTATGTTGCCGATCTGCCTGCGTTTGAGGTCAAAAACCGGCTGTTCCTCCCCGATATTTTGTGAAGAAACGTAGTTCGAGAGCATTTGCACTGTCTTTTCGTCAAGTAATACTCTGCGTTGTTTGCCGCCCTTACCTTTGGCGATGTTCACGACCTGATTGGCCCACTCAATGTCGCGGGGGCGAATGTTGGCGAGCTCACTTACGCGGACTCCCGTTCGCCACAGCACTTGTAGCAGCAAATAGTCTCGACGGCTGGCAATCATCGCGGCATCAAGCATCGAGTTGACCTGCTCTCGGTCCAAGTAATCGGTGATATTCTCCACATTGCCCAAAAGGTATATTTTGGGTAACGGCGGGGCCATATGCTTTGATAATTTCGAATTTTAAGCTATATTAACCTCAAGTGGCGAATTTTAGGGCAATTCAAGAGATTTTTGCGCCCCTCGAGATAATCAGGTATTTTGGTCACGATGATACAAAAGATAGGTTTTGTATCTCCGCAAAACTGATTATGGGCCTGATTTGCTTCTTTTTCTGCCTATTGTACAAAAAAGCAAGATATTGGCGACTCAGATGGTATCATCTAGTAAGCGTTGAAGAAATCAACACGCATGAGATACCCCCCATCATTTCGACAACTAGGCGAATAATGAGGTAACGTAATCTAAAGTCTATGAATCTTCTGTTTGCGAAAAAGAACTCTATTTAGCGCTATAGAAAAACAAGGATACAACTATTAGCATCGCATTGGACTGTTTGGTTGTGGCTATTAGGGGAGATATCTCCCGTGTATTTTCGCTGTGGTTGCTGATCGCAGTCTTGAAAAAGCAATTTGATATCACCTAGCTTTCGAGGGCATCAAAAATATTATTAATAAATTGACTGCAGTCTCTTAACCTTTTTTGGGTCTCAACTCTCACTTTTATACAAATCACAGCATAGAAAATGCTTAAAATGACACTTTCTCGTATGCTTCCCGTAGGTCATTATCGTTGAATTGAAGGTAGACTTGCGTTATGCTGAGGCTAGAATGTCCTAGCATAAGCTGTACACGTCGTAGATCCGTCCCACCACGAACTAAGTTAATAGCAAAGCTGTGGCGGAGAGTGTGCGGATGTATCTTAAGCCCCGCTGTATTCCCATATTTTTTCACCAGATTGAATACTTGTGTTCGTTTTATAGAAAAAACAGGCCGATCCTCTGGGGTATTCAGTGCTAATATGTAATCGGAGAGCATTTTAAGGGTATCTTCGTCGAGGGGTACTCTCCGCTGCCTCCCCCCCTTAGCCTTTCGGATGTTCACTACGCCGTTTTTAAACTCAATATCATTGGGGGTGACATTTATGGCCTCGCTTACCCGAACTCCGGTTCTCCACATGAACCGAAGTAGCAGATAGTCCCTTTCACTGCATGTTTTCGCAGCTTGCAGTAGTTCATCTACTTGTTCTTTCTCAAGATAATCAGGAATTTTCGTCACGGTGAACAAAAGAAGTGTTTTGTTTAATAAATATTGCCATTCTGCGCTTCTTTTGGGGGCAAGCGCCACAATTTATACAAAAAGGCTAATTTTGACAAATAAGACCCCTCCAGCATGATTTTTTTTGAAGTCTTTTTAATATTAGTTGAATTATAATTCACTGCCCGATGTCGTCTAGCATCTTCTAATAATGTCATCATTTAGGTGGCACTAGTAAAACGAAGATTCAAAAGTGAGAGTTAATGTGGCTTCGACTTGCTTGTTCTTTGGTCGAAACCAGTGAGACACAAGAGGTGCTAAGAAATGGAAAATGATCGGGAAACCAAGCAGTTACGGCACCACATGAAACATCTTTCACTTTCGGCACGTTCTTGCAGTCGGGTTATCGCGTGCTGCACAAATTCGACTGTTGTGCAAGCAATCCACCATCAAACTGATACAGCCGACAAGAAACAGGCTATCTACAACCTCTTTGCTGCCTATTTTGCACACAATACCGCTGGAAGAGCTAATAGAAAGCGTTGAACGAGCCCGACTAGAGGCTAAACTAAGGTATGTGGTCATTTACGGGGCAGCCTGCAGCTACTGCCTCGCCAGAGCTGAACGGCTTGACGGGTCGTATTTGCGAACGTTTGCCCTTGAGTTGAAAGAACAGCTTGCCCAGACCCTTACTGCGTTTGTTATGTCGATTCTGACTCAGCCGAGATGGGAAAGTGCTGCGGAGCCACTGCTTCGTCAGATCATTGATGTGTTGCAGCAGGTGATGTGTGCGCACGATGCAGAAAAGCTTGCGATTTCTGTGCTCGAAATCTACAAAGATAGTTCTGTGCGGCAGCTTCACGGCTGATGCTTCCACCGCGTCTTATCAGCCGAAGCTTAACGCCAGCATCTACAAAATCACAACCGGACATAATCTAACGATAAATAACGAAAGCAGAAGGCTGAATATGCTTATTGTGCGTTTTCCTATCCCATTACTGGGGTGTTTTACCTTGACATCTCTTTTATGTATTAGCTTGTGAACATAATTAACAGATCAAAATAATGGTGATGATACAAATGGAATTTAAAAGTATACTTGAAGAAAGGTTTGCTACAAAGAAGTTTGCTGGTAAGAAAATTGATCAAGACAAAATAGAACAGATCATGGAGATGATTAGGCTTTCACCTTCAGCATTAAACTTGCAGCCTTGGAAAATTAAAATAATAGCAGATGAAGATTTAAAAGAAAAATTATCCCCAGCTTCAATGGATCAGCCTCAAATTAAGTCATGTTCCCATCTTCTCGTAT
This sequence comes from Candidatus Methanoflorens crillii, assembly GCA_003162175.1. Lineage (GTDB taxonomy): Archaea > Halobacteriota > Bog-38 > Methanoflorentales > Methanoflorentaceae > Methanoflorens > Methanoflorens crillii. The sequence goes on along the minus strand of PMMR01000035.1, from coordinate 17,274 downwards.
TTTGCGCCAATTCAAACCTTAAAGGAAACGCAGATAAATTAATAAACGATTTAAAGGCTTCTGGTATTCCAGAAAAAAATATTCAGTTTTTGGAATCAGTTCTTAATAACTTTTTGCGGATGTTCCCTGGTGAGGAAGGAATTCATGAAGCACAGCAAAATGCTTTCATTCCAGCTATAACTGCAATTTATGCTGCGAAATCTTTAGGAATTGATTCATGTCCAATGCAGGGCTTTAATCCTGCAGCTTACTCTGAAATCCTTGAGCTTCCAGATACTCTGGTCCCTACTATAATTGTACCTCTCGGATATGCAGCAGATAAACCAATGCCCAAAGTAAGATTCCCAAAGGAAGAAATATTCTTCTAAAATATCTTCAATCTATTTTTTTACAGAACCCTTTCTGAATTTATCGCAGGGGCTGAGTTTGCAGGATGCGAGAAGGTAAACCGACGCTTGATTTGCAGTGTGCTTGAAGTGCATCCCGATACAAGCAAGATGCCGTCATACAGCGCAGAAGAATGTCAGCGGCACGTGGACAGACGTCAGCGGCAAAACCAACCCCACTCAGTCAGACGGCTCCTACGCCATCAGCACGAGTGAGCCGGCTGTCGGCACCTACCAGTACCGCGCTGTCTATGCCGGTAAAGCCGTGTATGGCAACGCGACTAGCCATGTCGTCAGCGTGAGTGTGGTGAGCAAGGCGAGCGTCCTCGCCGACCTGAACGCCCTCAGACTCACAGTTATGGGAATCCCAACCTCAGCGTTCACGCCGGGTACAAAAATAGCAACGCTTGCAGTCATCAGCGCGGCTGAGATTAACGTCAGGGTGGGCAGCTATGGTGGGGCAACGGCAGAGCTTAAGAATGCCTTGCTACCACGAACGGACGGGTGCGCCAAGACTGGAAAGCCCGACAGTGACGACTGGGTGCTGACGTGCGCAGCGCAGGGTCAGCTGTATCCGCAGGTGCAGAACCTGATACAGGAGCTACAGGCGTTGCATAGGTCGTGAAGAGGTTTATCCTCTTTACTTCGTTCTTTTTTCTTTCACTTTCAGCGCGTTCGAGCTGCCGATGTCAGCTCACCGGAAGTCAGTCGCCCCCTACTATTATCACTGTCCTTGCATGATTGTTACATATGTCAAAAGCAGATGAGGCAGTCACTCTTTTTCAGCACGGTTTCAGCTGTTCACAAACTGTGCTTTCGGTCTTTGCAGAGGACTTCGGGCTTGATCGGGATGTGGTACTTCGGATCTCGCAGGGGTTTGGCGCCGGGATCGCTTATGCGGATGATATCTGTGGGGCTCTCTCTGGTGCGATTATGGTTATAAGGGTGCGATACGGCTTACAATGGATTTGACCGTGCCTCTTAGCTCGTTAAACTCGATTAGGATTACTTCGTTTTTGCCGTCCTTTCGATCTTCTTTCATTGCGATATCTCCTTGCCGTTCTATCTGTGATATCGCACGATAAACACCAGCGCCGTGAGCATCTCATGTACCACGGAGAGTCAAAGCAAAACATTCAATTGGTGTTTAGATACTATTACTCTAAAGAACAGCTAGACGTACAAAAATCCGCACGTCGTGAGACGCTAGCTGTTCCGAAAAACGTTAAAAGGAGGATTAAATGAATCCCGTGTTAGTTGTTCTTGGCATAATTCTGTTGGCGATGATCGTCATAAAGGAGCGAAAAGCCCTTTCGAATCCTGCAGCTGTCCTAGTGATATTCGTGTGCTGCATGCTCATCTTCGCTTCAATTCTGTGGGCTGCGTGAGAACCTCTTGGCCGACGTAACGCCCTTGTCAGCGGCTACGCCACGCAGGTTGAGTCAACCTGCAGGACTGCTTGGATACAACTTATCAGACCCGCAACAGGTTGCCGAGGCAAAAAAGAACAAAGTTGTGATGGCACGATGTCCGGTGTTCGTGCGGGATGCAGTTGACCTCTTTGAAACCCTGGTTTAGATGAACTGACTTCTGGGCATTTCTCCATCATTTTTCGATCCATAATTGGCAGCTCACTGCCTGACCCTCAATCATCCTCTTCTTGCGATGATGTCATCGAATTATGGAACGAAGATGAAAATTAACAGGATTACTAGTATTACGATCACTACGATCAATAGTTGGATTATCCTGTCATTTTTGCGTTTTATCTCTAGAATTACGGTTTTCAAGTAATCGTGCTCGTCCGCCGTAGCGGGCCAAGGCATATCCGCGTCAGATTTCATTTTTTCACCTCTCGTTTAACCGCTGTGATTTTATCTGATAAGATTTCTTAGGTGCGCTCTTGCATCTCGATTGCGTACGACATGCGCCGCTGCTAAATAATTGTTTCAGACTTGCAGCAAACATGCGCCGTGCGGACTTGACTTCGTATCCTGTGACGCTATATTTGCGAAGAAGAGGACTGGCGTAACAGAGGACGATGTACGCCAAGCGCCGCCACTCGCTGAAATGTTGCTTGTTATCGCGCTGTAAGCACACAAAAGCGGCCCCGCGTGCAATCTAAGAAAGCAAGAGAGGGACTGTGTGNNATGACATGTGGTACCAGCGTACAACATGAAGAGGTAGACCATGCTAAAGAGTGACAATCGCAACGACGTATCAATCTTTCTTGGGGCTATAAACGGAGAGGCGCCTTGAGCTGCCAAGGCCCCTCTCCTATATGATCAGTCCGAGCCTTTAGTGGGCTCTTCTTTGTGTGAAGTTCGGTTGGGTGCGCTGTATCGCGTTCCCGTACGTGGATAACCGTTGTGATCGTTGCACCTGCCGTGACACGAATCAGTTACAGCAACTCTTATAATAAAAGCCACTCAACAAGTCAGATCTGCATATTCTAGCAGTTGTCGCGAACAAGCGAGGGCAATGCCCTAGAGCCGCCTGTCGTAGGGCTCACTGACGCAGAATTTGCGTGGTGGCGCCGCTGATCTGCTCAAAGGAGGTCACAAGAGGTTACCATTCCGGTTCGCCCTCTGTGCCAAATAAGCCAGAATAGAACAAGCCGTTGAAGCGGTAGTCCTTGAGGTTGTCTGCAATCTCGTGCGACTCGTTGTCTTTACTACCCACTAACCTGCCGTCTTCAAACCATCTGAGGGTGTCATAGTGGGAAAGCGCCAGAATGACGTTCCGCTCAATGCGCTCTTCGTCGGACCTTTCAGAACTCGCCGCTTTGGCGTCGTCGATCGCCCATTTCGAAACGTCAGGCTTCAGCCACTGGATGAATTCTCCCACGAGCCACGGGTACACGATAAGCGACCGCATGCTAACTCTCTCTACCTTTGCGTGGAGTCTTCATCCTTCTTAAAGATTAAAATCTTTTCCTTTGCGTCACGTTACAAAGGCGGGTATTCCCAACTAACACATAAGCCACGGGAGGGCTAATAAGCTGACGCCTGCGCGATCACAAAAAGGACTCCCTCTAAGAACAACCGAGCCGCGCAGCATCCTAAGGCAGTTTGGGCTGACGAGAGGAGATTTGTTAGATCGGAGCTTGACGCTAGAGACGGAGAGCTAATTATAGTAGTTCAACCTTGTAAAAGTTCTAAGTAAATTCGAAGAAACGAGAATTGAAAAGATGTTTTCAGTGACGCAGCCGCTTGCACTAAACAAGATTTACGCTATGGATTGCCTTGAAGGGATGAAACTGATCAGCGAGAACTCCATAGACATAATTGTCACATCTCCGCCGTACAANNGCCCAAGAATCAAAACGGGTTTTGAAAGAAACTGGCTCATTCTTTCTAAATGTTGGTGGAAAATCCACAGACCCATGGATTGCACTTGACGTTGCAGATCAATTCAGAGAGCACTACACGCTTCAAAATCTAATCCATTGGATTAAATCTATTGCTATACCTCAAGAAGATATGGGGGACTATGCGCATACGCAACAAAGTATCGCAGTTGGGCATTACCAACCTGTCAATAGCTCAAGGTATCTGAGCGGGGGTCATGAGTTCATTTTTCATTTCACGCAGCACGGTGACATCAACTTGGATAAAACGTCGATTGGAGTACCATACCAGGATAAGTCAAATATTAAACGATGGAAGTCCGTGCGCGCTGATGTGAGAGAGCGAGGCAACGCGTGGTTTATACCGTACGAAACTATACAGGAATCAAGACAGCACCCTTCAGTTTTTCCTGAAAAACTCCCTGAAATGTGTATAAAACTGCATGGGTTCAACAACGAAACCACCGTTCTGGACCCCTTCATTGGTATCGGAACTACAGCGTTAGCAAGTACGAAATTAGGAGTTAAATTCATAGGTTTTGAGATAGACTCCTCGTACGTTGAAATCGCCAACGAAAAATTAAGCCAAAAAGATAGTACTCCTCGACATTGAGTAGGCTGAAGCTCGAAAACCCTCGGTCATTGGACAACGGCCCCCAGCGAACAGCGTTCGAGCTGCGCTAGGATGAGTTCGCAATGAAATGAACGTTGTCAAATAGGCGCGCTTGGTGGCGTAACTGCCTTTCTTCTTGGTTTTTTGAAGGGCGCGCTGCTTGCAAGGGGTGACTTGTCGCCCACGTTCCACGCTCAAGACCGTTTTTTCAATGCAATGACAAAGCCTCGGTGACGTTGCCCCCGAGGCCACCAATTGGTCCGTCAAGTCTTACACGTAAGGTTGGCGTGGCTTACAAAAAGTCAACAGCATTTTGATGACCTTCGATTCAAAACTAATGCGCGGACACCTATGGGGCGGGGCCTTGGCGTGTTCGTGCTTTGTTATTCACCAAAAAAACTGCTAGCTAGCTGCAATATTCAAAAAAAGCAAAAAAGGAAGCCAGGTAATCCCTGGCTTAAATCGAATTCGATTTTAGCTTTTGCAACTGCCCTGATTAATGACTGACCTGTTATAAGGTCTCACGTAAATCGATTGATCGTTTACGGACCACTGAAATAAGGGCACTCGCCTTTTTTCCTTTCTCTAACGCCCAGTTTTCGTAGTAGCGCCTACAGCTGAGATCAACTGTAGGCACTCGCCGTCGCTCCACAGTTGAACTGTATCACGACGTGCTGTCATCGCTGTTTACTCAACTACGTTTTTGGCTGTAGCGTTACCCCACGCTACGGCCGCATTTACGTTGACCGCGACGCTGGTGGCAGTGTTGGTGGCTGTTTGGGTGTTGTTTTCGAAGTTTACAACGTTGCTGTTGCCAGTTATAGTGACTGACTGTGTTTGTGTGCTCGATGCTGAGGATGCACTTGCTACTCCTTTGACGGCAACGGCCGCGGCAGGTGTAACGACTGCAGGCTTAACAACTACTGGTGCTGGCTTCCAGACGGGCGTCCAGGCAGGCATTGCCTTGACTGTCTTGACTTCACAGCACTGCTTGACTACGCAGCACGCTACTGTNNGCGAGCACTAATAGAGAAACGATAACTTTCTTCATGATTCATCTCCTTTTTGTTTGACAAAGTGGGCTTTTGCCCAACTTCTATGTCGTTACCCTTTTTTGACCTAAGATATAAAAAGGTTTTGATAATGTTAGATAGCAAATTGCACGTAAATAGCTATATTGGGCGCTCAGGTCAGTCTTTTTCAGGTACGCTTCGCGCGGTAAAAAATGCTCAACGTTTCGGCTGATTGCGTCGCCCCGCGGCTTCTCAAAATGAATGAAAAAAAAGCCCCAGCGCGCGCCGTCCAACAGCAAGGGGGCGTCATTTTCACTTGATCTCAGCTATAGCTCGACCAAGCCTTAGTGCAAAAAGCGTGAAGATGAGCTCCCAGCTTCAAGAGTCTGAAAAAAGACAGTGCATTTGCCCTAAACGCAATCACGGGATCTATAGGTGACGCTTTGAAGGCGATGGCGTCACATAAGCCGGCACGTGGGAACAGCGTGCTTACTTGCACTGTGGGGCACTTGCAAGTGGTCGTCGGGCAACTCGTGCACTTGCCGCCATCGGCCACATTGAAGTCTTCTGGCAGCTCGCACACTTTGCACAGACCATTGTTGGCACCTAGTACCCATAAAGCTTCCACATTTTTTGTCGTTGCGCACGTACCTGTTGAATGTGCAGGACTTTGCCAAACTGTTAAAAGTGAAACTGAAGCTAGCACCACGAGCATAGAAATCCCATTATTATTCTGGTGCTCCCGTTTTTCTGACCGGTTTTTGACGCGCGCGCCCGTCGTTCTTTTTCCTATGCTATAAAATATATTCTCTATCACATGTTATTGCTCAATAAAAACCTCGAGCTGACAGATCCTTTGAGAGCGTATCATCCTTCTAAGCACTTTTAGCGCACTTTCAAGCTGTTCACTTTGAGCGCTCACATTTAGCATCTCGCCGCTGGTCTTGTTGCCGAATCAAACGGGAATCTGCTCGCCGCACGCGGTGACGAGCTATCTAAAGTGTTATAATTGCGCAGCGAACTGCGCTGCTTCCGTGCGTTTCCTGCCCGGCGGGCGTGCTGCTTGCGGTTTTGCATAGGTATATATGCGCACATTTAGAATCAAATAGTATGCAGTCGAGTACGCAGAGCGCTATAAAAAGCGCAGGAGAAGGCGCGCAAGCCGCGCGAGGTATGCCGCTGATCGGGGACAGGTTCCCGCAGATAGATGTTCAAACGACTCACGGCAAGATGATACTGCCGGATGTTTTTAGCGGCAAGTGGTTCGTGCTTTTTAGTCACCCTGCGGATTTTACGCCGGTCTGCACGACGGAGTTTGTGGCCTTTGCTAAACGATATGACGCATTCAAGAAGCTTAACTGCGAGCTAATCGGCCTGTCCGTGGATCAAATAGTAGCGCACATGAAGTGGACCGAGTGGATCCAGCAGAACCTCGACGTCGAAATTCCGTTCCCGATTATTGCGGACACTGGTAAGGTAGCGTCAATGCTGGGGATGATTCACCCTGGCAAGGCGTCGAATACCGTGCGCGCCGTTTTTATTGTCGATCCGAAAAGCATCGTTCGGCTGATTATCTATTATCCGCAAGAGGTCGGCAGAAACATGGACGAAATTCTTCGAGCCGTGAAAGCCCTCCAAACCGCTGACAAATACGGCGTCGCTATGCCGGCTGGGTGGCCGCACAACGAGCTTATCGGAAATAAGGTGCTAATACCGGCGCCTGCCGATGAAAAGACGGCCAAAGAACGCGCTAAAATGTATGATAACTACGACTGGTGGTTGTGCTATAAAGAGCTCGAAGAGTGATATCTGCGGCTGAGATAGTATTGATCCGGGAAGCACCGAGAAAGCAGGATATAATAAGCCGCGTATATAATAGGAGGATACGTTGACCGATACGGATCTGCCGCGCGATCAGTTGCAAGAAAGTTTCTCTTACTTGTCGCCAGAGGAGCTCGCCCGAAGACTAGATTCAGACCCGGCGCTCCTGGTGTGCGATGTGCGAAACCCTGACGAATTAGGGGGGGAGTTGGGGCAGCTGCCCGGCTCCCTAAATATCCCGCTCGGGCAGCTTCAACAGCGGGTAGGCGAACTTTCGACGCATAAAACCCGGGACATCGTCGTTGTGTGCCGCACGGGAAAACGCTCAGAAGCCGCCGCTCGAATCCTTCTGGATTCGGGATTTGACCGGGTCTTCGTCTTGAGGGGTGGCATGACGGCGTGGCGGGACGCGCACCGATGACCGCCGCATGACGGGCCCCTTACCGGTACCCCCACCCGCGCACTCTTCCGCAGGGCCTAAAACATCGCACGCAGATCGCTTCTCTGGTGCCTTTTCAGTTTGAAGTAGATTGTTCTGCGCGCCATTGGGCCACTGCTGCGGGGCCGTTATCTTCAGGGAACGCCTAAGTCCGCGGCTGCTTAGCGGTTTCGAATGCTTGGGAAAAGTCCACCGTCTACCTCAACGTGAAATAGCTATCGTAGCTCTCCGCGGCAATAAAAGGAAATCGTTAAATAAATAGACGAAGACACTTTTTCACCAAATAGTTGGAGGTAAACGATGGAAGACCAAGAAGAAAGGAAATTTCGGCGTCTGAGAACGTTCAACGTCATTGCAGGCTTATTCCTTTTGATTCAAGCTATAGCCATAGTTTTCCTGAGCAACTCGTTCAAACTTCCGATAAACACGTATTATCTGCATCTGAACGCGACCACGCAGGTCCTCGCGCCGGTCGAGAACACGATCTATCAGCTCCGCGTGGGGCTCCTCGTTGCGTTATTCCTATTGATTTCGACGATTGACCACCTGCTTGTGGCATCACCGTTCGCGAACCGATGGTATGTCAAAAATCTCAAGAAACACGTAAACTATGCGCGCTGGTACGACTATGCGCTCAGCTCATCGGTGATGATCGTGGCGATCGCCTTGCTGAGCGGCATCTACGACATAGCAGCTCTCATCCCGCTATTCTGCTTAAACGCAACGATGAACCTTTTCGGTCTGATGATGGAGCTCCACAACCAAAAGACGGAAAAAACGAAGTGGACGGCGTTCATATTTGGATCATTTGCCGGCGTCATTCCGTGGATAGTCATCGCTCTCTACTTTGTCGGAGCGACGCAAAACGCATCAGTACCCACCTTTATCTATTACATCCTCGCGTCCTTGGCGTTCTTCTTCCTCCTGTTCCCCCTCAACATGTTCTTGCAGTACAAGAAGGTGGGAAGGTGGAAGGATTACCTCTACGGCGAATATGTGTACGTCATTCTCAGCATTGTGGCAAAGACTGCGTTGGCGTGGCAGGTGTTTGCAGGAACGCTCAGATAATCGCGCGTTGACGTCAACAGTCCCTTTGTGCAAAGACCGCCTTGGGTCAGCAGCTTCGCGCAAAGGGCCTCTTTTTTTCTTTTTTACACAAATCCCCGAAACGAGAGGGCACGGCTCCACGTCAGTGGAGGAGCAAACCAGTTGGCGCAGTTGCGGTGCTATCCTTTCTCGAGCGGATATCCGCGGCTTTTCCAAGCATTGATCCCGCCGAGAACGTTGTAAACGCTTGCGTAGCCGTGTCGTGCTAAAATGCTCGCGGCGAGGCTGGCGCGCCCACCCCACGAACAGTACACGGCGAGGGGTGTATCCCGCGGAACACGTGCGACCTGCTGTTGGAGGTATCCTACGAAGAGGTGCTGTGCCCCTTTGATGTGACCCTCACTCCACTCGTGATCATCGCGCACGTCGAGCACGTTGACAGCCGCGCGATCGAGAGCTTTCTTCAGCTGCTCGACCGAACACGTCTTGAGCCGCGCGATTGGCTTTCCGTGGTTCCGCCAGTCCGGCATTCCGTTGCAGAGATGCGCGGAGACGTTGTCAAAGCCAAGCCGACTCAGGTACGTCAGCGCCACCTTGGCGTCCAATGGTTTCTCGGTAACGAGTGTGACGGGCTCGTTGTCATCTAACACCCATCCCAGATAGCCGCTGACGCCGTCAAGCCATATGTTGAGTGATCCGGGAATATGCGATCCGGCGAATGCGCCTGGCTCTCGCGTGTCGATTGTGGTTGTTGCCGGAGCCTCAACAAGTTCCTCGAAGTCGTCGCAGTTGGCCTCGCGGAGTGTCAGAGGCATTGGAGGTGGACCGTGAACATTAAGATCGTGTACTCTGCGGAAGTAAGGCGGCAGTGAGAGTTGCTGCTGGGTCAGATAGCGTACGAAACCGTCCTCCTCGAGCTGGAGCAGCGGATTCAATTGCCGTTCGTAGCCCACGGTGCTGTACGCTCTGGTGCTCAGGTTATTTCCGCAAACGCTTCCTGCACCGTGGGCTGGATAAACGAAAGAGGAATCACCAAGCGGCAAGAGTTTTCCAAAGATGCTTCTATAGAGCTTCTCTGACTGAGCGCGGGCTGATTCAGTTCCGATGAGATCAATCCGCCCGACATCGCCTGCAAGGAGCGTGTCCCCAGTAAACACAATGAGCGGCACGCGGCTATCACGCCGCTCATAGACAACGAAACAGAGGCTATCATTGGTGTGCCCAGGCGCGCTGAGGACTTCAACCTTGAGGTCGCCAACATCGAATGTTTCGCCTTCGGCAAGGTTGTGGTCTCCGTATCGAAAAAGGGTCTCCTTGCTATGCCCAATTTCTGCGTCGGTTCGCTGTTGTAGGTCGAGAGAACCGACGACAAAGTCTTCGTTGCTGTGCGTCTCGAAGATGTACTTTATATCGGTGCACTCACGTGCCGCGAGCTCGGCGTAGATCGCACAGTCTCGACGAGGATCGACGACCATCGCCTCGTTGTGGTCAGACAGGAAGTAGCTTTTGTGTGCCAGCCCCTCGGCCGTCACCGTCTCAAGCAGCATTCGTACCTACTTAGCCCTTTGCGCTTATCACATTTTCTCGTCACACTGAGAAACTCGTTGCGGAGCCACACCCTCCTCATCGTGCTCGTCCGATAGCATTGTAAACGGGCAATCTAGACCTAACGCGGCAACTATCGAGCACCGCAGGCCATCTGTGCGAATCGCGGCGCCAGCGGCGAGGGATGCTATGATAAGGACGCTGCAGATAGTCGTCCAAGAATGAGATCGGAGACGACAAGACCACAAGAGCACTGCCTGCGAGTCCGAACATAAACTCTACGAACGCAAGCCGCTGAATCCTATTGCTAGTTCTTGACGCTATAGGAGGGCTCCGTGCATTCAGAGCGAGGTGTGGTCTCGTCTATCTTCGTAACAAGCTAACCCTTCATATTGTGAGTCAGCGTCGTGTGGCGAAGAAGCCGTGAAACTGCTGTGCAGCGTCATTCAGGAGCTCATTTATGGTGAGGATTCGATGAGATGAAACCCGAGTTCGGTTAGCAATCCGGCCGCTTTCTTTAGGTCGCTTGCTTGGAGAATCAAGATCGCCTTATTCGGCGTTGCGCTCGTGTAAGCGTAGGCGTAATCGATGTTTATGTCGTTGTCGGAGAGCGCACGGCTGATCTCGAACAAGGCCCCAGGCGTGTCGGGCATTTCAAGGCCAATCACCTTTGTTTCAGAGACGGAAAAACCGGCCCTTCTTAGGCGGCGCAGAGACGCATCTGCATCATCAACGACGAACCGAATGATGCCAAATTCGCCGCTATCAGCGATCGTAAAAGCGCGTACGTTTATTCCGTTTTCAGAGAGTATTTTCGTCGCGCTTGCAAGCCGGCCGGGTTTGTTCTCGGCAAACAGCGTGATCTGCTTCAACATTTTGCTTGTGACCATTCGCATCACGACCTCGTTAACCTAAATCTGTCGCAGGTCGATGACCTTCTGCGACTTTCCTGATGACCGAGGTAGGGTGCCTCGTTCCACGAGTTCCACCTTTGCGTTCACCATGAGCACATCGCGCAGCTGCTTCGCGACCCGTTCTTCCAGCTGCATCAACGCGCCGACTCGGTCGCTCAGCGTGCTCTCCGTTACTTCAATCTTAACCGCCATGACGTCCATGGGGCCGGCTCGGTCGACCACGATCTGGAAGTGGTCACCGACTTCCGGAATTTGCATGAGCACCGATTCGATCTGGCTCGGAAACACGTTCACGCCTCTGACCACGATCATATCGTCAACGCGCCCTTGAATGCGCATGATTCTCGGATGGGTTCGACCACACTCGCACTCTTCCCACACCAGTGAGGTGATATCACCCATCTTGTACCGGATGAGCGGCAGGGCTTCCTTTGACAGCGTCGTGACAACGAGTTCGCCTTTTTCGCCCTCTTCGACGGGGCCGCCGTAATCGTCGACGATCTCGATCAAGAAGTGATCTGCCCACACGTGGATGCCATTCTGAGCGGAACATTCAGTAAAGAGCGGACCGCTCATCTCAGACGTGCCGTAGATGTCATAGGCCTTGATTCCAAGGTTCTGCTCGATGCGCTTGCGCGATTCGAGCGACCAGGGCTCAGCTCCAAGGATACCTACTCGCAGCCGCGTCTGCGACGCTATGTCGATATTCATTGACTCGGCAACTTCGCCGATGTGGAGAAGATATGACGGCGTGCAGGCGATCGCCGTCGTTCCGAGATCTTTCATGAGGCTTATCTGTCGCGTCGTGGTGCCCGCGCCTATGGGGAGGACGGCTGCGCCAATCTCCTCGACGCCGTAGTGAAGGCCGAGCCCCCCCGTAAACAGTCCGTAGCCGTACGCGACTTGGACGACGTCACCGCGTCCGAGCCCACACGCGGTCAGCGAGCGCGCCAAGCAGGTCGTCCAAACGTCAATGTCGTTGGCGGTGTAGCCGACAACGGTCGGAACGCCTGTTGTGCCGCTTGAAACATGAAATCGCACGATCTGGCTTTGTGGCACCGAGAACATGCCGGTCGGATAGGTGTCCCGCAGGTCGGTCTTGCGCGTGAACGGCAGCTGCTGGATGTCCTCGAGTGATCGTATGTCGGCTGGAGAAAAGCCGGCTGCCGCAAAAAGCTTCTTGTAGAAACTGGAATATTCGTACGCGTTTTCGACTACCCGTCTGAGCTTGCGTTCTTGCAGCTGTTTGAGCTCTTCCGCGGACAATCGTTCGACCTTTGGATTCCAGTACTCCATAGTGAATCAGCCCCGTCTGTCTCTGGCACTAATCATTGCGATTTTAGTACTTTAACGTTATGAGTCGCAGCGTTCAGTCGAACAGCACGCCAGGGGCGCTGGTCGGCCATTCTAAAAGTGCGTCAACGAGCGTTGAACAACTCGGGCTGCGCCTCTGGCAGTGACTGAGGATGAAGAAACTTTGTGACGGCATACCGCACCGATCTAAGCTTGGCGCGACTAAATTCCTCTGCCCGTGGTCTCCTGAGATGCACCGCGGCGCGATCAGTCGGGTTCCTCGCATCGATGAACCGCCTGTTCCGGTGACAGCGCGAAGAACGCCAGCCGCGTTATATTACTTACTAATATATCAACAAATTATATATAGAAACTGAAACTACTAAATAATAGGCAAATGTGCTGAGTGCGTTTAAACCCACTCACGTGCTTTTTATGCAACCGGATCAACAATGAAAGCCATCGAAACAAAAGATCTCGTCAAGCGGTTTGAAGACGTTGAAGCCGTGAAAGGAATCAATTTGGAAATTGAAGAAGGGGAGCTTTTCGGGCTGCTCGGACCCAACGGAGCCGGCAAGACGACGACCATCTCCATGCTGTGTACCATTACGAAGCCCACGAGCGGCTCAGCGACCGTCTTCGGGCACGACGTGAAAAAAGAATCCAGCACCGTGCGGGGAATGATAGGCATCGTGTTTCAGGAACCCAGTCTCGACGATAACCTTACCGGGAAAGAAAACCTCGACTTCCACGGCCGACTCTACAAAGTGCCCAGAAATGAAATCGCTGAGAGAATCAGCGACGTCCTTGAGCTCGTTGAACTCGCTGATAAAGCCAACGTGATCGTCAAGAAGTATTCTGGTGGTATGAAGCGGCGGCTAGAGATCGCGCGCGGCCTGCTCCACCACCCCAGGGTCCTTTTCCTCGACGAGCCGACGCTCGGGCTTGACCCGCAGACCCGGCTTCATATCTGGGAGTACATAGAGAAGCTCAATAGAGAAAAGAAGATCACGATGATCCTAACCACTCACTACATGGACGAGGCCGACAAGTTGTGCGACCGCATCGCCATTATCGATCACGGGAAGATCGTTGCGATGGACACTCCCGAGAACCTTAAACACGACGTTGGCGGCGACGTCGTGATCATGACCGTGCCAAACGGGAGTGAGCAGCTCAAGACTAAACTCGAACAGCTCGAATTCGTGAAGTCGACCCAACTCGTTGACGGCACGTTGCGGCTGAGCGTCGACAAAGGCGAGACCGCGATACCGATTTTCATGGACGTGGCGCGCGAAGAGGGGATCGCCGTGCCCTCGATTGCGCTTCACGAACCCACATTGGAGGACATCTTCATTAAGTACACCGGACGGGAGATTCGGGCTCAAGAGGCGAGCGGGTTCGCTGGTTTCCATGGCCCCGGGAGACGNNGTCAGAGCTCGGTCGCGGGTCGTTACCTCGCTCATAACTCCCCTGCTGTGGCTCATCATATTCGGGACCGGATTTAGCTCATCCCTGTCGATCGGCGGAACAAGCGGCACTAATTACATAAACTTCCTCGCGCCTGGGATCCTCGGCATGACGGCCCTCTTCACCTCGATATTCTCCGGCATGAGCGTGATGTTCGACAAAGAATTCGGTTTTCTCAAAGAAATCCTCGTCGCCCCCGTTTCGCGGACGTCTATCGTCATCGGAAAGGCCCTAGGGGGAACGACACAAGCGGCAATACAGGCCTTGCTGATACTCGCCCTTTCCACGTTCATCGGGGTGAAAATATCGAGCACGCTCGGAATTGCAGGCGCCGTGGTGCTCATACTCGTCACCCTGTTCTTTCTCGGCATGGGTTTTGTCGGGCTGGGGATTAGCATCGCCTCTCGGCTCGAGAATATCGAGGGCTTTCAAGTCGTTGCTAACCTCCTCGTGCTGCCCATCTTTTTCCTGAGCGGCGCATTCTTCCCGGTCACGTCGCTTCCGAACTGGATGAAGGCGCTTGTGGACATCAATCCGCTTTCGTATGGGGTTGACGCGATGCGTTACGCCGTCACCGGACTGCACTCGTACGCCCTGACGACTGATCTTGCGGTCGTCGTCGGATTCTTTGTACTGATGACGGTTGTCGGTTCGATCTTATTTAGAAACGTGCGCTGAGCCGTGAGCTCATCGGCGGGAGCCCAAAAAAGAGAAAAGTGCGCGACTGGCAGTTCGATAGTTTGGCGCGATCCGGGTTTAAGCGAATTTCTCCGGATCTCTGTCAAACATCGCCTTGCAGCCAGGAGCGCAAAAAAAGTACTTCTTGCCCTTGTATTCGCTGACGTACTTCGCCGTCGTTTCATTGACGTCCATGTTGCAAACGGGATCTTTCGTCATTTTTCCCTCAAGGACCTTGTGTTGTTAACGTTTAATACACTAACTCAGTCGACGGCGCGTGACGATTTGCAGCTCCACAAAAAATCGAACAGTTCCACGAGCAGTCGGTAGGTCACGTCAGCTGCGGGGACGAGAAACCCGCACGACATATCTTGGTCGTAACCCTCTTCGGCCACTCGCGGGAAAAAAATGAGGCCGCGAAGCTCGTTGACGAGGAGTATCGTGCTGACTCTATCGACGTACCGGACATCGGGGCTTTCTGTTCCGGCTGTGTTCTTCAGAAGCACTTTGACTTCTGACGCGATGAGTCCAGTCTGGTCCACGGCGTAATTCAAGACCCACAGAAACCGCTTCGCTTCACGCACGATATCGACGGCAGCCGCGCTAAGCAGCTCACTATCCTGGAGCAGCGACTCGCCGAGGTCTGCCGGCAAACGCTTAAGGTGTGCGGGAAGCTCAGCCGCACTGTGGCGCTCCCAATACTCTAATAGGTCGTGAACGTCGCTTATCCCTTCAATGAAGGTTACCAGAACCTTTCCGTATTCAGATATGACGTAGTCCCCGTTAGGGAGCTGAGAGACGAGTCCCACATCCTCCAAGCGGCGAAGGTGTCGCACCGCTTCGTGCACGAGCAAGCCAAACCGTCGGCAAATGTCGATCACTGACGTCCGTTCGTCCAGCTGGTTCAAGATGTCGAGCCGGCTCACGTCCGAAAGTGACAACAAAAGCCTCGTCAGTTCATAGGAACTCCGTATGGGCATAGTCTCTTCGTCTAGCGTTTTGCTGCCGGCGCGTGCATGCGTACGGTAAGAAACGTATAAATAACATTCCCTTTTAGAGTTTAGTGCGGAGGCTGGCCTTGAAAGAGCTTTGCGAGGACGTCAAGCGCGAATTGTCACAAATCTTAGCAGCGCTCGATCCGCGGGAGACGCGGAAGCTGCACGTTGTGTGTACGCCCAGCTTCTACTTGGATCATTTCGTGCAGGTCGACGATCTGAGCTCGTTTTGCAGTGCGCTTCAGGCGAAGTACGCCGGCGGCGGTGGCAACCTTCCCGGCTTCGTTCAGAACGTGCTATCAGGCGGCGGTGCGGCAAATACTGCAATCGCGCTGTCGCGACTCGGGCTTAGCTCCCATTTCATCGGCCGGACAAGTGAGCTTGGATATCACGTTTTGAAGTTCTTCGCCGAAAATAGCGGCGTTGACGTCGCCCACGTGAAGACCGACGGCAGATTGGGACAGACCCTCGCTCTCGAGATTGGCGAGCGACGAATCAACGTTATGCTCAACGACGTCGGCTCGAACTATGACTTTGCCTTCGACAGCCTGCGCGATACCGATCTCGAACTCATCGAAAACAGTCAGCTCGTCACCGTGCACGATTGGGGGACCAACGTCGTGGGTGGCACCGATCTTGCCGTGAAGACGTTCGCCTACGCGAAGCAATACAACGTGAAGACGTACTTCGACTCGGCAGATCCGAGCTCCCGCGTCCATGACCTCACCGAACTCCATGAAAGCGTGATCGCGAACACTAACCTTGATATGCTAAGCCTCAACCAAAATGAGCTCGAGAAGCACACCGGGGAGGCCGCCCTTGAGCGCGCGATCGCATTCAAGCGCCGAGTTGTCTCACGCGTTGATTATCACACGCCCTGGTATGCGGCGTCGATCGACGATATCGTGACGTTGTTCCCCGCATATGACGTGGAGCTGCACCGATCCACCGGCGCCGGTGATGCCTGGAACGCTGGCAACATCTTTGGTGAGCTGCTCGGTCTGGCCCCCGCACTGCGCCTGTGCCTCGCGAACGCGGTGGCGGGCTACTACGTATCAAGCAGACGCGGGGTCCACCCCACCATCGATGATCTGGTAGCGTTCGTCAAGACTGAGAAACTGCGCCCTTTGCCGGCGGAAGTCACGAACGTCGCAAAATAGACAATAATCCTGCAAATTCAGCGCGGTGCAAATCTGTGGTGAGACGCGATATCGCGCACGCCGTTATGGCACGCGACCCGTAACGAGCGGTACGACGGTTATTCGTCCCGCTCCACGCCAATTTCTGTATAGAACCTGCGCGTCACGACCTCTTCGACGAGGCTGAGGAGCGTTTTTCGGTCCCTGACGCCGGTGAAAACGCCGAGGGGAATCTGAGCAGCAGCGGCGTTTGAATGGCCGCCTGCTGAGCCGATGTCGCCGAATGCTTGGCTCATGACGGTGCCGATGTTGACGCGGATGTCCTTGCTCCGCGCGGATATGTGAATCTTTTCTTCGTTGAGCCCGAAGATGGCGACGGCCGTTACCCCCTCGAGGTTGAGCACGTAGTCGGCCGCCTGCGCGAGCGCATCTACGTTGTGCATAAACCCGACGCACGAGACAAGGTAGCTTCCGCTGATGTGCTTGTTGTGAATGGCCTCGCCGATTATGTCCAGCGTCTCCATTGACATTGTCGGCGATTCAATCTGGTTGAGAATCTCTCTGTCGGAGAG
>PMMR01000006.1 GCA_003162175.1 Candidatus Methanoflorens crillii | reverse complement strand
GGCACACGTCGAGGGAGTGAAAGAGGGCACGTAAGCGGTCGTCGTTCAGAGGCGTTGACGCGCGCTCGATTGCCGCATGGTCGTACACGCATTCGCCACTGCGTATGAACAACCCCTCGTCGGCGGTGTGGGGCTCTGCGCTTCGCAAGGCGAGGTCTAACGAATACAGGGCGCTCCCGGAACGATAGTCGGGATTCTTCACGAGGCGTATTTCGGGGTGCTCGCGCATCAAGCAGCGTTTCATCTGGCCGTGCTGATAGCCAGAGACGACCGAAATGGAGGCCGTTTCGACGCCTGCACGACTGTACCCCCGTATTTGACGTTCGAGCAGAGAAACCCCGTTAATCTTGATCAATGCGCCCAGTTTTCGGAGGGTCAAGGGGCGCAGCTGCGGGTTGTCGTTCGCGGCGAGTATGATGGCCTTCATGCGCTCACTCCGGCACAGCGGATACGGACGACTAAACGCACGTCTCGCTTATACCACCAGCTGACGCGCACGGTCACCGTCCGCACGCGTGCGTGTCGCGGCTCGGCAGGTCCCGCAGGTGGGCGCCCAAAACGCTGCTGCGGCGTTTCATCACCCGCTGTCCATTACAAAACGATAAGGAGGTTGAGCGAGCAAGCACCGAGGAACCTGAGTGCACGGTTGAGGAGGTAGGCGTGCGTGAAGGTCAAATGTGGCAAACGGCTGATCAAACCCGAGGTCCAGTGACGCTACGACCTCCGTGACGTCGCCTTCGACAGCACTTAGTGTGAGTGAGCGCTGGATCGCGGGGTCTCGTGCCCACCCCGAGCGGTACGAAGAAGCGCCGTGTCGAAACTAGCCAGCTCACGGCGCGCGTCTTGTCTGCACGTGATGTGTGGTGACTGCTCGGCCGAGAGCATGTGAGAGGAGAGAAAATGCCACGGGCTCTGCTCCAGGGTATTACGGCCGAACGCGAGGACAGCGTAACGACGGCGTGGACCGAATCCAACAAAAAGAGGAAAACTCCGATACTTCGGGTGACAAACTGAACGACAAATGGGTCCGCACAAAGCTGCAAAACGGGGCAAAATGCCCCGACGTTCGCAGGGTCAGCGCTTACGCCATTAATCTACCCAATCACCATATTCGCGAAGCTGCTCGATGTCGGCGTCTACTCGCGTATGCGTCATTGATTCTTCTGCAGCGAGGATCACGAGAAGCGCTAGCGTGCCTACCGCACTTAAGGCTTCTGTAGCTCGTGTGACAATTTCTCGGCGCGGCTTAACCCACGTGTGTCCGTCCAGCAGCGGCATTTCATCGTAAGCAGAACCCAGAATGTGGTTATGTGCCATATGACTCCCTGCCTATGATGATTGGGTGTTAGTATATACAGTTGACGATACAGTTGACGAAATGACCCCATATTGCCTGAAGTTGTTGATATTGTGTCGTTATTTCAACGACTCAATCGCTAAAGGAAGCAAAGACCAAGCAGATACGGAAGCGGCAGCCTTCACGGTCTCTAGAAGCGAAAGGCTTGAATAGTGGAAAAGCAAAGGATATAAGAACAATGACGCCGGCAGTGCGTCGCCGACGACTTTTTGTTGCGCCGCAGCGCTTTGCTGCGACATCGCGCCGCCTTGATTCGCACCCCCGTGACGCCACGAAGGATTCGTTCAGATCGCAGCACAAGCGGGTATACGAGGACACGGAATGGAAACGCACGAAATACTCATTACGGGCGGAGCTGGCTTTATCGGAACGAACTTGGCTACGGAGCTGCGAAATCGTGGTCACCAGGTATTAACCACTGACCTGTACCATACTGGGACCGAGGAGCACATCAGAGCTGATGTGCGAAGCTACCGACAGGTCGAGAGGCTGTTTGACGACCGTCAGTTTGACTACGTGTATCACCTCGCAGCAGAGTACGGCCGCTGGAACGGCGAAGAGTATTATGAGAATCTGTGGCCTACGAACGCCGTCGGAACAAAACACATGCTGCGCATGCAAGAGAAGAAGGGCTTTCGATTGATCTTCTTCTCGTCTGCGGAAGTGTACGGTGACTACGCAGGCTCTATGAACGAAGACGTCATGAAAACGGCCCCTATCCAAGAGACGTACCAGATGAACGATTACGCGATCACGAAGTGGGCGGGGGAACTGATGTGTATGAACTCTACCAAGATGTTCGGCACAGAGACCGTGCGCGTCAGGCCGGTCAATTGCTACGGGCCGCACGAACATTACACGCCATACAGGGGGTTCATTCCGAAGTTCATTTATCACGCGTTATTCGACAAGCCGTACGAGGTGTACACGGGACACAGGAGAATCATCGACTACGTTGAGGACTCGTGCAGGACGTTTGCCAACATATGTGACTACTTCGTGCCGGGAGAGGTGTACAACGTCGGCGGGAGGCCTGGCTGGGAGAAGGATATTAAGGAGTACTCCGACCTTGTGCTCAACGCCGTCGGCAAAGACGACTCGCTGGTTACCTACAAGGAGGCGGAGCCGTTTACCACAAAGGTCAAGCGCATGGACTTTTCAAAAGCGACGTTCGGCCTGAAACACGACCCTCAGGTACCGCCCGAAGAGGGCATCAAGCGGACCGTCGACTGGATGCGGTCCTACTATCGGATAGGTGAGTGAATGGACGACGTGGATGGCGGCTATGAGGGAAAAACCGTGCTGGTAACGGGCGGCGCGGGAGCGATCGGCGGGAACCTCGTCCGCAGACTGAACGATCTGAACACGGAAAAGATCGTGATCCTCGATAACCTCTCCTCTTCATACGAGTGGAACGTTCCGGTCGGCCCCAAGATACGCTTCGTACACGGAGACATCCTCGACGACGAGAAGCTGAAATTCGTCTTCAAGGACAGGCCCGACATCGTGTTCCACTTAGCCGCGCACTTCGCCAATCAAAACTCGGTCGACAATCCTAAAACAGACCTCATGGTAAACGGCATGGGAATCCTCAAGGTGCTCGAGTTTGCCCACCTTACCAACGTTTCCCGATTCGTGTATGCCTCCTCAGGCTGTGGGGTCTACGGACTGGAGTCAACCCTACCGTATCAGGAACACGACGTATCGATAAGCCTTCACACCCCGTATCAAGTCACGAAGCTCCTCGGGGAGCTGTACACGAACTACTACCATAACCTGTACGGGCTTCCCGTCGTCAACACGCGGTTTTTTAACAGTTATGGTCCCGGCGAGGTGCCCGGTAAATACCGCAACGTCATCCCCAACTTCTTTTACTGGGCGATGAGCGAAAAGGTCTTGCCGATTACCGGGGATGGCACCGAAACGAGAGACTGGACGTACGTCGGTGACCTCGTAAACGGGCTTCTGGCGGCGGGAGTCAAGGAAGAAGCGATCGGCGAGGCCATCAACCTCGGCGCGGGCACGGAAACGCGGGTGATTGACATGGCACACGAGGTCAACAGGCTCACCGGCAACGCTCTCGGGGTCGTGCACGTTCAGAGACGGGACTGGGATGCGAAGACGCGCATTATCTCGTCGATTGACAAGGCACAACGACTGTTGGGGTATCGACCGCAAACGACGTTCAATGAAGGACTGAAGCACGTTCACGAGTGGTTTGTTGAAAACTGGGATGACATTGAGCGGGGCGCTGAGTTCTGATATGGGGGGCGTCCGCCCGCGCAACGCGCTGGTGCGGCAGGAGTCGAGAATGAGAATCTTACTCGTTCAAGACACTGACTGGATTTCCCGAAACGCTCACCAGCAGCATCACGTCGCAGAGCGGCTGAACTTGAGAGGACACGATTTTTTAATCATCGACCACGATCTTCTTTGGCAAAGCAGCGATGCAACCGGGCTTTTGTCGAAAAGACAGGTCTTTGATAACGTGTCAAAAATCATGTCGGACGCTGATATCAACGTCATTCGTCCTCGGATCCTGCGAGTTCCCTTCCTTGACTATGTGTCGATGCTCGTCACGTATCGCCGCGAAATCGCTGCGCAACTGCGCGAGTTCCGCCCGGACGTCGTCATCGGCATGTACCTCCTGACCAATTACTTGGTCCTCGGGGCGTTGAAGAGGATGCGTACGCCACTGGTCGTTCTCATCCTTGAGCCGAACTCCGAGATGATCCCATTGCGCGTGCTCAGGCCAATCGGAAAAATAATCGAGAGCCGGGTTCTTAGAGGGGCCGACCGCGTAATCGTCATCAATGAAGCGTTGCGCGACTACGCGATACGAATGGGGGCGTGTCCGGAAAAGACCCGTGTCATACGGGCCGGTATCGACACGGAGCTCTTCGGGCGAAACGTCGATGGCTCCTCCGTGCGACAGCACTACGGTATTGGCGAGTGCGACATCGTCCTCTTCTTTATGGGGTGGCTTTATCATTTCTCAGGACTGCCCGAATTGCTTGAAGAAATGGCGAAATGCAACCGCGCGGACCTGGCCGTTAAGCTGCTCATCGTCGGTGACGGCGACGCGCTTGAGGAACTGCAGCGCAAGCGCGCGGAGCTCGGCCTCGAAGACTATGTGGTACTTGCCGGAAAACAGCCGTATGAAAAAATCCCCGAATTCATAGCTGCTTCCGACATTTGCTTGCTGCCCGCACACGACAACGCGATCATGCGCGACATCGTTCCGATTAAGATGTACGAATACATGGCGATGGGAAAACCGGTCATCGCGACCCGACTGCACGGCTTGCTGAGGGAATTTGGCGACGATAACGGCGTGCTGTGGATCGACCAGTCGAAAGATTCGTTGAAAAAAGCCATGGAACTCGTCAACGAGGGTACCATCAAAACACACGGCGAAGCAGCGAGGCAATTTGTTCGTACCAACGACTGGGCCACGGTCGTCGATGAATTTGAGCAGGTGTTGTACGAGTGCATCGAATCAAAGAGAAGCCCCCCTCACCATGCGCGGGACGCTCACGACGTTTCGCATCCAAGCAAAAAGCAAAACTCAGGGTAGCCCAGTCAGGAGCTGAGCAATAGGGGCAGACGTGTTCACGATGTTCGATGGGCTGGTATCCACCGCTAGAGATAATGACTATGTGATAGTCGACCCTCCGTCTGAAGCGTTGACGTTCGAGAGGATCGATCTTGAGCACCCGCCTAAAGTCTCTTTTTGTATACCGACTCTCAACAGCGAAAGAACGATCGGTGCCTGCTTGCGAAGTGTGGTAAGTCAAGATTACCCAGATTTCGAGATCATCATAGTTGACGGTGGCTCATTGGACCACACCGTCGACGTCGCTCGCGCATATACGGACAATATCTTCCTTGATGAGGGTCCCTTGGGCAGCGCGAGACAAACCTCCATCGATCACTCGAACGGCACGGTGCTTGCGCTGTTCGATGACGATACGATCATACCTCACACCAGGTGGCTGCGAAATGCGGTTCGGTACTTTAACTACAGCGAAAAGGTCAGCACGGTCTGGCCTATGATGGCTTCGGCGCCACACGCTCCGTTGACTGGAAGGTTATACGCCAACATCTGGCGAGTCACTTTCGAAGACCGAATACTCAAGAGCCGCGGCTCTTTTGGCGGCGGCCACGCCCTGTTCCTAAGAGAATTCATAGAAGAGATCGGCGGCGTGGATCAATCGCTTTGCTGGGGGGAGGATTGGGATTGGGCAACGAAGCTCAAGAACCGCGGCTATCAGGTTGTGTATATCAAAGACCCTTTGTATCACGACACGATGAGCTCACTGCGCGAGTTCGCGAAAAAGCAATTCATCGGAGCAGAAACGTTCGCCAAGGATCGGTTCGCTACGACGGGACTTACACCAAGCGACTTGTTTTATGAGCAGTTCTTCCTGGGGACGAAAGAAATGACCCGCGGACTCGTGAGAGACGGAGACGAGTCATGGATGCTTTACCCACTATTTGTCCTGATCCGCGTGATTGCCTATGGCTCGGCGTATTTGAGAACGCTATAGCACATACAAAAGAGATCTTAGAATCAAGCGAAATATCGCACATCTCCGTGTTCCCGCGACCCAACGGGGTTTTGATTGTTGTTTTAGCGGAAGGCGGCTCGCGTAACCCCGTGTGGTTATGAACTGCCGTGAGGAGCAAAGGACTATTTTTTGACGTTGGATCGCTTAGTTGAGCGCGCAACGAGCCGTTTGCGCATACGCTGCCTGTTTGGTCGTGTCCGGCCCCCCCAAAAAAAACGTGCGTGTCTGGACGCCGGCCCTGAGACGCTGTTCAGTTGCGGGGCTTTTTTTGGCACGTAATCAAAGAGCAGCACAACGTTCAAACAGAAACGATTAAGACCCACAAACCTATCTCCGTGTGTGGTCTCGTGTTAGCTAAACACAGCGGAAAAATCAAAGCAGGAGTTCAACTAGAGACGTAGGGATGCTGAAAAAAGAAACCGCGGACGACAGAGTCGAGAAGGTAGTGCGCCTCTTCTCGAAACTCAAAAACGCGAATTTGTTTCTCGATATAGGCTGCGGCAACGGGGGAATCACGTGTCGCATCAAAGATTCGATAAATGCTAAGCACACCTACGGCGTGGATGTAGCGAAGTCCTCGCTCGTATCGGCGCGAGAAAGAGGCATACAACCAATTATGATCGACATCGATTCGTGTGATCTCCCCTTTAGAGATGGCTCCTTTGAAGCGATCTACTGCGGCGAGGTCATCGAGCACCTCCGGGATACTGATCACCTGCTGGGCGAAGTGCATCGCGTCTTAGCCCAGGATGGAATCTGCGTGCTCGACACGCCAAACTTAGCAAGCTGGCACGGGCGAATAGAGTTATTATTGGGGTATCAGCCGTCGTACACGCTCGTAAGCACCATGCATAATGTGGGAAAACTCGTCAGTGGTATTGATTGGGAACCGCAGTCGGAAAAGCCCCATCACTGGGTATTCACGTTCAGAGCTCTCAGCGAGCTCGTGTCCGTTCACGGGTATGAAATCACGAAAGCGGCTGGAGCTGCTGACTTCAATATTCGATATCCGCTCAGCATAGTGGATAGACTCTGCGCACGTTCACCACGTCTGGGGACCTATATCGTCGTCATGCTCGCGAAAAAGTCACCACAGGAGTGACTCGGCCTGCTCGCGGCTTGCATTCCCATGCACCGACGATCTTGGCTTCCGGGGCGTTGCTTGAATTGAAGAGGCGCGTAGTGCCGCCTCCACTCCGAGGGACATTCTTAACCATGGTGACAGACTGGTCTGATCGTCCTGTCCGGTGTGCGCGAGCTCTTCTCGCTCGGCGGGCTGATTTTCCAGACTTTGTTGGTGCCAATAATCTCGTTCATCTGACGTGCGCGAATCCCCGAAAGTCTCGACCACGCGTCCACATCGGAACCCGCAGAGGCACCAATGCGACACTCCGCTCCCATCACACGGTAGGGCTGCCTTGCGCAGGCCGCCCGTAGATTCAAACGTATCAGGCGTCTACGAGAAAAGCGCGTCCATGCGGCCAGCGTGTTTGGAAAAACCGATTAGTGCGGGCTTTGAACCTATGGGAAACCATCCTCCGCATCCTCGTCACTTACGGTGACGCGACTCGTTTCAAAAGCCATATTCACGCCCGGAACGCAGTCCCGATCTACCACGAATGGGCCCATTTATCAAACGCTAGAGAAGCAACCTTATATGGCCGCCACACAAGGGCGGTTGGGAAGCCTCGACTTAAGGAGGCCATATCCACCCCCTCGGCGAGGCGCGACGCGATAGCTTCGAATGGCCGCCGCTCGAACGACCTGGTCAAAGACCGACATGTTCTTTATGACATAGTTATTGACATATAGCGTACGAATGCGCGTAGTAATGCTCGGTAAATGGCCTGAAGAGGGGCACATAGCCGGCGGGGTTGCCAGCAGCACGGTAAGTCAGGTACGAGAAATTGGAAAATCAAGCGAGCCTGAGTTTTATTTTGTGTCTTTTGGCCTAAGGGATCGCGTGCTGCAGGAGGGGTTTGCTACCATAATTCTCATAAAGGCGCGATCGGTGTATTACGCAATACCGTTCTTGGCGATCCTGAAACTATGGCGCAGAATCAGAAAGCTCCGCCCTGACATAATCCACGTCAGGGGTGGAAATCCCAGCCCGTACTTAATTGACGCGTTGTTTCTTGCCAGAGGCACAAAAAAAGTTGTCACGTTTGGGTCGTGCGAGACCAAGGAGCTTGTAGCGAGGGGGCGGATAAAGCGCAACTCTCTGCGCCACGTAATCCTAAGGTGGCTTGAGAAGCAAACTGCTCTCAGGACCGATCTAATCGTCGCGCTAAGTTCGTCACTAGCCGCTCAAATTTGTCACCTCGCGGCGAACGCCGAGGAAAAAACGATCGTCGTACCGAACGCGGTTGATGTCGGCGTGTTTAGTCCTGATGCGAGCCCAGACCTCGCGCGAAAGCAGCTCGGGCTTTCGCAAGCGGACTTCGTGATTTTTCACGCGAAGGCATTTGACCCGTTCAACGGTCAACTGTTTTTAGTCAAAGCACTTCCAAAGATCCTTATAGGAGCTCCGAATGCAAAACTTGTGCTGGCGGGCGCCGGGCCGCTGTTAGCCGACGTGCGGCACCTGTGCGTCACCCTCAACGTGTCTGATCACGTAATCTTTCCGGGGCGTGTTCCGCACCAACAGATTCCGCACTATCTCGCCGCGGCAGATGTGGTCGTAATCCCGTCGGTCCGAATCAATACTAACGAAGAGGGGTCGAGCAATTTCTTGCTTGAAGCAATGGCAATGCAGAAACCTGTTGTTGCGACCGACGTGGGTGGAAACGTGGACGCTATCGCGCACGGAGACACCGGCTTGCTTGTACCGGACAAGGATGCGCCCGCTATCGCTCACGCCGTTTTGCTTCTGCACGGCGATCACGCTTTGGCAGAGAGATTGAGCCACAATGCACGGGACTATGTAGTGAAACAACGCACGTGGGGTGAGAACGCAGAAACAATTCTTAAGGCATACACTCATCTTCTCGCTCGAGAGCACGCCCATTCGCGGTGAGAATGCCCCATCCGGCAAATTCAGTAGGCCATTACTGACTCGCGTGCCCTGAGATGTTGCGCGAGAAGGATGCGACTCGAGACGTTTTCGATGGAGAACGAGGACGGCCCGCCCCATGAATAACCACATACTAGGTGCACTGAGGCTACGCTACTTGGATCGTGGAAGGCAGTATCGTGAGATACGCCGGGCGGTGACTGAGGATGCCGTGCAGAGGACTCAAGAACGTCACATGAACGCCCTCCTCCTCCACGCATACCACAACGTGCCGTACTATCGTCACATCTTCAATGAGGTCGGACTTGTCCAAGACGGGGTCGTTGACTTGTCCAAGTTCGATCGTGTTCCTGTGCTCACCAAGGATGCGATACGGCAATTCAGGAAGGAACTCACCTCAAGGGACTATACCACGAGGCGGTGGTATTACAACACCAGCGGGGGGTCGACCGGAGAACCCGTCCGCTTCATCCAAGACCGCGAATTGCTGAAATGGGTTCGTGGCACTGAACACTACTACTTCAAGGACATGCTTGGAATTGCCGAGCCCACAGCAAGAATAGTGTGGCTCTGGGGATCTGAGAGGGACATATTCGAAAACACCGTTGGGACCAAAACCAGGCTCATCAACTGGGCAACTACTACAATGCAGTTGAATAGTTTCAAGATGGCAAAGGAGGACCTCGCGTGTTATATAGGCAAGATCAACGCCTACAAACCAGACATTGTAAGGGGCTATGCCCGATCACTGTTTGAGTTGTGTGAGTATGCACGAGGCCAAAACACCAGGCTCTACAGCCCAAAAATCGTTGTCAGCTCAGCGGAAACCCTGCGTGATGACATGCGCCACGTCATAGAGTCGCAATTCAGGACCAAGGTGTACGATTTTTATGGATCAAGGGAGACCCCCTGCCTGGCCGCAGAGTGCAAGAACGGTTCAATGCACGTCTTTAGCGTGAATCACCGTCTCGAAGTGTTGGATAACCATAACTGCGCGGTAGGGGCCGGAGAAAAGGGCAAGATCGTAGTGACGACTCTCCACAACTACTCAATGCCGCTCATCAGGTACGAAATCGGCGACACAGCAGTCCAATCCGATGGAGCGTGTTCTTGCGGAATTGCGCTTCCTATCTTGAAAAAAGTCAGTGGACGAATAAGCGATCATTTTGTCACAGAAAACGGGACGCTCATCCACGGGGAGTATTTCACTCGTTTGTTTTATTTTAAGGACTGCATAACGAAATTTCAAGTCATTCAAGAAGATTATCGGCAGATAAGGGTTCTTGTCGTTCTTAAAAACAGCTTAGGCGAGCTTGAAAAAAGGGACATTGAACGTAAGATACGTCTTGTTATGGGTGAGTGTACCGTTATTTGGGAGGTCGTCGATGCGATCCCTGTCACTTCGAGCGGCAAGTACTTGTTTGTCAAATCCTTGGTTAGGCACTAAGCACGATGATGAACGATTCAAGGTTGCGGGTGTCTTAATTGTGTTATATTTTGCTCACGCCCATAAAAAACGAAGCAGCCAATCTTCCGCAGCTTAAAGCTGCCGTACTCAAGCAAACCATGCTCCCGGTCGTTTGGGTTGTCACTGACAGCGGAAGCAGTGACGGAAGCTTCAATATAGCGGAGCATCTTTTTCGAGGCCACGAATGGATTCACGTCATTCACCAACGCGTTTTTCACGGGCAAGGATACGCAGATGAGAACATGTCTGCAGCAATTAACGAAGGCTATGAATGTGCAAAAAAGCTATGCGCAGACCGCCACGTGGACTACTCATACGTGGGAAAAACAGATGCCACTCCGATTCTTCAGCCGGACTACTTTGAAACTCTGCATAAAGAAATGGAAAAAGATCCGCAACTCGCTTTCACCTGCGGGATAGAACGACTGAAATACCGAGGAAAAACCAAGGAAGTGAAACCTTTCCGGAATTTGTCAAACGATGGATACAACGACATCCGTTTATATCGAAAGGAATTCCTTGACCAGATCGGCGGATATTCATTGACGCCGTCCCCGGACGCAGTCTCCATGGTAAAGGCTGCTAACAGGGGGTGGAAGTACGCGATTGTCGAGCAGACGTATTTCGTCAAACCACGGTTACAAGGCGCAAAAATTGGGGTGTGGGCGGGGAACAAAGCAAAAGGCACGAAGTTGTACAGGCTCGGGTACCACCCAATTCTGCTGTTGCTGCTCGCAATGGTCAACAGCATTAAGTTTCCCCCTCATTATCAAGCCGTACCCATGACTTTAGGGTATGTCTCGAGCGCGGTACGAAGGATCACGAGGGTAGACGATAAAGAAGTAAGAGAGTACTACGGAAGGGACAGACTGTATGAGCTGTTTTACAGACTTTTCGGGTCTTTTTAGCTTCAGACCAGATCGACGCAGAGCAAGTTAGAGCTCACACTACACCAGAATAACACGTACTTTACGCGCTTCTCAGACTTCTCGGACTATAGGTGGGGCTCTCTCGTAGGGGACCATATCGAGTGCACTTCATTTTGACGAAGACGTGTTTTGCATAGCGTTTCCCTGCGGTCGCGTGTCGGATCATCAGCTCTCAAAAAGACGCGAGCACTATAGTAGTATAGTCCGCGAATCGGGTGACGAACAGCCACTGAAGCACGCTGCGAGGATACTTACACCCATCCTTGTAGCGTTCGTTGTTTTCTTGCCGTGATGACCCAATCTTTACAATCACAGGTTGCGCCGTCAGAAACGGTTGACGAGAAAGCTTGCAATACGGTCGCGTCATTCAGTGTTTTGGAACACAGAGAAGGAAATCTAGGGCTAGATCCAGTGAAAGAAGCAGTCTGGAATAAGGAAATGATCTACACGATGGATTCCTTACGTGTAAGCTCCCCGCTCAAGTATTCTCAACGATAGGGAAAAGAAGGTAACGACTCTGGAGCGCGTGCGTTCGGGGCATCATTATGCGCAGTTCAAAGACTGAGCGAAAGACGTTTTGAGGCAGAAATTGTATGACCTCAGATCTCTGCCATTATTTGAAATCTGAGTCTACTCGCGGAATCATACGCTAAAAGAACACGTTTCCAACAACTGATAGAGCAAATAGCACGTTCTTGGCATAATCGGGACCTAGTCCGCGCGTAATACTCGCCGTTTTGACAGGAGATAGGAGGCAGCGATCAGATAAGCGAAGACGAGGGTGATTGCCGCACCTAGGATGCCGATCAGCGGAATCAGAAGCACGTCGAAAGCGATGAGCACAATGAGCGCGATAATGCTGCTGAGGGTGTTCACTTTGGCTCCCTGCGTACCTTCTGAAGCCATGAGCCAACTGAGAGATTGATAAAAAAAGCTCATAATTGCTGCAACGGTAAAAAAGAGTGCAGTTTCCCAGCTGAACGGATACAGGCGCCCATAAAGAAGGAACGCTATCCACTCCAGTAAAAGAAATGAGGGTAAGAATGCGGCAGCAACGTAGGGGGTCGCCTTTCGCACGTTACGCAAAATAGCCAGCTTATCGTCGCTCTTGGATGCATAGGGGAAGAAAGCTGCGTTAATGATGCTCCAAAGCATGACCGATACCGTTATAGAAGGCAGGAAATACGCGTTGTAAATTCCTACATCCGCGGTCGTCATAAATTTGTTAATGAGTATTCTGTCGATGCCCATGAAGCTGCCTGCGACCGCGCCGGGGAGGGCAATAAGAGCATAATGCATGATCGTTTTCGCCCACGATCTTTCAAATCGAAGCTTGATATAGCCCCTAAGGTAAATGACCACAATGAAGCCGATTACCGCGTAGGATAGGTAATACGAGTACGCCGCCGATTCCCACGATTTCATGTCGTAGAGTATGAATGTGAGAAAGGCAGCGAGTAGTACGACCGATTGAGCGGCAGCGAGAACTGCGTATGCTCTCATTTTGAAGAAGATTCTCAGAGAATCTGTCGTTAGCTGATAGAACGTAAAAATAACGGCGAGAACAAGAGCAAAAAAGAAAAGCTCTGGCGGTACTCCAAACAGCTGCGATAACGGCGCAGAAAAAAGTACGAAGATGCTGGTCGAGGCTACGGTCAACAGCGTTATTTGAATGTACGAGGTGGAGATTATGTTGACTTGTTTAGTACGATCTCGCGCGGCCGAGCCATATTTCATCATTGGTGTAATGCCTAACCCCATTGAGAGGCTGAGGATGACACACAGCGTTGTGATTAAGCCAAGAACACCATAATTGCTAG
>PMMR01000012.1 GCA_003162175.1 Candidatus Methanoflorens crillii | reverse complement strand
GATCCCTGCTTCAGCTGTACTGACAGAGCCGTCATCATAAAGGATGAGAGGCGCAAACTCGTGACGAAAGAGGACATGAAACGGTGGAAGTGATAGTAGCGACTGGTTATTAAGGTAGCGCGTGGACGCTTAGTTATATATCAACGGCGTATTTAAGCGGGAAAGTGTGGCCTTAGGCTTATAGGTATATTGACACAAGGAGGGGAACCTATTGGCGGCTCTCGATGCACGGTGCATCGGGACAACGGCCTAAAACTTCTTTCCTTCTTTCTTTATCAAGGTGTTCCAGCTCCTCAGCGGTCAAGCAGAAGCTGTTTTCAGAACTGTGCGGTGTGATCGTCGGGATCCATTCAGGAAGAAGAAGTGCTCGTCTCCCAGAAATAAACACATGTCCAGCGTCGTTGCCCCTCATTTTTATCACTCGTATTTCGTGTTTGTTCGTGAGCTGATCTATGGAAGGCCCGTGCGGTGTGTGATGCAAACAATGTGACGTGCGTTCGTTAATGTGCAACTAACCATAATATTTCCCGACTGCTTTGTTTTCAATACTGCAGTATGTACTGGCGGGCGCCCTCAGCTTAATTGCCTGCATAGTGACCTTTACGTAGTGCCTCTAATATCTGTTCGCACCCGTCCGGTCGCGCGGAGTCTTACCTTATTTTTTAGTCAGTTTTATTATATCTGAGTAAGATTTATAAGCCATCAGGCCAAAGTAGAACATAGGGAGATATCATGGCGACAAGTAATCGTGCTGAGACTAAAATACCGCTAATGACGCATCATGACGCAGCCCCCCCCAAAATGCTGGCAACGCACAGCATTATTGTTATGAGTGGGAAGGGCGGCGTTGGGAAGTCGACAGTGTCGGCAAATCTAGCGGTGGCGCTTTCGCTGAAGGGCTACGCTGTCGGGCTTTTGGACGCAGATTTGACCAGCCCTAGCATACCGCGATTGCTAAGCCTTTTCGGGAACGTAGAGTGTCAAGACAACCAGTTAATGCCTATATCTTATTCAGAGAAGCTCAAAGTCCTCTCAACAGGCTTTCTAATACCATCGTCGGATCGTGCAATCGTGTGGCGAGGCGGCGTCAAGATGGCGGCAATCAGACAGTTCATCAACGAGACTAATTGGGGCGCTCTTGACTTTCTGGTCGTTGACCTGCCGCCCGGTACAGGTGATGAACCTCTCTCGATAGCACAGGATCTGCGGCCTGACGGCGCACTGATCGTGACCACACCGCAAGCTGTAGCCCTCGTTAGTTCGCGCAAGTCGGTTGACTTTCTGCGCAAGGTGGGGGTTCCGGTGATAGGCATCATAGAAAACATGAGTGGATATGAGTGTCCTACGTGTGGAACGCACGTGGACATATTCCAAAGTGGCGGTGGGGAGCGATCCGCAAAGGAGCTAGGGGTTCCTTTTATCTGCCGCATACCGCTCGATATAGCAATCTGTGAATCAGGAGACAGCGGTAAGCCTATTGGCGAAAACGGAGCGCAAGCATCCTGTTCAGCAGAGAGTATAAACACGATCGCACGTAACGTCCTGCACTTCTATGGGATTACAGAAGACGTTCGGACGGAAAGCATAACGAAGCAAAGAGGGGATAAGTAATGCCTGGTTTTGATAGAACGGGACCTGTTGGCGTAGGTCCTCTGACTGGTCGAAGACGAGGACGTTGCAGCAGTGATACTGAGCTGAGGCAAGCCTTTTGCGGGGCCCAGCCAATTCGACGAGGTTCTGGGATAGGAGGATATGGCAGGGGCCATAGGTGGCAATACCTCGAGACCGGACTGCCGCGATGGGCGCGCATATCGTCAACTACTATGCCTTCTCTGACTGGGGAGGGGGCTGCGTCGCTAGCAGCTCTCGAACGGGAAGCAACTGTTTTGGAAGCGGAGCTCAACGATGTTAAGGCGCGCCTAGAATCGCTTAAGCTTGAGGAATGTGACGACAGCGATGAGGTCAACGGAGACGCAACGTTAGGGAGGAGTCAGTGATGAGAATTATGGTCACTGCGCAAGGAAAAGAGGTGACGGCTCCGGTAGATCATCGCTTTGGGCGCTGTCGTTTCTTCATTTTGTGGGACTCGTCGACTCAGCAGTCCACCGCGTTCACAAATGAAAACGCGGCGAGCTCAGGGGCGGGTATCAGCAGCGCACAATTCGTCATCGATCACAACGTGCAGGTGGTCATTTCAGGTGAAGTGGGGCCGAGAGCCGCACAGGTATTACAGAGTGCAGGCGTGAAGATACACACAACGACGGCTGCAACGGTGCAGGACGCGCTGGAGATGTTTCAGAAAGGAGGTAACGTATGAGAATCGCTATTGCTACGGAAAACAAGGCCGTATGCCAACACTTTGGACATTGTCCTGAATACACAATATACACGATTGAAGGGATCGAGATACGCGAAAAAGAGGTTATTCCAAACCCTGGCCATAAACCGAATTTCTTGCCTGGCTACTTACATGAACTGGGAGTCGACGTAATCATCGCCGGCGGTATGGGAGTAAAGGCGCAGAAGCTTTTTGCCGAGGCAGGTATCAACGCCATACTTGGCATAGCGGGACCCACGGAACAGGTCGCTGAGCAGTACGTCGAAGGAGCGCTGCAAGAAGGCGTGAGCACGTGCGAGCACGGAAATTTCCGCCACGAGGGCTGCGCTGACGAGTGAACGAAGAACTTTTAGACTCGCACGAGGCCATGATTATTGCGGTCGCAAGTGGTAAGGGTGGGACAGGCAAAACAACCATAGCCGTTAACTTGGCGCTTGCACTGGAACACAAATATAACGTCCAGTTTTTTGATTGCGACGTGGAAGCACCCAACGCTTACTTGTTCCTGAAGCCTCAGTTCACTCATTTAGAGCCCGTAAAAGCGGCGTGTCCCTCGGTCAACGGCACCCGCTGCACGTTTTGCGGAAAATGCGCTGAAGTGTGTGCTTTTCACGCGCTTGCGGTCACAAAAGATCGTGTGCTCATATTCCCTGAACTTTGCCATGACTGTGGTGGGTGCGCCCTTTTTTGTCCAGAAAACGCTATTGGCAAAAAAGAGCACAAAATTGGGCTTATCGAGTCAGGAAACGCGGGAAATATTGCGTTCTTCCAGGGAAGCTTAACTCCTGGGGAGGCCTTGTCACCGCCTATTATCCAAGCACTGAAGCGCAAGATGAATCGCGATTCAATCGTCATAGTTGACGCGCCACCTGGAACCTCGTGTCCTGTCGTCGACGCCATAAAGGGAAGTGACGTGTGTTTGCTTGTGACAGAGCCCACCCCTTTTGGGCTACACGATCTGACCCTTGCTGTGGAGCTCGTTTCGAAGCTCGAGCTTCCAGCTGGTGTAATCATTAATCAGGCAGACATCGGCGACGACAAGGTCGAAGCGTACTGCAAGCGAGAAGGACTGCCGATACTAATGCGGCTGCCGTACGACCAAGAGCTTGCGATCAACTACGCGCAAGGCATACCGGCAATCGACGCGCTTCCTGAATATCGAGAGAGGTTCTCTCAGCTTTGCCAGAACATAAAAACGCTCACGCGGGAATGAACGCACAACTTAAGCAGCTGCACGGTTACGAGAAAGAGGGCGCAGACTTGAAAACGCTGACTGTTGTGAGCGGAAAAGGCGGGACAGGAAAGACATCGATAGTCGGGTCATTTGCTGCGTTAGCAAAAAACGCGGTTCTTGCTGATTGCGACGTCGATGCGGCCAACCTGAGCCTTATCGTGGATGGTCAGGTCCAGACGTCACGAGAGTTCAAAGCTTCCCAAGTGGCCTGCATTGATGTTACGAAATGCATAGAATGTGGTGCCTGTGAGGACATATGCCACTTCGATGCTATACAGGATTACAAGGTAGACAACATTTCGTGCGAGGGGTGTCGGGTCTGTTCGTTCGTATGCCCACAAGGGGCGATAACGATGGAGGAGGTCCTGTCTGGCTATCTGTTCATCTCAGACACGCCGTACGGGCCTTTGGTTCACGCACAGCTTCAACCTGGCGAAGCCAATTCGGGCAAACTCGTCACATTCGTGCGACAGATGGCGGAGCAGATCGCACGTGAAAACGGTTATCAATGTATCGTCGTAGACGGCCCTCCCGGCATTGGCTGTCCCGTTATCGCATCGCTCAACGGTGCAACCGCTGCACTCGTTGTGACTGAACCCACTCTCTCAGCAATTCACGACCTAGAACGGGTGCTATCCGTTTGTGACCACTTCAATGTGCCCGCATTCGCATGCATCAATCGATGTGACATACACGAAGGAAATACGCATCACCTTGTGGAATTCTGTCAAACAAGAGACATAGAAATCATAGGGATGATCCCCTATGATCCGACTGTCGTGCGCGCTATCGTGGATCAAACCCCCGTCGTCCGATACGCTAACGGTCCGGCATCACGCGAGATCAAAGCACTCTGGGGCCGATTCGCTAAAAAAGCGGGATTATTATTGCGTTGAATTCTTGTCTGTACCATGAAGCTGCCCGCCCGTTCCGGTGTTGACTATGTGGCGGTAAGCGTTACCGCTATCGTTGTCAATGTTGTCCTGACGGCGAGCAAGCTGACGGTCGGGCTGTTATTCGGTAGCGTTGCCTTAATTGCAGATGGGGTACACTCATTAGCCGACATATTTGGGGCTGCCGTGGTTTTCATAGGATTGCGAGTGTCACGTCGTCCAGCAGATGTCGAGCATCCGTACGGTTATTCAAAAGCAGAGCCGATCACGGAGCTCGTGGTAGCGTTTATCGTCATATTAACGGGAGTCTTTATAATCTACGATTCGGCGACAGCGTTGTATGCTAGACACGCAGCAACCGAACTCCAGATTGGTATTATCGTAGCCGCCTTATCGACGGCTGCAGCGTGGTTTTTGTCACGATATAAACAACGCATCGGGATGAAAATCAAATCCAGCGCCCTTGTAGCTGAGTCAAAGCACTCAATAACCGATGCTGTGTCNNCAACCGTATTCGAAAAACGATAGAGAGCGAGCCTGAAGTCAAAAAGATAAACTACGTACATACGAGAGGCAGCTGGAGTTATAAAATCGTTGACGTGTCCATCACAGTAAGTAGGGGGTTAGCCGTCAGAGAGCTCTCAACAGTGCAGGAGAGAATCAAAGCCGGCGTTTTTTCAGAAATCCCAGAAGTCTATCAGGTGAACATTATGGCGAGCGCAGACGAGGATCTCTTAACCGTTGCAGTGAGCTCGGTTGGCAGCGGTCTGAGAGCGGCATTCGCCGACGACCTAGGAAAGTGCGAGTATTTCGTTATCGCACGTGTGCGAGAGAGTCACATTGATCTCATCGGTACATTTGTAAATCAGTACAAAGCGATCGAGCGAAAAAAGGGTGCCAGAGTGGCCGATTTCATGCACGAACACGGGGTCGATATGGTCATTACTGGCCACGCTGGAGAAGGTGCCGTGCAGTGGCTGAAGGGGTATGGAATCGACGTCAAATTGGTTGCCGATTTTGGCTATAGCGTTGAAGATGCTATTGAGGCGTCTCAGCTTAACGCCTCGTGACGTCGGTGCTGTGTCGGTCTCATTCGGTAAGAGAACGCATTTAGTTAATTTGCTTTCTTTTCGTTTCAAGCGGTGACGAGTATCTGATCTTGAGTTCTCTGTTAAGCCTTAGTGTAGTCTGCTTCTGGCAACGGAACCCTATCGCAACCGGTTAAGATCTGCCAGCCGTGGCTAAGTATCCAGAACGCCCTTAAAAAGGTTCAGCCGCGGTCTACGCATCGTCTTCTGCGGGTATTGTCCTTTTATATGTTCGCTGAAGTATTTCAGATCGGTCTTTTCGAGATTCAAGCCCATAGAATCCAGAAACCCTGCAAAGACTTCCTTAGGAACTCCTGAATATTGGTAGATACTTGAATCGCAGAACTCTATTTCGAGCGTCGAGGTTTCGGCATCATACCCGATTGCTCGCACACTGACGGAGACGACGACTTCGCGATCCATAATCTTACTCCGATTTTCACGTATTTAGCTTTTCTGATACAAGAACTAGTGTGTCACAGCTTACGCAGCCTTAACGCTGAATTGATTAACCATTATTTCGTGGCCGATTGTCTATTGCTGTTTCGAGGCGTAGGGCGTTGTGCACGTGTGTGATTTACCTTTCCTGTCAGTTTACTCGCTCGGAACAAGCGATCCAATTTCATGCCGTATCTCTTTGAGGCGTAATGACAGGGCTCGGATATCCGCGTCAATTTTACGCTGTTTTTTCCAATCCGCGACCCCTTGTTCAACTTTTTCAAGCTCTTTGTCGCTGACGTATTGCCATTTTCCGCGACATTTTGATGGCACAAAATAGTTGTACGGTCCGTGCAACTGACCTTTCCTGCAGCGGCAGTTTTGTTTTCCGCAGCAGATTAGTCTTCTTCGCAGCGAACCACAAAGCGGTTGCAGTTGAGTCCTGTCGCTTTTCAGGGTTCTTATTTTATCTACGATTTCGTTGCTCTCGTCGAGCAATTTTTTGACACCGCGCAATGTCGCTTCTGCATCTTTCTGTATAACCATCGTTGATTCTCGATAGAATGGCTGAATTTTCACGGTGAAGAATTCAATTTCGGCGCTCTTTTCTCTTGTAACGTCTTCCATTCATATATTGTTTATTCATCTGATATATCTTCTTAACCTAATTTGTTCGTAGCCTACTTTTCTCTGGGTAAGATTCATATAGCTTAGAAGGGTGATTTATGTATGACACGGCTGTTGGATCAAACTCACGCAACAATGTTGTGGAGGGCAATCCCACAGAGTCGGATCAACAAATTACGCAAGAACGACGAGAATGATAGTGATTTGAGTTTCGGAGCGGTCACGACGGTCGCAAGCAAATAATACGTCGCAGACATGGTTAGAAAAAATAATCCACACGTTGTTCGCTTCCTTCGCGACAATTGCATCGTAGACACCGAAGCGGAAGCAATGCACAAGGAGCTCTGGCAAACGTACTGCGAATGGACGCATCTGAAACGCATGCGCCGAACTCTGTGCTTACGAAGTTTTTATCACCACTGTAGACTAGCCGGGTTCAAGCCTGTTAGCGAGAAACAGGGCGTGGTGAAATGGAAAGGTGTCATGCTCAAGCCCCGCTGCTCGACGGCCATAAACGCGCGCCATCGTAATAATGAACTTGATAACGACGCCCACTCTTAGCACGGGCAGAAGAGATATAGAATAAGCCGTATAACGTACTGACCGCACACTAGAAGGAGAGTGAGGGAATGGCTAAGGTGCTTCTGAATGTTTTTGTGGACTATGAGACCCTCGGAAGGACGGTTAACATCCTATCCGAACAGGGCGTGACCGGGTTTTATTGTCTCGAGTACTGGGGTGTTTCACCGCAGAATTGGGAAGGTTTTGTCATCAAAGAGGAGCCTGAAATGGCCATTGAGGCGATACGGGACCATACTGAGAGGGCTATACAGGTTAACACGGTCGTAGAGAAGGATTTAGCTGAAACTATCGTGCGAGCGCTGGCTACAGGACTTGCGGGAAAGCGTTACACGGTTTTGAGAACTCCAGTAGATTCGATCCGCGTTGGAGCACCTTAGATGCATGGCAGGGGGGGACGGGGCGCATGAAATTGGTCTTTAACTCTTTGTTGTTTGCTGCCGTCGCTCTGATTGTGTGTGGTGCTTTGGCAGTCCCAGCGAGCGCGGCAAATCTGAGTGTCGGCGCCGGAGCGCAGTTCACTACCATTCAGCAAGCAGTGGATGCTGCGAAACCAGGCGACACGGTGCTCGTCGCACCCGGCACNNTTGCTAACAAGTCAAGGCGTGCACATTGACGGGTTAACCATAACCGGCGGCGCATCTGGCGTAGATGTCGCTAATGTTTCCTCCTGCATGATAACAAATATTGACGCGCACAGCAATGTCCGTGGCGTATATCTTGCCGGTTCGACAAACAGCGAAGTGCGGCGCAGCAACCTATCTAATAACGGTTATGGTGTCTACTGTGATTATGCCACATCTAGCACAATAGCGAACAACACGGCAACAGGCGAGAAGGGCACGGGAAATACGCTCGGTGATGGAATCTACATGTACTACGGCGGCTCAAACACCGTGAGCAACAACGATCTGAGTTCAAACCACGTTTATGGCATATCTCTGTTCCGCTCGTCAAACAACACTATTACTGGGAACACCATCAGCCAAAACGAGAATTACGGTGTTAGACTTCGTGAGGCCGACAACAACGTGCTCACCTTTAACACTATACGCGCGAACATTCAGTTAGGTATACTCATTATCCAGACAACAAACCACCAGATATACCTTAACAACTTCATCGACCAACCCAACGCCATGAGCGGTGCCGCCGAGGTAAAGCTTGATTCGCCACAGGCAATGGCGTACACCTACAACGGTACCGCACGGACGGGGTATATGGGCAATTACTACTCCGACTACAAAGGCACCGACTCCAATGGCACTGGGATTGGCAGCACGCCCTCTGCATATGGCGACAAGTACCCGCTCATACAGCCAGTTGCGAGCTACGGAACCATAGTTCCTGCAAGCGCCGTTACTTCTGCGCCCGCTTCAGGGCAGCCAAGCAGTCAGAGTCAGAGTGCCACAACGACTTCTGGCAACCAAAGCAGCACTGGAACAGGACTGCCGGGATTTGAAGCTGCTTACGCAGTAGCAGGGTTCGCAATCGCTGCGATCGTACTGCTCGGCAAGAGGCGCGCTAAGTAGCGCTCGAGGTCGGGCTGGGTTTCTGAATCAACATTAATATTCAGTCTGTTTGCTGAATGGTGACTGGCCCATATCGGTTCTACGCCTGAAGGAAACGGAGGGTTTGACTTGAATTATTCTGCGTACAATTCATACTGACGCTGCCTCTTTTCCAAATATCTCTGAGTGGTGGCGTAGTAACTGTCGTCGTCTGTCCGTTCTTCTGAATCTTCAGCCGCATCAGAGTTGTGCGACTTTTCGTCCTCGTTGTCCCCGTGGTCCGCCCTAATTGCCGCAGCCGATTGTAAAAAGAACGATGGACTCTGTTGGATTAGAACCGGCGAACTCCGCCATGTCGGGGCGGAGGGATTTAAGGCTCAATTTGGCGTTTTCTGGTTTATTTGCACTTCTTTGTTCACTTTTGCAGGAAGAGGATACAACGACAAGGAAAGCAAGCGCCCCTTCGTGCACGGTTTGAAAGATATGCGTTCTAAGTCCTGCAAGCTTTGAGAAGGTGTGCGGCAGCAGTATCGTTGGGTAGTTGTAGTCGGCTTTTGCGCGGTGGAGTGAGATTTTGCTGCGCTGGACGTCCAGCAGCTCACGTTTTGGCAGCGCACCGCAAGTGTATGGGTAATGTTCAGCGGCTAGCATAATAGCGGAAAATGTCTGCCTGAACGCTTAATCGTTGTGATTCGGCTGCCGCGACTACACGTCAGCTCAAGCAGCTATCGTTGTTCTCGATATAGAGCTGCATTATCGCGAAATAAGGGCGTTCGGAGACGACCGTTCGGTGAAAAGAAAAATACGATATAAAACGAGATCTCATTTTAACCAAGTCATCGCCAAAGCTTAGGCCAAACTCATTATTCGCAGCGTTTGACATTTCAAACAGACATAAGAATTTTGTGGAAAGCACTGCCCACAAAGCGGCCTTCGTGCAACCAAACAAGCAAGGGGGGTGTATAGGGGGTTTTTCTTTAGCAATTCAACATTAAATTCAAGCAAGCATGGCGGCTGTCGTAATTTTTGAACAGCTGCGCGGCCAAAGCATGCTATAGGCCTTCATAGGTGTGCTTGTCGCGGGCGGGTGCTATCAGGCGTACCTGCCTAGCCTACTCGCTTCATTTAGGCCTTTGTTACCGCTCAAGTCGCAGAAGCGGCCGTTGAACTCTGCGATGTCATGGTTGAGGTGGCAGCAGCGGTAGTCGCGTTCTGCGCGGTCGGTGGAATGATGAAATTGTACTTCAGCAGAATTGCCTGACCCGCAGGAGAGGCAACGTAGTTGATGAAGCTCTGTGCCAGTTGAGCGTTCGACGAAGTGCTGACTACCCCGATTGGGTATTTGGCGAGTACGTTCACGCTGTCAGGAATCGTGATTGCGTGCACCTTACTCTGGTACGCAGCCGGTACATCGGCTTTGGTGATAATGCCCACGTCGGCCTGTCCAAGCGCGACCTTAGCTACGATGGCGTTGACATCCGTTTCCGTTGACACAACGTTTGCCATGACGCTGCTCTTAAAGCCGGAGCCATAGGTCGAGTTATTAGACGCTTTTGCGAGCATTTGCATCGTGTACATCCCACAGGGGGTAGAACTGTTCCCGATATCGAGTTTTACTCCTGACTTTGCGAGGTCGCTGAGGCTCGTGATGTTTGCGGGGTTCGCTGTCGGGACGATGATCGCCAACTTGTTCTCTGCGAAAATCACAACGCTTGAGTTGTTCATCAACCCTGCGTCCTGCACGGAATTCATGTGCGCTAGATCGGCAGAGGCGAAAACGTCCGCGGGAGCCCCTTGCTGGAGTTGGGTTGCCAAAATTTGACTACCAGCATAATTAACAGCGACATTGACCCCCGAATTATTAACTTCAAAGGCCTGAGCCGCCTGATTAAACGCGTCAGTAAGCGACGCTGCAGCAAAAACAGTGAGCTTCGTGCTTTTGGTGTTTTGCGTTGTCGTGCAGCCACACGTGGTGACGACGAGCACGCTCAAGAGTGCGCAAAGCAACATGGGTACTAACTTCTTGTTATCCATAAATATCCTCCACAGTTGAATCTTGCCAACTAGCTTCAGTTTACAGAAAACAGCTTTGTACTATCGCTCGAGCGGTACTCATAGCCGCGAGGATTGTGCACGAGCCATCTTCCACTTGGCCGGAAACATAATGTTGTCAAATATACTTAAGCGTTATTACTGATAAGTACTAACGTTTAAAGCCTCTTTTACGAGGATATCCATCATTGAGTCAGATAACATTTCATCTGGTTCATTCAGACTTAACGCGCTGCTTTCTCCGAAGCTCAAAATGGGCCCTGTCTTATCAAATCGCCTGTGGAAACGGCTGGTCACAGGTTTTTCTAGCAATAAGCTGTTCGTCTGTTATTAGCTGCGAGTTTGAAATTCGAAGTTCTTACGCAGTTCTTTCGACTTCGTAGCGGTGTGGTCTCCACCACGAAGGGAGCGCAAAACTCCTAGAAAGTCGAAAGTGCAGCGTGCTTACGTGTAAAGAATCGAAGTAATCTTGACACGAGCACGGTACTTCGAGTGGATTGCGTTGTCGGCGGCAGCTGAGCTTTTGCTGCGCCACAACGATCGGGCGCG
This sequence comes from Candidatus Methanoflorens crillii, assembly GCA_003162175.1. GTDB lineage: Archaea > Halobacteriota > Bog-38 > Methanoflorentales > Methanoflorentaceae > Methanoflorens > Methanoflorens crillii. The sequence continues at coordinate 12,926 of PMMR01000012.1, read as the reverse complement.
TGCGACTCGTTCAGGGGAAGAAACGATGATTCTATCTGTTCAAACAGAACGTTTCGAAACTTGCTGCTTAATCGACGTTTAGAGAGAGCACAACACTAAACTACGTTAACGCCCTCTTATGTTCAGTTGATTTCTCGACCTTAAAAGGCGTTTGAGCATGGAACATAATAAATTCAGCAAATTCTCTGGCACGCAAGACCTTGTGGTTTTAACCGGAGCAATCGGACTAGTCGCCGCGTGGTTCATCGCGTATATATATTTCGCAGGGATAATTTGCATTTAACCCCCAACTAAACTGCTCCGACTTCTCGGTAATGTCCGTAATGGTTAGATAACGCGCTCTGTTGCCGCCCTTTTCGTTGACCAAGTGCAACCTGGCGGTAAAACGACGTGGATACACCTAACTGACGCTGACCGTCGGCTCCATCTTATTTAGAAACGCGCCCCAGCCGTGAGCCCTCCACACGGCCAAAAAGGAACAAAGTTCGCGACTAGCAGTTCGGTAGCATTCGGCGGGATCCTGGGCTTAAGCGAATTTCTCAGGATCTCTGTCGAACATCGCCTTGCAGCCAGGAGCGCAAAAAAAAGTACTTCTTCTCCTTGTATTCGCTGATGTACTTCGCCGTCGTTTCATCGACGTCCATGTTGCAAACGGGATCTTTTGGCATTTTTACCTCGCTGTACCTTGTGTTCTTAGCGTTTAATATACTAACTCAGCGGACATATCGGTCGCAGGCGATTGTCCCGCTATGGTCGCGGCCCGCAAATAGGAGAGCGAAAAAACGGCGCGCCACTACCACCATAACCATGCCGCTTGCCCTTTCGCCAACGATCATTGGAGGGTGCTTTGCCCTTGTGATTGCGTCTCCCTGCTCGTCTCTTGCTTGTTGGCAACGCGGACTGCCGCCATCAAACCATCAGAAAATTTGCGTAACTTGTAGATCGAGAATGACGGTTATAAATGGTCTCAGGATGAAGGAACGCGGCAAGTCCGACATTAAACGTGGAACGCTTTCTGAGTTCGAAAAGTGGTAAGTTAATAAGCGCGTTGGCGACAAATTCAAATCGGACGGGTTTTACCTATGACAAAGGATCTACGTTATGGCTGAAACTACCATCGCTTTCAAAGTACTCGGCATGACCTGCACGATGTGCGCGCTTACTATTGAGAAGCAACTCTCAGACCAAGAGGGCGTCACGAGTGCGAACGTCAACTTTGCTTTGGGAAACGCAACGGTGACGTATGATCCGAAGCGGATAGCCCCGAAACAGCTCGTGCAGGCGATACGGGATGTGGGGTATGACGTCGACATTGAACGAGTGGGGCTTGAAATCTCGGGCATTGTCTGTGTTGCTTGCATTACCACCATCGAAAACGCTCTTAAGGACGTCCCGGGTGTGATCGATCAGAGCATCAACCCGGTGACTGCCCAAGCGGTCATCGATTACGATCCGTCCGTCGTGACCTTGGAAACGATTATTCAGACGATCCGAAGCACGGGATACGATGTTATAGAAGCTCCGCCCTTCGGAGCGGAGGCTGAACTGGTCGACCGGGAGAAGGCGTTTCGAGAACGTGAGATAACGCACTATCGCAATCAGTTCATCTTTACCGTTATCTTCGGAATCCCCCTTCTTTTAGGAATTCTCGCGCATTACGTCCCTATCATTCCAGCATTCTTCGCCGCTCCAGTGTTCCAGTTTGCCGTCACCGTCCCGGTGATGGTCATTATCGGCTACGGCTTCTACCGGCGGGCAGTCATCTCCATTGCGCACAGGGGGGCGAACATGGACGTGCTCATCTCCATGGGGACGCTTGCGGCCTTCGCGTACAGCGTGGCGGCGACATTCATCATCCCCGGCGACACCTACTACGATACGTCGGTCTTCATCTTTGCATTCGTTCTTCTCGGCCGCTACCTTGAGGCGCGCGCCAAGGGCGGGACATCCGAAGCCATCCGTAACCTGTTGCATCTCAAGGCAGAATTTGCCAACGTGGTTAAGGATGGAGTAGAGGCGCGCATACCGGCAGATGATGTCCAAATCGGTGACGTCGTCATTGTACGCCCAGGCGAGAAAATACCCGTTGACGGAGTCATTATCGAGGGGCATGCGGCGATTGACGAGTCCATGTTGACCGGAGAATCTGTCCCGGCTGATAAGCAGCCCGGAGATGAGGTGATCGGGGCCACGATCAACCGCGAGGGGCTCCTAAAGGTGCGTGCGACAAAAGTCGGCGCGGGAACGGCGCTCGCGCAGATTGTCCACCTCGTCGAGATGGCGCAAACGTCTAAAGCTCCCATTCAGCGGTTTGCAGACCGGGCCTCAAACTATTTCGTTCCGGGCGTGGTGGTCGCGGCGCTTCTCACCCTCACAGCGGCGACGTTCGTCGGAATTCCGTTCAACCTTGCTCTTTTGCGCACGGTTTCGGTACTCGTGATTGCCTGTCCTTGTGCCCTGGGCCTCGCAACGCCAACTGCCGTGATGGTTGGCACGGGGCTGGGTGCCGAGAACGGCATCCTCATTAAGGGTGGTGAGTATCTCGAGAGCGCTGAGCACATCGACACCATTGTGTTTGACAAGACAGGAACGCTCACGAAGGCGGAGCTCGTCGTCACTGATGTCGTTATCAGCAATGCTCACGACGCGCCCCTCACTGAGACAGATATTCTCCGCCTTGCCGCAAGTGTGGAACGGGGGTCTGAACATCCCCTTGCGCAGGCAGTGATCCAGCGCGCCTGTGATCAGCACATCGAGACGACGGAGCCACGGGAGTTTAAAGCAGTTATGGGTGAAGGGGTCATCGCTTCAGTGGATGGCACGCAGGTGCTCCTTGGCAATCGTAAGCTCATGAGCGCTCACGGCGTGGACGTTACCCTCGAACCGATGATTCGCGAACTTGAGGCCGAAGGGAAGACGGTCATGCTGCTCGCGGTTGACAACACACTGGAAGGCGGCATCGCACTTGCCGATACCGTACGAGAGGAGGCAGCAGAAGTCGTCGCTGAACTGCAGAACATGGGAATTAAGACTGCGATGCTCACTGGAGACAATCAGACGGCCGCCCTTGCCGTAGCAAAGCGAATTGGAATCGGCACTGTGCGGTACGAGGTTCTTCCTGCAGGAAAAGCAGCGGAAATAGCCTCGCTTAGGGAGGGGGGTCATGAGGTAGCAATGGTAGGTGACGGCATCAACGACGCGGCGGCATTAGCCGAGGCAGATATCGGCATTAGCATGGGAACTGGCACGGATATCGCAATTGAAGCCTCAGACATTACGCTCATAAAGGCTGATCTTGAGGACGTCGTTGCCAGTATTCAACTCTCAAAAAAGACGATGCGCACTATTCGGCAAAACTTCGGGTGGGCCCTCGTCTACAACTCAGTCGGGATCCCCATTGCCGCGCTAGGGTTTCTTCGACCTGAATTCGCTGCAGCTGCAATGGCGTTCAGCTCCGTCTCAGTTGTTGCCAACTCCTTGCGACTGCGGGGGTATAAAGTGCGGCCCGGTCGGCCAGTGGCGCGGTGATATGACGCAGCCGCACGATTTATACAGACACATCGCGGCGAAGGCAATCGCTTTCTCTAGAACTAGAAAGTGCTCCGTGACTATCGCGGTGTAGGGGGCCGGTTGTTTCGTTGTTTCAGCGCTTTAGCCCCTCAAGTCGCTTGTTCACCTTTTCGAGATGGGTATTGAGGGCATCTTTATACTCTTCCAGCATTTTGATTTCTTCATCAACGTCCATCAATGGCACCGGGGGTTCCATGCTCATTCCCATGCCCATCCCGTGCCCGTGATGCCCGTGATGGTGATGCGTGCCGCAGGTGCAGCCACAGCTGCAGCCACAACCGCAACCCTCAACTGAACAACTATTTTGTTCGCACATGTATCGTTCACCTCCTTTTGCTATGGCTTAAAACGCCGTTCGTAGAACCCTATTAAGTCATCAAAGAGCTGTTTTCTCCGTACCATCGTGCTCAGCCCCGCCTCCAGGAACGCAGCGCCCTTCTCGGTTACAGTATACACCCTCCTATCAGGGCCAGAATTTCCCTTCTCCCACTTCGATGCCAGCAATCCTTTCTCCTCCATCCGTCGCAACACTGTATAGATGCTTCCCGGCTCGAGCTTGTGGCAGCCGCAGCTTCGCTCGTCGATCTCGTTGAGGAGTTGATACCCGTACGTGGGTGTTTCATAGAGGACTCGGAGGATGAGGAACTGTATCCAGCTCCGTTCTGGATATTGCCAACAGTTGCAGTTGCTTTGATTGCACATGGTACCCGTACAACTCCCAGTATAAAACATTGTTATATACAACAATGCTATATAAACATTACCAGATTCGTTAAGCACGCTGGACTTAGTTAGAGACGAAATGAAACAAAAACATCACGGAGTTATCGCGGTTAACGGGTTAGCAAAGCGATTCGGCGCTATCACCGCTGTGGACGACATCTCGTTCGCCGTTCCCGAAGGTGAACTGTTCGGTTTTCTCGGCCCAAACGGTGCCGGTAAGACGACGACCATCAGAATGCTCACGGGCATACTCACGCCAGATGCCGGGGAGATCCGCATCGGCGGGATTGACATACAAAAGGACCCAATCGCTGCAAAGATGCAGATGGGCATCATCCCCGAGATGAGCAACGTGTACACCGATTTGACGGCCAAACAGAACGTCGTTCTCGCGGGGCGGTTCTACGGTATGCGTCGCAAGGCGGTTGAGGAACGCACGGATCAGCTCTTAGAGCAGTTTGAACTCTCTGAGAGAAAAGATGATCGCGTCGAGGAGTTCTCTAAGGGCATGAAACAGCGCGTGCTTATCGCGAGTGCGCTCGTGCACATCCCACAGGTGCTCTTCCTCGATGAGCCTACCTCGGGACTCGACGTGCACAGCCAACGTCTTATTCGCACCATCATCAGAGAAATGAACCGTGCGGGAACGACGGTGTTCTTAACGACCCACAACATCGAAGAGGCGAATGCCCTTTGTGATCGCGTTGGGATTATCAACCGCGGGACGCTTGCTGCTATTGACACTCCTGAACGCCTGAAGAGGGCGTTTAAAGAGACCCAGTCAGTTGAGGTCGCATTTTATACACCTACAGATATGGGCGCGATCGAACGCAGCGGCTTGGTGAACCGGACGGAAAAGGCGGGCGACAAGTGGCGCTTTTACACCGATGATCCCGACGCGCTGGCTAAGTGGGTTTTCGCTCTTGCCGAGAGACAGAAGCTTTCTTTCACCGCGTTGAGCATCGAAGGCGCTAGCCTGGAAGACGTCTTCGTTACCGTGACGGAGGGCAAAGCGCGTGCTCCATGATACCCTTCGCAGCTACCTTCGCAGCATATGGCTCGTAGCGGAAAAGGACATGCGGATTTACTACACCAAGCCGCCGGTGCTCATGTTTGGCTTCCCGTTTCCGCTTTTTATGTTCCTCGCGTTCTATCTCGGTAGGAGCGCCGACCTTCACACGCTCTTCCCTGGACTTGCGGCAATGTTCGTGTTCTTCGTCGCCTCTTCCGTCGGCCCTTTGATCACCCCGTGGGAGAAGCGTGCAGGCACCTACGAGCGGCTGCTCTCCTTCCCAGTGACTGTTAACACTCTGATTCTCGGGACGTTGTCGCGGGCATGCTATACGGCATCATCATCAACATCATCATCCTAGCCGCAGGAACGGCGGCGTTCGGCTACGCTGTGGGCCTCTCAGGAGTTCTCCTAATCGCTATCAGCCTGCTGCTAGGCGCGTTCTGTTTCTCAGCTCTCGGCGTGCTCCTCGCATCTCCAGCGAGCACAAACCCCCTCCAATGTCATGATGTTATCAAGCCTCGTCCGGTTTCCACTGATCTTCATCAGCGGCATATTTGTGCCGATTGCGAGCCTCCAAGGGGTCGCAAGGGTGGCCGTCTACTGTTCGCCGATCACGCACCTCGTTAACGGGTTTGACCTCGGCTTGCTGGGAAGCGCCGCGATCCCGCTCCTGCCGGGTTGGGCCGTCCTTATCGGCTTTAGCATTGCCTTTGTGCTGTTCGCCCGCATTTTTCACCGGCGCAACTTGATGAAAGGCCTATGATCAAGTTTACCCAATTGACCGTTCTAGTGGATGGCATCCTTTGTTTGAACACGGTAGTCGTAATATCGTTATTTCTAGAGGCGTTAGTCTCACACGGTCACAAAAACGCCTAAGGATAGTGTGCTGCATCACTCGGCACGAGTCGGCGCCCCCTCAAACTCGGGCAATATGCTTCACGTCCTTTTTTTTATGGTGGACGTTTATGACCCTCTTTTTGGTTGCAACTCCCCTGTCGAATTGCCTAGCATCTCTATGTGGCTAAAACGGAGTCCGATCTACAATTCCCTGATATCCTGGTCGCTGAACTGCAGATACACCGCCGTCACGTTTTAAACTCGAATGCCCGAGCACCTACCCCCTAGCAAGAACTGTTGGATCACGAACTGCAAACGAGCACAGGAGGCTGTGCAGGGGTCCGACATCCTGTTGCTTGGGTGCGGGCCAGAAAAGAAAGACCGCGTATGCGTCCGTCACTAGTACTTCGCTTTCCCATTTTGCTTAAAATATCGCGTCGAAAACCACAGGGCAACGCTCACAAGGCTTATGAGAACGGGGACCTCAATCAGCGGCCCAATGACAGCGGCAAACGCCTGCCCCGAACCGATGCCAAAGACCGCCACGGCGACCGCTATCGCAAGCTCGAAATTGTTGCTCGCTGCAGTGAATGCCAGGGTTGCCGTCTTGGCATAGTTGATCCTGACCCGCCAGCAGACATAGAAAGTGAAGAAGAACATAACTAAGAAATAGACGAGCAATGGGATCGCAATGGGCACCACGTCGAGTGGCAGCGATATAATAAGGTTCCCCTTCAAAGAGAACATTATGATGATAGTGTATAACAGCGCTATGAGCGAAACAGGTCCGATCTTCGGGATGAAACGCGTTTCGTACCATTCCCGCCCTTTGAGTTTCAACCCTGCATATCGGGTAACCATCCCTGCGACGAACGGGATGCCGAGATAGATTGCCACAGTTTTCGCAATCTCGACGATGGATATGTTCACCACGGTCGCCTCTTGAAAGATGCCCAGCCACTGCGGCAGTATCGTGATGAGGAAGTAGGCGTAAGCAGAGTAGAAGAGTACCTGAAAGATGGAGTTGAGGGCGACAAGTGCCGCTGCATATTCGGAATCGCCGCCGGCGAGGCTGTTCCAGACGATGACCATGGCGATACACGGCGCGATGCCGATGAGGATGAGCCCGACCATATATTCAGGATAGCTGCGCAAAAAGATGACGGCCAACGCGAACATAAAGAGCGGAGCGACCACCCAGTTCAGCACCAGTGCTAAGCCTAAGACCTTGGTATTCCGAAAGACGAGTCCGAGTTCCTCATAGCGCACCTTCGCCAGCGGTGGATACATCATTACGATGAGTCCGATGGCGATTGGGATGGAGGTCGTGCCGACCTGCAAGCTGCTGAGCGCGGCAGGGATACCGGGGATGAGGTAGCCCAGAAGCACCCCTGTGACCATCGCTATGAAAATCCATAGCGTGAGGAACTCGTTTAAACGGGAGAGTCTGGCCTTAGGCTTTTCAGGCATAACAAAAAGGAGATGAATCTGTCAGCGCCTTATCGATAGAAATCGCACCGAGAACATACTTAAGCCTTCTTTCCCGCTACTTTAATACTCACCACAGAGTCGGCCAGGTCTCGCAATTCATCAGGAGTCAGGTTGATGCTGTCCCGGATCGCTTGCGCGGACGGATCGCTTGCCATATAGTCAAGCGGGAAGGAGGATTCCTCTACGATGCGAACGTCGTCAAATCCCGCATCCCGAATGGTTGCAACGTAGGCATCTTTCATGATTGCACCAGAGAGGCAGCCGACATACGCTGCAACTGACTGCTTAACGACGTCGGGCAGCTCCTTAAGCAAAACCATGTCGGAGACCGCAAGCCGACCGCCGGGCTTCAGTACCCGAAACGCTTCCCTGAAGACTGCAGCCTTGTCGGGGGTGAGATTGATCACGCAGTTTGAGATCATGACATCGACAGAATTATCGGCCGCAGGTAGGTGTTCCAACTCACCAAGCCGGAAGTCGACGTTGCTGTAGCCGCCTTTACGCGCATTCGCCTGCGCCTTTTCGATCATTTCAGGCGTCATATCAACGCCGATCACCTGCCCTGTAACACCGACCGCGTTTGCAGCGAGGAAACAGTCGAATCCGGCTCCTGATCCGAGATCAAGCACCGCTTCACCTTTCTTCAGTGAGGCGAGCGCGGTCGGATTACCGCAGCCCAGATCGAGATTCGCTCCTTCAGGAACCGATGCAAGCTCTTCTTCGTTGTAGCCTACGGCACGGCTAATGTCGTGCGAGAGATCGCCCTTGGTGCAGCAGCACTTTAAGGGGTTAAGAGGGATAGAAATTTCACACTTTGCCACTTTCGAGTAGGCGTCTCTAACGGCGCTTTTTATCTCTTCTTCTTCCATTTGCCGTCACTCCTCGCTCACGCCAACTCTTTGAATATTGGGCCTAAAAAGCCCTTGACCGTCGCCGACAGCTCCTCGACCTTGATCAGCGAGATGCAGCAGACCTCGCCGTCTCGCTCACAACTGACGGCCGCGAGCTTATCCCCTGCTCCTATGTGGGCACGGTCGCGCAGCTCCTTAGGCAGCACCATCTGCCCCCGCTCGTCAACGCTCACAACCGCTTCAACCTTGCAGCTATTCTTGCCCGGATCACCGGGCGCACGATATGACGCTTCTTGTGACATAGTGCTCTACATAAAACATGAATATCAGTCTATTTAAGATTTTCCAAGAAATCAGAATCTTAGGAATGTCGGGACATTTCCAAAAGAATTAAAATCCGCTTGAATTGTGGTAAAAACGAAGCCAGAAAACGCCAATGGTGCGCATCATCACAAAAACAGTTATTATTACAGCGTACCGAATATAGGGGCCAATAGGAACATAAGACCGCAAATGCCCCCCCGCCGCTATGATAGCAACAACAATAACGATAAATCCATATTTAGCTATGGCATTCATCTTCAGACTATCTTTTTAAATCCATCTTTCTTATAGGCGTAGCGTACGCTAGATCCCCTCTATAGGTCTGACACGTAAGATCTTATAATACAGGATAGCTTCGGGGATCCCATCGGGACAAGCCTCGCCGAAGGCCTCCAAGCCGTTATTCATTGCGTTAGGCAGCGAAGGATTTTTTGAAGCACCGGCTGCCAAACAATCACAGGATGTCTACTGCTTGAGTACGTTTAAGACGTATATTTGAAATACTAGTCAGGTGCATCTTTTAAACTTGAAAGAATTGCGAAATGACAGAAAGCTACATTCAATACAAACCCATCGGCGTCATCCATAGCGAGCATACTATTGCAGAGGAAACACCAATCCAACCGACCTATGCGAAGGGCTGCCGCGGGCGGGCGGAGATATTTCCCGAATATGAAGAAGGCCTGCGCGACCTTGAAGGCTTCTCGCATATTTATCTGATCTACCATCTACATCGGTCTAAATCTGTAAAACTCACAGTGAAGCCCTTTCTCCAAGACATAGAACGGGGCGTTTTTGCCACGCGGGCGCCCAGCCGCCCCAACGCCATCGGTCTGAGCATCGTGGAACTGGTTAGCCGCGAAGGGAATATCCTCTACCTCGATGACGTGGATATTCTTGACGGCACGCCGCTTCTCGACATCAAACCCTACACGGCGAAGTTCGACCGGGTGGAAACCCACCGCAATGGCTGGCAGGATGAGGTGGACGAGGAAACAGCTAGACGGCGGGGACAACGCGGCTATCGCGGCTGACCCGCCGTGTAGATCAACGGGCATGAGAAATCAGAGGACCTTTAGTCAGTCAGCTTGCATTTGATTTTTTTTGGTCTTCACGCTGCGGTGCTTAGGCCGGCACAAGATTTCAGGGATATCCATTACCCTGATTTTATCCTGTAATCCTTCGGCTTTCGCGGTATCTTCGAGCATCGTCAGACAGTTGCGGCAGACGACCGCCAGGACATCCGCATTCACGTCGTAGGCTTTCCAGATTAGTATCCTCGCCGGAGGCTTTTAACGCTACCCCCAGATAATCGGTAAAGAAACTACCGGTTGCCAGCGCCTGCGGGAACTCGATTACGGTGGCGCCATTACCGGCCCTTCGAAACTATTGAGGCATACGCCTTTTTTCGGTAAGCATTGCGCTATTTCGCTTTGTCTTGGCTATTAATTTTTGGCACTGGTAGCTGCGACCGCAAGCGATGTGCTGACCGTCTTAGCGCTATTAAGACGCCAGTTGAAGAGTTATAGGCAGAAATCGAAATACGCAACGTGTGGCGTGAACTCGCGAAGAAAGTCAACAGCGGCGATGACTATTTACATCCCACAACAAAAAGGATAGGCCGCATAGCGCGATCCGTTTAACTCTCTTTAGAGCGAGTTAATAGAACTAAAACGAGGTGAGAAACATGGAAGATCTGCCTGAGATGAACGTAAATGAAATTGCCTTAAAACTACAGGGTGATTGGGCCGATTGGGATGATAAGGAAGCCGGGGAGCTGCACATTCGTAAGCGTGAGCTGATGTATGCCATACAGAAGATAGAAAGTGAAATCACGGCCTGCCACTATAAGATTCATCACATGATCATCAAAGGAGAAGAACTGCAGACGACCCATTGGGCGTGTGGTCATGAAGGCATGGGGCCGGGCGACGAGCACGTGGGGCCAGATCCGTGCGATACGTGTCTGCGAGATATAAAGTTGAAGTTACTGAAGCTGAGCGAATTGCTTAGTGACAAAGACTTGCTAACGGTGTATTCTAGTCCAGTCTATGTAAGATAACTCCATATTCAGTCGTCTATAATGTTTTGGCAATTTCACTGAAGGGTTTGACTTCTCTTATTTCAACTTTCATTGGTCCGAAGAAATCTTTAATGATTCTTTCATCTGGAGCTTCTATTATGAAATATCCCTTATGATACGCGCCTTCATCTACTGGACAGCTCATGTATGCCCCCACAAGTTGAATGCCCGCACTGCTTATGTGTTTCTCTGAAAAGAGGTCTTTTATCATATCTTTTCCAGCTGGCATGGTCATAGAACATTCTGAGGCCGGATGCGTGTGTTCGGCTATAAATAGCATTCTTTATCACCAATTTTCATTTTTTTATATGCGATATACTTAGAGTTTCATCTTTAAAAAGATTCGTGAACGTTTTTTTGCACGTTTTTTAAACTTCAGTTACATTTTAGCGGTGAAACTGTTGGGTCGAGATTATACGAGCTGACAATTGCGCACTGGTTTATGCTTGCCCTTCAATCTGAGTCATCACAACGGTGTCTATCGTCGTCAAATTCGCGCCTGCAATTGACGGTTCATAACCCATTTTAGAATTAACTAGCGCATTTTCGAGTATGTCTTTGTGGCATTTCTTGGGTTGCCAACGGTCAAAATGTCCAAGCGCGTATAAAGCGTGGCGAGCAACCAGGCTTTCGGAACGTGCGCTTACCAGCGATCCAGCACGAGTAATAACAAATAAGTGCTCTCAAGATACTCTATCAGCAGTTTAAAAGCACTTTAAAGCAGGCCAAATAAATCATGAAACAAAAAAGGCCCTTTCACGTCATGATCATTCCTACTCTTGGCTGCCCTTCGAAATGCGCTTATTGCTGGAGTTCTGAGGTGGGCTCGCCTATCATGAGCATAGAGATAGTCAAAGACATTGTGGCCTGGCTCAAGGACTTCAGAAATGATCCCGTCACATTTACATTTCACGGAGGGGAGCCCCTTCTTGCCGGGGCTGACTTCTACAGAGTGGTTCTGCCCATGCTCTCAACAAAGCTCGAGCATATTGAGCCAAATTTCGCCCTGCAAACCAACCTCTGGAAGCTCACGCCCGAGCTGGCAGAGGTCCTGTTTGAGTACAATATTCCCATAGGCTCAAGCCTTGACGGGCCTCAGAAGTTAAACGACCTGCAACGATCGGAAGGCTACTACGAGAGAACCATGAAAGGATACGAATTGGCCAAGAGCCACGGCCTGCAGGTGCAGTTTATCTGCACTTTCACCTCTTATTCCGTGCAGTTCAAAGAGCAGATATTCAATCACTTCCTAGAAAATGGGCTGGCTCTCAAGCTGCATCCCGCTTTGCCGTCCCTGCGCAGCGACGAGCCGGACAAATGGGCGCTCTCTCCGGAGAAGTACGGCGAGCTTCTTGTCTATTTGATGGACAGGTACCTAGAGAACTTGAACCGGATTGAGGTCAGAAACATCAACGACTACTGCAGATGCGTCTTAACTAGGCGAGGAACAGTCTGCACCTTTGTGGACTGCATGGAGAATACGTTTGCGGTTGGCCCGGATGGCAGCATTTATCCATGCTATCGCTTCGTGGGCATGCCTGAATATGTTATGGGCCACGTCCACGATCGCCCCAGCCAGAAGGATCTGGCCGAATCAGCTGTCGGACTTCTGATGCGCCACTTTAAGGAGTATGTGGATGAGGAGTGCAAAGGTTGCAAGCATATTCGCTACTGCAGGGGAGGCTGCCCCTACAACGCAATGGCCTCCACCAGCGGGGAGATTATGGGCGTTGATCCACATTGCCCTGCATATAAGAGGATCTTTGATGAGATCGCAGATCGTTTCAACGAGGAGATGATGGGATCTGTTGGCTTGGAGACGGATGTATCTGTCGAGTCAGTGAAGGCCGTGAGGCCCGCAATTATGCCGCTTATACGAAAACTAGCCTCAAATTAGGGAGGGCGGGAGATGAAGAGGCATACGTATGGAAAAGGCTGTAACAATAAGGATTAAAGAGAGTACGCGAGAACGTATCAAGAACCTGAGGACTTTTGATGATACGTTAGACAGTCTCATAAACACGGCTTTAGA
>PMMR01000040.1:10421-11492 GCA_003162175.1 Candidatus Methanoflorens crillii | reverse complement strand
GAGACGGGAGCCGTCATAGGGATTGATTTCCGCGTCCTGTTTCCTCCAAAAATGTAGTGAGCGAGAATCTCAAATCCGTTGCGCAGGGCACCATCAAAGTCTGATTCCACGTCAACATGAGCGAGGACATATGCTGAGTACACTCGGATCTCACAACCGTCCAGCTCTTTTTCAACCTTATAGTGGGGACTTTCAATTGCCATAATCGTGTGCTCCAATTAGCCGTTCTTTTGAAGTTACGCAAAGTCTGCTGTGCGCTGTGATATGTTTTGCCCTGCTTAGACACTTCAGTCCAAGCATCGCGCTGGCTGGCACGTTCACACGGTTTACGACGTTTCAACCGAGTGCCGCACTCCGCCTATTGTTCTGTCACATTTTTTCGAATTTGCTTTCTTAAATGGACTTGTTTTTTACGACACGACGCCGGAGAGTAAAAAAACAAAGTTTATAGCATATATCGAAAATCATGTGCCTACTGAGCTAACGCTATTTTGGAGGTGAAAGATGAAGAACAAGAAACTCTTTTCCGCTGTTTTGGCAACGTTAGTAATTCTCTCGATCGTCGCTGGGTCGACCGTAGCTTTCGCACAAACAGCAACGCCGACAACGAATGCGACTAAAAATGTTACTAAGGGAGCGGTTGCACCGGCGGTTAAATCGGCGGCTGCAAGCAAAAATGTTACTGCAGGAGCGGTTAAATCGGCAGTTGCGTCGGTTGCATCGGCTGCTGCGTCGAAGGCCGCAGGATTCCTGGGCTTGCCTGGCTTTGAGGCGGTGTACGGAGTAGTGGGATTGTTGGCCGTTGCGTACTTGGTGATGCGCCGCCGGAATTAACATTTTGAGTCAATACGCGAGTACAGCGGTTGCTTGGCTCGCGCTTTGTTTTTTTTTACGAATTATCTTGTTGCAGTAAAATGCACAGCCATTTTCGCTGCAGCATTCCTCAATGAGGACGGCTCTGAGAGTCTAGCCTGTGACTGGTGCTTTCTTGCAGCCCGGCTTTACATCACAGTTGCTAATGGCGAGTCACATTCTTGAGATTCAAGATCGATATGTTAATCGTGCGACGTT
>PMMR01000040.1:0-10251 GCA_003162175.1 Candidatus Methanoflorens crillii | reverse complement strand
TGCCGCTTCGATACAGCGTGAACATGCATCCCTCGTGGGAGAATCGTGCAACGCCGAGCTTCTCCGAGCATTGCGCGATGCCCTCCAAGAGCCTGCAGAGCGCTTCCATGGAGAATCTTTTTTCAAAGTGCGCCTCGATGACGAAGCCCCCATCAACGCACGGCCTTAGCGTCTTGACGTTATACTTCCCACTCATCATAATCCAGTTACGGGATTTGACGTTAAAGATTGTCAGCCATCGACGAAGCGAGAACTGATTAACATATTCCGGACTAAACTACGTCGCGGCAGGCTCTTTGAGTTTGAACTGCAGGCGGTATAATGCGTCAAGGCGCTCGAGCGTTTCAGCGTCATCGGGGCCCTTATCGTCTCGTATCCGGACAATACGGGGAAATCGCAGCGCGAAGCCTGAGGCATAGTTCGGACTCTTTTGGATCTCGTTGAACTTCACTTCGAGCACGATCTGCGGTTCGACATCCACCATACGCCCGTGCTCGCCGACGATGAGGGGCTTTATCTGCTCCGTTAGTTCTCTGAGCTGTTCATCGGAGACACCGCCTGAGACGCGCCCTACCGGCGCCCACTGCTCGTTGACCTCGTCGCGCGCGGCAAGCTCGTACGAGGTGATCCAGCCGGCCTTCCTCCCATGGCCGTACTCCGCAGCGATGACCACAAGGTCAAGGCTCTCGAGGGTCTCCTTGAGCTTCACCATTTTCCGCCCGCGAATGCCCGGGCTGTAGTCGGCGTTGAGATCCTTCGCCATCAGCCCCTCGTGTCCCGCATCAATCGACTGCTTAAAGAACGCAGCTACGGCTTCGGGATCGTCGAGAATCTTGAATTCAGAGGGCGTGCATCGCTTATCGAGCGGCACCACGGTCTTCTCAAGGAGCGCACGTCGCTCGACAAAGGGCCGGTCGACGAGACTTTCTCCGTCTGAGTATAGGATGTCAAAGGGGCGCAGCTGCATCGGGATCTGATCGCTGAGTTCCCGAACCCTGTACTTGCGTCGGATGCGGTTGAGAACGTTTTGAAACGGTATCACCTTCCCGGTATGCCTGTCCACGGCTATCGCCTCGCAGTCGAGGATGAGCGAATCGGCGTGAACGCTTTCGCTCACCGCTGCGCGGATGTCGGGGAGCGCCTCCGTGAGATCCTCCATCTTGCGAGAGAAGAGCTTAATCTCCGGCCCTGCCTTGTGGACCTGAATTCGCGCCCCGTCATACTTCGTTTCAAACGCTGCCCGCCCGCCCATCACGTCTAACGCTTCGGTGGCGCCGGCGACGTTCTGCGCGAGCATGGGCCTGACGGGCCGCATGGGTTCGATGTTGAGCGCCTGTAACCCCGGTAGTCCCTCCGTTTTGGCGATTCGCGCGACAAGGCCGATGTCATTGGCGAGCATCCACGCGCGCCGCACCGCATCGGCCGGCACGCTGAAGCTCTGGGCGATGGCATCTTCAGTTACGCCTTCCTTCGAGCCAATCAGAAGGTTGCGCGTGGCAAGACTGACGACATAGTACGCCTCTCGCGGCGCGGCTCTACTCAACAGACGCGAGAGCATTCGCTGCTTCTTCTGGGCTGAGCCCTTTCCCGTCATCGCGGCGAGCTCTTCGAAATGGCGGTACAGATCGGCGACAGTGAGGTCCTCCTCAAACGCCGCAAGGCTCATCGCAACTTTCTTTCCGAGAAGTCGTTCCGCAGTAATGCCCAGGTGTCCCGTGTCGCGATAGCTCTCAACGACCTCCTCGCTGCTCTTGCCACTGATGTTCGCAATTACTTTGACCAGCGTCTTGCCAGCCACTCCGATATCGCGCGTGTCCCACGCCGGAAATATTCGACCGGTCAGAAATGTGCACACGATTTCGATATCGTCTTCAGAAGCTCCAGTCAAAAAACCGGCTATGATCTCGGCCTTCTTGAGCCTCGACGAATAGGCGCTTAGCTCATCGAACAGGGAGACAAGCTCCTTGAAATACATCGCATAGTCAATACGGCCTGGAGTGCTTAATAATAGCGGCGTGCGGTGCGACAGCCTTGACCGAATGGCCAAAGCGCTCTCTGACTCAGTTTGCGTTATTTAGTGCGTACCGGCCTACGCAACAAAAGCCCTGCCGCGCAAGCTAAAAACCGAAACGCCGAACCCGTTAACAGCAATCGAAACCTTGAAGTTCTTAGGACGAGCGATCGAGCGACGAGCACCGCCGCGTACTCAGCGTTTAACGCGACGCAGATACCGCCGCCCTCTTGCGCGAATGGTGAACAGCGGCTCTATCGACTCCTAATTATCAGCACCGGGACCTTAGCGCCCCGCACGACCTTGTCAGCCACACTGCCGATCAGCAGACGGTCTAAACCTTTTCTCCCGTGCGATCCGATGACGATGAGGTCAATATCATGACTCCCGGCGTACGTGTCCAGTTCCTCGGCCGGGTGTCCGTCGAGCACTGCGGTAACGATCCGGTCTTCATTTACACCGCGCGAATCCAGGTCTTTTTTGGCGTTCGCGACGATATTCTTTCCCTCAACGAGGAGGACGTCGTACATGTTTTCCCACGATGAGTCGACGGGGTAGGCGGTAAACCCAGCGATGTCGAGGACGTACGCGATGTGGACGGTCGCATCGGTCAGTCGCGCGAAATAGGCCGCGTTATCATACACGGGGGCCATCAGGTCCCCACCATCGGTTCCGATCAGGATGTTTTTGTATTCCATCGTATCACCAACGATCATACAGCTGCAGCTGCCTCTTTGACGGGCTCATACGCCTCTATCTCTGCCGCTCGGCTCGTAACGAATAGCGTCACAAGCACCCCCACGAGTGAGATTCCGAGCGCAGTGAAGAAGATGTAGTTAAACGCCGTTGCATTAGATAAGCGGGAGCTGGGAACGCGACCTCGTGGCGCCTGAATCATGAGCGGCGAGAGGTATTCTGCGAGGACGACGCTTGCGATAGTCGGTCCTACGACGCCACCAGTAGTTCTGAACAGTGTGTTCATCGCCGTCGCCATATCAGTTTCCCTGTAGCTACAAACTGAATAATGATGTTTATTGTCGACACCGTCTTAAAGCCCACGCCAACTGGAGCAAATTTCATTGGCTCGCGCTTTGCGTCCCAATATTCGTCTCGACAGCTCTAACAACCGTTGCGCAGGCATTGAGCCGTAGCTCCGCGTATTAAATCTTATATATCAAAAAATGATATATCAGAATGTTATATAACAGCAATTGTTATATATAAAAATGACGCATGCTTGAATAATGATCGAACGAAAACCGCCTGAGCCACACGTCATAGCAATGTACTCGCTCTTCGCACTCTACTTTCTGCTCACCGAAGGCCCCATGAGCGGTTACGAACTGGCGCAACTCATAAAGGAACGCACTCCTGGGCACTTCCGGGCGACTGCCGGCAATGTCTACCCCCGTCTTCATGAACTGAAAGAGGCTGGCGACGTTCGCGCTGGGGAGCCGACGGGGGGGCGCGAAAAGATCGTTTACGAGATCACCGAGCAAGGAAAGCAAACGCTCCGGAAGGGGGCCCTCGAACGGCGGCAGCGCGTCGAAAATTTGCTCAAAACGATCGATCACGTGCTGGCCATAACTGCGCCTGCAAAACCTTTTTCATAAGCATCCACATCGTCTGTCCGATGCAGGTGTCCAGCGACGCCTGCAGTGCGAAGCGCATCAGCCTATGCGAATAATGGTCGGCGTTCGTGTGGGGAGCGGTGTTGCTGTAGGAAGCGGTGTTGCTGTAGGAAGCGGTGTTGCTGTAGGAAGTGGTGTTGCTGTGGGGGTCGGCGTTAGTGTGGGAAATGGCGTTGCTGTGGGGACGAAGGTCGGCACTGCTGTGGGCGACGGAGTCGGTGTGGNNAGATGGCGTCGGAGTCGCTGAAGCGACCGCTATCGGTGTGGATTGGGGTCTAAACGCAAGGACGACCGCCGCTGCTATAACCAGAAGCACGACGACAACTACGCCTATGATGATAAGGTTCCTTCCCGTGAGCGCGCCACCTAGTCGTTCCACCAGTAGCGGATTCTCATCCTCGAGCGGCGGTTCGTAGGGTGGCGCGTGGGCAGGAGCGGTACGATCCGTGACGGGTTCTCCGCACATGGGGCAATATCGAAACTCGCCTGGGAGAATCAACTTACAAGACGTGCACAGTTTCTTCCTTGCATCCATCCAGCTGCCTCTTCACGCGCTGTCGTTCTTCCGTTCCACCATCTAAGTACATTAAGCAATATAAAGTTAAGTAATACAGACTTTAACTTGCCGGTCTCAATGTCTAGCACTACCGCTGACTACTAATAGACGCTTTCGGCATTCTTGTGCGGGGGATCGACGTGAGCAAGACCGAGTACTATCGCACGACGCTGCGAGCACTCACTGACTGGGATGATTTTCTGCTAAAAGAATCGGGATTGCCAGGCCCACGAAGCAATCTAGAGCTGGTAAATGTCGTTGCCGATGAAGGAGCTGAAGCCCAGTTTAAGCACTTTTTGACGTTTGACGCAGAGAGATTCCCTACCAACACACAGGGCGAGTTTTTAGCCGTATGCGGCGCGGTGGGGCTGGGGCGGCTTCTTGCGCAAGGGGATTGCAGCGTCCTTGAAACGCTCCGAAAATGTGCTTCTGATTCGCGATGGCGCGTCCGCGAAGGCGTGGCGATGGCCCTTCAACGCCTCGGTGACACACACATGGGCCGGCTTCTGCGCGAAATGGAGCGTTGGAGTGCGGGGAACTTTCTTGAGATGCGAGCCGCAGCCGCTTCGCTTTGTGAGCCTCGACTGCTGAAGCAAAAAGAATGCGCAAAACAGACGCTCGTGCTGCTAGATCGGATTACCGCGTCAATTTCGACCGCGAACGATCGCAAAACTGACGAGTTCAGGGCCCTAAAGAAGAGTATGGGCTACTGTTGGAGCGTGGCGGTCGCTGCGAACCCAGCCGCGGGGATGCCTTTGGTGGAACACTGGTTTTCGGCTACGNNAAGGACATACGCTGGATAATGAGGGGGAATCTCAAAAAGAAACGGCTCGAACGAATGAATGCTAGGTGGGTCCAGCTTTCGCGGCTCCAACTCGAGCGCACGCCTTAGCTGGCACTGTAGCGTCGCTTCATAGCCTTGCACCGAAAAAGAGGGCGGAGAAACTCTTTTTTTTTGCTTTTTTACGTTGATTTCCAGCTGAGCGCTTTGTCATTCTCGACGTCACGGGCCAGGCTACGCATTAGCGGATGGCTGCGACATCAAAAACGAAGGGCGCCTTACTTTCTGACGTTACCGATTTTGACTTGCCGCACTTGGTTGACAAAGGCGCTCAGCTGGAAGAGTTTGCGGCGCACATTGATCAAGCACGCGACACTCGCGAATTGTGAAAAGGGAGGGCTAATGGGCAGAAGTAGTGGGGCGCGGCCTTTCTGACCTTGCCTTGTAGCTAGGGAGGTGAATCAAGCAAGAAGCAGGCAGGTGTAAGGAAATGAGGCAACCATGCAACTGATGTGCACGCTACGCCCCAACCGAGGTATTGCCCATTAGCATGTGCATATAGGTGCGCTCATATTTAAATATTTTTCCTAATATTTATCTAAGGATATTAAAGAAGTTCTTGCTTGGGCTGAGGGCCGTCACAACGTCTGGAACGCACGTGTCTCGAGGTATGGGCGTGGATACTCTGAGACGTTATACGCAGATCCCGTTCGACACTTCATAACGACAGAGAGAGTCATAAAACAGCACGCTCATGCTCGAGAGCGCACGTTTACGCGCCGTGCACGACCATCACAGGAACCGAAGCTGTACGAATGACCTTGTCAGTTACATTGCCAATGAGCAATCGATCTAAACCTTTTCTCCCGTGCGTTCCGACGACGATGATGTCGATCGCGTGGCTCCTCGCATACGCATCAAGTTCTTCGGCCGGGTGCCCCTCAAGCAAAACGTCGATGATTGAGGCTTCGGCCACCCCCTCTTTTTCAGCGCCTCTTTCGCTGCGTCAAGAATCCGCCTCGCTTCTGCTTTGATAATCACGTACGTTTCTTCCCACGACGCGTCAATGGGCTGGGCCCCAAAGCCCGTTATGTCCAACACGTACGCAACGTGGATCGTCGCCCCTGTAAGCTGTGCGAGATACACGCATTCGTCAAATACTGCCTCCATAAGCGACGAACCGTCGGATCCAACTAAGATGTTCGCGAAGTCCATCCATCTCACCCCTCAATCTTGTTTTCTTAGCCTCGCTGACTCCGTGTTTTGTTCGCGCGTGGTCAGTGCCGCGGCGTGTGTGTTTGGGAAGGGCTTGGCTTTGCGAAGAACTCCAGTCCTTTCTGCGATGCAAGCACGGCGTTAAGTTGCGATCGATGGGTGAAAACGTAGAGGAGGCTCCAAAAACGGCGTGGCCACGAACTCGACGTTTCGCGTATGAGTCGCTGCACGCGCACGTCGTCAATGCCCGCTATCGAAAACATCGCACCGGCCGTGTCAGCGTACTCCACCGACTCAGCGAATCCGCGACCGATATCGGCGTCGTCTTTCCCGCGCACATAAACCGCGCCTTCGGAATACTGAGACCCGTTTGCAAAGAAGTTCGTCTGGCCGGAATCGACAATCGGGGTCATAGTAAAGGTGCGAATATCTTCTGGCAAATTGTCATCAAACGCGAATTCCCATTTGTTTGGGTGCCACGTGTGGGTCACGGGGTACACGGCTGGGTTTGGCGATAGCTCGCCTTTGACCCACTCGCGGATGGTGAGCGTCCCCCACGTGTTAACCAGCTCTTTGCGTTCGTTCATATATTTTCCCGAGGTATCGACCCGCATCGTGGCCGGTGGCTCCGGTCCGGTCTGAAAATAGTACGACGCGTACGCGCTGCGGTGTGCGGCAAACATCGTTAGCTGGCGATCGCCCTCAAATTGCGCCATGAACCAGTCCCAGCCAGGGGGGTCGGGTTTTTTGGTATTGTTTGCAGCGCGCAGGACTGCAGAACGCGGATTTCCGAGGAGCAAACCCCACTGGTGATCAAACCAGAAGAGCCCCTTACTAAGCGGAATCGTCTTCGAATCAAGGCGTAACTCGCTGCCTTGGGCAAGGGTGATACTGGGTATTGAATAATAGAGCGTACCCATGCCGTCCACGCACGGCATGCAGCCGTTGTCGCCCTGGCACAGGTATCCCTTGCCTGCATCAAACGTCAGCTTGACTGCAAGTTCAATGGGCCCTTCGACCGCCTTCTGCAAACCCCAGGCTTGAACGGTAAGAGGCCAGAACGACTCTTTTTGGGCACTCGCGATCCGGTTTTTTCCGAGCTCGTACCGAAATGGGTCGATGCCGCAGCTAATTAGGCCGGTTGTACCCGCGATAACGATCGGATCCGCTTGGTAATGCCGACCGCCCGCCTCGCTTATGCCGAGCTGCAGCTCGACAACCTGGTTCTCGACATCGCTGAGACCAAGCTCTGCGGCCAAGCCCGGCGGTAGCAGTGCTACGCGGAAGAACATGCATTCCACACCGTATTCGCTGCCCCCCTCGTCCCAACAGCTACCGACGAAGAAATGCCAGCCAACCGACGTTCGAAGCTGCGGCAAGTGGTCGCGGGGAAACTGCAGATCCGCTGCTTTTGGCATCGGCTCGAATCCCTGACTCGCATTCAGGCCAAGAAACTTGCTCGTAATCAAGTACGCCTGATGCGCCGTCAGTTCGGAGCAATAGGCTTTTAGCTTTTCATAGCGCCGTTTGTAGTTCGGATTGTGAGATTGTGGGTGGGCGAGAAGCCAGTCCAAATACGTGCGCATTCTGCTCCCGAAAGCCACGCTGCTGTTGTTCTCGCTGAATATCTTTTCATTAATGTCCTCAGGAATACGGTGAGGATCGTACGCGGTGATCCACAGCGCGTTAGCAATGTATTCCGCCGTTTCATCATCCAGCGTCACATTGTCGACGTGAACCTCGTTCATCCGAATGACCTCCGCTCGTGCTCGTGCGCTCGCACGTGCGTAAGAGCCCCGAATATGCTGCAATCTTTTTGCGTTACCACAGTTCAATCACCTTGGCCCAACATGCCGGCCTATTGGCGTCAGAGATCTGTCCAATTGTCTTCTGTGTAACGCAGCTCAGAGATTAAAGCGTTCCTATCTGATGTGCGTGAAACGAAGATCGGCGCTGTGCTTCGTCGAATAAGTCTCGCGGTCGCGCGCGTGATCTGAGCGCAGCGGCATCTTAGAACGCGCCAGACGGATTCATCGCGTGAAAAATNNGGCGAGGGTGGACGACCTGAAATTCGCAGCTCAGACCGACAAGGGAAACAGAAGAGAGAAAAACGAAGACGCATTTCGCGTAAATGAGCGTCTCAGATTCGTCGCGGTAGCCGATGGCGTCGGAGGCCAACCGGCAGGCGAAATAGCTAGCCATTTGGCCGTTGAACAGATTGAAGCCTACATAACGTCGCACATCGGTGAGGCCCCCCCGCTCTCGACCCTCGCCGCCGCCGCGACGCTAGCAAACGATGTCATCTTCCAGCAGGGCCGCGAAGACCAGCCACTGGAGGGCATGGCAACGACGGTTGTCGCGTGTCTCTTAACCAACGAGCGCGTTTTTGTCGCCCACGTGGGAGATAGTCGCGGCTACCTCATAACGCCTGACGAGATCACGCAGCTAACCAGAGATCATTCGCTGGTTGCAGAACTTGTCGCCTCGGGCCGCGTCAGTTCTGAAGAAGCGCGAGAACACCCGTATCGACACGTGATTACCCGTGCGCTTGGCCTTGCGGTCCACACAAACGTGGAGCTTGGTTCTTTTTCCTGGAACCGGGGGGATTATGTGCTGCTCTGCACCGACGGGCTTACTGATGCGCTCGTCGATCAAGCGATCTACGTGGTGATTTCAGATACCGCCACGGCGCTGCACAACAAGTGCGCTCGACTCATTGCGCTCGTAAAAGGGCGGGGCGGCCTTGACAACATCACCGTGGTCTTAGCCGAGCAGACCTAACATCCGGCAGAACCGACCGAAAAGGTTACCTGTGTCCACTTAGCAGGAGATCTGGGGAGGTGTGACTACGTGCCGGAACACAAACGAACGCACCTGATTCAAACTATTGATTGTACGCCCCCGTTTGATTTCGCATTGAGCACACACATTCTCGCTGACGGTGATCCGCAAATTGCGAAATACGACGGGACCGTGTATCGACAAGTGCTCCGGGTCGGCGGCAAGTTACTGCTCGCGACTGTCGCATCCGTAGGAACGATAGACTCTCCACAACTGCGTGCAACCTTTACAAGTGATCGGCCGCTCACTGACCACGACGCGAGCGTGGCGCACGCTGTCATCAGTTCCGTGTTTAACGCGCATCTCGATGTCAAACCATTTTATAGTGGGATCCAGAATGATCCCGTTATGGCCGAGCTCAGCGGCAAGCTCCGCGGACTGAAAAATCCGGCGACTCCCACGGTCTTTCAGGCGCTCTTCGATTCGATCATCGAACAACAGATAGCACTCAACGTGGCGCACGTTCTGCAACGCCGGGTGATAAAGGCGTTTGGCGACGTTTTNNGGCATAGCTACACGCATCGCCGCGCAAGCAGTCGATTTGGAAGGGCTTAGACGGTACGAAGAGACACAGATGATCCTAGATAACTTGTGCTCATTGCGCGGTGTCGGCGTGTGGACCGCCGAGTTCACCGCTTTACGCGGCCTTAATCGACTAGACGTCTTTCCGGCCGATGATCTCGGGTTGCGAAGATTAGTCGCCCACTACTACTGCAGCGAAAGAACCATCACAAGCGCGCAGGCTAGGGGCATTGCAGAGCAGTGGGGGAAATGGAAAGGCTTAGCCGGCTACTATTTGGTGGTCGCAGGCCTTCTCAAAATCGTCACGAAAGCACCGAATGCGTCGTGAAGGGCGCGTTGAAGAACACTCATCGTCGTATGTGCGTGCTGAATGGAGACGAACCCGGCCCCA
Source organism: Candidatus Methanoflorens crillii (assembly GCA_003162175.1). Lineage (GTDB taxonomy): Archaea > Halobacteriota > Bog-38 > Methanoflorentales > Methanoflorentaceae > Methanoflorens > Methanoflorens crillii. Next base: position 303 of record PMMR01000040.1, on the reverse strand, counting down.
ACGCTTCTCCGCGGGTCGCGGACGTGTGCGACCGCACGAGGAAGGAGACGCGGTCTTATCTATGAAGACGGATTAACTTCGTTAGTATGGCAAACAGCGATTGGAGTTCGGTCGAAGAAGTCGATGTGTCCGTCAAGGCGATCGTTACAATCATGAAGCGAAAGCGAAAGCTGCCGACCCCCCTGGTCGAAGCGTACAAGCACGCTCTCGACACAAGCACGCGAGAGCTCACGCGGAGATTCTACGAACAGCTGACGACCCGCTGTCCAGAGGCACTCGACTACTTTATGGACTAAACGCCAT
>PMMR01000046.1 GCA_003162175.1 Candidatus Methanoflorens crillii | reverse complement strand
ATTTTGGGAAAAATACTCTAATCGTAATAAAAAGAGAGCAATCTACTAAATATTTTCGTTAAATTGGGAAATCGTGCAGCTGCTCGTGCGTACCTTTTTGTCCGCCTCGCGAGTGAATACTATTATCCCGATTATGGCAAAGAAGCTGCACGATGAAAATCGGTTTCTACAAGCTCGTGACCCGGAGTTCGTTCGCGAGCTCACAGCGGCACAGGCATTGGAAATCCTTGAGCGTAATGACTACTTCAATCCACACTTGCTCGTGAGTACGCCGTTAAGCGAAGACTCCGCAAGAGATTCTTCCGGGCGCTTCTTGAACGGGTCGCGGCGTACGAGGTCGACACGACGGAACAGCCTGAGCAAAGTCAGACGCGGATAAGAAAAAAAGGTGGATCTGACGTAGCCTTAATATAGCAGACTCAGATTCTTCTTGCCCTTTGCGCGTTCTTCTCTCTCAGCTTCAGACAGTTCGAGGCTGTGGTACGCCTGCATGATGTCGCTAAAGAGCAGTTCCACCATGTCTCTGCTGAAGTTCTCCTTGATGACCATTCGCATCACCGCGACGTCCTGGGCGTTCTCGGGAAGATAGTATGCAGGCACAATCCAGCCTTTTTGCCTGAGCATTTTAGACAGCTGGAAAACCGTGAAAGCCGCATCTTTTAGACGAAGTGCAACGAGAGGAAGTGTCTTTTGTTTGTTAATGATCTCAAACTTGCCCGTATCGCGCAACTTTTCGGCGAGGTAATGGCTGTTGCTCATCATGTTCGTCATAATATCAGCATAGCCGCTTTTGCCCAGCCGTATGAAGTTATAATATTGGGCGATAATGGGACTGCTATTCTTAGAGAAGTTGAGGGAGTAGTTCGTCATCTCCCCTCCTAGGTAGGTTATTCGGAATACCAACTCTTCAGGGAGATCGTTTTTATCCTTCATGACGAGCCATCCAATGCCAGGGTAAACCAGGCCGTATTTGTGCCCCGACGCGTTGATTGATTTCACCTGTTCGAGCCGAAAGTCCCACTCGAGATCAGGATCGACGAACGGCGCGACAAACGCGCCGCTTGCCCCATCGACGTGCAGGGGTATGTCCCACCCTTTCGTCTTCTTTACGTCAACGAGGAGGTCGTTAATCTCCTTGATCGGGTCCATCTGTCCGGTGAAGGTGGTACCTAGAACCGCGGCAACGCATATGGTGTTCTCGTCAACTTCTTTAGCGACTTCATCGGCGCTGACGATGTACGTATCCTCTTGGAGTGGGATCAGTTTCAGTTCCACGTCGAAGTAGCGGGCGCTTTTCTCCCATACCGTGTGGACATCCGCCCCCATCACGATATTCGGGTTGTCGCACGGCTTTGCCTCTGCCTGTCGGCGCTTTCTCCAGGTCCACTTGTGCGCCAATACGGCGAGCATAATGGCTTCTGATGACCCTATTGTCGCGGTTCCAACGGATTCGCAGTCTTCTGGGGCGTTGAACAAGCGGGCGAGCATGTTGACCACGCGTTCCTGTATAACCGTGGTTTGAGGGTACTCATCATTGTCAACGTAATTCTTGTCAAGGTTTTCCGCGATGAGCAGGGTCGCCTCCGGCTCCATCCACGTGGTGACAAAGCTGGCAAGGTTTAAGGAGGGGTTCCCATCGAGGTTCAGCTCATCGTGAATGAGCTGGTAGGCAGCGCGCGCAGGCATGCCATCGTCAGGCATGACGTATTTCGGCACTGGCTCACCGAAATAGCGACGGCCATACGTCGTGGTGTGCTCTGTCTCCGATTCCTTCTTCGTGCTCAAATCCACTTTTTTAGATAGCATAAAAATCGCCTTTTGTTGTAATTCAAAACTGTTCGAATCTTTTAGGGGTGACCCCTCTTTATTAGAATTCTGATTTTTCTGAGCGCTGCAGTCAAGTGTCGGGCTTACTCAATTACTTCTTGACCGCTTCCGACAAAAAAACGAAACCGTTTTACTTCTTAAAGTATTTTGGGCACCAACCGAGCGCGACGGATAGGAAGCCCTTCACGGCAAACCCTCGAAAGGATCTAGAATTAGAACAATTGATGAGGCTCGCGCTCTGTGCAGGTAGGAAAAAATAGCTAGTTATCGGTTACGGTCATTCGAAGCGGACCTACGGTGAACAGAATATTCGACGGTGCGAGAGTGCTTTTGGCAAAGCTCTGCTCGTTGGCACTAGAATCTAGCGGGCTTAGTATGGCAATCCGATCGAAAAGACGCGTGATGATGCAATTCGCAGGGCCCGAAAATCTCTCGGATTCGATTGTGCTGCCCTCCGGTCGCGTAAATCTGATGGCGGGTGAGGGTCTTTTATGACGCGTGCGAGCTTCAAGCAGACGGGCAACGGCCTCGTCACATTGACGTCACGAGCGCTCCGCAAGCGCCACTCGCGCCTAAACGCCGGTCGCGGCTCAACGTGGTGGGCGCCCAGTGCGATTGGCTGGTGGATTGGCATCCTATTTGCCGTTGGCGCAACGTGCTTCGCACTTGGCGCGTTGCCCGGATACCTCTCTGCTGTCGGGGGCGATGCCGACGCAATTACCTTTTTTGTTGGCTCTCTGTGGTTTACGAGCGCAGCGTTCCTACAATACTTGGAGGTCGTAAACGTCGACCAGAGCCCTCCAGGAGCCAATTTTCGACAGAGATTTCGCCTGTTCACGTTAGAGCCGCGACGAATTGACTGGTGGTCGACGCTCGTGCAGCTCGTAGGCACCTTGTTTTTCAACGTTACGACGTTCCACGCCTTGAGTGTGGACCTCTCAGTCCATCAACTCAACCGTCTCGTTTGGGCCCCCGACGCGCTTGGTTCTTTGTGCTTTCTCGTGGCGAGTGGGCTCGCGTGGTTTGAGGTGTGTCGCGCCTTTGCCTGCTGGCGGTTGCGGAGCCTGCCCTGGTGGATTACGGCACTGAACTTGGTCGGTTCCGTCGCCTTCGGCGTCTCGGCGGTTGCGTCGTTTGTAGTGCCGACAACAGGCCTGCCGCGAAACATAGTGCTGGTGAACTTAGGCACGTTTGTTGGCGGGCTGTGCTTCCTCTTTGGCGCCATACTGCTGCTGCCAGAACGCACCATGTCCAGTTCCGATTGACAAGAGAATCATCATCTGAGGTGCCTAGCTTCAAATCGGCTTGTTTTTTGATATCCAGTGTCCTGTGCTGTTTTGCAGGGCTGCACGAACTTTTGAACAGGTTTGTTGTCTTGTCGTGCGACGTGCTTCTGCCATCTGCCGTACACGAGGGCCAAAACACCCGCCACGCTCACCGAGACGCCAAAAATCTGTTTCTCCTTTGCTTTAAAATCCCGTCAGTGACAATGCCTCGATTGAGCGATCAGCTGAGCTTCGAGTTCAGCTTTGTAGTCCTGCTTTTTTTCTTCGCCCTCGTCTTCTGGCGGTTCAATCCCGAGCTTTTCCAGAGCGTCGATGAGCCCCTGTTTCGACATTTGATCAGCGGATTCACGTGGCAGCGACGCGCGCCAAAGCGTCGGGATGCGTTTTTCGGCGCGATACGCGGCTAAAGCATGATTTCATTGTAAAGGGCGAAATACGTTTGTTAACCAAAGCTGCTAGCGGTCGAAAGAATGGAAGAAAAAACGAAGCCGCGCGTGAGCAGCAAGATTGAACTGAACGGATGAACGTGAGCCGCCTGCAGACTTGGAGAAGTAGCCTCATTCCTCGTAGCTGGGATTGCTTTTTCAAAAAAAAGAGCGTTTTTTACGACCCGCTCGCCTGTGCGACGGCAGGTGCCTGTTCTTCCTGTTCTTTTTGGATGTCCTTCCACGTTCTCCACATGGCGAGCGCGAACCCGACGATTGCAGGCCCGATCGCGAATCCAACGACGCCGAACGCCACCAGGGCGAACGTGAACGCGATGAGCGTGAGCGGGCGCGGCACCCTGCCTGTTCGTTCCATCCATCTAGGCTGGATGGTATACCGAAGTATACCTTCAAAGAGAACGATGCTAATGACAAGCACGATAAGCCCGGTGATCGCATTCCCTTGAATTATGAGCCAAAGCGCGAGAGGGACGTAAATGAGAGCACGTCCGATGGAAGGAATGAGCCCCACGAAAACGATGAAGACTGCGAATGTGGCGAAAAACGGCACGCCTAGTAATCCGTAAATGATGGCGGCGAGTATGCCGCAAATGATGGCCACGGCGAAGTATATGACGAAGAAGCTGTAGTAGATCGGGTTGAGATGGTCCAAGAATCGATTGGTGATCGACCGATATTTCAGTGGAACGGCGCCCTTGAACTCGTTGACGATGGTGTCGCCCTTACCAAGGATACCAAGTAGCAGGAAAAAGACGATAATGAGCTGCAGCAACAACACGGGGATGCTGACCAAAACTTGTCGGACAACGTCTCGTGCCGTTTGAATAAACGTGGATGTGATGCCGCCACCGCTGGTCGCAAGAGCGGAGATGAGTGCGGTGATGGGCCCAGCTTTTGCGAGGCCGGGGATGAGATTGAAGGAGCTTGTAAGCCCTGTGTTAATGGATGCGTTCGACGCTGACGCTGACGAAGCGATTTGTGCGAGTTGCAGCGCGACGATGACGGTTACGCTGACGAGAGCCAGCGCCAGGACAACACCAGTGACAATGAGAACGATAAGGGCTGCTAAGTAGCGCCGGTGAATATACTTTTCAAGCCACACCGTTGGCCACCACAGGACGTACCCACCCCAGAGGGTCAATATCAAGGGGTACTTCCACGGCCAGACCATGTACATAAGAAAGAGCGTGATCGCGATAGCAACAAGATAGAACGGGAGGCTACTGCGCCTTTTTTCTAAAAACGAAAGGTCAACCATGGCTCGATTGCTTAATCAGTTGCGCAGCTTAGAGCGCATCTGCGCCGTAGTCGACTTTTCAGACCACGCGCTTTTATATCAATTTTTTGATTTGTTTCCAGGGCTGGCGCACGAGCGGGACATGTGTGGGCCTGGGCGCGCTGGTAGAGCCGGAGCATGCGGCGAGCGTGCGCTAGTAGCAGCCGTTTGAAAACAATAAAAGAAAAAATGGGAATGCGGCGGGCAGCTGCCAGCTTAAGCGCTAGCCTAACACCCCTCGTACTCGCCTCGAGGCCGAGAATCTGTTTCTTCTTCGCTTCAAACTCCTCGTTTGGGAGAATACCGCGGCTAGCAGATCTGCCAAGCCGTCGATTTGGTCGCGAAATGCTATTGGAAGAAATAAAAAAAGGGAAGATGCCCTTATAATCCCAGGAGCTTCTTCTTCATCGCGGTGAACTCTTCGTCCGTCAGTGCACCTGAATCGTGGAGATCTGCCAGTTTCTGTATCTCGGCAGTGACATCGGTACTGGCTGGTGCCGCAGCTGGTGCCGCAGCTGGTGCCGCAGCCTGCTGTTGTGCGGCCGCCTCCTCGGCCCTCCGTTGTCCCATTCTCGCTCCCGCAACAAGTGCTACTCCTCTTCCTCTCATCGTTCAATCACCTCTTTTTGCCAAGTCTTTCTCTACCTTCTGGATATTTTCCGGGGGGATCCGCCCCATGTCGATCACCTCGGCATTCATTTCAAGGAGGTCCTCCTTGAACCGGGTGGCCCAGATGTTCTCGAACAGGAGAAGGCCGGCCGTGCTATTGTTGGGCAACGATGCGGTGATCTCTTCTATATCACCTTGTGAGAACCATTCACGGGTGTTCTTTGACAATTCATTGAACGCAGCTCGCGCTTCTTCTGTCAGGTCGACTGCCTCGGATGTTACCAGTTTCCCGTTCTCATCCTTCATAACGAAAACCATATCGATCACCCGGATGATGCCTTGTTTTTCAAGTTTCAACAGCTCAGGGGCTGCCTTGCCACTGAACTTGTTCCCGGGAAACTTGACCATCAGATAGTCCACCGGACCCATTACCTTACCTTGTGTCATACTACTCCCAGCATTCCCCATCATGAAGAGGACGCCATAAGGTAACTGGTGGATTCCATTTAAAAGATCTTCCCCGACGATTATAGTCTGCATCGCCCGATCTCTCATCGTGGTTAATAAAACCCGAAATTTCTGGCGCTGAACCAGGTCGAACCCTCAAGACCACAAAACCATAAATTAAAGGGGAGGTGCGAAATCTTCTGAAAGCAGCAAGGCAGCAGCGACGGTCTACGCGCAAAACGACTTTAGGGACTTTGGCGTGCGAGCACAGTGGCATTGAAATAAATAGTTGCAGCACATAACCGCACAACAAAGAGAGGCGAAGCGGTAGCTGCAAAAGCGCATCGCCAATTACCACGTAGATAAGGGAGGTGAAAAACTTGGTAGGACCAGTGGGAAAAGCCGCAGCCGTTCATCATCACAGAGAGAAGAAGGATGATGAAAAGAAGGATGATGATGTCATAGAACACAAGGGAGCGGCGGTTGCAGTACATCGCAGACGCAAATAGAGGGTGTACAGACGCCCTCAAAACAGCGGCAGCGACATAAAGCAAACCCTTCCAATAAGCTATTTTTTCTTTTTTTGATGCATTGCCCACGACAACCCTGGGAAAATTCGCACCTCTCTCGTTCAATGTTCGCATCTTGCCATTTGGACTTTTGTCAATCAGTGTTCAGCACTCGAGAGCCTAAATAACGATCTTATCGTCATTGGATCCCCAATCTACACGGGTAAACGCTGCTACCGCTAGGGCAGACACACATTGGCATGCCCACTCATGGTGCACGATGAGCTCAAATAATTCTGCGCTCCTTCAAACAACTGTTGTATCGGAGCCTTAACCACACAAAAAAAGAAGGAGGGAA
>PMMR01000001.1 GCA_003162175.1 Candidatus Methanoflorens crillii | reverse complement strand
CCGCCGCTCGCCTCTACTTCGTCCCGCAGACCCCCAACGTCCGTGACGACGGCAGGCTTGCCCAGCGAAAATGCGTGCGCCAACACCCCTGACTGGCTGCTTTGCTCATACGGCAACACAACGATATCTGCCGCATTTTCAATCGTTAGGTACTCCTTTGGCTGGAAAGAACCTTGGATGACGACGATGCTATCCTTCGCAGAGCTGTCAGCAACGGCCTTCAACAACGTAGGTTTGTAGCGCACCCCGTCCCGGGACCCTGGCCGCGCATCTCCTGCGATAACCAGAGCGGCGTCAGGCACTTCGCTGACTACTTGTGGCCATATCTCGACAACGTCGTTAAAGCGCTTGTATTGCTCCCACCAGCCCAAACACATGGCGACGTCNNACGTCCTTACCCTGAAGACCATACGCTTTTTTCGACTCGACGACACTAGGCACGCCCCCTGCCTTTAGCACTTCAGCACCGTGCGGTATCACGGCGACGTTCTGGGGCACCCAGCCCAAGTTCACCGGCAGAAAGATCTTTTGAAGCTCCTCGTGCACGATCCCGGCATCAATGAGTTGCAAACTCAGGTTCATGAATAAACACTCCTTGTAGCCGAGGGTGCTGTACACTGAGTGATACGTCACAACGGTGGGGACTCTTTGCAGGTTCAACCGCACGAGAAGGGCAAGCAGATCAGTGCTAAGTTTGCCGTCGATATCGTAAAGACCGTATTCGTGTTGAATGTGCACGACATCTGGGTTCAGCTTGTTGATGACGTCAAAAACGTCCTGAGACCAGCCTGCTTTCCGCGGATCCATCGCAGCAATAACGTTTTCCTGTCCTGTGTGCCCGCCTGCATCGAGATCCGGATTGCAGATGATATATACCGTGTGCCCACGCTTCTTGATGCCTTCAACGAGTTCGTGCGAATAAGTCGCTATGCCATCAAATCTCGGCGGATACGGAGAAACAAAACAGATCCGTAAGCGGGAGACCGCTTTATTTGTCGGCGCTTTTGGTTCGCTTGGGCACATTGGCTACACCTGCTGCGTCGCATGCTTTGTACAACCTATAAAAACCTTCTGACAAATACTAACACTTCAGCCTGCCACTCGTCAAAAAGAGTTCGTTCTAGACCTTATTTCGTAGACCAGTCTTCATAAACTAGCGACGCCCTGTAGCATACGAAACGGCGTTGAAACGAATTGGAGGAGCGTATTGTCCGACCTAGACAGCTCAGAGGGAATCATACCCGCAGGCGAGGCGCAAAAGGCCAGCGTGGCTGAGCTACTGCAGCGGCTCTCGTCTAGCGAAAACGGCCTATCGGCGGCCGAGGCATCTCGGCGATTAGATTCGTATGGTCCAAACGATATTACCGAAAAGCGGGTCAATCCGCTTGTGAAGTTTCTCACCTATTTTTGGGGTCCCATTCCGTGGATGATTGAGGTCGCGATCGTTCTTTCTGCCCTCATCCAGCACTACGAGGACTTTTTCATCATCCTGGCGCTCCTGTTCATGAACGCTGCCGTCGGGTTTTGGCAGGAGAACAAGGCAGCGAACGCAGTTGAGCTCTTGAAACGGAAGCTTGCGGTGACTGCAAGGGTGTTGCGGGACGGGTCGTGGTCCGAGCTTGCTGCGCAACAGCTTGTGCCGGGCGACATCATTCGGGTGCGGCTTGGAGACGTCGTGCCCGCCGACGTCAAGCTCACCAGCGGCGCTTTNNGTGCGCCAGGGTGAAATGGATGCACTCGTAGTTACGACGGGAATGGCGACCTACTTCGGCGAAACGGCACGACTCGTTGAAGAGGCGAAAACGCAGAGCCACTTTCAGAAAGCTGTCATCAGGATCGGTGATTATCTCATTGCGATCGCGATCGCGTTCGCTGCGCTTATCATCGTGGTTGCGTACGTTCGCCAAGAAAGCCTTTTGGCGATTCTTCAATTCGCGCTAGTCCTCACGATCGCAGCCATACCCGTCGCTCTCCCGGCAGTCCTTTCCGTCACGATGGCCGTTGGAGCAATCGCTCTTGCGAAGAAAGCAGCGATTGTAAGCAAGCTCGTTGCAATTGAAGAGATGGCCGGCGTGGACATTTTGTGCACGGACAAAACGGGCACGATCACGAAGAACGAGCTTACGCTCGCGGATGTCCGACCGTTCGAAGGTTTCACGGCTTCAGACGTTTTGCTTTTTGGCAGCTTAGCTTCTCGAGCGGAGGATCAGGATCCCATAGATGCTGTGATCCTCGCGAAGGCAGCAGAAGCACCTGTACTTGATGCGAGCCGGGGGCCATACACGGCAGCAGAGTTCACACCGTTTGATCCCGTTTCCAAAAGGACTGAGGCAACCGTTGAAGGGGCGGATTCGGGCCGGTTCAAGGTGTCAAAAGGTGCGCCACAAGCGATCCTTGCGCTTACCTCGCAGAGCTCAGAACTTGCCGAACAAGTCAACACCCTTGTGGATGCATTCGCGGAAAGAGGCTACCGCGCGCTCGGGGTCGCGCGAATGAATCAACCGGACGACTGGGAGTATGTCGGACTTATCGCACTTTATGATCCCCCGCGTGAGGATTCAGCAGAGACAATTCAGACAGCGCAATCGATGGGCGTCGAAATCAAGATGGTGACGGGCGATCATACCGCGATCGCCAAAACAACTGCCTCAGAGGTCCATTTAGNNGAAAGCGCGGATGGCTTTGCTCAAGTGTTCCCCGAGCACAAGTACCGCATCGTTGAACTGCTCCAAGGCAGAGGACACATCGTCGGGATGACCGGTGATGGAGTCAATGACGCTCCAGCGTTGAAAAAAGCGGATGCCGGCGTCGCCGTTGCAGGAGCCACTGATGCCGCAAAATCGGCAGCGGACATCGTATTGACGAGTCCAGGCCTATCAGTAATCATTGACGCAATCAAAGAGAGCCGTAAGATCTTCCAACGGATGGTAAGCTATTCAATCTATCGTATCGCCGAGACCATCCGGGTGCTTCTGTTTATCGCGCTTGCGATACTCATCGTCAACGTCTACCCGGTCACCGCAATCATGATCGTGCTGCTCGCGCTGCTCAACGACGGCGCCATCCTCACGATTGCGTACGACCGCGCCCAGTACAGGAACACCCCGGAGGCGTGGGATATGCGAACGGTGATTTTAGTCGCGACCCTTCTGGGCGTGCTGGGCGTGATCGCATCATTCTCGCTCTTCTACCTCGCCTACCGCGTCTTCTTCATTAACAGCTTGGTTATCCAGTCAATGATGTACCTAAACCTCTCCGTAGCGGGGCATTTCATGATCTTTGTGGCCCGAACGCGAGGCCGATTTTGGTCTTTTGCGCCTGCTCCCGTTTTGGTCGCAGCGGTTCTCGGCACCCAGCTCGTGGCAACGCTCATCGTCGTCTATGGGCTGTTTATGGCGCCGCTTGGGTGGGGCCTGGCTCTCGTTGTTTGGGCTTATGCACTCGTGTGGTTCCTTATCACCGATGCGTTGAAAGTGCTTTTTTATCGACATGTGCTGGAGCGTGGTAGCAAACCCACACACGTGCCTGCAGCTTACGCACCTAGCTCGAACTGAAACACTGACAAAAAAAGCGTCTCGCAGTGGCTCCAGTCGCCATGCGCTCAAAGTCGACTTCCGGGCGCGATCGAAGGGCAACCGTTAAAGCCTCGCTCGATCTTTTTTACGTGTGTCGAATGCGTCTAGTATCCTCGCTAGGCAAATCGTCTTATTCATCAGCGTCTGCAAGTGGTGCGTGCTAGGCACGCTTGTTGGAGTCGCTGTCGGCTTAGCTGTAGCCGTTTTCCTAAAGGCGTTAGACTACAGCATTGCCGTGACCGGCCAGTTTCCCTACTACTTTCTCCTCCTTCCCCTAGCGCTCCTTGTCAGCGGCGCCATGATGAAATACCTTGCCCCAGGCGATGAAGGGCACGGCACGGCGATGATTATTGATGCCCTTCACAAACGATCCGGCAAAATAAAGCCGTCAACGGTTTTGGTAAGGCTCGCAGCCACACTCATCACTATCGCGTCAGGCGGCTCGGCAGGCAAGGAAGAACCTGGCGCCCAGATAGGGGCGGGGCTCTCTTCACTGTTTAGCGATCTCCTGAAGTTCGACGACCGTGACCGT
>PMMR01000023.1 GCA_003162175.1 Candidatus Methanoflorens crillii | reverse complement strand
GATTTGACGTAGTCTTCGGGTTGTTGGGCAATAGGGTTCTGCATAGATTCGACCAGTGACTTTTATTCGCCTGCGCCATTCTTGAGCTTTTTTATGCTTAAAGGGCTTTGCAGAATTCTGCTTTGACTCATCAATTTTCCATGGACTTTGGACGACTTGGGGACGGCTTTTCGACCTCTTCAAATGCCAGTCTGCACAAGAGGTAGGCGATCGTAGACTCAGCACCAAGGTTCTGATTAACTCCGTTTTCAAGCGAGAGACCATCAAAACAACCGCCTGTACCCTCATCATAGATGGGCAGCTTGAGCAGATTGTTGCCGGTGAACCAGCTAAAACACTTCAGCGCGTTTTGGTAGTACTGTCGCTTGCCGGTGATCCTGTAAGCGTCTAAGAATGCCTCGACAAGTGCCCCGACATCGATAGCCTGTTCGTCGCCGAGCGCTCTATGTTTTCCGCGGACGTACCAGCCGTTGTTTCCGATGACATTTATCACACCGCCTAAGGTTACCACTTGATCCCACAGGAACTTTAGAGTGCTTTCGCCGCAAGCAAGGAGCCGCTCATCGCCAACTGCATCGTAAGCAAGTAGCATCGCCTGGGGTAGCCGAGCGTTCGAGTACGACATGAAGTCTTCGAACCACTCCCAGTCTGGAGCTCGTGTATCCTCGTAGTTGCGCAGAATGTCTACTGCAAGCGTTCTGATCCTCTCTTTCGCGCCTTCAAATGACTCCTTTGAGCAATAGAAGCCGAGTATGCAGTAGGCTATTCCCCGTAAGGACAACTTGCTGGTCGCGTGCATCGCTGCGCGTTCAAAAATGACGCGCGCAACTTCTTGGACGCTTTTAGGGAGATGCGAAGCGCCACTCGTGTATCCGCATGCCCAGAGCGTTCTGCCCAAAGCTTCATCGGAACCTACGCTGTCGAGGAAGTTCCGTTGGTAGCTCATAAAATTGCGCATCGTACCGTCGTCATTCTGCGCGTGAAAAGTAAAGGCCATGTAGGTCCTCAACAAATCGAAACTCGACTCATCTCGAAACAAACTGTAGTGCTTCGCCGTCACAAGCAACGCTCTGACGTTGTCATCAACACAATAACCTTCAAATCTGTTCGGAATCGCGTATTTTGCGTGTTGAAGTATTCCAGTGCAATCAGTGAGTGCTTTCACGTGCCGTAACGTAACGGGAGGGAGCAGCGTATCACCTTGGAGCTTTTTGTCTTCTGTTCATATATAGGCTGTTGTTCGGCAGTCATTGAAGAGAGGCCCGTGCACTGCACAGGCTATCGAAGACGCACGGTTGTTACGCGTTACACGGGCCCGTAATGACCATCCATCAAAGCACCGCATCATTGACGCTCAGCGCCAACTTTATATTCTTGCTGGCGTAGTAACGTAAAGCCTCAAGCTTAGTTTTTGGAGTGATCAGCCCTAGACATGCGGCGCACGAAATTGGTCTCTAACTCTCTGTTGCTTGCTGCTGTCGCTCTGATTCTGTGTGCTGCTTTGGCAGTCCCAGCGAGCGCGGCAACCCTGACTGTCGGTGCTGGAGGGCAGTTCAAAACCATTCAACAAGCAGTGGATGCTGCGAAACCAGGCGACACGGTGCTCGTCGCAGCCGGCACCTACACGGAAAACATTGTGGTGAACAAATCTCTAACGATCGCCGCTGCCGATCGAACCGCGCGGCCCACCGTTAAAGCAGCCGACTCGGGTAAAGACGTCTTCTTGTTGACGAGTTCAGGCGTCCATATTGATGGCTTGGCGCTTGTCGGTGGCGCCTCTGGCGTGGAGATTCAACAAACGTCAAACTGTGTAGTCACGAACTGCACTGTGAACGGCAACGTGTTTGGGGTGTACTTGGTTGGCGCTACGGCTAATGAGGTGAGCGCTAATAATCTGAATAGCAACGGTTTTGGCATTTATTTGGACGAGTCAGCGGGGAATAAACTGTCGAGCAATAGCGCCTTGCATGAGACAGGCGGCGGCGGGAATGCGACGTATAGCGATGGGATCTACCTCTTTTATAGTAATTCAAACCATGTCACACAGAACAATCTCAGCGCTAATCACGTCTACGGAATTTCCCTATTCCATTCGTCTGGCAACGACATCTCAAATAACACCATAAGCGCGGACGAGCTGATTGGCGTCCGCCTCGGCGACGCATCCAACAATAACACACTTAGCTTCAACACGATCGGCGGCAATGGCCAGCTTGGGATTTTAATCCTCAATGCACAGGGCAATCAGATCTATCTAAACAACTTCGTGAATCAACCGGTTGCGATAAGTGATGCATCGGCCGCGATTCCGAACTCGCCGGAAAAGCTAGCCTATACGTACGGCGGCATCAACCGAACGGGTTATATGAGTAATTACTACTCGGATTACAAAGGCAACGACTCTAACGGCACCGGGATCGGAAGCACGCCCACATCCTATGGCGACAAGTATCCACTGGTGCAGCCAGTTGCGAGCTACGGAACCATCATGCCTGCAAGCGCCGTTACGGCCACAACTTCGTCCTCTTTGTCGAACAGCCAGAATGCGAGCAGGATTGCGACTTCCAACCAAAGTAGTACTGGAACAGGACTTCCAGGATTTGAAACACCGTATGCGGTGGCCGGGCTTCTAATAGCTGCACTCGTGGTTCTTCTCAAACGCCGCAGATAGCGTGCACGTAATTCAGGAAACGTTTTTTGACGGCACGCTTTTTAGGGCGCGTTGCTAAACAGGAGGTAGTAAGTGCCTCGCTCGAGTTGGTGACGAGGCTCCAAAGCTAACGCGCATCATAGACGTACTAAATACCACTAATTAGAACCGTCTGCTAGCGTACTTACGACTGATTAAACAAACAAACCTTTCTTGAGCTTTTTCTACCGATGAAGTGGCTAATGGAGCAAGAAAAGCGATCCCTGTTGGTGGTAACGGGCGTTAAAGCAGGCAAAAGGTTTCGAGCGCGCGCGACAACAAGCCGCAATCGAAACTATGTCAAAAAAACCTAAAATAGATTGATAACAACTTCATCCCCTCCTTTTTTGTCGTCTTCACTATGCACCTCTTAATTGGTCTCTCTTCTTCTTGGACGCATTCCTCTTCTTTTAGGGTGCTGTCTAGCTTTGAAACGTTGCTGCAGCAACGGGCTTCCTTATTGTTCCCACCAGCAACTTGTCTGCGACCGCCCTTACTCTTCCCAGGCCGGAAACCCCTCGCTATCTTTGAGCTGCCCTTGGAGGTAACCCGAAGCTTGTCCTAGGTCCGCAGTAAATTTCAAAGAGAGAGCGGCCTGTCAAGCGCGAGCGTGCAAGCGCGGAGTGATGATAGGTTAGTTCGCCGGCCTGCAATTGTTGCGAAGGCTCGCGTTTTAGCGACGACGCTCCTGATGCCAACTCGACTCTATATACCCCCATCATTCACGGCTCGAAAATTACCTTCAAGGCCAAATATGTCAACACAGCCGCCAGAGCAATGAGGCCTATCCTAACATGGGGGGAGGAGAGTGAGGGCGTCAAAATCCGCAATGGTGTAATCGGAAGTGTTGTCGGTTGGCGGTTAGTGGGCGATGGCGTGGCGCTAGCGCTGGTCGTGGCCGTTCCTGTTTGCGTCGACGGGGTTGGGCTTGCAGGGTTTGCAGAAGTGCCACGGGCCACGACGACGAGGACGCTCACGAATACCAGCACGACGCATATTATCGCGACTTTGCGTATCATGCAGTTGACCTCTTAGCTCACTCACGCTCCAGACAGGCAAAGACACAGACTAAAAAGGAGTGCCGCCGCTTAAGCATTCTCCTTTCTTTTTCGATTGGTTCAGCGCGGTTCAACATCGATCTCGTGCGCTAGAAAGATTAATCGCATTGTGTAACCGTGCCTACCTAGCCGGGCGTATCCAAGCGTCTAGGACTCTTATTCTTTCTCCCTTTGTGCAATCAATTAGCCGCACTAGTGCGAGTTTCAAAATCTCTCTGAACGGATCAGTCGAACGGAAAGCGTTATTGAACGCGCTAAAAGATCTAGTCGTGTGAGGAAAAGGTGCAGGCGGTGCTGAGTAAGGACTCGCTGCTTTTTCATAAGTGAGAAATAACCCGCTCAGGTCAGTTTTAGCGTTGTTTTTCGATGCTGTTTACGTGGCCACTCGCCAAGCTTTTTTTGCAGACGAAAAAAGAAGGACTTAGTGAGCTCCTAGGCTGAAATAAGTATAGCTGCTGTGCGCTGTCGGATTGAAAACACACAGGTTCCGAGGGGAATTTTATATATTGCTAACAACTTGGATTCCCTGGGGTTTTAAAATGGTTATTGCAGAAAAGAAGCAATTCTAAGAGATGTCATAGACACGTTAGCATCTCTCACCGATGAGCTTGAGAAAACGCCAAGAGGACCAGCGACAAGAACGCATTTGGTTTCAACTCTCATACAGGGGCGTATAGTGTGCCGCAGAGCACGAAAACTTACGATTGAAATGCAAAAGTTTGAGACGCTTGATGAGAGTATTGTAACACTAAAAGATATGCAAGATAGGTCGCGCCCTTGGTTGTGGCCGGCGCATACCCCGTAATATTGCGGAAACAAGGTGAAAGATGCCGCCGAATCAGGCATGGCAAGTGAGGACGTGATACATCAATGAAACGTAAAGGAGTTTGCTACGACGTAGGGCGTGCGATGGGCGGCAACTGGCGTCCTATATTTGACCCGAAAATTGTCCACCGTGAGCTAGAGATAATCAAGAATGACCTGCATTGCACTGCTGTTAGAATCTGCGGTCTAGATATCGATCGGCTGATGAAGGCCAGCAAAGACGCATTGAACCAAGGTTTGGAAGTATGGCTTTCGCCGGAAATGTGGAATAAAAGTCCGGAAAAAACGCTCAATTATATTGTGAAGGCTGCAGCGGCGGCCGAGAAGCTGGCAAAGTCTTCGCCGGAACGGCTGGTGTTGAGCGTGGGTTCCGAATTGACACTCTTTATGCAAGACATCGTGCCGGGCAATACGCTCAGGAAGCGGCTGGATAATCCGTCACTCGGAGAGACCGTCGAGGCCGGCGAACATAACGAGCCGCTCAATGCGTTCTTGGCCAAGGCACACGAGGCCGTGCGGAAAGTATTTCGTGGTCAAGTCACGTATGCGTCGCTGCCATGGGAGACGGTTGATTGGGGCCTGTTCGACTTCGCGGGCGTGAATCATTACCGGGAAGCGCGCATTAAAGACCAGTATGTCGAAATGCTCAAGCCGTTTTTCGCTTGTGGGAAGCCGGTCATCATCACAGAGTTCGGTAACGGCACATGTCAAAGCGTCGAGACCTCAGGCGCCATGGGATTGGGAATTGTCGACTTTAAAACGCTGTTCCTGCACCACATACCATTGTTGGGTCGGTTTGTGCGGCCGCGGCTAAAGGGTGAATACGTGCGCGACGAAGCTTTTCAGGCGCGCGAACTCATTGAGACTCTCGGCATACTTGATGCTGCAGGCGTCGATGGCGCTTTTGTGTTCACCTTTCTTACGCCAATTTTTCCGTATGATGACAACCCCCGCTATGACCTCGACATGGGCAGCTCCAGTTTAGTCAAAAGCTATGACGGCAAGCACGGCACCACCTATCCTGACATGCCGTGGGAACCAAAAGAGTCGTTCAAGGCTGTGGCCGAGTACTTCGCCAAACAATAGGCCTATCCGCGATTCTGACGGTTGAATACATACCTCGGCTATCACGGTACCATCCAGCTAAATTGCATAAAAAACGTAATCACACTTTTTCGATTTAGAAAGAATGACGCGATAAAAATAACGAACGGAAAGGGAAGCAAGGATTGAAGAGTGAGTGTTGCTTATTTATTGGTCATTTATCAGGCAACTTAGTCAATTGATAGGCAATTCCCTTCCCTGCTTTTCTAGTCCTGGTAAACAGCCTTTGTTCACGAGCTCGGCTCGTTCTATGTCGACGTCATACGCCACATCCGATATCGCCTGCACGAGCTGCTTAGGGGCTATCCTCTTTGGATCATACGTCACCGTTGCGCGCCCTAACGCAAAGTTGATGTTCGCACTCGTGACGCCCTCTAGTCCGAGAGTTGCTTCTCAATCACAAGCGCGCACATCGTGCAGGTCATGCCACGTACTTTGAAAGTAATCGTGGTCTCAGCCATGACTAATCGTGTATTATAGGTAAAACGCAAGACGATGTGAAATTATTGCCACAGCCTATACCAAAATCTCGTTTAACGAACACTATAAGCGACTTACTGCTCGTGATGGTGCTCTCCCTCGCTCGGGTGCAGGTGCTCGTGCAGCAGCTCGCCGTGCCAGTGCATGTGCTCGTGAATAAGGTTCGCAGACAACAATAGTTCGTGATCGTTCATGACCTCAGTGCTGCTGGAGTCCGCTCTGATGGTGTGGTCCTCGCCGAAGACAATTGACCTCGTACTTATCTGTTCGACGATGTTCATATCGTGGGTGGCCGTGATGATCGTTTTTCCCGCTTTTGCCAGATCCTGGAGGAGTTCAGTCAGCCATAATTGCGTGCGTGGGTCCAGCCCTCCAGTAGGCTCATCCAACAACAAGACGTCGGGGTTAATGGAGAGTATCGAGGCGATGCAAACCTTCTTTCTCTCGCCGCCGCTCAAGGTATGTGGTGCTCGATCCCTTAAGTTAGAGAGGGCCAGCATCGTTATTACCTCTTCAGTTCGTTTTATAACCTCTTCTCGCGGCAGGCCTAGCTGGAGCGGGCCAAAAGCGATCTCGTCGAAGACGGTAGAAGAGAATAGCTGGACATCCGGGTTCTGGAACACGAAGCCGACCTTTGTTCGGAAATACCGAGCGAATTCGTTGTCTTCGAGCGCGTTGAAACGCTCTTCCGTCACCGGGTTGCCGAACGCATAAACTTCGCCAGACGTCGCGTATATCAGCGCGTCCAATATTAAGAGAAGCGTTGATTTCCCACTGCCGTTGGCACCGATAATCGTAATCTGCTCTCCCGCGGTCATTGTTAGGTTTATGTTCTTCAACGCCTCGAACTTATCCAAGTACGAATGAGATACGTTTTGCAAATCGAAGATTGTCTGCATAATAGGGCCTTCTTTGTAACTTCAGATGCTGATGATACTACGGGAGATGAGCGCCAGGATCACGCAGCACGCGAGGACGGTTACGATCGCCACGTAATCCCGGTGGTGCATGACATTGTCGTGCATGAGTTTCACGTCGCCATTAAAGCCCCGAGAGATCATAGCTTCGTGTACCTTGTCACTCATGTCCAGCGATTTCACGAGCATGTAACCAACACGTCCGCCTACCCACCTTTGCTCTTCCCGCAGGGGCAGGCTTACGATCTGTCGGCTCCTTCTGGCCGTAAAAAGATCCGCTATTGTGTCCAAGAGCAGGAAGATATACCTGTAGCACATGCTGATCGTGAGAACGTACACCTTGGGCACGTAAAGCGTTCGCATCGATTTGAAAAGCAAATCCCGCTGAGTTGTGAGAAACAGTAGTATTGCGAGTGATACGCACGCAGCAACGCGCAGGATGAACGTAACAACGTAGGTAGTGCCTTGCCGGGTGATGTATATAGAGCTAGGCAGCGCGATTGGTCCCAAGTGGCTGCCGTTGCCCAGAGTGGCAATCGGGACCAAAACGTCGCCTGCTAGAAAAACATTGAAGAGTATCGGTATCACGATAACGCCGGCAAAAATAGGAATGAAGACCCACACGCGTTTGACAAACCAA
The DNA here is from genome assembly GCA_003162175.1 of Candidatus Methanoflorens crillii. Classification (GTDB taxonomy): domain Archaea; phylum Halobacteriota; class Bog-38; order Methanoflorentales; family Methanoflorentaceae; genus Methanoflorens; species Methanoflorens crillii. The sequence continues at coordinate 8,609 of PMMR01000023.1, read as the reverse complement.
AGCACCTCTATCTTGCTGAAATAGGCGAGCACCAAAGTCAAGAGATAGATGACGAGTAGCACCCAGGGGCTTGTCATGAAGGTCACGCCGACAACGAGCACGAACATCGAGATCAATTTTACGCGGGGATCCAGGCTTTGCAATAGCCCTTTACGTTTTGCAAAGGCTTCGGAGATGAGACTCTCTTGGAAGAAACCGAGAACGCCATCAACCGTTTTCTTCGCAAAGCCCTTTTTCTTAGCTTCACTTGCGGCGCCGTGATATGACCCTGCCTCAGTCTGGTTCATCCAGTCGGGTATCATGGGAGTTGTCGATAGTTGGTGCCTGGCGCTATGGCGTTAAGCTTGACATATTTGACGCCCTTGAGTGCCATCACGGTTTCAGCGACGTGTCTGATAGCATCACCTTCACCGTGCAAAACGATTATCTCCAAACAATTCTCGTGGTCTAAATGCACGTGCACGGAAGACGTGATCAGCCCTATGTGGCGGTGCTGTATCTCAGTCAGGTCATCAGTCAGCCCTCGCTGGTCGTGCTCGTAAACAAGCGAGATGACGCCTACCCGTTCGCCCTGGACCTCATTCATCCACTCGTAATTCACAATGTAATTCCTTATGGAATCTCGCAATGCCTCTGAGCGAGACGAGTAGCCGCGCTTCTCGATAATCTCGTCGAATCGATTCAAGAGATCGCTAGGTAAAGACACGCATGTACGCTCCAATTGTTTGCCCATTTTATTCACTGCTTGATGTGTACCACTTCTTTTAGAAAAGTATTACTTCTAGCCACAAAAGTCACACAAAAAAGATGAGAATAATGAATAGGCTTTTGACTATTCATTATTGGTTCATTGTTCTAGGCCGTGTCTTCCTTACCTTTTGCTAACTGTCTTCCGATCAGGTAAAATAATCCTCCAAGGAGACATACCCCTATGACTGCCGCTGCGTAGTATCCCAAGCTCTGGCCAAGGAAGGAACTCGCCCAGTCGGTACCGTAATCCGGTATCGGAGCATGGTACAAACCTTGCAAACTGGCGAAACCGACCGGGACGTACCCTATTAACGACTGTAGCTCATCGGCGCCCCATTCACCGTACGCAGTGCCGCTCGCAATTATGCCGAGGGGCACCAGGATCACGAGTATCAGGAGCCAAATCAGCAAATTTCTAAAAACCTTTTCCATGGCCTTCACCTCGAGTCAAGCTGCTGCCGCGGGAACCCTCGGTTTTGACGCTGTTTCTACTGCTTTGTAGTTCCATATGATGGTTGGATCGTTCCGTGCAATGTAGGTAAAGGCCACTACCGTAACAATCACTTCGACAATGCTGAAGAAGAACGCGTGCCCGAACACCATCGCCGGCACCGTTATGTTGAGGCCATACGGCATGTACAATGGCACGCCGGCGGATGAGACATTAATTATGGGTTGGATGCCCATCTCAAAGCCAGCGCAGGCCGCAGCTAATGTCAAGCCCAGCCACGCACCAACTCCCGAGCCAATGATTCTCCGACGATCGGTCATCTTCGTCTTTCCGGCGATAAACGCGTAGGTATAGTACCCAACGAAGGGTATGACCACGGCCATGTTAAAGCAGTTCGCGCCAAAAGTCGTAATCCCTCCGTCACCAAAAAGCAAGCACTGTATGAGGAGGGCCACGGATGTCGTTACGACTGCTGCCCACGGCCCCAATATGATTGCGACTAACGCGCTGCCGACTGCGTGTCCGGTACTCCCCCCGGGGATGGGCACGTTGAACATCATGATGACAAAAGAAAAAGCGGCTGCAAGTGCCAGATACGGCACCTGTTTTGTTCTGAGGTTCGTGCGTAGCCATCTTCCCGCGTAATACCAAATCGGGATCATTATAATCCAAAATGGTAGGTACGTATTGGGTCCCAAATAGCCGTCTGGCATATGCAATTAAATCACCACGCGAAGATGTGCAGACAGTTATAAAAAACTATCGAATAGTATTACGAAAACACACACTTCTAGCATAATAGTAATAACATTTAGCTTACAAGGATATTCGTACGAACATGTATCTGGAAGGACACGGCTACGTCTTCTTATCTTTGTTTTATCTTTCTGGAACTAGTCAATTCCTCAGCGTCGCTTATCAGGGATCTTGGCAGAGTACGACAGCAGAAACCCACAGCTATGTGCGTGGGGGTATCTTCAGGAAGTTTTAAAAAAGGACCGTGCATTCGTGAAGGCGGCACGTCGTGTTACTGCCGCTCCTTCCTGATCGTGACCGAGGTGTTATTTACTTTGCCAGTCAGGAGTACCCGCGCCACCTCCTGAAACCCGGCTACGTTTTCGCTCACCACAGGTGCATAAAGAATGGCCCGCATGCCGCTGTACGTCCTATAGAGGATTTTTGTCTCCGAAGCGACCAAACGTCGGACATTCCTGAAAATTCTTTTTTAGGGCGCTGCGAGTGCTGCCACCATCACACCGTCGTACTCTAAGCCCGCCAACGCCGTTTCATTGCCACACACGACCTCGATCGCGGAGCCCAGCCCCAGTTTGTCAAGCACCCGCTCAGAGAGCGCAGCTATCTGAGCACCATCTCGACGCTGATCCCTTTCGCTCCATAACACACGTCAAGCAGCATCGGTGTCAGGGGGGCGGCCCCCCGCCAATAAACACCGCTGTGTCCCCCGCTGAGAAGCCGGCAAGCCGCACCTTACTGCCGACCAAGATCGGGTACCGTTCATAGTAATGGCCTCTACCCGCGTCCAGGACTCTTCTGCATCCAGTATGTCATAAGCTTGTTGCATCTCTAAACGAGTGTTTACTGCGACATAAGAACCTCGAATAGTCTTCAGGGCATCGTTCATACGTTCGTTTTCCAAAATGTGCCGCGCTGAGTCAAACTCGATGGTCATATCATTGGCGATGACTTCTATCGCATCAAGGAGAGGTACGATCTCGTCCAAGGACTTTTTCTGGACGTGATTGCGATCATATACGCGTAACGCGTCCGCTATCGCGGAAATCTTAGCTCAATACTTGTAACAGCTCATATAGCGTCCCTTGAAACGCGAGCATCATTCTCCTGTTGCCCGCATTCTCTTACCTTTTACGCGAAGTATGGTGGATCCCAACCAACTCATAAATTCAAAGACTAGAGACAATGTCTATTTTTTCACAATCTTGGGTTTGAGCTCTTGGACAATAATTCTACCTGGTTGGTGAAGGACTTGTGGCCAGAATTGAGCCTTACATAGCGAAGCTTATACCTCAACAGAGTTTCGCGTTGCGTGGTCAGCTTCACTTGCTAACGCCGCTGCGGGGTTAAGTAACTGTACGTGGCCGTATTCGCATCGACTTAGGCAGTGATGGACTTCGCTCGATTTATGAACGAGTTTACTACGATGCCCCCGTCAACACACGTTCGTTAGCCAATCCATCGAACGCGCGGAAGGCGATGACAACAGCATTCCGATACTTCCAGTCTGCAATCAGATGTCACCGCGTTGTTGATGCCACTTGTCGACATCATCGCTTCCATAATGAGCCTTCAATGCATCTTTTACTCCTAATCGAACGAGTTTTGCAACACTGCCTCCAAAGGCGGTGGCAGGTCCGCTGTACAAAATCGGCTCGCCTTCCCCTCTGTTTTCATATGCGACCAGGACCGCGTCGCTCGTTGTCCCTGTGAAACTGAATCCGCAATCGAAAAGAGCGTGCGCCTTCGCTTCAGTGGCGGTAATTATCGTCCCTGCGATCGCCCCTTCGCTCAGCGTTGTAGAGGATATGACGATTATATTGATTGTGCCAAAAGACGACGGATTGAACCCCGCAGTTATAAACACCGTGACGCACGCATCGTTTAGAATCTGCACGTTTTTCATTTCAACTGCGGTAAGAAGCGCGATGCAGTTTCCCTCGAGCTTCAACGATGCGGCCACTCCCTCAATATAGCTCTTCGGATCGTCGTGAGAGAAATTGTGGGGGACTTGGATGTTGAGGATGTTTCTTGCCGCTCTTCTGCCGCCATCAACGCCAGTGCTCAGGGCCTCAAAGCTGCCCTTCAGGACTAAGAACCGGTCTACTATCTCATATTCCACGGTTGTTCACCTTTAAGGGTTAAGCGTCGAAACGCCGCTAACCGATGTGTGCTTCAACATATGCTAGGAGCGTCGTGAGCTCCGTGAAAACGGGGAGATTGTTTTTTAAGTCTTCGTACATATGTTGTGCTACACCAAGTGTAAAATCGCGGCTTTCTATCCGCGTCTCTTCCACTATCACGAGTTTATCTGCTGCAAGTTCAGCTGCTTCGAGGTTCTTTAGGTTCGCCGGCCCGAAGCAGATGTTAGGCAGCACGACGATGGATGCTTCCTGTATAAGTTGCAGGTTACGGCTGTGTACCTCGCTCGAAATGGGCGAAAACGGTGCTTCGACGGCGCATTCAATGCTAAAGTACTGCGCCACATCGTAATCGGTGTCGAGTGTATTCACCACGCCCGCGGAGACGCTCAAGCCCCGTTGGACAAGCGCGTGGATTATAGGTGCCCCTTTGCCCCCGCCGGGAATGACGTGCACCTTTGCAGAGCTGCGCGCTCCAGGAGTGTGCTGCGGGAGAAGTGTAATCGAAAAAGCGTTCGTAATCGGGTGTTTTCTCACGAGCGCTGAGACGCCAAACGCTTCTGCGATGTGTTCTTGAGTTAATACCTCCTCGACGGTGCCGTCAGCGAGAATCTCTCCACGTTTTAACAGCAGCAGTCGATCACAGTACTGAGCGGCGAGATTGAGATCGTGAATCGCGGCGATAACCGCAATGCCAGAAGCCGCAAGGCGCCTCACCAGATCAAAGATCTCAATCTTGATCCCAATGTCGAGCTGTGATGTCGCCTCGTCAAGAAGAAGGATCTTGGGCTCTTGGGCCAACGCACGGGCAATGATGACGCGCTGTTGCTCCCCACCTGAGAGCTCATTAATCTTGCGATCGGCAAACCGAGCGACATCGGTCATCGCTAACGCTTTTTGCACCGCGTCAAAATCGTGCGTCGATTCGGTTCCGAGGAATTTGATGTGGGGATTCCTACCCATAAGCACGGCCTCCTCGACTGTAAAATCAAAAAAGAACGTGTCGGTGCTCTGAGGTACGACCGCCATCTGTTGTGCGAGTCGTTTAGGCTTAATCTGGTAAACATCTACATCATCGAGCGTTATGATGCCGACTTGTGGCTTCAGCACCCCGCTGATTGCTTTAATGAGCGTCGTCTTTCCTGACCCGTTAGGGCCGACGAGACCGATCACCTCGCCTGGCCTGACCGTCAGTTGCGCGTTATTGAGTGCGTGTGTCTGAACGTAGTAGCAGTCAACGCCATCAACCTGCACACGTCCAGCTCCCTCTGTTTCAGAGCGACGTTCTTCACCGAGTATACGCATCACCGTTTCCTCGTCCGTTGTATGTGCTGTAGCATCTAAAAGATGTTTTTCCTCTTGCTCCTCACCAGATACATAAAAAACGGGGCGCCAAGCAGCGCAGTGATGATACCTACAGGCACTTCAGTACCAGGTATGGCGGACCGTGCGATAATGTCGGCCCAGATGAGCAAAATGCCGCCGAAGAGTGCGGAAGCGGGAATGAGTGCCTTATGATCCGGACCTGTAAACGTCCGCACCACGTGGGGTACGATGAGCCCGACAAACCCGATGATGCCGCAGAAAGCGACAGCTACCCCCACTATGAACGAAACGGTTACCAAGAGAATCCTCTTGAGGTTCTCCACAGCTACGCCTAAGTGCTGCGCTGATTCTTCCCCAGACAGCATCAGGTTTAAATCGCGCGCGTATGCGTAGAGGATGATTGTCCCGACGAGAACCACCGGGAACGTTATTTCCACGTACTGCCAGGTGCTCGCCCACAGCCCCCCCATGAGCCAAAAAACCAGTTCTTGCAGATTGGACCCGGCGACGAACATTAGGTAGGAGATCAACGCTGAAAAGAAGGTTGAGAGCGCGATGCCCGAAAGCAGTAGCAGCGAGACTGAGCTTCTCGGGCCGATCATGGACAGCGCGTACACCGTAAAGGAGGCGATTATGGCGCCCGAAAATGCCGCGAGCGGGACGAAGATTGCACTCACCACCCCAAGTGAGATGATGAGGGCGGCACCAAACCCAGCACCGCTTGACGCCCCTAGCACGTAAGGGTCCGCCAACGGGTTTTTAAAAAGGGCCTGCATCGCGACGCCTGCGACGGCGAGACCGGACCCCACGAGGAGCGCCATGAAGGTTCGGGGGAGGCGTATCTGAAATATGATGATTGCCTCAGCTTCAGACCACGTGTGGTTTCCCGGGACGACCAAATTGGCGAGCATCGCCGCTATCTTTTGCGGAGCTATCCACACAGGGCCAACAGCAACGCTCGTAATGACCGTCGCGAGCAGGGCAGCTGCAAGCACGAGGAGCGTCGTGTTTCGTTTCATGCGAGTGAAATCGCGTCTCTCATGCCGGACTTCGCGCGCGTGTAAGCGCGTAACTACGATGCTTGGCGAATAATTCCTGCAATCTGCTCTAGTGCATCGAAGGCGCGTGGCCCGGGACGGGATATGATGTCGCTGTCCAGGATGTAAATCTTACCGTTCTTGACGGCATCAACTGTGGCGAGAGCCGGGTCTGACTTGACCTGTTGCACTGCCGTTGAATTCATCGCACTGTTGGCGATAATCACCGAAGGGTTGAGAGCGACTATCGATTCCTTGCTCATCGTCCCATACCCACTTACGTTTGCCAACTGCGCGACGTTTATGCCCCCGGCATGCGCGATGATATCCCCTTCAAAGGTGTCTGCGCCCGCCGACATTATTGGGTCGTACCACACAAGATAGAGCACGCGCGGGTGTGAAGCAACAGAAATGCTGTTCGCAGTCATTTTTTGCGTCAAATTCGCAACAAGTGCGCTGCTGTTTCCGGTACTGCCCGTCACTTTGCCGATCAATGAGAGGTCGTTCAGTATGCCGGTTAAGCTGGTTGGGTTGATGACGACCGTTGGTATCCCATACCCGCTGAGCGTCGAGAGCAAGGTATTGTTCTCTAGGGAACTTGCAAAGACGATATCAGGATTAAGGGAAACGATTTTTTCAATGCTCGGCGAGCTGAATCCGCCTACTTTTGTGATATTGACAGCCGCTGGCGGATAGTTGTCGTAGGTAGTGTCGCCAACCACCTTGCCGCCCAGTCCTAGGGCGAACAAGTCTTCCGTAATGGAAGGAGCGAGTGAAATAATACGATGAGGTGTTTGAGCGACGGTGACGGTTCTTCCGGCATCATCGGTAACCGTGATGCCGCCCGATTGAGTTGTTTGGTTTGACGACAGCTGCGTGCACCCCGCTCCCAGCGTCGCGAGGAGTAAAGCGCAAATGACGACGCACGCTGCTTTTTTTGGTGTTATGTTCATGCTGCTACCCTAAAAACGACAAGAACGAATCCTGAGGCGAATTCGAGTACACGGACGGCTACAGTGTCCCGCGGTACGGGGGCGAGCCGGGAATAGGCAGACGGAAGCATCACCCCATCGTGAAATCGGCGCCCATTCGTGCGAGCATGCATCGGGAGGAGATGATGGATCCGCGCGTAGCTTGATTTTGACATCAACCGCGTCAACCTCACGAAGGGGGTACAACCGCCCGCCATACCGTTGTCGAAGCCGCCTCTAGATCCCATCGGTTAAGTGTGCCTTATCCTATATCAATTTATCTTGATGATTATCAGTTTTACTTGATAAACCAAGAAGCAAGCGGCCATAAGCAGTGCTGTGCTTCCTTGCGGAGAAGCGCCAACGTTGGTTGTGTAGTTTGCGTACTCTTCCTTGCGTTCGTGGTGCGCGACTAAATACTTTCATCCTTCTTTTGGACAAAACATACAGTTCTCAAGAAAGAGACAGAGCACCCATCTCGCGTTTATCACGGTTGAGGGGATATCGTTCGAAGATACACGCGTCAATAATAACAAGGCAATACGTGCAAGGGGGATCTCGAGGCGTTGTACACACGTATTAAACGTGCAGACTTAGGTGAAGCGCTGTCCCACCGAAGCGTTTCGCCTCCGTACGAGTATGTCGCCACTGCGGGGCATCTTACCACCCTCATTGAGCGTGTCGCACCTTCGTCGGTCGTGGCTATAGCGCTCGGAACTACAGGTCCCGACACCTTTGTTGATCGGATACGGACGCTCCAATTGGCCGTACACGGCCATCCTCCGGCCATCATTGATTGTGCTCAGGTGCCGCAAGAGGGGTTGGCAAAGCTGTACGACCTCTTCTCGACACCGGCTGTCAAGGTAATGCACAACGGAAAGCTCGCCCTCAAGTTCCTCTATCAAGCCGGATTCGACCTCTCACGCCCCTATTTCGACACGATGCTTGCCTCGCAACTGCTTAAGGGCGGACTAGGGGCAAAACACGATCTGAAAACCGTAGCACGAGCGTATCTTGACGAGCACACGCCGGAAACGTGCGGCAGTTTTCGAGCTGGGGCCCTCACCGAGCGGCAACTTCGATGTGCGGGGCAAACGGCCGGCGTGGTCTTGAGCCTCCATGCGACGTTATCGGAGCGTATCGAAAGTGCAGGCCTTACTGACTGCATGCGCTTAGAATG
>PMMR01000047.1 GCA_003162175.1 Candidatus Methanoflorens crillii | reverse complement strand
CACGCTAAGCGTCGCCAGGCCCGCGGCGAGTGAAACGGGATGTCCGCTGAACGTCCCCGCGTTGAACACGCCTCCTAACGGGGCGACACATTCCATAATCTCCCTTGTGCCGCCAAAAACCCCTATCGGGAATCCTCCACCGACGATTTTCCCGAGGGTGGTCAGGTCAGGAGTCACCCCGTAAAGGCATTGTGCCCCGCCGATACACAGACGGAAGCCGGTAATCACTTCGTCAAATATCAGCAGCGTCTCGTTCTCTTCGGTGACTTTTCGCACGTCAGCCAGGTAGGTCTCTTCGGGCACTACGGGTCCGATGTTGCCCATCACCGGTTCAATGATGAGGCAGGCCGCGTCATTTTTTTCTAGAGCGCCTGAAAGGGCTTCAACGTCGTTAAATGGCACTTGCACGGTGTGTTTCACCGCCGCGGCGGGAACCCCTAACGAGCTCGCAGCCGAGATGGCGGCCGATCCTGGCTTTACAAGCACCGCGTCGTGCGCGCCGTGGTAGCCCCCTTCAACCTTCACGATGGTGTCTTTTCCGGTAAACCCACGGGCGGCGCGAATCGCGCTCATCGTGGCCTCGGTTCCCGTCGATACGAACCTAAGCATCTGCATTGACGGGAAGTCCGCTTGAATGCGCTCTGCGAGGTCGATCTCAGCCTTGACGGGGGTTCCGTAGTCCCACCCCGACTTCAGTTGTTCGGCGACTGCCGCGTAGACCGCTGGGTGAGCGTGGCCAAGAATGAGTGGGCCGTAGCCCATGCAGTAGTCAATGTACAGGTTTCCGTCGGCGTCCCATATCCGAGAATCACTTGCCTTCTGGACGTAAAACGGATACGGGTCAATCGCTCGGACCGGGCTTGAAACGCCGCCAGGCATAAGCTTTCGGGCTTTTTCATACAGCTTCGCAGACTCGTTTGTTTGCATCGGTGCACCCCCTCACTGGGAAGCCAGTGTCTTTGCCGCCTCTTTAGCGAAATACGTTACGATCATATCGGCTCCGGCGCGCTTCATTGAAAGGAGCGTCTCGTAAATAGCTTCATCCGTCAAATGGCCGTTGTCGATCGCCGATCGCAACATTGCGTATTCCCCGCTGACGCTGTACGCCGCGACCGGTACGTTGAAGGTTTGCTTAATTCGGTAGATAATGTCGAGATACGGCAGTGCCGGTTTGATCATAATGATATCGGCACCCTCCTCTAAGTCCAAACGCACCTCACGCACCGCCTCGTTGGTGTTAGCAGGGTCCATTTGATGTGCTGAGCGATCTCCAAACGCGCACCCCGAGTCCACGGCGTCCCGGAATGGTGCATAGAAGCTCGAACAATATTTTGCGGCGTACGGCATGAGGGCGACCGCGTCAAACCCTTCTTTGTCGAGCTTCGCTCGGATCGCACCGACCATGCCGTCGATCATGCCCGATGGCGCGACGATGTCGACCCCAGCGCGCGCGTACGATGCCGCGACCTGTTGGAGCATCTCCAGGGTTGGATCACGGCGGATCGTGCCCGCTTCATCGACGATGCCGCAGTGTCCGTGGCTCGTGTACTCGCACAGGCACGTGTCGGCGATAACAGTGGCTTTTGGCACATTCGCCTTTATCGCGCTTATGGTATCTTGCACGATGCCGCTGAGCGCGGAGCTCCCCGTCTCGTTTTTGTGGCGTGGCACCCCGAACACGATCACGGCGGGAATGCCCAGCTCCGTGACTTCCTCGGCTTCGAGTATAGCGGTTTCAACGGTGTGACGAGAAAACCCCGCCAGGGAGGGAATCGAGACCGGCGCTCGCAGGTTCTCGTCGACAAACAGCGGGCAAATCAAGTCGCCCGGGTGCAGTGACGTCTCTCGAACCAGCGTGCTGATGCCCTTTTTTCGGAGCCGTGCAGGTCGGGCCACGTTAATCAGCCTCGCGTTTGAAGAGCTTGTGTGCCGAGCGCATTAGGTCATCATCGTCGTTAGCCGCCGCCTCTCGCAGCGAAGAAGTGAGCTCGAACAGCAGCTTGTTGACGATCGAAGCGGTGAGATCGTCTAGGATCTGTTGATAGTTGCGCAGGTCATCCGCGCTTTGCATGCGTTTGCGCGCTTTTTCCAGTTCGCGAACCCTGAGTTCCTCAGCGCTCTGATACAATTCCGCGATCAGCTCATTCGCGCGGGCTTTCTTATACTGCTCTTCGAGAAGGTTTAACTCCTGATTGATGATCGCGACCACCTTTCCGATCTCAGAACGCCGCTTCTTAAGGTTTTCCTCGGTGATTTTGCGGAGGTCGTCGATGTTATGCAGCTGGACGTTGTCGATCGTCGCTGCGGCCTCTTCNNCGCCTGATCTGATCCTTCGTCAATATATAGTGTGGCGCGGCCGTCGCGCTTATCACGAGGTCCGCTTCGCACAGGTAGTTGTCTATTGTGTCAAATCGTATCGCCGTTCCGCCAAGCTGCTTGGCAAGGGTTTGGGCCCGCCGAAAGGTTCTATTAGACACGAACATCGCTTTCAGTTTTCGTTCGGCGAGGGCGACCGCCACAAGTGTCCCCAGCTCACCGGCACCGATGCTCAGAATCGACTTCTCGTCGAGGGTTCCCATGAGACGTTCGGCCAGGTCGACGGCGGCAGAGCCGACGGAGACTGAACCGCGGTTGATTTGCGTCTGGGTTCGCACGCGCTTGCCGACCTTGATGGCTTTGGAAAATGCTAAGCTCAACTCGGGTCCTAGAGTTCGCTCTTTGCTCGCGGTTTCCACCGCATCCTTGAGCTGACCGAGTATTTGATCCTCACCGACGATCATTGAATCGAGGCCTGATGCTAGGCGCATCAGGTGTCGGAGTGACTCGCGTGACTCATAGTGGGCAATAAGCTCCTGGTGCACGGATGGGAAGAAACGTCCGGTGAAAGCGGCGACGTCGAACTCGCCGTTGACGTCGAGGTAGAGCTCAATCCGGTTGCACGTCTGCACGATGGCACACTCACGAACACCGTCTGCTGAACGCATTGCCCGCAACGCGTCTTCTAGGTTTTCAATGCGGGCGCACTCGAGGTCATTCAGGCTGGCCCATTTGTGCGAGATTGAGAGGTTGATGATCCCATTCACGTGAGAACCCCTTATGTCGTGGCGCGTGGCTTCATTCGCTCGCGTTCCACGATTTCAAGCGCGGTGCGGAGCCCAGCGTCGTAGCTGCGCGCTAGTGCCATCCACACGCCGTGGTCATTGATGATTGACTCAAGGATGCGCCTTCGCTCAAGCTGGCTGTCAATCTCCTTTTTTAGAACGCTTCGCAGCTCGTTTTGGAGCGTAACCATGAGGGCAACGTTCTCGATGAGCTCTTCGATGCGCAGCCTCAGAAATCGCGCCGCCGCGGGACTTTTGCCCATCGTTGAGATCCCGATGTGGATATCGTCTTTGTGGATGACCGATGGCACGATGACTTCGCCGATGTCGTCTACCTGGTTTACGAGGATGTGCATAGCCTTTGCCTGATCAGCTATCAATCCGTTGAGCGCGCGGTTGTTAGTCGCAGGAACGACGATGAATGCGCCGTCGAGGTACTTTTTGACGTCTTTTAGATCGTCGACGATCGTATCGACAAGTCCACTGCCTGCCATTTTCATTAATTCAGGGGTGAAGCTCGTGCTCACCACTTTGGTTAGCCCGTAAGCGCAAAACATCTTGGCCTTCCTCTCTCCGACGTGTCCACCGCCGAATATGACGATGCACTTGTCGCTCAAGTCGATAAAAAGGGGCACGTGAGCCATAACAATGTCAATTCTGAACAGTGTGTCGCTTGCTGATCGCTCGCCAAAGTGACGCAGCGCTCGTTTTAAGATCGGCTGATTCAAATTGCTACCACGTCATTCTGGTATAAATGCTTACCTCCAGCCTGGTAGTCAGGATCGCCGTTACGTCTCTATTTTAGGCTAGGAATCGCGGGGAGAGGGAAAAAGTTGGGTCGACCCTTTACTCGTGCGTCGTATTTTCTTCGGGCGATTTCAGGTCGATTTCTATTTTTTTGACCGCCCCGTCATCGCTTTCTACTACTGCAATCAATTTGATCAGCTTTCCAGCCTGCAGGTCGATCTTCTGAGCGGATTCCTGCGACACCAATTTGCGTATTGACTTTTGTGCCCGCCGCTTTACCATGTCACTCGGATCTCGGAGCGCTTTGATCAATGGATCGAACGCCTTGCTATCGGCGATCGCTCCGAGGGCCTTCGTTGAGCTGTATCGGATGATTGCATCTCGGTCGGAAAGCAATGCGATCAAGGGCTCAATGGCGCGTGCATCGCCGATCTGCCCGAGGGCTTCGATCGACCAGTAACGCGTGTTTAAGTCCGGGCCATCAAGGACCCGCAGCAACGGCTTGACGGCCGGTCGGCCGATTTTCACCAGCGCCTCGGCACAATACGCGTCGATGCCCTCCCAGGTTTTTCTGAAGGCGCCGATGAGGTACAGAACAGCCCGTGCAGAGCTGACTTCTCCCAACGCCCAGGCGGCATTCCGACGTACTGACCAGTGATCGTCGTTTAGCGCCTCTATCAGTGCGTCTGTTGCAGCTTCGTCGTTCAGCTCTCCGAGCCCCTCAGCTACCTGTGATCGAATGTCTGCGTCGGGGTCTTTCAGTGCGTTAATAAGGCCGTAGAGGTTTTTTTTCTCCTTGAGCTTCGCAATATCGGCTTTCGTTCGCATATGCACGTACCTTGATTCGGCGAGTGGATTCTGCGCGTTGTCAACAAACAGTTAGTCAGAAATTTTCGCAATCGACCCGCTTTTTGAGAGCACGACGACGCGACTAACGGGAGATCCCGCAGCGACAGCGTAGCCTGCTCGTTCTGCGATATCGTGCGCAAACGACATAACGCCTTCGTACGATATCATCGCCGTGCGTGGCAGTCGTTTTCGCGAGAAGCCGAGGTGCATGTACGATTTCACCTCGACGTAGTCGGGTTCGGCCAATTCGATCAGCTTCGCGTAGTCCGGCTCTCCAAACGCGTTGACCTCGTTTGCGATAGTGATGCGAATCGCCGTGCGCGAGGGATGATCAGCGAGAACGCGCAACGACTCGAGCAGGTGCTCAAATCGACGCGTTTGTGGCCTGCACACCGCATAGAAATGCTTTTCGTCTGGGCTATTGAGTGAGACGTAGAGTTGGGTCGGGCGTACGTCTTCGAGCACCTCCGGGTGACTGCCGTTTGATACGACGAAGGTTGTCATGCGTTCGCCGTGGTAGCGTTTGATAAGCTCGTCGAGATACGGGTAGAGCGTTGGTTCGCCGCTAAGTGAGATAGCCACTTGGCTCGGGTCATAAGCTTCTTCCAGCTTGTGCACGTCCGTTGTCGAAGAGCCTTTATAGCCTGAGATAAGCCTTCTCTGTGCCGCTATCGACCCTTCAACGAGGGTTTGCGGCTCGTCGAAGGTAACCTTCTCTGGAGCGTCGAGCTCAGTAGCCCTCCAGCAGTGGAGGCACTGCTGATTGCACCGCAGCGTTGGCGTCATTTGAATGCACCGGTGAGCGTGAATGCCATAGAACTGCTCTTTATAGCACACGCCTTCGCCTCGGAGTGATTTTTTCAGCCAAAGACAGGGTTTGACGGCACCGCCGCAGCCGATGGCGTGATAACCCTGTCTTGCCAGCGTTTGGCGGTAGGAGAGGGGGGCTGACTCGCTAGCCTTCTTTCGTCGCATAAATAGGCACTCTCTGTGCGCTCACATCGAATCCACGGGTTCGATTCCGAGACAGTTCAGTACGTTTCGTAACACGATGCGCGCGCACGTCACTAAAGCTAGCCGCGCGCGGGACATCGCGGGCTCTGCTGAGAGAACGGGCATGAACCGATAGAACTGATTGAACGCCTCAGCAAGCTCGCGCGCGTAGGCGGCCAGCGCGCTTACGCTGAAGTTCGCCGTGACGTCCTCGATCACTGCGGGAAACAGTGCACACAGCTTTATGAGCTTCACCTCGTACTCATCGGTCAGCAAGTCTGGCTCGTAACTATTGTCGAACGTGGTTTTTGCGAGGATACCGGTCGCGCGGGCGTGCGCGTACTGCAGAAACGGTCCTCCCTGCCGTTCGAAATCGAGGGCTTCGTTCCAGTCAAAGACCATCGACTTGTCTGCCGACACCCGGAGCATATCATAACGCGTCGCGCCGATACCCACTGCTTGTGCTATCGCGCGCTTCTCGTCCTCTGACAACGCCGGGCGCCGCTTGTCGACCTCCTCGTACGCTTTTTCGGTCACCTTTTCTAATACCTCGTCGGCACTGACGAAATGGCCACGGCGCGTACTCATTGAGCCCTCGGGTAGCGAGACGAACTCAAAAAATACGACTTCGGGGGCGTTGATGCTCAAGAGCTCGAGCACTTTGCCGACCTGAAGGGCGGTGAGCCTGTGGTCGGCGCCGAGCACGTCGATCATGCGGTTGCATCGTCCCGCCTTCCAAACGTGGTAGGCAATATCGCGCGTCGCGTACACCGACGTGCCGTCAGAGCGCCGCACCACGAGGTTATTGCTGATCCCGAACGGCGATAAATCGACGTGCATTGACCCGTCACGTTCGGTGACCCCGTGGCTTTTCAGCTCGGCGATGATGCCGTTGATGTCGTCGAGGAACTCGCTCTCCCACACGAACCGATCGTGGGCGACGTGAAGGTTCTTGAGGGTGTCGTTAATGCCGCGCAGGCAAAACTCGACTGCGTCCTTGAAAAGCCACTCTACGTCTTGATCGCCGCTTTCGAAGCGCTGCATGAGCTGTCGGACTTCAACAAGCTTCGCGGGGTGGAGCTCTATGTCGGCGTTTGCCTTGACATAGATGTCGGCGGTGGCATGATCTGACTTTTTCCCCTCGGTGAGCGCGAAGTTCATGATGCCCCAGACGACGAGCGCGATCTGTCTGCCCATATCGTTGACGTAGTACTGGGTCTCCACGTCGTACCCTGCCTGCTGCAGACAGCGCTTCAGTGTGTCGCCGATCACCGAGTTACGAATGTGACCGACGTGCAGGGGTCCGTTCGGATTCGCCGAGGTGTGTTCGAGGATCACCACCCCCTTCGCGTCAATGTCGCCGTAGTCACGATCCGCCTCAAGCACGGTGCTGAGCGTTTGACGTAAGTAGTCGTTACTCGCGAAGAAGTTGATGTACGGTCCCGCTGTCTGAGCCGGCGCTACGAGCTCATCGGCGCCAAGATACTCGGCGACGTTTTGCGCAATCTCCTGCGGCTTCAGCCTGAGGACGGGCGCGAGCTTAAAGGCAATGAGGCTGGTCAGATCGGCATAGCCGGGCTTGACGGTAAGTGCCAGGTCGTTGCTAGGATACTGGCACTTCTCCAACGCCTCAGCTAACAGCTGCTCGACGTGCTTGCGGAAGGTCAGAAACACCAAGTCCTCCTTAGTGCTCGTCGATCGCAAAGCGCAGAATTGCTGCGATGCCACCGAATGCTCGCATTAGTTGCTCTCCCTCGTCAAAATCGGTTGAGATGAATTCTACTGCTGTGCTGGTGTCTCCTGCTCGGCGGATCAGCTCATCAACGACGTCTTCCTCGTGCACGCGTTCCATGGAGCCCTCACACTTAGGGCACACCCCCGCCCCTTTTATCGCGCGAATCGTCTGTTCGAGCGTGAACCCGCATAGAGAGCAGCGGTTGGTCACACGTTGAATGCGAAGCGCCTCTGAGAGAAGGAGGGTGTCGACGGCGCCCAGCTCCAGCGCCTTTCGAACCTGTTTTTCTCCATAGGTCGCCTTGTTAGAATCGTGCACCAGCTCTTTAAGGAAGCGCTCTACTGCATTCTTCTCGCGCATCAAGTCGAGCTCTTGCAGCACTTCCGCGCCGTTTTCGACGAGTTCAGAGAGGCCGAACTCGTCCGTGTAGGAGGCGTCGAACGCCCCGAGAATACGCTGTTGCAGTTCGTGATGGAGATACTCGCCGTCGACGAATTCTTCCTTGGTCGGGCTGGGGCCTCCGATGAGCACGCCTTTAAGTTCAGGGTGTTGGAGAAACTCGTTGTTCGCCGCTTCTCCAATGCGTTTGTAGAACTCGTGGATGGCGATGAGCCGGAGCCGCTCAAAACGGCGCTGCGACTGTCCGCCCTTCGTGTGTTTTCCCGGAACGCCTGAAGTAAGGTGCTTGATCGGCTTGATGCGCTTACCGTCGAGGATACCGACTGTCGCCTCGTTTCGGTCGACCACGACGAGTCCGAAGACGTCCTTTTCCTTGAGCATTTCCTTGAGGGGCTCGAGGTTGAAGGTCGAATCGCAGCGGTACTGATAGGATTTGATGGGCTCGATAGGCTCAACAACCAACGTTTCCATGGTCGTCTTGTCGCCGCCAAGCGATATCGTCCCGGTGAAGATCACGAGGCCTTTCGACGGCGGAAAGCGATAGTACTTGAGGCGCGACATGATCGACGAGAGCGCGCTCTGCACGTTGGTTCGGGTGCTCTTCGACTTGATGTTCGCCGCCTGGCCGTACTCATCGCGCAGCTGACTCGTTACGTCTGAGATTTGTTTGTCGGGCGGGATGTAGATGGTGATTAGTTCCGTCGCTTGGCCCTTCTTTCCCTCGAGGTTCTCGATAACGCGCTTGAATTCGTAGCGCTTTATTGATTCGATTGGGTTGCTCATATCGGTAGAACTCCGCCTTGCACACGGACAAAAAGTCAAAAAGGACCACGCGTCTTGCAGCAGGTCGCTCGACAGAAGATATAGTGAGCGCTTTATTTAAAAACCTTTTAGCGCGTATACAGCCAAGCGGGGCGAGGGAAGCTATATATTACCGCGGGACAAAAGTACATACTGAACACGAAGCTCACGCGGTTCTCTCTGTGACCGGGTGTCGCGATAGGCTTCGCACTGTTGCTTGTTATAGGAGTCAATCCGTATGTGTCTTGCAATTCCTGCTGAGGTTATTAAGGTCGAGGGGAACAAAGGCGTCGTCGACTACGGCGGGTTAGAACAGGAGATAAGCCTGGATCTTGTCGAGGACGTCCGTCCGGGAGACTACGTGCTGATCCACGTAGGGTTCGCCATCGAGAAGCTCAGCAAGGAAGCTGCTCTCGAAACGCTTGCGATTTTTAAGGAGCTGGAAGAGTTCGAGCAGGAAAATGCATGAGTTTGGCATCGCGACCGAAATCGTCAACGTCGTGAAGGAAACGGTCGAGAGCCGACCGGTGAAACGGCTGATCTCGGTGACCGTCGAGGTTGGGCAGCTCGCGATGGTGAACCCCGAGCAGCTCAAGTTCTCCTTCGAGATGATTACTGAAGGCGGTCCGTTTGAGGGCGTCGAAATGA
>PMMR01000007.1:14598-17629 GCA_003162175.1 Candidatus Methanoflorens crillii | reverse complement strand
GAGCATCAAAAGAGTTCGACTTACGAAATTAAACGCTGCATTCAAGCCCGCTTTGTTCCTTTAAGTTATTTAGACAGTTTCCCTAAACTCGGCGCGAAATTGCGTCGGCTTTTTGTAAAGACCGCCAGTCGAGGTCGCCGTGAAGAACCGAGATCTTCTGCTTGAAGAGCTACTTCTCCACAAAACCACGCGTGTCGTTCAGAAGCGTCAGCTCTAATCAAGCAACCTTTACGCACGACCTAAGAAAGCGCAGCAGCACCCGGCTATTCGCTACTGCCCGCCGGATTGTCGCGCTTTAAGCAGTTATACCTAACCAGCCGCCTGCCTATTCGCGAGATCTCGCCGCTATAGTCACGTCGCATGATAGATCGCGCGCTAATTGTCTGAAAACCTTATATCGATGCGACCAGATTGACTCAGCTAGATTTCCTACCAGACGCGAGCGGCGTGAAAAAAAGGCGCCTTGGGGGGCAATTTTTGGCAGATCATCGGACTTACGTCTACAGCCCATTTTCTCCAATTTTTACGGCATTTGTCATATTCGTAGTTCTCCTACTCTTTATTTTCATCTTCCTTGGACTAGTCGGCGCGGCTTTTAGTCGAATCGGGTTTTCCGCGCAAGCCATCACACTTTTGCTTTTAGCTGTGCTGATCGGGAGCGTTATTAAAATACCTCTAAGCACTCTTGAAGCGTCCGAGCCGATCATGACTGACACCTATGTCTCTGTTTTCGGCATGACCTACAGGGTGCCCGCGGCGGCCGAAGGCTCGCGAAAAACGGTGTTGCTATCAATGTCGGCGGAGCTGTAATTCCATCTGTTGTCTCGCTTTATCTCCTATGGCAGTTTCCGGACGTTGTCGCCTTTGCAATCGTCGGGGTGACTCTCGTAGCCGTCATTTCCCCTCTCATATCAAAACCCGTCAAGGCATCGGGATAGTCTCTCCGGCGCTTGTTTCCCCTATCGTTGCCGCCGTCTGTACTAGCCGCCGTCTATACTATCATCATTTTCACACTGTTTTCAGGGGTCGCCAACGCATTTGCTTTAGCTTATGTGTGCGGCGTGCTGGGCACTCTGATCGGAGCCGACTTAACGAATTTAGGAGCTATCAAACAGGTTGGTGCCCCTATTTCCTCGATTGGTGGCGTCGGTACTTTTGACGGTCTGTCTCTCTCGGGGATCATAGCTGTCTTGCTAGCGTAGAAGCGACTGCGGGAGCAAACCTCCGTGCGCAGCACGAATGATCTCAAGGTCGGCAAATCAGCTTTATATAGTGTTTCAACATGATAGTGTCATCGCGCCGACCTCACAACAGTCTGGAAGCCATGGCCCTGAGTCGCCTTTTGAAAACCAATCTGGTACTACTTGTCCTCGTACTGATAGCTATTATTGTCAGTTTCTTCGCAGTCTATGCTGGCAACAAAAGGTTCATCGGCATCATAGGGATTGCCGTATTGGCGTTGGCCCTGGTGTTATGGCGTATTTTTAGTCTGACAAGGCAGACAGCAGCAACCTCCGAGCCTGAAACGCTCAGCTTTGACTTCGACATTGACAGCATCCAAAAAAACCGTCCACCCTACAAGTGACGCGATGGCAATCACCGCTTGGAAACACGCCAGACGCTGATTACGACCGTTCTAGCGATATGATCCTCCAGTCGCTGCCGATATGTCGTAGCGTATTCACAAGGATTTCCGGTGAAGCACGCCGCTACAACGAAATGCGCCTTTTTGACGGTAAACCTACTTCGACCAAGAGCCGGCGCACGACTTACAGTGCGGGTTCCTGGCCACCTTAACCTTGTCGAATGCCATCATTTCGCCATCATAGATAAGGAGTTCATCGACCAGTGGGACGCCTACGCCAGCTAAGCACTTAATGGCCTCTGTTGCTTGGAGCAACGCTATCACGCCTGGCGTCGTAGCCAACACCGGAAACACTGCGCGAGGCGGAGCGTGCGGATAGATACACTCAAGGCAAGCCGTCTTGCCTGGCAACACGGTAGTGAGCCGCCCCTCGTAGCCGTATATCGCGCCGTGGACCAGGGGGACGTGGTGAGCAATAGCTGCAGAATTTAGCATGTATCGAACTGCGAAGTTGTCCATAGCGTCGAGAATGATGTCGCAGCGTTCGGTGAGTTCTAGGACATTCTTGTCCTCGATTGTCAGATCGAATGCCTCAACCCTAGTTGTTGGATTGATCCTTGCCACTTTCTGCGATGCTGATTCGGCTTTTTGTTTTCCCAAATCTTCGTCCCAGTGCAGTACCTGCCGGTTCAAGTTGCTAAGCTCGACAGAATCTGTATCGATCAGCTGAAGATGTCCAACGCCCGCGGCAGCAAGATACAACGCGAGAGGTGAGCCAAGCCCGCCTAAGCCAGCGATAAAGGCGGTCGAGTTTTTCAGCCGTTCCTGCCCTATTTCCCCAAACCCGGGAATGATTATTTGTCGGTGGTAGCGCTTACGATCGTATTCAGACAGAGACATGAATGAAACCCCCAGAACTGAGAACTAAGCAACCTTGTTGCACTGTAATGCGTGTTGCAGGGATAAGTTCTTGACCAGATCACAACTTGATTCTTTTTCGTTCAGTGTGCAGCGTCATCTGGATATCCTTTCTAAACTCATTGTCATAAAGCAGCTCAAAATTGCCGTTCGGATCCTTGGAGCGCAGGTTATACACTTTCACCGTTTCCGTATCGATCGAGCCTTCGAGCATTTTTCCTTCAGGGATGTCTTTTGTAGGCTCATCCAGAATCTCGCAGACCTTCTCATCTCGTTTAATAAGCACATCGAAAATGGTGAGGTCGTTCTGCTTCAAAATGTCAAACAGCGCTTCAGTGACCTTCTTGTGAAACGACTTTTTTTCTTGCCAAAGATTCATCGCCCTCACGATTCCGTGCAGCGCATCTGATACCGCTTCGTCGACTTCGCCCTCAGTCATGTCAGAAACGTTCATCGAATACGTCTTGTTCTGCATAATAGTAGCATACGAACCCGCGCCTCTTAAACCTGAAGCATCTTCTCCAACAC
>PMMR01000007.1:1384-14543 GCA_003162175.1 Candidatus Methanoflorens crillii | reverse complement strand
AAGATAGAGCAATTGCCGGCACGAAGGTATTCAGAAGCGCGAACCAGCTGCGAAGCTTCTGGAAACAGCATGCCCGCTTGGACGAGACACCATCACTTGCTGCTGAACGACGGGTATCTAATCGACAAACGGTAACAACGCCACAAGTGTAAGGGTCTAAAAAAATACGCGCAAGAAGCCGTCAGCGCCAGCAATCGTAAGGGTCTCCAACTAAAATGCAGTTTGAAGGTCGGTTTTATGCTTTCGGTTCCCGGCCGGGACATTTCTTCATTGCGCGCATAAAACCAATGCCCCAATGAAATACGCAGAGCTCCTCGCCGGTCGCGGACTTCGTTTTCTTGAAGTCAGTCAAGTTTTGATCCTCAAAGTAACGCTCGCACTCAGCGTGATACAAACAGCTTTTTTCGATGCATTTACGCGTCATGATCTCGGCAAAAAGTGTGCAACTCATCTACCTAAACATTTCGCCGGCGTCTGCACGCAGCCGAAGGAGTTGTAATCTTGTGCGGGACAAAACCCTGACTAGCGCATTTAGATGCTTTGGTAGGCCTATTGTTCACGGACTCAAGGCACTCTCCATCCTCGCATCATTTACAGCCTGCAAGGGGCATCTTCGAGTTTAGAGGGCGCCTTAGCAACTCACATTGGGGCGGCGACAGCTGGTGCTTAGTTGCGCGTTTTATATACCTTATCAGGATCGAACACTTTCTCGCCGATTATCTGCCCGTCTATAGTCCTGAAGAAGCACGACCAGAAGCCAGTGTGGCACGCCGCTTTGACTTGATCCACCTTTATCACAAGCGCATCCGCATCACAGTCAACTAAGATCTCCTTTACCCGCTGTATGTGGCCAGATGTCTCCCCCTTTTTCCAAACGCGCCGGTTTGTTCGGCTCCAATAGTGGACGCAGCCTGTTTTTCGCGTCATCTCAAATGCGTCCTCATTCATAAAGGCGATCATCAGCACTTCTCCGGTCTCGTTGTCCTGCGTAGCGACCGGAATGAGGCCATTTTTGAATTTAAGCTCCACCATCGTTGATCCCCCGATGACGAGTCTCGCTTGGTGTGCGTTGCGCGTACATTGACCGTGTTTCTTGAAGAGTTTCGCCAGCAGAGGTAATGGCAGCACTAGCGACGCTACCGACAACAAGGACGTGGTCTCCGGCCTCCTTGGTCCACATCACGTTACAGTCGACAAACGCCAAGCAGTCTGTGAGGATGGGCGAGCCTGTGCTCCTGAGATCGTACGCCGCCGAAGCAAACTTTGCAACTTTCCTGCCCGAGCTCTTGCCGAAGACATCAACCAATTCCGCTTGATCGGTCCTGAGAATATTGACTGCAAAAGCGTTGCTCTTGACGATGAGCTCATAGGTATAGTGCAACGGATTCNNCTATCGGGTTTATTAGTTTCCATAGCACAGTCTGCACGACATTCATAAGAGCACCCTCCTGTAGTCCGTTTTCCCTTATGTGTGGCGTAGGACGCGATCGATAATCTCCTGAACATGTAGTGATTCTTGTTCACCGGTCTTCAGATTGCGCAGCGTAAGTTTTGAGGTCTGCATTTCGCTCTTTCCGATAATGACGGCGAAGTCAAAACTTGCGCTGTTGGCATATGTCAACTGCGCACGAAGCGTTCGCCCCATAACGTCAACATCCGCGCAGACGTGTGCCCGCAACTCGTCAGCGATGCGGAGCGCGTAGATGCGCGCGTCCTTAGTCGGAACGACTAGAATCCGCGGCGGCTCTTCGCTCTGAATGTGAGCGGCCCGCATGATGCGGTCAAATCCAATTCCAAAGCCTGTCGCCGGCACGTCGTCGCCGCCGAAGAGGTGGGCAAGCCGGTATGCGCCCCCTCCGAGAACTTGATTCTGAGCGCCGAGGCCGTGGGCATAGGCTTCAAAGACGATCCCTGTGTAGTACTCGAGCCCTCTCGCGATGCCGAAATCAACGGTATACGCTATGGCGAGCGTGTCGAGAAGCTCAAGAACCTGCAAGAGGTGATCAACTGACGCAACGCTTTGCGCTTCGCTCAATGGGTCTTCTGCTTCGATGATCCGTATGGCGGTGTCGCCGTGCGGGAGCTCCTGCAATTGATCGAAATCGCCCTTGTCGATTAAGCGCATCGCAAGGGCACAGGTTTCATCGTCAAGCTCGCAAAACACGGCCCTGAGGACGTCGAGAGAGCCAACGTGGATCTGCACCTCAAGCCCCAAGCTTCTGAGCATATGCTGCGCAAGCGCGATCACCTCGGCATCCGCTTCTGGCCTCGCACTTCCGATCAGTTCCACGCCGAACTGCCAGAACTGCCGGTAGCGCCCGGACTGGGGCCGCTCATACCGAAAGCAGTCACCGAAATAATAGAACTTGAGCGGCTTAGGCGCGGACTGCAGCTCGTTCACGTACACGCGCGTGACGGGCGCAGTGAGCTCAGGCCGCAACGCCAGCGCCCGCCCCCCGCGGTCCGTAAAGCTGTAGATCTCGTCTGTTATCGCTTCTCCCGACTTGATCGTAAAAAGATCGAGCGGCTCAAACGCGGGTGTTACGATCTCGCCGTACCCCCAGCGCTCTGCCACGTTTCTGAACTGAGTCTCGGCAAAGCGGCGTTTTGCCATCGCGCCCGGCAAAAAATCGCGGGTGCCGCGTGGCCTTGCAAGCGGCCGTTTCGCGTCTCGATTGTCTTTAGAAGCTTTCAAGTGGCTTCTCTTCTCCTTTTTTCTTATGGCTCGTTACACGATAGAAGTGAACGGACGGTATTTAACGTCTCCGGCTTACCGTGATTGCCGGCTATCCGTTCGCGCCGATCGGGTTGGCCCGTTGTGCTTCTCAATGTGGTGCATTTATTACGCTTGCTAAGAACATGACTGCGCATGCCTAGCTTGGAGAGTATACTCAATAAGCTCGCCGACCGAGAGATTTCGAAGCAAGAAGCCGCACGACTTATTCGACGCGACATCACTATTGACGGATATGAAAAGGTTGCTGAAATTGCGAAGCTAGATACCGCGCGGCTGCATCGAGTAGGGATTCCAGAAGTTGTCCTAGCAGAAGGCAAAAATGCGCAAGATCTCGTCGCTATTGTCGAGGCGCAGCTTAAGGTGGAAGGGCGGGTCGTAATTACGCGGGTTTCAGAGCACCAGCTGCAGGCACTCAAACACTTTGACGTCGAATGGCACGATCGAGCGCGCATCGCAGCTATTGGNNCGCATTCTCGCTGAAGAACTAAACTGCAAGACGATCATATCATACGATGTAGGCGTAGCGGGCATTCACAGACTATATCCGGAGCTTTCTAAGCTGCTGGACACCGACGTGCTCATTGTCCTTGCTGGCAGAGAGGGGGCCCTTCCCACCATCATTGCAGGCTTGACGGACATCCCTGTGATAGGTGTCCCGGTCTCCACCGGGTACGGTCTAGGCGGTCGAGGAGAAGCTGCCCTGCTAGCAATGCTGCAGTCGTGCTCGGTATTGGCTGTCGTAAACGTGGATGCAGGCTTCGTCGCCGGCGCTTTCGCAGCAAAGATCGCGAATCGGGCGGCTCGCACTCGACAAGCCGCTAGCCAATTACCAGATATCTGAGAACGCGGCTGAGAGGCTAAACCGCGCACGCTCGGCTACCGGAGAAGCAGCCCGATTTTTTGCTTAATCTCCTCGAGGCTTTCCGTTTCGAAACCAAAATAGTCCGCGAAAGCTTTGGTAGTTCGGAGCATCCTAGTTCTGCCGTAGGGCTCCGATTCAACGAGCTTGCGCGCCTCAAGCTCATGCACGTGCCCGTACGCTTTGTTACCTCGAATTTCGGCTACCTTTGATTGTGTGACCGGTTGACGAAAAGCAATAACGGCAAGTGTACGCAGTACGGGCGTTTCGAGATCACGCTGAGCGATCGCGCGGACCGCGTCAGCGTACTCGCCCTTCACCTGCATGACGATGTCTTCGTCGGTCTGAACGATCTCAAGCGCGCCAGTCTCCCGATATTCTTCGATGAGCGATTCGACGATTTCTTCGATATCAGCATCAAAGCTAACCATGGACTCTAGTTCGAGAAGGGTCAATGGCCTGCCTGCGACGAAGAGCGCTGCCTCGACGAGGTCTCTATCGTTCATTACCGTTCATAACGCGGCAAGGGCGTTAAAGGTTTTTACATTGGATTAGGATGTCACCGAATAGTTCCTTCTGCTCGAGCTGTATCTGTCGCCTCGTTGCCATGAAGAGTAATGGTATGTAGGTTTGTACGATATGCTCAGCAGTATTATCAACAATGAGCTCACTAAAGAGCACCTGATCCTGCTTCCCGAAGCGACGCTTAAGCTCGCGCTGCACTCGTTTGACTTGCCGCTCGATGTCTTCCGTATGCGCCACTGCGAGAGCNNGCGTGCCGCCGTACCTTAGGCTTGAGGGCGGGGAAGCACGCGTGAAGGTCTTCATCGAGCAATTCTTCTTCGTCCAGGTCTTGCGGTTCCGATTCCTCGAGCGCGTCCGCCTTCATCCTCAGCAGTATCGACGCAAAAAGGAGCGTTCGGCTCGACACCCGTAAGTCGAGTTTTTCGAGCTCCGCAACTTGGGCCAAGAACTTGTCGGTGACGTCGACGATGTCGATATCCCAAGGATCGATTTCGCCGTTTTTCGCGAGCGAGACCAAAATATCGATTGATCGTTCATCAAAATCTTCAGGCGCGTCACCGTTGACGGTGGCGCCGGCGCGTCCATCGCTGGTCAATTAAGCTTCACCCCAGTGACGCTCGAGATGTTGCCCTCCTGCATAGAGACGCCGATCGTGCGACTGGCCGCTTCGATCATGGGTTTTCGCAACGAGACAACTATAAACTGAGCGTTCGAGGAGAGCTTCTTGATCATGCGTGCGACCCGTTCGGCGTTTGCACCGTCCAAGAACATGTCGATTTCGTCGAACATATAAAACGGCGCCGGCATGTACCGTTGAATGGCGAAGATCATCGCCAGCGCTGCAAGGCTCTTCTCTCCGCCCGACATCCCCTCGATTCGCTGCACGTGTTTGCCGTGCTGCCATGAGTGGATGAAGAGGCCGCCGTCAAAAGGATCCTCGTAGTTCTCCAGAGCGAGCTCGCCCGTGGCTCCCGAGAGTTCCGCGTAGATAACTTTGAAGTTTGCATTGATGCTTTCAAACGCCGTGAGCAGCGCCTCCTTTTTCATCAGGCCGTAGCGGTCGATGCGTTCGAGTATCTCAGCGCGTTCATTGAAAAGCGTGTCCTTGCGTGCGGCGAGGTCCTGTTGTCGTCGGGCGACGTTGTCATAATCCTCGATGGCACGCATGTTGATGTCATTCATCGACTCGAGCTGCGCTTCGAGGGTTCTCAGCGCTGCCACGATGGCCTCATGCGGCTCCTCAGGCGGCACGTCGTCGATCTCGCCCGCCTCTGCTTTGAGCTCGTCTCGACGGGCTTCGAGCTCCAACCGCTGATAATCGAGGGTTTCAAGCGCCTGATCGGTACGATCAATCTTGTGCTGGAGATCCGCTTTCTCCGTCTCCTTCAGGCTGATCTGCGCCAGCAGTGCATCCCGCCCTTCACGCAGTTCTGAAAGCTCGCGCGCGAGATCGCGCTCGCGGCCGCAAACGTCGGCGAGTTCTTGCTCGAGATGCGCAGAAGCCTCGGAATGCTCACGGATGCTGGTGCGTAGCTCCTTGATCCGCTCATCGGTCGTTTCCAAATGCTCCTTAGCATCGGCAAGCTTCTTGTCGTTATAGTCTTCCTGAAGGCGGAAATCAGCGATTGTTGCGTCGCATTTGCTGATGCGAGCCTGTAGCCGTCGGACCTCGTCCGCGATCTGAGCGCGGTTTTCGGTGAGCTTTGACGCGTCGGTACCCTTGAGTCGCTTTTCAAGTTCCGCAATGTCCTGTTCAAGGGCGGCAACGGCTGAACCGTATAGCGCCTCTTGTTCCTCGAGCTCATTAATCTTCACGCCGGCCTGCTCTTTCTCCGTCCGCATCGTAGCGAGATGGACGATTTCAGCTTCCGCTTCTGTGTTAGCCTGCTCCTTTCGCGCCTCGAAAGCCTCGGTCTCCCGCGCCAAACGCTCCCGCTCGCCCTCAGCAGTGACGACCTCGTGCCGTGCTTGTAACAAAAGGTCGTCCACCTCGTTGAGCTCCTGCTGCAGGCGTTCACGTTCCTTTTCGTACTCGCGTATCTGGCGACTAAGCTTGTGCAGCTCTTGCTCCTCGCCGGCGATAAACCTCAGCGCCCGCCGGTCGATGCCTCCCGTCATGGCACCGCTCATTTCGAGGAGCTCACCATCAAGCGTCACCATGCGGTACTGGCCAAGAAGGGCGCGAGCTGGCTCAAGCTCAGTAACAATAACGGTCTTACCAAACACGTAAGAAAACGCCGCCGCGTACTCCGGGTCATAATCAACAAGATTTATGGCGTAATCGACGATGCCCTCGCGCGCCGGGAGCGCTTCGCGGTGCACGGACTTCATCTTGTTCAGAGGCAGAAACGTCGCGCGGCCCACGTTCTGCTCTTTCAAATAGCCGATAGCGTGCGCCGCGTCTGCATCGGTGTCAACGACAATGTTTCGCAAGCGCGGGC
This sequence comes from Candidatus Methanoflorens crillii, assembly GCA_003162175.1. Lineage (GTDB taxonomy): Archaea > Halobacteriota > Bog-38 > Methanoflorentales > Methanoflorentaceae > Methanoflorens > Methanoflorens crillii. The sequence continues at coordinate 7,981 of PMMR01000007.1, read as the reverse complement.
CCGCCGCAATTTCGAGCGCCGTGGTATATCGCGGATCGACCTTGCCAAGCTCAGCCACGACGCCACGCACCCCCGGCAACTGGGCGGCCTGTATCGCTTCCACCGCTTTGCCGAAGCTCTCTTTGAGGCGCGCTTCCGCGCGGACGAACTCCTGATGCGCTTGATTCAGCCGCCTTTCGACCGTTTCCATGGCGAGCTTCAGGTCCTCACGTCGCACTTCGAGGTCTTTAATGTTCTCGCGCGCGTTCTCAAGTTTTCGCGTCAGCGCGGCGCGGTCACGATGGATCTTCTCCAAATCACGCTCGGCAGAAGCCGCGTCTGACCGCACGGCGTCAATCTTCCCCTCGAGCGCGTGAACGTCCGTTGAGGCGCGACGTAAGACATCGAGCACCCGGTCTCGGGCGCGTACGACGTCCCCCCTCTTATCCTTTTCCTCGCCAAGCATTTTGCGCTTTTCAAAGAGTTCGTCGCGCGCCTGAGTCACATTTTCGTCGAGCGTGGCAAGCTGTTCTTTAAGCGCGTTGAGATCCTGCTCCTGCTCTTCGAGCTCGCTTGAGAGGCTTGCACGTCGCACCGCTTCAGATCTCAGATCGCCCTGCAGTGCCTCGTGCTTCTGCTTGAGAGCGTTCACCTCAATGAATACCTTGCGCTTCTGTGATTCGAGGCTCTCTGCCTCCTTGGTCACAAAGTCTATCCTGCTTTGATGTTGCCCAAGACCCCCCTTAATACTCTCAATATGTTTTGTCAATTCGAATTGCTGGTTTTCGCCTTTTTCAGACACGGCGCTGTTGAGTGCACTCAGCTGACCCTCAAGATCATAGATCGCGTCTCGCGTTGCGCTGAGCTCGTGAACCGCCTTGTCCTTGCTCCGCTGCTTGTGCGCCAAGTCACCTTCGGTCGTCTCGATTTCCCGCGCGAGCTTGTTGAGCTTTGACGCAAAGACCATTTTTTCGTAGTCCCGTTTCTTTGCTTTGAGCTCTTGATACTTGAGGGCGTGCTCCCTTTCGACTTTAAGCTGCTCGAGCCGGAGCGCTACCTCGTTCAGTATGATGTCGACGCGTTCAACGCGTTCCCGGACTACTTCGAGCTCATTCAGCGCTCGATCCCGCCTTCGGTCAAACTCAGCAATACCGGCGATCTCATCGATGATCTTACGGCGCTCGAGCGCACTTACCTCGATGATGCGCGTTATATCTCCTTGGAGCACGACATTGTAGCCCTCTGGGGTGATACACGCTTTCGAGAGGAGCTCGTGAATGTCTGCGAGCGTGCACGGCTTCCCGTCGAGGTAGTAATAGCTATAGTACCCACTTGCGGTGCGGCGCACCTTTCGGGCAACCGTCACATCCGCGTCGGTGGGTAGTTCGGCGTCAGCGTTGTCAAACCTCACCTTGACCATTGCCTCGTCAGCGCCATTCCCGTTAAAGATCAGGTCTGTGAGTTTCTCAGCGCGCATAGTCCGCGAACTCGAGAGCCCGAGACAAAAGAGTACGCTGTCGACGATGTTCGACTTTCCTGAACCATTAGGTCCGGAAACGGCCGTAAAATCGTCAAAAAAAGGAATCCTCACCTTTTTTCCAAATGACTTGAAGTTGTGAATCTCAAGTTCTTTAATGAACATAGTTTCATCGGGCCGCGTGCCCACTCACAATTCGCGATCAGCGATGATTATATCGTTGCCTAGACGACGCTGGGGCTCGGGAGTAGAGTCTGCATCCGCGATGATATAGGTAGTCTTCTTTTTTGTCTGCAGTTGGACAAGCGAAGGCTCTGCCGGCTCTGTTTCGCTTGGAAGCTCGTTGCTCTCGTTCACGTGCGGAAGCAGTGCCATATCATGGACTGAAGAACTGACGTCGACGTGCTGTTGCGTGATACCGTTTAGGACGCTCGACAATTCAGTAACTTTATGCTCGAGCTTCGTCACGCGCTGGTCGAGCGTCGAGCGCGGGACCCCTTGCTTGACCCTTAAGCGACGCGGCACCTCATCTGGATCGTCTTGATAACGCATATCCTACCTCGTAATGTAGTACGGGGTTCGCACCTTATACTTTATGGTATGTACTCGAACCGCAAACGCGCAATTCGATTTTATGGCGTAATCCGCCGCCGATCACGTGGGAAAAGAACGCTTTCCCGGATGTTGGCGAGACCGAGCATGGTGACGAGAAGGCGCTCGGCCCCGAGACCCCAGCCGGCGTGAGGCGGCATGCCAAAACGAAATGCGTCGAGATAGAACCCGAAGTTTTCAGGCGCGAGCGACTTGCCCGCAAGCTGTTCGACGAGGAGGGCACAGTCGTGAATCCGTCGCGCACCTGACGCGAGTTCCATCCGCGGGTGCATGAGATCGAAGGCGTAGCAGAGATTGTTGCGTGGCTGCACGTAGAACGGCTTCAGCTCAGCCGGCCAGTCTACGATGAAATAGTGCTCTGCAATCTCCTCGCCGACCGCTTTCTCTGCAGCGGTGTCGAGATCGTCTCCCCACGGGATATCTGCGATTTCAATCGCCTCAGCATAAGCGATTCGCTTGAAGGGAATATGGGGGATCGAAAGCGTCACGCCCAACGATTGGAGCGGAGCGCTGCAGCGCTCGGCAACGGTGACATAGACGTGCTGAATGAGCTCTTCGAGGAGCTCCATGACCTCATGATCGTCCAAAAATGAGGCCTCAATGTCGATCGAGGTGATTTCATTAAGGTGCTTGCGCGTGTCGTGCTCCTCGGCGCGAAATATGGGGCCAACCTCAAAAACCCGTTCCAAACCGGCCGCCATCATCATCTGCTTGTAGAGCTGCGGGCTCTGGTTCAGGAACGCTTCGCGGTCAAAGTACGATATAGGGAAGAGCTGCGTCCCGCCCTCAGTCGCCGTAGCCACCATTTTGGGAGTCTGAATTTCAATAAAGTCTCGGGCTGACAGAAACGCCCGCACCTCACGGAGCACCGTCGCACGAATAAGGAAGATAGCGCGCGTAGCTGGAAGCCGCACGTCCATGAACCGCGCATCCAAGCGCGTATCAAGATCGGCCCGCACCTTGCCGGTAACGTCAAGCGGAAGCGGTGATTCCGCAGCGTTGAGCAGCTCAACTTCGTAGGGAATGATCTCAAAGCCTTGCGGCGCTTTCAATTCCTCCTTCACCAGTCCCGCGACGCGAACGACGGACTCCCGGCTGAGGCTTCGCACGTGTTCGACGAGTTCAGGGGGGACCTTCTTCTTTGGCATGGTGATTTGCATAACGCCATCGCGATCACGGAGTAGAAGAAAGCTGATACCCCCGAGGTCGCGAAGCTCATGCACCCACCCCGCAACGGTCACGTCAGTATCTGGGACTATCGCGCTCGAGCGCGTGAGCTTCATTGAAGCCTCCGCAGCACTGACGCTGCGTGTCCAGGCAACCCCTCGATCTGCGCCAGCGAACGGACGAGGTCCGCAAGGCTGTCCAACCCATCTCTCGTTAGCACCTGTACGCTCATCTTCTTAGTAAAGTGGTCAACGTTAAGCCCGCTCACGTACTTGGCGTACCCGCCGGTTGGCAACGTGGAGCTTATTCCAGTGGCGTAATCACCGACAGCTGCGGGGGTATAGTCCCCCACGCAGACGGTTCCGGCATTGCGGATCTTTTCCAGCACGGTAATCGGATCGCTCACCATGAGTTCGAGGTGCTCGGGAGCGAGGTCATTAATGAACGAAATGCACGCGTTCACGCTGTCGCCCACAAGAATGGCAGTGTTGCTCAGATCAATCAGATCCTTCCGCGGGGCTGCTTCGCGCTGCGCAGTGAGCGCCTTTTTGACCTCGCGTGCGAGTTCCGGAGACGGGGTCAGCAGGAAACCTGATGATGTGGGGCCGTGCTCGAGTTGGGCGAGGATATCAGCAGCGATAAACTCGGGGTTCCCTCCATCGGCGAGTACCGCAATTTCACTGGGGCCCGCGGGGAAGTCGATTTCCACCGCACTCTGCACAAGGAGCTTTGCGGCCGTTACGTACACGTTGCCCGGTCCAACGATCTTGTCCACCTTCGCGACGCTCTGTGTCCCATATGCCATTGCAGCGATCGCCTGCGCCCCCCCAATCTTATAGATAGCGTTCGCACCTGCAATGTCGGCAGCGAGAAGCGTTGCCACCGGCACGGTGCCGTCAGGCATCGGCGGAATACACACGACGACCTCGCGCACGCCGGCTACCTTGGCCGGCACGATATTCATGAGCGCTGTCGAGGGGTACAGCGCAAATCCTCCAGGCACGTAGGCGCCGATTCGGTCGAGTGGCGTGGTCTTTTGCCCGAAGACAACTCCGGGAGCAACCTCGTGAAGCCATAAGTCACTGTGTACCTGTCGCATATGGAACGACGTGATGTTGTCGGAAAGATGATACAACGCGTCGATGATGTCTTGCGAGGCATTTTCGTACGCCGAGAGGAGCTCCCCTTCTGTTACTCGAAGCCCCACGATGTCGGCTTTGTCGTATTCCAAGGTGTATTGCATGACGGCGGTGTCGCCGTTTTCTTTCACATCGTTAATGATTTTCTGGACGTGGCCCATAACCTCACGTACGGCCGCACCACGGTCGAGAAGACGGTCGAATTCGGCGTCAGTCACCTCAGATAAGCGTTTACAGATCATGGCATCAAACCGATAGGACGCGACACGATATTAACCTTTATGCGTAGCCTCATGCGCCAATCGTTACGCACAAGACTCATTTCGAAGTACTTAAATAGAAAGAAACGAGCATTACACGCGCATGAGCAGGAAAGACCTGATGAGCGACATCGGGATGGCCCGTAAAGAGCTCAGCATCGACCGAATGAAAAAGATACTGAAGGTGTGCCTCACCATCACCCGGAAGTCTTACTGATCGATAATGGGCGCTTCGCGCCCGCATCTGGGACACTGTTTGCCTCGTTTTTTGATGACATGACCGGTTCGTTCGATAATGACGGCGCCACATTCGGGGCAGACCGTATTCTCGTGCTGGCTCGGAACGTTGCCTAGGTAGATATAGCGCAGCCCGGCCAGTTCTGCGGCGCTATACGCCTTTTCGAGCGTTTCTACGGGTGTTACGGGACGGTCAAGCATACGCCAATCGGGATGGAAGCGCGAGAAGTGAACCGGCGTATCGCAGTCGACGCCCGCCGCCCACTCGCTAAAAGCGGTGAGCTGTGCTTCGTCATCGTTCAGTCCAGGAATAACGAGATACGTCAGTTCGAGGTGGATTCCGTGCTCGTGCATGCGCTCGCACGTTTTGAGCACGGGTTCGAGGCGGGCCTTGCAGACGCCGCTGTAGAACTTCTTGTTAAAGCCCTTCACGTCGACATTTGCCGCATCGAGATAGGGTCCGATCTTTTCGAGAGCTTGCGACGTCATATAGCCATTGGTGACGTACACCGTATACAAACCGGCTTCTTTAGCAAGGATCGCAGAATCGTACGTATACTCAAACCAGATCGTCGGCTCATTGTACGTCCACGCAATCCCGCGGCAGTTGCGCTCGAGAGCGAGCTGCACAGAACGCTCCGGAGGGATTTCGGTAGCACCCAGCTGTCCGACTTCCGCAAAGGAGATGTCGTAATTTTGGCAGTGCTCACACCTAAAGTTGCAGCTCACCGAACCGAGCGAAAACACCTTTGAGCCGGGGTAAAAATGATACAGTGGCTTCTTTTCGATCGGATCGACGTTCATTGAGCTCACCTCCGCATAGATGAGGGTTTCGAGCTTGCCGTCGAGATTCTGCCGCACGTGACAGATCCCACGCTCCCACTTCTTAATCTTGCACTCGTGTGCACACGCAAAACAGTGTACAGCCTCGTTTTCGATCGGCTCCCACAACATGGCATCTTTTATCACATTATGTCCTCCCTTGGCTTCTGAAGTAGTTGAGTGTCGCTTGATGCTATTTCCCAGTCATCGTCTGCCGCTCGTGCGCCCGTACAACGATTGTGGGCCTTGTTCTTCTCGCCTTGATGGACGCCTTGAACGCAATGCGCGAACGACTAATGCCTCTCCTCGGCTGTGATGCNNGCCTAGCCAAACGCCCGGAAGGTTACGATGTTCCGCGCGTAGGGGACGAGCTTGCGCAGTGACATGAGATGGGACGTTTCCGCGTGACAATAAATGAGACAGTGCCTGTCGCACCGCAGCATCTGCTCACGGTCAGCCTGTGCCCGTTCCGAGGACATAAGGGTCTGAAGGTCGTCTTCAAGGAGGTTGCCCAGCTTCGTGCCGATGGGCATGCACGGGTAAATGATGTCGCCGTTTGGCTCGATCATGACGCTAAGCGTCCGGCACGTGTACGGCTGGTCAAAACTTTCGATGTACGAGCGACTCGTTGTGAGCGTGTTCCCGTACTCGCGCTTCAGGCGCGTAACGATCTCGCGAAGTGCCATCAGATCCGGCGCGAGGTCTTCGGTGCCGTCAAAGTTGAACGCAGGCATAATGAGAATCTTGTGGCCGTGTGCGTGCACTTTTTCCACCTTTTCCTCGATCTTGTCGAGGTCGCGCTTCGTGACGACTGTTTGCACCGTCGTCTTGATGCCAAGGTCAGAAAACAAGTCGAGCTGGTCAAGCATGTGCACGTTGCCGTGGCCCTCGTCAATGGATAACT
>PMMR01000007.1:0-1305 GCA_003162175.1 Candidatus Methanoflorens crillii | reverse complement strand
GCGTAGAACGGATTGTCGAATTCGTTTCGGACGTAGTTCGAAAGGTACCCTCTAAGGGCCCGCACATTTCTGTTCATTGTGCCTCGCTGCAGCTGTTTGACGAACACTTCGTGAGGAGGCCGCTCTTGGTTGGTATCCAACGAGCCGTAGATTCACTCCTCAAAGGGTGCAACGTAGCAGGATGTCTGCTTGCTGCTAATAAGCTTCTGTTCGTGAAAAAGGCGCGCTGTGAGGAGATACGTGCCTTCTTCACTCGCGTAGAGCTCGCTTACGAATCGCTTTGTGCCACCTTCTGCGATGAAATCGATATCGATCACATCCATAAGCGTGTGGGCTTTCGACGGGGGAGTTGCAGCGATTTCAAGCCGTAGATTCGACACGTCGCGGTGGGCGTGCANNGGAGAGTACCAGCTCACAAGTGCACCATCGCGGTACGCCGTGACGTGCAGATAGACCCGTCCAGTATGGTTCGCAAAAATCTGAAAGTTGAGCGCTGCGGTGTCTTGAGGGGCCAACTCTTTCACAAAATGAAATGAGCCGCTTGGCAAGACGTCCAGATCGTACGAGTTATAGGTATACAGCGTCGCGCTCACGTCGACGAGGCGCTCCGTTGATACGTTCCTCAGCCGGACAGTGATCCAATGGCGCCCCCGGTCGAGCACCTCGGGCGTAACGGTTGCTTCGAAGGGGTACTTGCGTCGTTCTTCCATGGCGCACCGACCTACTTAACGTTCACGCGCGTTTTCTTTTCCCCCTCAGTGGGCTCCTTCTTCGGGATTTTTACCTCGAGCACGCCGTTCTTGAACGTTGCTTCTGCCTTATCTGGAAGAACGTCGGCAGGGAGGTCGAGCATCCGGCGGTACGATGCGTAGCCGCGCTCGCGATAGGTGTAATCCTCATCCTTGCGTTCCGTTTCGGTGCTCGATTCGGCGCTGATCTCAATCCGTTCCGGGGTAAGGTTGATCTCAATATCCTCTTTTTTCACTCCGGGCATGTCTGCGACCACCTGGAGGGCGTCGCCAAGGTCAAGGACGTCTACGCTTGGCTGTTTCAAAGCGGGCATCTGCGCTTGTGAGGGGAGTACACGCTCAAGGGTGTCCTCCATGTTGGCGCGGAATGTGTCGAGCATGCGGCGCATCTCGGCGAAGGGCTCACTCATCCAGTAGTCCTTCGGCGTAATTCTCTTCTCTTCTTTCTTTTCGTCGGTCATAATATCATCAAATTTAGTAGCGCACGGAAGGTAATAAAGCATACGCAAGGAAAAGACAGATCACAAGGGGGGGCTTCACGATGCAAACAGTCATC
>PMMR01000048.1:125000-161492 GCA_003162175.1 Candidatus Methanoflorens crillii | reverse complement strand
GCTGAGCCGAGCCCTGAGCCGAGTTCCAAACCACCTGAAGGGGGTGAAGAAAATTAAGGCAAGCGATTTGTATGACGTAAGCGACGACAAGGCGCAGAGGAAGCGCCAGAACTGTCCACGCTGCGGCGAAGGGGTCTTTTTGGCCGATCACAAAGACAGGCTCTCGTGTGGCAAGTGCGGGTACACGCAATTTAAAAAGTAAGTGCCCGTTTTGTGAATGATAGTCTTAGGCATCGAAGGGACCGCTTGGAACCTGAGCGCAAGCCTAGTGGACGACGATGACGTTTTGTGTGAAGCGAGTTCAGCGTATATCCCTGCCTTAGGCGGAATACATCCAAGAGAAGCGGCGCAACACGTTGCGAACAACATTGCCGGCGTCATTCGCCAAGTCCTGAGTTCGACAGACCCGCGTTTAATCGAGGGCATCGCTTTTTCACAAGGCCCTGGCTTGGGGCCGTGTTTGCGCATTGTGGGCACGGCTGCCAGAGCATTATCTCTGCGGCTTGGCGTGCCTTTGGTTGGGGTCAATCACTGTATCGCACACATCGAAGTAGGGCGCTGGAAAACTGATCTCGTGGATCCAATCGTTCTGTACGTGAGCGGAGCAAACTCACAAGTGTTGTCGTACCGACACCAAAGGTACCGCATTCTCGGAGAAACACTAGACATCGGCATAGGAAACTGTCTCGATAAGTTCGCTCGATCAGCCGGCTTGCCCCATCCAGGCGGTCCTAAGGTGGAGAGACTCGCGCAAGAATCGCGAAACTACTTACCTATGCCGTACGTCGTGAAGGGAATGGACTTCTCGTTTTCGGGGATCGTTACCGCGGCCACAGAGGCGTTAAAATCCACCTCACTTGAGGAAATATGCTATAGCTTTCAAGAGACTGCCTTCTCGATGCTCGTTGAAGTGAGCGAGAGGGCGCTTTCACAAATGGACAAATCAGAGTTGCTTTTGGCTGGTGGCGTCGGCGCTAACAAGCGACTTCGGGAGATGCTTTCGATAATGTGCGCTCAGCGCGGTGCGCGATTCTGCGCGCCCAAGTCGGAGTATTTGCGAGACAACGGCGCCATGATCGCGTATACGGGCCTGCTCATGTTGAGACACGGTATCCAAACCCCTATCGCATCTTCCGGCGCCAACCCGAGCTTCAGGCCAGATGAGGTTGAGGTGCTGTGGATCGAGACACACTAGAGGTGGTTAAAGGAGCGGAAGCCGTCGTCGCTCTTCGCGGTCATTCCGTGGTGAAACAGCGCGTTCCTAAGGGCTATCGCATAGTTGAGCTTGACACGAAGCTGCGAAGAGAGCGCACGCGACTTGAGGCGAAGATACAATCCGATGCACGACGAGCGGGGGTACCCACACCCATAATAGAGGCAGTGGACGGCTTTTCCATCACTATGGAGCGGATAGAGGGGTCGCCCGTACACAGTGTAATGAACGAGGCGGTCGCTGAAGACGTTGGCGCGGTGCTCTGTGCGCTTCACTCGGCGGGCATCGTCCACGGAGATCCAACCACGCGCAATATGATTCTTTCAGCGGGGAGGGTATACCTGATAGATTTTGGCCTCTCCTCCTACGACCGGAGCCTTGAGGCTCGGGGCGTAGACGTCCACGTCTTTTTCCAAACGCTCGAGGCAACGGACGACAGATTCCCTACACTCAAGGAAGCATTTCTTGCCGGTTACGCAAGAAACTGCTCAGATGCCGCGTTGATCCTCGAAAAAGTGAACGAGATCAAAGAGCGAGGTCGATACTTGTGAAAACGTTCAATTTCATCACGCAAAACTCCGGGAAGGTGGCGGAGATGCAAGCCAAGGCTCACGAGTTCGGGCTGAAGATCGTCCAGGTCAACGCACCATACCCAGAGCTCCAAGCTGATACGCTCGAGGAAGTTGTCCTACACGGACTCAGCTACTGCCAAGAGAAGTTTCCGGCCCCATTTATTATAGAAGATTCCGGTCTGTTCATCGACGACGTGCACGGATTTCCAGGGCCGTACTCTTCGTACGTGCAAAAAACGATAGGTAATAACGGCGTAGTCAAGCTCATCGGAGAGGGGCGCCCGGCAAGGTTCGAGTCTGCGATCGGAAGCTATTTCCGTGATTTCAAGCTGTTCCACGGACGGGTAGAGGGGCGCATAGTAAGCTCACGCGGTCATCGAGGATTCGGATTCGATCCCATTTTTGAGTATGAAGGCCGCACGTTCGCAGAGATGACAGTAGACGAGAAGAACGCTTTATCGCACCGAAGCAAGGCCGCAGAACTATTTTTGGAATGGGCATCAACAATTATATAAGAGGTGATCACAGAATAGCACACCTCACGCATACTCAGACCCTCTGACAGGGCAATGGAGCTTAAATGGCGCGAATGTACGCACGAAGAAAAGGAGTATCGGGATCTACTAGGCCACTGGAGAGTACGGTTCCCGTTACTATGACGTCTGAGGAGGTTCAGAAGCTAATCGTGGAGCTACGGAGCACCGGGCTTTCCTCAAGTCAAATCGGGATCGTCCTGAGGGACACGTACGGTATACCGAGTGTCAAGTCAGTCACCAAAAAGAGCCTTACCGAAGTGCTTAGCGACAATGGTGTCGCCCCTGACCTCCCTGAAGACTTGCTCAATCTTATCACTAAAGCACTGAAACTCAGAGATCATCTTGAAGAGAACAAGAAAGACCTCCATAACAAACGCGCCCTTCACCTCACCGAGTCGAAGATTCGAAGGCTCGTCTATTATTACAAGAGCAGGGACGTGCTGCCTGAGGAGTGGTCGTACCGCCTCGACACCGTCGAGATGCTGATCTCACGATAGGACGACGGTTCTTTAGCCGCTCAAAAAAGTGCGCGTTGCTGCGCAACATTTTTGCAAAGCAAAACACCCGCAGCTAACGCTCCGCTACGCATGATTACCGCAATATTCGTTTACGAACATCCGCAGGCGCTCTCAATTGTCGACGCTCTTCAGCCTGATAATACGCCAGAAATAGAAATGAAGGCGACAGGAAACAGACTGGAGATAACAGTGAAAACGAATAAACTGCGAACCTTAGTAGCTTCCTGCGACGATCTACTTTCGAATCTCCAAATAGCTCAAGATATACTTATCGGCTTCTGAGGGTGAATGACTCCTAGAAGCTCTCGGGCGCGCGTCTATCCTGCCGTTCGCAACGAGATACCGTCCAAGCGAATTACGCGCCGGCGCTGGTCAGCTGATCTTTCTTAGATAACTGAGCCATCTTTTTTGGGCTTCGTTTCTGTCTACCGACGGGGCTTGAGCGGAATCGAGAAGCTTGCCTTTCTCAAAGTCTCTCAGTTCAACGGCGGCGCGAATCAGACCTTGAGCTTCTACGTACAACACAAGCGCTTCGCGCTCATCGATGTCCTGACTCCTAATTGTCGATTCGATTTGTCGTATTTTTCTCTCGATAGCCCCGCAAAGCCTTTGCACGGCTGCAAATTCTTCAGGGGTGATCTCCTTCTCGTGATTGATCAAATGCCACATGACCTCGTGGAGCGCAACGACCTCCCCGTCGAGTTCGATCTCTTCCGGAATTTCCGTGCCCACGAAAGTGAAGATCCGGTTTAGCTTAAACAAGAGCTCTTCTCGCTCCTTCTTTGTGAGTGTGGTGGCGTCCATTAGGTGAACGCCCCACACAGTGACGTCGGGGTTTTCTTTCGCGCTTTTATTGTGGTCCATGGCCGGTATTCCGCTAATCCGTATCATTGGTTGTTAGTGCGCTCTCAACTTTAACCATTGCCCTGCAGGCGAGAGTCGCTGTAGCAACCCGCAAGACCGCCGCCAAGGGCGAAAGAGCTGGACAAAGATTATGAACCTTGAGCTAGATAAACTCGAAACCTGTAGCATAACACCTTTTTGATAAATGAATCGAATACCACGCCACGTAGGCATCATTCCTGACGGAAACCGTCGGTGGGCACTAGCTCGAGGTTTGTCAAAGGAGGCAGGGTATGAAGCTGGCTTGCCCCCCGGATTAGAAGTACTCCGGCTGTGCAGTAGCGTCGGCGTCAAGGAAGTCACGAGCTACGGCTTCACCCAAGATAACACGAAAAGAACCCAAGTGCAGAGAAAGGCCTTTCAAAAAGCGTGCATCGACGGCGTCGAGATTCTCAAACACGAAGACGCTAGCCTGCTTGTCGTCGGAGACACAGACTCTCCGATGTTCCCTGAAAAGCTTCTTCCCTACACAAAAAGAACCACATTTGGCTCAGGGAAAATTAAGGTCAACTTCTTGGTCAATTACGGTTGGCAGTGGGACTTGAATCCGCTCTTTGCCCAACCCCACGCCACACTCGAGGGGGAAAACGTCACTACGATGATACGATCGCATGACGTTTCCCGCATCGATTTGATCGTTCGCTGGGGTGGTAGACGTCGACTAAGCGGATTTTTGCCAGTGCAATCGGTGTATTCGGATATCTACGTCGTCGATGCATATTGGCCGGATTTCAAGCCGGAGCACTTCTACGCAGCGCTTGATTGGTATAGTAAGCAGGATATCACGCTGGGCGGATAACTAACCGCTTACAGACTGTCGCCAGCAAACCTGCGCTGAGCATGCCTGGGCGCTTTCACGTCGTCTTCATTTTGCGACAAAAACGCCTTTCCGGTCGCCAAATTAACCACTCATAGCGACCGCGTCATACATAGCGCTACAGGCAAGTGAATCAAACGAATGCGCAGCCTGACTGGCGATATAGCACAAGAACTAAATACGTAGGGCTTTTTCGGTGGATCATGAAGCGCTACTTCCGCTGCACAGTTTGTGATGACGTGCACTACGGGGAAAACGCTCCCGAGATTTGCCCTACCTGCGAAACGATGGGTTCGTATGTAGAGGTCACAAAAGATGAAGCTGAGCAGTACATCTTATAGCAAAAAACACGACTGGCTCAAACTATTCGGGACGTTGCGTTACGCTTCTTGTTAGTTCCAAAATAAGCGCTGTGCTAGGCGCCACGCTGCGCTGAAGATCTGCTGAAACTAAAAAAGAGGAGGGCCGCAGAGCCAAAATGTCTGCGGCAGCACGCGTTCACACTTGATCAAGCATTTGATCTGACATGCCTTCCATCTGATCTGCTGAAGGCCCCTTCTCAAACGTAGCGGCTTGAATCACGTCATCTATTCGAAGGATCATGTTCGCGGCTTCGGTGGCCGACAAGATGGCCTGCTTCTTCGTTCTGAGAGGTTCGATCACGTCAGGCCACATCTCTGTTGCTTTTCCTGTCGAAATCTGTAGCCCCATCGTTTTGTTTCCTGATTCGTGAGCGGTCCTCAAGCCAACGAGCGAGTCCATCGGATCCAAACCGGAGTTTTCGGCAAGCGTTTTAGGAATTATTTCGATCGCGTCGGCAAAGGCGATGACTGCCAGTTGTTCCCTGCCGCTAAGCGTCGACGCGTAGTTGCGGAGTTGCATCGCGATCTCAACCTCCGGAGCGCTACCTCCTGCGACGACTTTGCCATCTTCGATCGATGCTTGAACGACTCGAACCGCGTCATACACAGCTCGGTGAGTCTCTTCGACGATATGATCGGCTCCTCCGTGAACGACGATACTGACGACACGGGGGTTTTTACAGTCTTTGATTGTTATCATTCCTAGGACCTCCGTCTAATCAATGCCGCAGGTGTCGCAGCTAGATTCGATGTCAGTTGTTTCTTCGACTTCACCCGCATTGCCCAGGTCTGCTGCGCTGAGATCATTCAGGCTGGACACTACTTGGGCGCCGGTCACCTTGGAAATCGTCTCAATGTCCTCGCGTTTCACGTTCTCCACTGCCATCACGTCATTTCGCGAAAAGTGCCACTGGAGAAGATCGTCGATGCCCTTCTGGCAAAAGACGACGTTCGCGCCGCTTGCCAGGATCTTGTCAGCCTTCTCGATCAGCGCTTCGTGATCGCGCTCCATGAAGAGTTTCATCTGCGTAGGATCCTTTATTTTGATCTTGGCATCGGTTTTAGTTTTGGTAAGCTCTAGTGGTTGGTCGTACACAAGGATGCGCGCATCGCATACTTTTCGCGGCATTCCCTCGGCCGCGCGTTCTTTATCGACGACGACGCCGTCCACGAGTTCTGAATCGGAAACGGAGCCGGAGACTTTCTTTTCAATTCTGATGTCTTCCTCGTCGACTTTGTACTTGTTATTGACTTTTTGCGCGACCTTTTTCACCGCTTCAACAACGAGCTGCGGAAGTACCTCTTTGCCCACGTCAGTCCCTTTGCCCGTGAGCGCCGTCTCTGCAATCTTCTCCAGCAGATCGTCATCGCGAATCGAAACGTTGCGCGACAGCAGTTCGACGATCTCAATCGCTTTGGCTGCGGCGAAGCCGTAGCCTTTCTCGATGACCGTCGGGTGGATGTCTTGCTCGAGCAATTCTTCTGCGTTTTTTAGCAGTTCGCCAGCTAAGATAACCGCTGTTGTTGTCCCGTCGCCCACTTCATCATCCTGTGTCTTAGCGACTTCAACCATCATCTTAGCTGCGGGATGCTCAATATCCATCTCCTTGAGTATCGTCGCGCCGTCGTTTGTTATCACCACATCGCCCATCGAATCAACGAGCATCTTGTCCATGCCTTTCGGTCCGAGCGTAGTTCGCACTGATTCAGCTACGGCCCTGCTCGCAGTAAAATTCATGGACTGGGCTTCCCTGCCCTTCGTCCTTTGTGTTCCTTCGCGTAGAATGAGAATAGGTTGACCACCAATCACTGTGCTAACCTCCGAAATTACTAGAGTTGTTGTTCTATATAAAAGTTCTCTGCGCGCGCTCCGCCGTTGGTGCAAAGACCGGACAAACGGCGCCTCAAAAAGCGCGGGCGAGGACCACCCATTGCACACGGTCTCGAGAGCGTGCCGTTTGATTTCATTGACCTTGAAAAGTGCTTGCTTGGCCGTAGGATGTACGCAGCTACCAGCTACACGTCCTTGTCGACGAGGTCACATCGCCGTCGGGGTTAGCCGATCGCTCCGCACGAAGAGACCAATTATGAGCACGGCAATCACCGCCATAACCGCACCGTAAAGGAAGGCAAACGTAGGACCGACGGTCTGCCAGAGGGTGCCGGCGATCAGGCTGGCCGGCAAGGCGACGACGCCGATGACGAAATAATACGTGCCAAATGCGGTCGCTTTGAGGTGAGGAGGCGCCAGATCAGACACGAGCGCCTTTGACACCCCGTCGGTAAGACCATAGTAGAGCCCATACACCGGGAACAGAATCCAAATGACGAGGGCGGATGGGGCGAATGCAAATCCCAAATAGACGATGAAGAAGATGCCGAAGCCCGCTATGAGCACCGCCTTGCGCCCTATTCTGTCAGAGATGATGCCAAACGGAAATGAAGATACCGCATAGATGACGTTCATTGTAAGATACAGCACCGGAACCAGGAGCGTTGGGATGCCTAGATTTTGGGCACGCAAGAACAGGAAGGCGTCGCTTGAATTTCCGACAAAGAAGAGACCGAGACCCCCAAGAAAGATGCGAAAATTTGCGTCGAACGACCGGAATGAGACTTTATATCGCTGGTTGCTCCGCGAGCTGACCGCTGTCTCTTTCACAAAAAAGACCACAAGAGCAGTGGCAAGTATCCCCGGTATGAACGCGAGGAGGAACAGCCCTCGAAAGCTTAGGATGCCAAACAGGGCCACCGCGATAAGCGGACCGATGACGGCTCCAAGCGTATCGAGAGAGCGTGTGAAGCCGAATGACCTCCCCACCCCGAGGCTCTTTGACTCGGAAACAATAGCGTCACGCGCTGAGTCTCTAACGCCCTTGCCAAAGCGATCAAGGAACCGTATTGCCAAGACTTGCTGCCACACGGTTGCGAATGCAAGCAAGGGCTTCGCGATCGCTGCGATCGCATAGCCGGAGTACACAAGGGGTTTACGTTTCCCGAACCTGTCTGACAGGTACCCGGAAACGATCTTCAGTATGCTTGCGGTGCTTTCAGCGACGCCTTCTATAAGACCCACATCAATGAACGTCGCTCCCAGGACGTTAACAAGAAAAAGGGGGATGAGCGGATAGATCATCTCAGTGCTCATGTCAGCGAACAGACTCACAATCCCAAGGACGAGGACGTTCAAACTGACGCCAAGAACGAGGCCATTTTTAGAGAATCTCCCCCCAAACATCTTCACAGGGTTTCAGCTTTTAGGATTTAAGAATTATCTACGGATGAGAAGGCGCACTAGCGATAAGATTAAGATTGAACAGCATAAAGCATACTGGAATCATGTTCGAAATCGAAGGAGTTTTAGGAAGACAAGTCCTTGATTCGCGCGGAAATCCGACTGTGGAGGTGGAAGTTTTCACAGGTTGTGGCTTTGGCCGAGCGATGGTGCCGTCCGGCGCATCCACGGGATCCAACGAAGCGCTTGAACTTCGAGACAACGAATCGGATTTCGGCGGAAAAACTGTGTTGCGAGCAGTGAATAACGTCAACACGGTGATTGCAGAGGAAATTATAGGCATGGACGTGAGGGCCCAGCGCAACGTCGACAAAACGTTGAACGATCTCGACGGAACCCCAAATAAGTCAAATCTCGGGGCAAATGCCATTCTCGGGGTGTCAATGGCAGTTGCTCGCGCAGCGGCGAATTCCGCCAACATGCACCTTTACGAATACCTAGGCGGCCCAAATGCGTGCACGTTACCCGTGCCGCTGATGAACGTGATTAACGGAGGGGCGCACGCGGGCAACGCGTTATCTATCCAAGAGTTTTTTATCATACCAACGAGAGCCGAGACATTTTCTGACGCCCTTAGAATGGGCGTCGAGACTTATCACGAGCTCAAGCACGTCCTGCAATCACAGTACGGACTGGGCGCCTCGAACGTGGGAGACGAGGGCGGTTTCGCACCGGCATTGTCCTCCTCCTCTGAGGCACTTGATGCCATCATGACGGCCGTCGGCAACGCAGGGTACGACCAGGAGATGCGCCTCGGCGTCGATTGCGCTGCGTCAGAGTTCTACGACACGACGACACAGACCTATCTGATGGATGGAAAAAGACTCTCGCCTACGGAGCTGAGCGAGTATTACGAGGACTTGGTGGACCGATATCCGGTAATGCTCATTGAAGATCCCTTCGACGAGGATGCGTTTGAAGACTTTGTGCAGATAACCTCGCGACTGACCGGCACGACCATCGTCGGCGACGATTTATTCGTGACGAACGTCGACAGACTTGCCGAAGGGATAAAGCTAGGAGCGGCAAACGCTCTGCTCCTCAAGCTGAACCAGATTGGAACAATATCGGAAGCTTTCGACGCTGCTACCTTGGCATTTCGGAACGGCTATTCGGTAGTCGTTAGCCATAGATCAGGAGAGACCGAAGATACAACCATTGCTGACGTTTCAGTTGCCTTGGGCTCAGAGTTCATCAAAACCGGTGCGCCGGCGCGGAGCGAACGCAATGCAAAGTACAATCAACTCTTAAGGATTCAAGAATTCCTCGGAGATGCTGCCTCATATCGAGGTCGAAATCTGCAGACTTGACCCACGCCCGGAACAGCTTCGCAGATGGGCACAAAAAGAGAGGGCGGGATATGGCACGAGGAAGACCCTATTTTTGCTGCCATTCAACTCGATACTCTAGGAGGCCTGCATGTCGTTCAGCTCCTAGCCGCGCTCAAACACACGACGTGATCGTAAACCGCTAAGGTTTTGAGCGGCACCCGTGGCAACATGCCCTGAGTCACTCGCTGTATTTGGGCGACCGGGCCGAACCGCGCAACATCGTGTGAATAACTCGTCGGCGCTAGCGGTCGTTGCTAGCGGCGAAAGGCAGAGAGACCGCATCGAAGGGTACTTGTATACTCAGCACCCTTGTCGGAAGTGACAATTCATGCCAAAACTAGCCTCGCTTTTTGTTGTAATCCTGTGTGCGGCGTTTTTAGGAGCGTCCTGCATGACCGCGGCATTTTGGGCCGGAACGGCGCCGAGCACCGAGGCAACCGTGCATACGATGGCCGATTCGCAGTCGGGTAATCTCAGGACAACGAGCGTCGCCGGCCAAACGTTCAAAAGCCTAGAAACGATGCCTGGCTTAAGCACGACTTCAGGGCAACGAGTTTTGGCATTGCAATCAGCTACGCCGAATAACGCTACTCAAGCGAGCAATCCTCTGACCGCGAACAATGTGACCCGCATCATCGTTCCAATTTCAACAGCCACGAACTCCTCCTCTGCAGGCGCGCAGACTAACAACGGATTCGCGGTTCCGGCCTGGTTATGGATCTGGGGGCCGATTTTCATTCTAGTGATCATTCTTATTTTTCTCTTGCTTCGACTCGTTCGCGAGGGCAACGGCGAACCGCCGGCGGGCGCTGCGCCTCGCCCTTCCGCAACCCAATATCCGTCAGAAGCAGGCAAAGCGCGGCCGCGGCAAATTCCGATAGAAGGGGTAGATACTAAGGCCGGACTCAGCGACAATTCACACACCGGTGTGAAAGATCAGAAGGTCACCAAGATACCTATAGACACGCCTGACGAACCGCGAGAGACCGAAGAAGAATCACAGAGACGCACTACCTGAGATCGAAACCGAGACAGGGTGATACCCGGACTTGCTGAAAGCGAGCTCTGTCGGTCAGATCGCAGGCGCCACCAATACTGGATCAACTCTGGGGAGTCCGATGTGCGTGAGCGATGTCGCACTCCGACACCTGACAAGGAGAAAAGTGCTGGTGCCGCGAGCGAAATTGGGGCATTTGCCTTCACAAAACACGGAACGTTCAGCCGCGTCTAGCTTAAGACAACCGAGGACTAACGCTTCTAAGCGCCGGGTGCATCGATCTCGTCTAGAAGAGACCGTATTTCGCTACGACACGCTTCCCACGTTTTTTCTGACGCGGTCATGAAAAAGTAGTTTATTGCAAGTGACAAATAGTAATCTAGGAAAGATGTCGAGAGTCTTCAAAGAAAAGGCAGATGACGCCACGAAGTACGATTTTGCAACAAGGGCACTCGATCAATTCAGCGATAAGATTGCCTCAGCGTCGTCAATTTTCATCAAACCGAATCTTGTTTCGAAAGAGCCATACCCGACCACCACCGATCCGCAGCTTCTCCATACGGTCCTGGAGTACCTCTCAGACCACGCCGTAACGGTAGGGGATGGGCCTGCCTTTGATACCCCCCTAAACGCGTTTTTCGATCGAAAGTCGCGAGGCGTGACTACGCATCATCCGCTGAAAAGTGTGTGCGATGAGCACGGCGTTGACTTCGTCAATCTCAACAAGGGTCCGTTTGCAAAAAGGCGGAGCGACCGTGGGTTTGGCGTCTTCCTGTCGACAGTTCCGGGGTCGTTCGATTTGAAAATCTCGCTGCCCGTGCTGAAATCGCACTTTGTTTGCACTCTGACAGGAGCCGTGAAGAACCAGTTTGGGTTGGTTAAACCGACAGAACGCGTCCGCTTGCACGCTAGCGGCGTGAATCTGCACAAAAGTATCGCGGAAGCGGCGGTGCTCGAACCGTTCGACATCTTCATAGTCGATGCAATAGAGACACTCGTCAATGCTCAAGAGCTACGTTATGGCGGCACGAAAGCACATCTCGGCTACGTGCTTGCGGGAACGGACCCTATAGCAATCGACTGCGCGGGTCTTGAGCTTTTGAGAACGGTCGACGGAAGGCTGGCAGGCAAGACCATTGACAATATCCCCCATCTTGCTTTTGCAGAAAGTTATGGATTAGGAGAGAGGCGACATGAATGCGTGGGGCTAACGGGAACTTAGACTTCTTTTGGGTGGAGAAATACCGGCCGCGATCGTTCGAAGAGATTCTTGGCCAGCCGGTTGTCAAGGTTCAGCTACAGCAAGTTGTCGACACCAAGAACTTACCTAACCTGCTCTTTTTTGGCCCCGGGGGGACAGGCAAGAGTTCAGCAGCCGAAGTTGTCGCTAGAGGGCTTTTCGGCGACGCATGGGAGGGCAACTTCACCGAGCTCAACGCCTCAGACATCTTTGAACAAGGCCGAAAGTACCTCGAAGCGTCACGGAGCTTGGCGCGTTTTTACGACGAGCGGAAGGGTGTGCTTGACAATTTCAAGCTGATAATGAACCGGCTCGCAGGAATCGCTCCGCTAGGTGCACCGTACCGAATTTTGTTTATAAACGAGGCCGAATCCTTGACGCGGGACGCTCAGCAGGCTCTGCGAAGGATAATCGAACGATACAATAAAACCTGCAAGTTCATCCTGGCTACCGCGCGTCCGTCTCAAATTATTATACCCGTCAGATCACGTTGCTTGCCGCTGCACTTCACGCAGCTCCCCGCTGACACGATGCTCGACTTTCTGCGACGAATCGCGACAGAAGAGGGCCACGCGTTGTCTAATGAGTGCAGCCGCTCGATTATGGGCCTAAGTGAGGGCAATCTTCGAACAGCGCTGACGCTGCTCCAGCTCGTGACAGACGATTCCTCTGAGGCTCACCCACTCGACTTGAGCGTGCTTGCCGAACGTGTGCACCCCCAAGGGGTTTCAGAGCTGTTACAGCTCGCCTTACAAAACGATGCGCACAACGCTAGGCGCGTGCTCGATCGTCTGTTGCTCGAGACCGGTCTAAGCGGCGGCGAAATTATTGCTCAAATGCGGATTCAAGCTCGAAACATGTCACTAACTGAAAAGGCACTCGCTAATCTTCTCATAGTTCTAGGAGACGCCGAGTACGCTCTCCTCGATGCGCTAAACGAGAGAATTCAGCTCGAGGCGCTCATCTATGACCTCGCCGCGGTGTCTACCAGCAGTTAGTGCTTCGAATCAGCACAGTTGACCTTAGAAAGCGCCGCGTCGCGGTCCGGCACGCCGACAAACTCCACTTTCTTATCGATAAGTGTGGTTGGAACGCTTCGGATGCTGTACTGGCGAATGAGTTGAAGGCCCTCCGGCGTATAGACCTCGATGTCCTTGTAATCAAATTCACAGCTCTGGTGCAGTTCCTCCCAGAAGCTTCTCGCCATCGGACAGACAGGGCAGCCTTTGTGAGTAAGCAGTATTACTTCTGTCATTTCGTGCTCCACCCTCTAGTACGCGATTACTTGGATATGAAACTTTCACCGGCAGGCGCGCGCGCCGCGATCGTAAAACCGGCTCGAAGGCGGAGCAAGTCAGATTTTTTGGCTAATAACTTGCTTGATGACTTCCAGCAAGCGCGCGTTTTCTGCCTTTGTTCGAACCGCTATCCGTATGTAGTCGTCTCCGGTCAATCGAAACGACTGACAATCCCGCACCAAGAATCCGTTCCGTCTCATCTCACGGGCAAAGTCCGTCGATGAAAGAGACGTGCCCGCGACATTCACCATAAAGAAGTTCGCGTCGCTTTCGAGCGGCCGCAGCCCTGATATTTCTCTGAGCTCACGAGCAAGCCAGCGCCGCTGTGTAGCTATTTTCTCGCGCGAGGCGTTAAGATAAGGCTTGCAATCCTTGAGCAGAGCGACCGTGACCGCTTCCGCGATGGAGTTGAGGTTCCACGGAACCCGTATGCTGTTTAATGCGTTCGCAAGCTTGGGGTTGGTTATGCCGTAGCTGGCACGGATGCCAGGGATCGCGAACGACTTAGTGAGGGATCTAAGGACAAGCGCATCTTCGAGATTCGCGGCCGCGACGCTTTGCCGCGGGTCGGAGAGTTCGATGAAGACTTCGTCAACGACCAGGAAGGCATTAGCCGCGTGACAGCTGAGCGCTATATCAGTTACCGTTTCCTTCGCAAGCACTTTGCCGGTAGGGTTATTCGGATTGCACAAGAAGACCATTCGCACGTCTTCCTCAGCCAAGGCGCCTAAAAGGTCTCGTTTGAATGCCTGCTCATCCCACGCAGGGACGATCAATGGCTCAGCGCCGCTCAAACGGCACGCGAGCTCGTACTCGCCAAAAGTTGGAGCCGGAACGATTACTTTGTCGCCTTTTTGAAGAAGCGCCCACGCACAGAACCGTATCAGTTCGACGGAACCGTTGCCTGGCACGATCGCTTCAGAGGGCACCGCAAGGTATTCGCCGACGGCCTCTCTGAAATTCCTGTACGTGTGATCGGGGTAAGTATAGGCCCCCTTCAGGGCCTCCTTGACTGCAGACTTGGTGCGCGGATGCAAGTACGGGTTAAAGCTTGCGCTGAAGTCGAGCACGTTCGGCATTGTTTCTGAGGCTTCTATGATTCTGCCGCCGTGTTCACAGGGCATTAAATCCCTCAGATCGTCGCGCACGGTAATTCGCATGATAAAAAGCAGTTACACCTGTGATCGAGTAAGGAATGCCATGAGCTGCTTTCCGAAGAGCGTATTCAGCCGTCCCTGTGAAGCAGATTTCTCGTCATAATGCTGCACACGGTCTGCCTTCACCCCCACCCCGTATACCGCTATGGGCACCTCAGTGGTCATGTGATCGTGTGTCACACACGAAGATCCGTGGTCTGAAAGGAGGGCAAAGCGAGTTTGTGCGATGTCCGTGTGTTCGAGCAAAAGGCCAACCATCGCATCAATCTTCTCAATTATCATGAGTTTTCCTTCGACGTTGCCATCGTGACTGGCTTCATCAGTCCCTTCGATGTGGATCAGCTCTATATCGTAGTTACCCAGGTTTTCGAGCGCAATTTTGCCTTTTGCTATCGTGTCTGTGTCGTATTCCCCAGTCGCGCCCGGCACGTCGACAAGGTCCATGCCGGAGTACTTGCACACGCCCTTTATGACCGGCGCTGCCGCGACGCAGAGGCCTTTGCCATACTTCCTCACGGTTGGATTGAGCCGGCTTATTTGTCCCGCGGCCCAAGGCATGACAACGTTGGCCGGTGGCTTCTGGTCAGTAATACGCCGCAAATTGATCGGGTGCTCCTTCAATACCTCGTTGGTTTTCACCATAAACTCGTTGATCGTTTCTGCCGTGTGGAGCGCTTGGGAACTTCCGTTCGCTGGCCGCGCCCATATCTGCCTGCCAACGGCATACTGAGTCGGCAGGCTCACGTCAACGCTAAAACTGTCGTCGCGTAGTACGAAAGCGCCCTTGAAACCCAGAGTTTGCCTGAAATCGAAAGACACAGCGTCAAGTTCCACCGTGTCGTTGACGGCGTGCTCGAGTTCCTTTGCTTCATCTCTGATCCTCCCTGCCCTGCCGTCGAGGAGCACGAATTGGTTATCTATGGTGGCGAAGTTAACCCGGAAGCCCACGTCTGCGGGGCCGAGGGCCAAGCCCGCCCCAAGGGCTTCATACGCCCCACGATTTGAAAAAGACAGGTTCACGTCTTGGCCGAGCATCGCCAAATGGGCCGCGTCACTGTCAACCTTGATGCCGGGTTTTATCGCGTAAAACTGACCTATCGAACCCGAACGCACCATATCATCAATGTGTGGCGTCTGTGCAAACTCGAGCGGAGTCTGGCCTTGGAGCGCCTCAAGCGGCTCATCTGCCATCCCATCTCCGACAATAATAATCAGTTTCACATCTAACCGAAGGCAAAAATCAAACAAATACTTTTGCATCGAAGCAGTGGCCATGCGCGCTCGTTCCTCGCTTTCTTCGCCCAGAAGCCTGAGCACTTGGCGTCTTGGAATCTGCGCCAATACTCATGTTAGTAACATAGTTCGCTGCAAAAAAATATCACGGCACCGAGCTTTACCAGTTAAACCGTTCCAGCGAGTCGGTGCGCACGGTTATGTGCATGTGACGTCACCTGCAGCTCTACAAACTGCCAGTTTTCAGGCGTTTCCTAAGAAATCCCCGGTTGCGTGAAATTGGCGCAAGCAATGTGCAGGCTATCGACACCTAGTCAACGCGGCCAGCTTGCTGCAAAAAACTAACAGATTCGAAAGCAATCGATCGATTAAAGTGATGGCAGCCTATATTGTTAGGTGCCGCGCGACAGCGTGCACAGGGCTGTCGGCGCGGAGAGTCAGAGAGGGGGAGAGGTTTATGCTTGATTCGCTGGTTCAGCAACTTAAAAGCGACGACCCGGCAGTCCGGACGAAAGCAGCCGCAGCTATCGGAAATAGCAGCGAAAAAAGCGCAGTATCGTTTCTTTTAAGGGCGCTTGTCGATGAAAATAGGCATGTTCGCAGAGCCGCGTCTGCAGGCCTTGGGCAAGTTTTGACGGATGATGCTGTGACGCCCTTATGCACGGCTTTGAACGATAACGACTGGTTTGTCCGATGGAACGCAGCGCTCGCCCTAGGACTGATAGGCGATCCACGAGCTGTGGATCCCCTCATCGGGGCTTTGCACGACGTGAATAGGTACGTGCGTCGAAACGCCGCCGAGGCTCTCGGAAACATCAGAAACACGAGAGCGACCGGCTGGCTCATTGAGTCACTGCAGGACCCAGATGTGGACGTCAGGTGGAACGCCGCTGACGCGCTCGGAAAACTCCGAGACCAGCACGCAACTGATCCCCTCATTCACGCGTTGAGTGATCCGGATGAATTTGTCCGAGAGCGTGCTGCGGACGCGCTCGGCAGAATCAGAGATGTGCGCGCGGCGGCTGCTTTGCAAGCCGCACTCAAGGATAGAGACGACGACGTTCGAAAAACTGCGAAAGAAGCGTTCGAAAAAATCGACCTGAGAGACACGCGGCCGCAGTAGCGGTACGTGCCAATGGCCTCAAAGGCGCGAGATCAACGCGCACGAACGACCTGCAACGTTTTTAAATATGATTACGCTCTCACTACAAAAGGAAGCATGGCAGACACTTTGAGCACGATGGCAGAAGTAGATCGCGCCGTCGCAGCTATCAAGCAAATAAAAGAGCGCACCGCAAAGTTGCCGCCTGTGCTCGTAGAAGCGTACAAAGAGACTCTTGAAGCCTCTAGCAGCGCAATCGTCCGTCGATTCTTTGAAGGTCTCGCGACTCAATGCCCTGATGCGTTGGAATACTTCATAGACGTAGACAAACAAAAAGCAGTCGACGACGAGAAACAAACAAAACTCGATACCATATCATAAGAAGCCCACACCCCGGCGACTTTGTCAAACCAAGGCACGCTAGGCAAAAGACCTTTTTTCAGTTGGACGGCTTTTTGCACGGAACGCAGTCAGCATAAGAAGAGCAAGCACTTCGATTTCGGCTTTTTGCGACACGTCTCGACGCGTACGTAGGAAACGCATAGCCGGAGCCGTTGAATACGACTATGCTTGCCTACCGTGAATAGTTTGGCTGCAATGAGACTTTCGCCTTCAACGTGCGGCTAAGCTGGAGCAGTCTGTTGTTATGTCAATCACGCCGTTACCAAAAGGGATTTAGAACTTACAGGGGTTGCCTTTTTCCGCCATTTTCTACTTATCCATGGTTGAAATAGCAATGAAAAAGTTAAACAATGGCTTTTTGCGACATTTTGGAGATACGGAAAAGGCAAAGCTCTTCAACAATGAATGCGATATTCATTGCGCTTTTGATCATCCTGACCATATTTAAAGAACTACGACTACTTACGCTGACAAGGAAGAAGAATGACATCGATAGCGATTCAGCAAGCATACGCGCGCCTCGGCGATTTCAGGCTGGAAGATATCAGCGTCAGCGTCGAAAGTGGTGAGTTCTTTGTCATTCTTGGTCCCAGTGGCGCCGGGAAAACGGTCTTGCTCGATCTGATCGCAGGATTCATTTATCCGCGACAAGGGCGGGTGCTTCTAGACGGAGCAGACATATCTTTTTTACCGACAGAGCGGCGGCATATCGGCTACATGTTCCAAGACTACGCCTTGTTCCCAAACATGAGCGTGTACAAGAACATCGAATTCGGCTTGAGGTACGCGAAGCTGCCCGATCATAAACGAAGAGTCGACGATATCATGGAACTAGTGGGGATTGCCAAGCTCAGAGACCGAACCCCCACCACGCTGAGCGGCGGAGAGCAGCAACGAGTGGCTCTCGCCCGATCGTTGATTCTTGAACCGCGTGTTTTCCTTCTCGACGAGCCACTGAGCGCTCTCGATAGTCAGTCGCGAGATTTGCTTCGCGAGGAACTGAGAGATGTGATTGACCAGTTTGAGATTACGGCCTTGTACGTGACCCATGACCAGACTGAAGCTCGGGTGCTGGCGGACCGACTCGGGGTCATGTATGGTGGCCGGCTCATACAAACCGGTTCAGTGCATGAAGTCTTTGACAAACCGGAGGACGAACGGGTTGCCTCGTTTGTTGGGATGGAGAACCTTTTTGAAGGTGCCGTTGTTTCTCAGAAAGGCGGAATTATTACCGCTGACATTGGCAACGCCACTATTGAAGCCGTCGCAAACAATGAAAGAGGCGACACGGTCATCTTAGGAATCAGACCGGAAAACGTTACCGTCATGCTCGAACAGGTTGTTAGCAGTGCACGGAACACTTTCAACGGAACAGTCAAGCAGATAATCTACCTCGGACCTATCAACAAGGTGATTATCGACTGTGGGTTTTTGCTAGCCGCGTACGTCACAAACATCTCCACGGAAACGCTCAGACTTGATAGAGGCAGCGAAGTTAGCGTCGCTTTTAAAGCAACGGGGGTAAACGTGATCAGCAAACGACAGAAGGGGTCGCTCGCTGTGGCCCGTGGTCCGACTCGACAAGAAAGCAGCGAGTGACACCCTCACAGAATCACTCGTCAGTTTCCTTGACCCGCGGGTTCCTGCACCCGAGGCTCGCAGAAAACCCTCTTTTGGGGTTCCTCTTTGAATCACAACGAAAGCAGCCGTTCGCGATAGCGCTGTAACTCCACTTCGCGCTCATCAGAAGAGAGCGAGCGGACGCCATAAGCAACAAACGGGGGCAAGACTTCGATGCCAGCCGTCCGGAACATGTTGCGAGCGAACGTAAGCAGGACGTTAATATCCCCCACCGGTCCGTCGGGAGCGTACATCGCAGCACCTCCCCCCGTCGTAAATGCCAATAACGCCTTCTTGCCCGAAAGCAGCGGGTCATAGGTCGCGAAGTTTACCGCTATGCCATTGGCCAAGACGCGGTCGCACCACCCCTTCAAGATCGCCGGGAAAGACTGCCACCAGAGAGGAAATTGGAAAATGACGAGATTGGCCCAGTCAACTTTCTCAATTTCCTTCGCGATATCATCAGCGAAGGATCCTCTCATAGCAGCGTGGTACTGTTCGTTGGTCGGATCGAAGAAATTCGGATTTTGTCGCTCTTTGAAATCGTGCTCATCCAGCGTTGCCTTAAAATGCATAGCATAAAGATCTGAGACCTGTACTGCGTGCCCCGCCTCGGTTAAAGTGTCGACGGCAGCCTCTCGCATCGCTGCATTAAATGAGCGCGGATTTGGGTGCGCATAGACGATAAGTACGTTCATTTCTTACCAGCTCCTCGCATGATTTAGGCTTCTAGTGGGATTACTTTTGCATATATATAAAAAGACTTAGCATTTTTTGTGGGGCTGGAACTCCCTTCCTTTACGCTTTGCGGAGACCCACCCGAACATGGAAGATAAGATGTTGATTGAGACACGAAATGGACGACGTCCTTACACAGCAAACTTGACAGGGGCGTACAAAGTCGATATTGGGATTATCTGCGTCGTAGACGGCACAAATAGAAAGACAACAGTACCAGTGCTCAACACTTACAGTTGAGCTAGAGCGACGCAAAGGTTACTAGGGAAAATTTAGCCGATACGTGCATTTGTTTGTTCTATCATCTAATTAGTCGGTTGAGTTGCGGAATGAAAACAGCACGGTGCTAACGGCTTGCGTAGCGATCTTCGCAATACAGCTCGCAAAATCCGACTGGCCTTGTGCGTCGCAATTATCATCAAACTAGACGAGCGCAACGATCACTGGCAGCAAAAAGAGTAAGCGTTGGCGTTTACGAAATAGTGCAGCCACACGAGATGACGACGAGCTCGCTTAGGAGCGCGTAAAGAAGCACCAGTACAAGCCCTTTTTTGTGTTCATAGCTGGTCTTCTTTATTCTTGGTCAGTATTTTGGAGGGAACGCCTTCCCGTGGGGCCACAATGCTTCACGGCGTTCGCGTAGTTCAACGTCGTTAAGCTGGTGAAATAAGCAACGGTTTGTCTCGTTGCTTTGTGAATAGTATAACGTAGGTAATATTTAAGCGTTATTACCAGTCAGTAATAACGCTTTTATAACACAAAACACATGTTACTTCCAAGGTTAGGGACGTGACGCAACTCCCTTACCTTATCTCCCAAATTTGTTAAAGAAATGGCAGCATATGCACATGCTGTGCATATGTCTTCTTCTTTGCTTGCAGTCGTCGCACACGTTCGTTGTGTTTTTTCCGTCATATGCATCTTCTCCTGAGCTATTGCGTTCAAGAGGAGCAACCGCGAAAACAGACAGCCAGAATATTGCAAGGACAAGTGATAAGAACCAGCAGGTTAAGCTGTAAAAGGTGATATAAAATGCCTCTTAGCGTGCGAAACCAAATTCCCGGTACAGTCAAAGAAGTAAAGTTGGGCGCTGTAATGGCCGAGATCATTGTAGACGTTGGTGGCGGTAATCAGTTCGTTTCAGCCATCACTAAAGATGCCGCAGAGGACCTCTCACTCAAAGCTGGCGATCAAGTGACTGTGCTGGTAAAATCAACATCGGTTATGATTCAAAAATAATATTGAACGCTGAAAACCGGCTTGACTTCCGTGCTAATGAGAACAAAATAGCCCTTAAGCGAGATAGGACGCACATCTTGCAGAACGTTATGCTCCCACGGCCGCAGCTCACACGCAGACAGCTGGTGTCGAAGGATCTCTAGGAGGAACGTCTGTGACTCTGCAGAAGATGTTGATCTACGGAGAATGGGTTCCTGCGGCAGCAGGCCTTTCTATTAGCGTTTATAACCCGGCTACGGGCGAGGTTGTAGACGAGATTCCTGCAGCGTCGGCTGAAGACGTAGCTACCGCCATTGAGGCCGCGCACTCGGCCTTTCCCGCATGGGCACACACGCCTGCTGTAAAGCGCGCCGAGCTGCTCGACAGGTCACGCCATTTACTACTCTCTCGCCGGGAAGAAATTGCGCGGCTAGTCACAGAGGAATGCGGGAAACCTTTACGCCAATCACGTGGCGAAGTCAACGTAGCAGCTGATTTTATCCGTTGGTACGCTGAAGAAGGAAGGCGTTCGTACGGAGAATGGATTCCCGATCCTCTACCAGACCGACGCTTGCTGACCATTCGACAGCCGATAGGCGTCGCTGCAATCATTACTCCTTGGAATTTTCCTGCCTATATGGTTGCGAGAACGGCCACCGCAGCCTTGGCCGCAGGCTGCACAGTCGTCATAAAGCCTGCCAGACAAACCCCCCTCACAGCACTTGCTCTGGCTCGTGCGTTCAACGATGGGGGAATACCTCCAGGTGTCCTGAACGTAGTCACCGGCGATGCAAGTGTCATTGGACAAGCGTTTCTCGAGGATCACCGCGTGAGAAAGATCTCGTTTGCAGGTTCGCCCGAAGTAGGCAAACTACTGATGCGAGGAGCGGCGAATCACGTCAAGCGGGTTTCATTGGAGCTCGGAGGCCATGCCGCCTTTATCATTATGAGTGATGCAGCTCTTGATCGAGCTGTTGACGGTCTGATGTCAGCCAAATTCCAGAATGCAGGCCAAACGTGCATAGCTCCAAACCACGTCTATGTGCACTCAAGCTTGCTTGAGCCCTTCTTAGAGCTGCTATCTTCCCGTGTCGAGAGACTCAAGGTAGGCAACGGTCTTGATTCTAAGACCGATGTAGGCCCCCTCATAAATCGAGACGCACTCGAAAAAGTGAGTGATCACGTCACTGATGCCATTGATCACGGAGCACGCCTGCTAACGGGAGGACATCAACTCACTGCGGATGACCAAGCAAAAGGCAACTTCTATGCACCAACCATATTAGAAGACGTGACTCCACAAATGCGCATAACGCGCGAAGAAACCTTTGGACCTGTTATCGCGGTGACCGCTTTTGAAACAGACGACGAAGCAATCGAGCGCGCGAACAGCACGCAGTACGGACTGGCGGCTTATCTCTACACACGCGATATAAGCAAAGCAATACGAATTGCAGAGCGACTCGATGTCGGAATGGTTGGAGTGAATGATACACGAATCGCAGCCGTTGAAGCTCCCTTTGGAGGGGTAAAGCTGAGTGGCATTGGTCGTGAAGGCGGTCGTGAAGGATTGGCAGCTTTCACGGAAACGAAGCAGTTAGCTTTACGCATTGAGCCTGCATAGCGTTAGATTCTCGAATTTGAGCAAGTACAGATTTCGAAGCCGGCCTGCGAAACCAGCGGCTCTTTGCTAGAGATGACGGGTGCGAGCACCTTCAGTGACGGCGTATTGAGGTCGTTGACTGTATTGACGCCGTCGGGATCTTAAACCCTCAGAAGCTTGCCCTTCTATAGGGGTGAACGCACAAATATTCGGGATGTAATCATTCCAAAAATTAGCAAAGCTTAAAGGGCTAGCACGGCTCTTTTAGATCCCGCCCGGCGATGTGGAGCGTTATACTCTGTCTCTCAATTTCTCACACGTCTTTCGAAGCTGCTCCGCTTTTTCATATTCGTTGAGGGCCATCAATTTCGCTACCAAGGCTTCACC
This sequence comes from Candidatus Methanoflorens crillii, assembly GCA_003162175.1. GTDB lineage: Archaea > Halobacteriota > Bog-38 > Methanoflorentales > Methanoflorentaceae > Methanoflorens > Methanoflorens crillii. The sequence continues at coordinate 138,950 of PMMR01000048.1, read as the reverse complement.
CGCTTTGGCCGCAGCCATGTTGTCGCTCTTCTCCTCATCCAAGAAGAATTCAATCTCTTTATTGCTGAGAAACGACTCCTCCTTGTTGGTGTCACCGATAAGAAAACGGACTTTGGCCAGCCGCACTTTAATCAGCCTTGAATCGGCTGAATTTCCTTCATAATGGCCCCTCATGCTTCTTTGAGCGTTTCCTGACTATATGCAGATTTCTTCGAGAAACATCATCGCTCACTAGCAGAACTTACATGATGAAATATGCGTTCGAGCATATCAGAAAGCTCATTAAAAGCCCCTATGTCCCCACTCGACTCAGCAATATCAACTGGCCATTTTGGCCAGTTTTTTAAGCTGTGCGTAGTAGAATTTTTATCAAAGTGGTATTCGGTCACGAACCGATCAAGCGCCAAAAGCACTAACCAATCGAACAGCCAGTCTTGACCGCCTTTGAGCTGGCCGGTCCTAGGCTGTTCAAGCTTCGCTGTAAACTGTTCCAATGTGCTTAAGGAAGGCATCCTTCGTTTTACTCTGCTAACCTCAATCGATCGCACTGTGGCTTAAAAAAGAGGCACCGCACCGCACGCGGCGGCGGGTGCGATCAGGACGTGCCGCCCTTAGCTTACTGCGAACGCTTATTTAGGGCGTTTGTTACTGGTCAGGTCGCAGCAGTGGTTGCAGTCTGCGATGCTGATGTAGTGGCGGCTGTTGTTGTATTCTGCGAAGTCGGTGGAATGATAAAGCCGTAGCTCTGCAGAATTGCCTGCCCGTCAGGAGAGGTAACATAGTTTATGAAACTCTGCGCCAGTTGAGCGTTCGACGAACTGCTGACTACCCCGATTGGGTATTGGGCAAGGACGTTCACACTGTGAGGAATCGCGATTACCTGCACCTTACTCTGGTATGCAGCTGGAACGTCGGATTTGTACACGATACCCGCATCGGCTTGTCCAAGCGCGACCTTGGCTACGACGTCGTTGACATTCGTTTCCTCTGACACAACGTTTGCCAGGACGCTATTCTTAAAGCTGGAACCGTAAGTCGAGTTATTGGACGCTTTTGCCAGCATTTGCAGCGAGTAATTCCCGACGGGGACAGAACTGTTCGCGATATCGAGTTTCACTCCTGACTTTGCGAGGTCTGATAGACTGGTGATGTTTGCGGGATTCGATGTCGGAACGATGATGGCTAAGTAGTTCTCTGCGAAAATGGTAATGCTTGAGTTGTTCATCAACCCTGCGTTCTTCACGGAATTCATGTGCGTTAGATCGGCAGACGCGAAAACGTCCGCACTGGCCCCTTGCTGGAGTTGGGTTGCCAAAATCTGGCTACCGGCGTAGTTAAAAGTGACGTTGACGCCAGTGTTATTAGCTTCAAAGGCCTGAGCCGTCTGATTGAACGCGCTAGTAAGCGACGCTGCAGCATAGACAGTGAGCTTCGTGCTTTGCGTACTCGTAGTCGTGCAGCCGCACGTGGTGACAACGAGCACGCTCAACAGTGCGCAAAGCAATATCGGTATAATCTTCTTCTTAGTCATCCATATCCTCCCTTTTTAGTCCTCAATAACTAGCGCTTGCGAGCTAGCTTTAGGTTTGTTGGAAACGGCTTTGATACCATCGAGCTGGCTATAAAACACAAGGATGGTGCAGGAGCCATTTCCGCTTGGTCGAATACAATCATTTCCTAGATACTTAAGCGTTATGAACAGACAGTCATAACGATGCAAGGCCTACTAGATCTATACTTGCACGCTATTTTTCCGAGATAAGCTCAAAAATGCAATTTCTCATCAAATCGCCATTAAAAACGACTGGCCATAACTTTTTATATCAAAAGCTGTTCGTCTGTAATTAATGGAAATTTGAAACCGGAAGTTCCTGCGCAGTTCATTTGCTCTGGAACTATAATCTCCGCCGTGAATGGAGCACGAACCTCTTAGAAAGCCTAAAGAGCCACGTATCACCTCGAAATCCTCGTGCGAGAGAGAATTATGCAGCCTTTGAAAGAGTTCCGCAACACTTTTTCATCTTCCCGCACTGGAAAGGCTGAATCGACTGCGACGCTTAGTAAGAGTGTTGGGTTCCTGATCGTTTTTTTATCGTTTACGGTAGTCGTTATATTCGTCAGCTTGCCACTTTTAGCTCTCTTTGCGTACGGGACGCTCTCTGGCTTTCTTAACTCGCTCTCAAGCCCAGTGGTGGTGGAGGCAATCCAGCTTAGCGTGGTAACTACACTGACAACGTTGTTGGTTGTACTAGCATTTGGAACCCCGGTAGCTTACTTTAACGCGCGCCACAGCTACCGCGGCAAGAGAATAATAGAGACTTTAATCGATCTTCCGATTGTTTTACCTCCCGCAGTGGCAGGCATCGCGCTCTTACTGGCGTTTGGCCGTGAAGGATTGCTTGGTCACGACTTACAAGTCCTAGGAATCAACATCGCTTTTACTACCACCGCTGTCGTACTAGCGCAAATATTTGTATCGTCTCCTTTCTATATCCGGCAAGCAACAACGAGTTTTGAAGACGTCGACCCGGATTACGAACGCGCAGCCCATACGCTAGGCGCATCAGGTGGAGGGGCCTTTTTCCGTGTGACAGTGCCGATCGCACTGAACGGCCTCGTTTCAGGAGCACTCATGACCTGGGCACGCGCTCTGGGAGAATTTGGCGCGACTATCATATTTGCCGGCAATCTTCAAGGCGTAACCCAAACAATGCCTCTTGCCATATATACTGCGCTCGACAGTGACTTGGATGCCGCGGTTTACATAGCAGTCATTCTCGTGCTAATATCGTTTGTGGTTATCGCCACGGTCAAAGTGCTCACCTTGCGGGAGAAAGGCGCCGCCAAAGAGGAAAAATCCACTCTCGATCGAGTTCCGGCTGATAGTTAGCGCTCGTATTCCGAAAAGAATAGAAGTCTCACGAGCGGCTCTTTGAATATTCGACTTCTGCTTAATAACATTGATTAACGGAGCGCTTCACCAGATCTATCGTAGTAACTCGTTCCCGCGCACGAAATGCACACGCCGTCTTCAACCAGATAGTCCGGCACCATCTCTTTACATACTGGACATTGCACGGCCTGCCATACCGCCTTTTGAGGGACCGAGACTTTGACCCGCTCCCACGACAGAATACTTCGCCCGGCCTGTAGAATCTCGTCATAAACCCGATCTTTTTCATCAACGCTCTTGTAACGTGGATCGTTCGTATACCAGAGATCGAGTGTTGGGTAACGCCGGATCTTCGTTGCATCAACATAAACGCGTATCCCATCGGCACGCTCTTCGGTAGAACCTCTGTTTAACGTAACAGAGAACTTACCGGTTTCTATTATGCGTAGTCTACTATTACCCATAGTGGCGCTGGTTACGACTTGCACTGCATCGGGCGCACATTTCGGTGTCTCAGCAACCGCGTACAACTTCTCATTTGGACTAGCCCCGAGTTNNTCTTCCGTCCCGTAGTTGTCCATCAACGTTTCAAGTTTGTCAACTGGGATACCCATGGTGGATCCTCGCCTGATTACACGCAGATACGATGTCTTCTGTTGATTATAACGATACTTTTATATTTTCTGTTACCAACATATAAACAGAGTGGTATTATCATAAAGCAATATCGCTAACGGCGCAAGGGTTCGCAGTGTCTACCACACTCACGGGTCGAAAAAAAGTAAGTTTCTCGTCTTTCGTTCATAACCAGAAGAGTACAATCTGGAGGTAGAATTGCGAATTGAGGTGCAAATATGAGTTCTGAAGCACAAGAAGGCCAAACTAGCAATAAAATCACCTGTACGGACGTAACGTGCCCTGTGTGCGGTATAACGTGCGACGACATCGAAGTCGAAGTCGATGACGTCTCTGTCGTCACGCGGAACGCCTGCATCATGGGCGACGCAAAGTTCAAAGAGCTTCGAAGCAGCCATCGAATTACCGCTCCGTTGATCGAAGGAAAGGAAGCACCGTGGAGCGATGCAATCGACAAAGCTGCTGAGATTCTCGTAAACGCGAAACGACCGTTCTTTTTTATCGGCAGCGAAACGGCCACTGAGGCTATGTCTGTCGGCATCGAGATCGCGGAGATGCTTGGCGGACTGGTCGACGGCAACGCCACGATTTGCCACGGACCAACGGTCATGGCCATCCAAGATGTCGGCCAGGTCGGCTGCACCCTCGGCGAGACCCGCAACAGAGCGGACCTCGACATCTACTGGGGCGCCAACCCCGAAGACTCACACCCGAGACACTTAAGCCGCCATTCGATATTCCAGCGCGGATTTTTCACGGGACAAGGACGCTTCGGGCGACAGATAATGGTCGTCGACCCACGACGTTCGACCACCGCCGAGCACGCAGATCTCCACCTCCAGCTCAAGCCCGGGACCGATTTCGAAGTATTGAACGCTCTCATGACGATCCTCAGCGGGTTTGAACCGCACGAATCATTCACTGAAGTGACCGGCATTAGCAGGGAAGATATTTACAAAGCGGCCGACCTGATCAAGGAGGCACGCTTTGGGGTGATCTGGGTCGGTCTAGGTATTGCCAGCACCCGCGGCAAGCACTACAACGCATCGATGGCGATGAGGCTGACGCAGCTCGGCAACAAGTACGGTAAGTTCGTCATCTTGGCAAACAGAGGACATTGCAACGTCGCCGGGTTCAACGAAGTCCTTGCGTGGCAGTGTGGTTTCCCGTACGCCGTCGATTTCTCGACCGGTGAACCGCGCTATCAACCAGGCGAGTATTCGACCGTTGACGTACTGCGACGGGGCGAAGCTGATGCGTTATTTTGCATGTGTGCCGATCTCGGAGCCCATTTACCGAAAAGGGCCGTTGAAAGGATGTGTGAGATCCCCGTCGTCTCTATAGAAACGGCAGAGGGGCCACAAGCTTTCATCAGCGACGTTGTGCTCCCCGGGGTTTTAGACGGCATGGAATGCGAGGGAACGTTCTATCGGATGGATAACGTTCCGTGCTACGCACGAAGCTTCATCGATCCGCCATTTGACTTCACGAAGTCTAACGAAGACACGCTAATACAGCTGCGTGACGCGATCAAGCGAAAACTCGCCGCACGCGGGAAAACAACTGCGACGGTAGAAGGGACGACAGAGACCGGACCAAAGGCGACGCTCTCGGAAGAAGAGTTCGTGCAGCGTCTGGACACACTGCTGTCGGAGCCCTAATCCTAATGGCACCGAGGTGAGCGAATTGGAAATTATACTCAATACGGGCGGCACCGCATTTCAGGGTGCGTGCATCAAAGGGGGCCGCAAATTCACAGACGAGTACACNNAACGAGTACGGTGATAGCGTCGAACTCCAAGCGAAAAAAACCGACAGGCAACAAAAAGGAGAGATCTTCATCCCACGCGGGCCGTGGGCGAACATCGTTGTCACCACATACACTGAGTCAACCGGCAGTCCTGCTTACAAGAACAGGAAAGTGGAAATTGAAAAGGGCAGCGGCCCCGTGCTCGGTCCTGTGACGCTTATGGAAAAATATTACTCTAAACGCACGACACACTCAGGCAGAACACCGGCAGAAGGAGGCGCTTAAATGGAACGCGTGACGCTGACACCAAGAGACGTCGAATATCTCGTCCTCGAAGCTTCCGTCATAACGCCTGACGCCGTGTGCGGAAAAACGCTCGAGGAAATTGCCGAGCTACCAGTGCTCGAGGGGAATACCAAATGGCCCCTTGGACGATTTTTCACGATCACCGGCAAAGTGGCAGATGCGGCAGAGGATCAAGGGATCATTATCGACGGCGACGTGCCGCGTGTTAAGTACATCGGCTCGAAGATGACTGCTGGAGCTGTCCTCTGCAAAGGGGACGTCGATATGTACTGCGGCGCCTGGATGAAGGGCGGCAGAATACGTGTCAAAGGAAACGCTGATGCATTTGCGGCCATCCAGATGGAGGGCGGCGATATCCTGTTTGAAGGGAACGTCGGCGATTATTGCGGCGCTTCCTATCGCGGCGATTGGCGTGGCATGAAAGGCGGCAACATCGTCATCAACGGCAACGCTGGCGTGACCTTGGGTGAATACATGATGGGTGGCAAGATCACGGTAAAAGGCAACGTCGGTATTAACGCCGGAATCCATATGGGAAAGGGCATCGGAGCCAAGGACCCTCTTCCTACCATCATCATCCACGGAGACTCGCCAGGGCGCGTCGGTGCGTTCATGACCCGGGGAAATATCTACGTACTGGGAACGATTGCAGTAATGATGCCCGGTTTCTCTCCGGACGGGACTGAAGAGCTAGAAATAGACGGAGTGAACGCCACCTTCCAGATTCTCAACGGCGATCACGGTGAAAAGGGGCGAGGGAAACTGTTCGTAAGAACATAACTCCGTGCGCGCTTACAGGCACGATGGGCACCCCCCATTGGGCCCTGCAGGACCAATCGGGTGACGTGCATCGACATCGCCTGTTTTAACCTTCGTTTAATGGTACTCGGATAGAGCAGGCGGGTCACGCCGATGACGTGTTAGACAAATTAGGCTGGCTGTCGGCTGAGTTCGTCAACCGCGACTATATTGATAGTGGGCGCGATGAGACTGACGTCTCCGAACCAGAAACCATTTTGGAAGAGGCCAGCGCTAAGTTAGGCCGTTGGCGATAGCTTCGTTTTGCTGAAATAAGAATCGCCCGAGTAGACGGCAGTGCTTGGTCTGAAGTTTTTTTGCTCGTTTGGCGGCCAGAAGGGGCCTACGCGGGGTTCTGGCCGTTTGCTGCGTCATTAAATTCCGGGCGTGAACCCCGAAACGAACGGGGCGTCCGAAAACCTTTATATGCGCTTGATGAACATAGTGGCGGAGAATTCTCATGATACGCAAGCAGGACGTCCTGGATGTGTTGAGCGAATATGACAAAAGAAGCATCACAGTCGGCGTGTTAGGCTCGCACTCCGCGTTGGACGTCTGCGACGGCGCCCGCGACGAGGGGCTCCCCAACCTGGTTGTCTGCCAAAAAGGACGGGACGGGCTTTACACTAACTATTTCAAGGGCCGCACGATGAACGGACTTGAGAAAGGCCTCGTAGACGAGACCATTGTCCTTAATAAGTTCGATGAGATTCTCGACGAACGCGTACAGGAGCAGCTCGTCAAAAAGAACACGCTATTCATCCCTAACCGTTCTTTTGTAGTCTACAGCGGTACACGTCGAGTCGAAAACGAGTTTCGGTTGCCGCTCGTAGGCACGCGTGAGATGCTGAAGATAGAGGATAGGGAGACTGAAAAAGAGAATTACTATTGGGTCAGTCAGCAAGCGGGCATTCCAATCCCAAAACACTATGCGAGCAAAGATGACATCGATACGCTCGTGATGGTGAAGCTTCACCACAAGTATATGACGCTCGAACGTGGGTTCTTCACCGCCGCTTCTCCTGAGGAGTTCGACGCGAAGGTTGGGCGGCTCATCGACAGGGAGATTATTACTGCCGAAGCCCTCAACGACGCGCGGATCGAACAGTACATCATCGGCCCCGTGTTCAACTTCAACTTCTTCTATTCGCCGATCGACGAGGAGATCGAGCTCCTCGGGATTGATTTCAGATTCGAAAGTAACCTTGACGGATTGGTGCGAATTCCCGCCGAGCAGCAGCTGGAGCTGCCTGTAAGATATCGCGACCCGCTGATGACCATCGTCGGCCACGCGAACGCGTCGCTCAGAGAGTCGTTGCTTGAGCGAGTTTATCTGATGGCCGAACGATTTGTCGCCTTCTCGAAGCGACACTACAGCGCCCCAATAATCGGACCGTTTTGCCTGCAGACGATCGTTGATCAAAACATGGACTTCTACGTTTACGACATTGCAACGCGCATCGGCGGCGGCACAAACGTGCACACGAACGTGGGCGCTCCGTACGGAAACTCGCTGCTACGAACGCGTATGAGCTCGGGACGACGGCTCGCGCTTGAGATCAAGCGCGCGATCGCTCTCGACCAAGTCGATAAGATAGTGACATAGCATGAGCCACACCGGAACGAAACCAAAAACGGACTGGGACGTCATTATTATAGGGGCCGGTCCTGCCGGCATGTGCGCTGCGAACGAGCTGGCAGACCGAGGCATCGGCGTGCTCGTCATAGATCGCGGGCGCGACATCAAGGAACGGCACTGCCCAATGGAAGAGGCCGGCAAGTGTGCTCAGTGTAAGCAGTGCGATATCATGTGCGGCGTAGGCGGCGCCGGCACGTTCTCAGACGGCACCCTTAATCTACGCCCGGATATCGGAGGCGACCTTGCTGCAATTATGGGAGACAACCCGGCAGCGTGGGCACTGGTTGACTACGTCGACGGCATGTTCCTCAAGTACGGCGCCCCTGAACGGCTTTACACAGCGGATGGCGCCCAAGTCGAGAGGCTCAAGCGCAGCGCTGCCTCAGTGGGCGTGCACTTCATCGAGATTTCACAACGTCATATGGGCTCTGACAACGCCCCCCGTATCATCGAGAACTTCGAAAACGACTTGAAGTCCCGAGGCACGGTGTTTCGGCTAAATGCACAAGTCCGCGACTTGCTCATCGAGGACAACACGTGCACCGGGGTGCTTCTCGAACACGGAGAGAAGCTCTCGTCGCGATTCACGCTACTCTGTCCAGGCCGCATCGGTGGGGAATGGGTGAACACCCTCGTCAAACGCCACGGCATCGACGCAAAGCACGGCGCGATAGACATCGGTGTTCGCGTCGAGGTCCCCTCGATCATCATGGACCATATAACCAAGATAAACCATGATCCAAAGTTCCACATTCGCACGAAGCGGTACGATGATTTCGTTAGAACCTTCTGCACGAACGAGCATGGGTTCGTCGTCAAGGAACGCTATGAGGGGTTTATAGGCACGAACGGGCATTCCCTCAAGAGCCGGCGGTCGGATAACACAAACTTCGCGTTCCTGGTACGAACCGAGCTTACCGAACCACTCGAAGATACGACACGATACGGTAAGTCCGTCTCCAAACTGGCGACGACCATCGGCGGGGGCAATCCCATTCTGCAGAGAATGGGAGATTTGCGCCGTGGACAGCGCTCGACCTGGAGTCGGATACGACGAAATCCCGTCAAAAACACCCTCGAGGATGTCACGCCCGGCGACATTTCAATGGCAATGCCACACCGGATCGTGATGGACATCATTGAAGGACTCGAGAAGCTGAACGAAGTCATACCCGGTGTTGCCTCTGACTCAACGCTGCTCTACGCTCCAGAAGTAAAATTCTATGCAATGGAGCTGCAGGTCTCGCCAGAGCTGGCGACGAGCACCAAGGGGCTCTACGCCGCAGGAGACGGCACAGGGCTTTCACGAGACATCATCAACGCCGCTGCGACGGGCGTCATAGCCGGCCGAGCAATTCTTCAGCAGCTCGAAAAGGGCTCCTGAACGACAGCAACCGCCTAAAAAGGAGAGCAGGCACGTCTCGCCATCAGCTAAGCGCGTGCGTGTTTAGCATCTGCACACGCGCTCTTTTATATTGGTGAGCGCATTACTGTCCTGTCAACCCCGTGAGGAATGCGTGTGGATCCGGTGCGCGATGCTATCAGCTCGTATGATTTGGAGGAAATCACCCTCGCGACGTTGTGCTCCCACACGAGTTTGCAGATTTTCCACGGTGCGCGCGAGGAGGGATTCAAGACGCTCGGCCTCGCAATCGGAACGATACCGAAATACTATGACGCTTATCCCAAAGCCAAGCCCGACGACTTCTTGGTCGTTGATTCCCACCTCGACGTGCTCAAGCACGCCGCCGAATTGTGCGACAGAAACGTGATATTGATCCCTCACGGATCACTCGTCGAGTACCTCGGCGCCGACAACTTCTTGGACCTGGACGTGCCTACTTACGGAAATCGCCGCGTGCTGCAATGGGAGTCAGATCGGCAGAAAAGCAGGGAATGGCTCGAAGGCGCCGGCGTGTCAATGCCGCGCGAGGTACGGGATCCGCGAGACATCACGTCACCCGTCATCGTGAAGTACCACGGAGCAAAAGGCGGGCGGGGCTTTTTCATCGCCAGCGACTACGCAGACTTCGCGAAAGGCATAGAGCCAGACGCAGAGTACACGATACAGGAGTTCGTTCTCGGCACGCGATTTTACTTCCACTACTTCTACTCACCAATCGCACAAAACGGTTACAGATTGAGCAAAGGGGCTCTTGAGATGCTCGGCATTGATCGCCGACTGGAGGCAAACGTCGACGAGATCTATCGGGCTGGCCACGTTGCCGTTGAGCCCACGTTTGTCGTAACCGGAAACATCCCCGTCGTTCTTAGAGAAAAACTGCTCGAACCCGTGTTTGACATGGGGCGTCGCGTCGTTGAAAAATCGATCGAGCTGTTCGGCGGTATGATCGGCCCGTTTTGTCTCGAGACGATGGTTACGGATGCGCTCGAGTTCAAAGTCTTTGAGGTGTCGGCCAGACTTGTGGCCGGAACTAATCTGTACCCGAGGGGGTCTCCGTATTCTGATTACATCTACGACACTATGTCATGCGGCAGACGCATCGCGCTCGAAATACGGNNGTGGCCCGATCAATTTTAAAAAAATGAATGAGAGACGTAGCAGCGCGCCGTGGTTCCCGAAGGCTCTCGCACTTCAGTACAGCACGGTACGTTGACGGGCTTATCTTCCGTGTTCGGGATGGGTACGGGAGTTTCCCCGCCGCTATGGCCGCTACGTCAAGCCAAGGTCCGGATTTGAACCGGAGTATAGCTGCTCTGCAGGCAGCCGCGTAACCGCTCCGCCACCTTGGCGCTTGACTGCTAGCTACTCTAGCGCGCGTGTGGCGCTTGACTGCTAGCTACTCTAGCGCGTGTAAGAGTGCAAGTTCCATAATTACTCCCCGAAAGCGGTGCTTGCGAGGATCTGGTATACGCCTAGCTAATGCGAAGGTGTGGCTCGGACGTTAGTGGCCGCGGACTGAACACCTCGTTGCCTTGGTGCGTACATCCCGACTCTATCAAACCGGTCTTTTACCGATGTCCTTAAGAGGTCTCTTTTCGGGGTTGGTTTCGAGCTTAGATGCATTCAGCTCTTATCCATTATGGCGTAGCTGCTCGGCACTGCCTTGCCAGACAACCGATAGACCAGAGGCCACGTTGGCTAGTTCCTCTCGTACTATAGCCAACTTCCCCTCAGACCTCAACACACCCCTGACAGATAGTAACCGACCTGTCTCACGACGGTCTAAACCCAGCTCACGATCTCCTTTAATAGGCGAACAACCTCACCCTTGGCCGCTTCTGCACGGCCAGGATGGAAAGAACCGACATCGAGGTAGCAAGCCACCAGGTCGATATGTGCTCTTACTGGTGACAACTCTGTTATCCCCGGGGTAGCTTTTCTGTCATCTTTAGCCCTCACCAATAGGGCATAAAGGTTCGTTAGGCCCGACTTTCGTCTTGTGATCCACTACTTTGCTGAATCACATCAGGCTGACTTTTGCCCTTACGCTCTTCGGTGGGTTTCTGACCCACCTGAGTCAACCTTTGGGCACCCTTGATATCTTTTCAAGGGCGTGCCGCCCCAGCCAAACTGCCCACCTATCGGGGTCCCGTTCTCACGGTAAGGGACGCAACCGTACAAGGGTAGTGTCTCAGGATAGGCTCCCCACCACCCAGAAGTGGTGGATCGACGCCTCCTACCTACGCTGCGCATGCACAACCGCATCCCAACGACAGGCTGCAGTAAAGCTCCACGGGGTCTTCACTTCCCATCAGGGGTCTCCAGACTCTGCACTGGAATGTAAAGTTCACCGGGTTCCACCCAGGGACAGTAGGGCTCTCATTGGTCCATTCATGCAAGCCGCCAATTAAGCGGCAAGGTACTACGCTACCTTAAGAGGGTCATAGTTACCCCCGCCGTTGACAGGCCCTTCTTCCCGTTGAACCGGATGTTCAGGTACCTGCACTGGGCAGGATTCAGTGATTGTACTTGCCCTTTCGGGTTAGCAATCACCTGTGTTGTTATTAGACAGTTAGAGCCCCCTAGTCACTGCGACCTGCTCTTCTCAGAGCAGGCACCCCTTCTCCCGAAGTTACGGGGCTAATTTGCCGATTTCCCTTGGGTGGGTTATGCCGACACGCCTTAGTCTTTTCAACTAGGGGCACCTGTGTCAGATCTTGGTACGGCCATCGACTCCCTTTTTCACGGGCCCCTGGGATTATCCGAGTTTCCCCATCACGCTTTGGTCCGTTTCTCACCATTACGGTTCTCCGCGAACTTAATACGCTTGGACAGTTTGGCATCACTGTTCGAACTACCCGGAGGCGTCAGGTTTTAATGTCGCGTGGTACAGGAATATTAACCTGTTTCCCTTTTGACGCACTCGAATTACGGTGCATCTTAGGACCGACTAACCCTCGACTGACGAACATTGTCGAGGAAACCTAGCCCTTTCGGCGGTCGGGATTCTCACCCGACTATGCTGCTACTATTGCCAGGATCTTCGTTCCTGCGCGGTCCACAGGACTTTACAGCCCTGCTTCTGCCCACGCAGGACGCCTTCCTACCAGATCACGTCTCCGTGCTCCGTGGTATCGGCAGTCGGCTTGAGCCCCGTCCATTTTCGGGGCCCCAAACCTCGACTGGTAAGCTGTTACGCACTTTTTAAAGGTTAGCTGCTTCTGAGCTCACCTCCCAGCTGTCTAGGGCCTGGGACACCCTTTTAATTACACTTAGCCGACATTTTAGGGCCTTAACCACGGTCTGGGTTGTTTCCCTCTCGGACTAGAAGCTTACCCCCCAGCCCGGACTCCCGACATCTACGACGACGGCGGTTTTGGAGTTTGACAGAGGGGTGAGGGATTTCTCCCACAGCTCCCTCAATCAGTGCTCTACTCCGCCGACGGTCTCCGTCGAGGTCATGCTACGACATGTCTCGGAAGGAACCAGCTGTTTCCGAGTTCGATTGGACTTTCACCCCTAGACACAGGTCACGCGAGCGATTTGCAAATCAGCACCGCTAACGGTCCTCCACGCAACTTTCGTCACGCTTCAACCTGCCCACGCCTAGATCACTCGGTTTCGGGTCGTATCCTGATGACTCCGCGCACTTTTTGTACGCCGTCCCACACTCTTGCGAGCTACGGACCTGTCGGTTTCCCTTCGGCTCCGGCCGTGTAGACCTTAACCTTGCCATCTGAATACACTCCCTGGCCCGTTCTTCAAAACGTAAGACAGAACACTGGCGACGATGCTCGTACAAACGCCTCGCGACGTCTTCCTTCGCATCGAGGATCCTTTCATGCCCTGCCGCACCGTCACCACTCAATTTCAGGCTCTTTGCACCTCCCTATATGGGGTGCTTTTCAGCTTTCGGTCACCCTACTAGTACACTATCGGTCTCAAGTTGTATTTAGTCTTGGAAGTTGGTGACTCCCAAATTCCCGCGAGAATTCCAACCCACGGTACTCAAGACACGAATCCCGGCAGACTGATTGCGCTCACGGGGCTATCACCCTCTATGGCGTGTCTTTCCAGACAACTTCAGCTTCTCAGGCTCTGCGTTACGGATTCGGCTTATAACACTACATCTCCCCTTTCGGGGATTCGGTTTGAACTGTGCCGCTTTCAATCGCCTTTACTCACGGTATCTCTTACGATTTCTCTTCCTGCCCCTACTAAGATGTTTCAATCCGGGGCGTTCCCGATCCCTGACGGGATCAACCAATCGGTTAGGAGTTCCCATTCGGAGATCCCCGGTTCAAAGGCTCCTTGCGCCTACCCGGGGCATATCGCAGCTTGGCACGTCCTTCATCAGCTCTTGAGCCGAGCCATTCACTGAGTGGTATAGCAGCCACTTCACATTAACTAGTTAGCGTCCAGATTATGGAACTTATGCACGGTACACTTTTAAAAAGGTGCACCCTTCCACAGCGGCGCCAGCCCCTGTGTGCATTAACGCTGGAACGATTTTTCCCAAGCGG
>PMMR01000048.1:0-122500 GCA_003162175.1 Candidatus Methanoflorens crillii | reverse complement strand
CGAAGTCAAAATTGAAATCAAAACTGTGAAAAATAATTTTGCCATCGCTGAGGTAATTGTAGCGGATTAACTTCGCTTGTTCTTTTTGCCGCTTAGAATTGAACATATGGACTGACCGCATTATGGTTTAAGCATTCCTTGCTGTTGACGATCGTGTTGTTCGTCCATCCATTTTTCTTTTCCTACCAAAGGAAATCCAAAAAAGAAGTGCCTGGGAGGGGCTTATCAAATGATGTGCACGTCTCCTATCAAATGCCGGTCATAGCTATAGTAGATGCTCGGCTGCCTACGACAGTGGATCGGTTCCGCGCTGATGTCATGCGTCACGAGACACAAGGCGTGGATCCCTGATTGCTATGCGGCCTGCAGGCTGTAATCGGCGCTTTCGTCAAAGGTGAAACCTGACTTGAACACGTCGAACTACAGAAGGCTCGGCTTGCGAATATGATAGATAAGGTAATAGCAGAACGATTTGCTGAGGCCCCAACTTATCATACCTGTCGGTCGTGCAGTTTCGATGACCTGTGTGAACATAAGGAGAATAAGAGCGAGCTCTCCGGAGCATGATCGAGGTTTCTTTTACCGTTAGGTGCCGTCTCAGGGCTGCTATCTCTGAGTGGGGTTGATTCGTAACCGCTACGTTGTAATTCGCGAAGCGACCACCGCCTAATATATGCGATGACTTCTTGTTCAAATCAGGCACGTTGTGGACGCACTGCAAAGCAACGATTGGAAGCTATGTAGAAATATCTCATAGTATCCGCTGTTTGAACACGTTTGCGACGCTTGAATTCAATATTAGAGAGCTTTAAAATCTAAATCGGGTTAAAGAGCCCCTCGAAAAACGCGCGACCCAAAATATGCGGAGCGCGGCGCAGATACAATCGGTGCCTTTGAGCGTCCTGATTCAGGGATTATCATTCAGCGTAGAAGGCTTAAGCTGTTAAGCTCCTCAACGATTCGATCGACCGCATTGACCATATCTTCGGGCTTTTTTCCGCCCGTGACGACAAGTTTGCCGGAACCAAACAAAAGAATCACCACTTTAGGATCCGATAACCGGTAGACGAGGCCGGGAAACTGTTCGGGCTCGTACTCAATGTTCTCAAGCCCGAGACCGGTGGCAATTGCATTTAGATTCAAAACTGAGTGAAGATCTGCTGACGCGACGATGTTTTGCACCTTGATCTCCGGCGTTCCCTGCACGTCGATTCCGATATTTCGTAGACTTTGAAATACGTTTTCAATGCCTTTATGCGCCTCATCTATGCTCTTTGCGCCAGTGCAAACGATTTTTCCCGATCGAAAGATTAGTGCAGCGGTCTTCGGGTCCTTGGTGCGGTAAACGACGCCCGGAAACCGTTTAGGATCATAATCTGCGCCGTCTAACCCAAGCGTTACTTGCTTGAGGTCCATTTCTTGTCCAATGCCGGTGGACGCAACCACATTTACAATTTTAATACTGTCCCGCGGTTCAACCATACACTTCCTTCTTCCCTGTTAGTTTATAAAGGCTTAAGCTGGAGAGCATGGAAAGCAAAAGGAGATAAGACGCTAAGCGAAGCATTCAGCAAATTCCTCAGCATCGCGCACATCGACCTTTGTTACGTTGTCGCGATCACCCTCTTCGCGATTATTGCCGCAGAGCGACACCAAGTCAAGCGCGTGGTGAGGGTCGCCGTTTTACGCAGCAAAAGCGCTAATAATGGGGACTGCCTCATCGTCTACACGAAACACTATCGACGCGCTGCGTTGAGAGCCGATCAGATGACAGACAGATGGAACCCAGTCGATTATCACGAACACTCATACCCACAATACGCGTTCGCGCTGGGACTCCTTGATAGGCTTTGGCTCAACGGTGATGAGCGCATCTTGGACGTCGGCTGTGGCGATGGGAGGGTGACTGCCGAGCTTGCGACACGCGTGCCGCACGGCTCTGTGCTCGGCATCGACGCCTCCCCCGACATGATCGCGTTCGCCCGGACGATGTACCCCGCGTCGGCGCATCCGAACCTGTCATTTCGAGACGGAGACGCAGCGAAGCTCACGTTCCGGCATGAATTTGATGTCGTCGTTGCCTTTGCGTCTCTCCACTGGGTCAAAGACGTGCCGGCTGCGCTGCGCGGCATCAAGCAAAGCCTCGCGCTTGGTGGCCGATTTGCAGCCCAGCTCGTGGCAAAACGACACGCCACAGCAGAGATCAAGTCGCCGCTGCACCGAGCGCGAAAAGAGGTAATGGACCGCCCGGCGTGGAGAACGTATTTCGAGGGATTCGAGCAGCGCAGGGCGTACAGTGTCGCCGAGTGCGAACGGCTCATCAGAGACGCCGGCTTTGTGCTGCAGCGCTGCGAGTTCGTCACCGAAGAAGTAATGCACCGGGATGCCGGCGCGCTCAAGGGATACGCACGATCGACGTGGCATCGATACACCGACCGGATTCCTGCACAGAAGCGTGACACCCTTCTTAACGAGGTCGTACGGCGCTGCATCGAACTGTCACCCGCAGATCGAAGCGGGCGGATACACGTGCGCGCGAGCATGCTCGAAGTCGAGGCAACGGTCGCAGGTACGTCATACGTATAGAACTCGACTCCAACGTCGCATCACACGACCTTCTCTGGCGGGTGGCCCGGCGGATCTAAGACGCTTACAACTCAACAGTTTTATGCCTTATGAGGTGTTTTATGTGAAACCGACAGCTACGATGATGAAACGGCAAATCAAAACGCCATCGAAAGACGCGAAATGACAACGACCATCAGAACGTGAAAGACGTGAGCGTATTTGACCGATTAGCGAACACGATCATCAAGCACCCTAAAGCGATCGTCGCCTTTTGGGTGATAGCATTGCTGGTCTCCATCCCGTTTGCCGTGCAGTCTGATAAGGTCCTCTATTATGACCAAACGGCGATGAATGGATCGAACTCAGAGTCAGCAGATGGCATGCATCTCCTGTACGATTCAGGATATTTCTATGCGAATTCATCGTCCAAGATGTCCACCATTGTCGTTGTTCCTTTCAGCAATCCCGCACAAGAGGCCTCCATACAGCAATTCCAACGTGCGTTAGCGACGCAGTTAAAGGGGGAATATGGTAATGATGCAACCTTGTCGTATGCTGGCAGGTTCTCGAACGACAGTTTGTCGAAATCCGGCATATACATGTATCTTATCAATTTCTCAGGGAACTACGACCCAAGCGCAGAAGTTCCCACGATACGGTCGCTCGTGGCTCACGCCAATACTCAAGGCCTCACCACCTATGTGACCGGCCAATCTGCGATCTCACACGATACCGAAGCTGGAGCAGCTTCAGACGTAGAAAAGATCGATCCGTTCACTATACTGCTTATCCTTGTGCTTATAGGACTCTTGTTCCTGTCCTTCGTTGCATCGGCCTCCCCGCCGATCGTCATCGGTTTCGCCTATGGCATACTGCTGTGCTTCGTATTCTTCCTAGGCAGTGTCGTTGAAATCTACTACATAACGAAGATCATCGTGCTTGTTTCGATGCTCGGCGCGGGGTGTGATTACTGCATCTTCATCATTGCCAGATATCGGGAAGAGCGTAAGAATGGTCGAAATGAGGAATCGGCGCTTAGAGAATCGGTCAAATGGGCCGGGGAGTCTATCACCATATCCGGATGTGCGGTCATCATTGGATTTGGTGTCATGTCGTTCAGTTCATTTTCATTGATTAGCACGATGGGGATGGTACTCGCTGCTGGAATCGTGATCGCACTATTGGCAGCGCTCACGTTAATCCCCTCGATCATCAGGCTCATTGGAGATCGCATATTCTACCCTTCAACTATGAAGACCTTTTCAGAGGACAGCAAAGCAATGAAGGGCCTGTATGGCACGTTCTCCAAGTTTGGACAACGGTACTTCTCCAACTCTGCAAAGCAAGCGATAAAATATGCTTGGGCAATAATTATCGCGAGCGCCCTCATCACTATCCCTCTTGCCTATGTGACTACAACCTCGTCGTCTTCATTCAACATGATCAGCACGATGTCCAATGGAGAGGCGAAGCAAGGAGTCGATGTCATAGTGGCGAACACAAACGGCGGGATAATCATGCCCACGTATGTCGTTCTTGAATTCAACAAGTCGATCGCAACGACATCATCTGTGGCGTTGGCAAACACCACCGTACCCTTACTGCGCTGGAACAGCTCTGCAGGTGAATATCTCAACATAACCGATTCGCTAACCAAGACAATAATGACAAATGAGGGGCAGAACGTGGGCCTCGCCTACGGACCGACAAGCTGGGCACGGCTCGTTTCCCTGTATGGAAATCAGTCCGCAGCATTACAGGCCTTGCCGTCAGATTCATTAAAGAGCGCTGTATCAAACGTTCTTGTCAGCCAGCTTCCCGACACATACAAGGTGATGGCTATCGACTACATCATCAACTTTCTCGGAGGGACGCTCGGAGGCCCGGCCAACGCTTCAACAGGAGCCCGAGCACTCACCTATGCAAAGATAACCACCATTACGAAAGATGAACCATTGTCTCAACGTTCGTTCGACACTATCAAGGGCATACAGAACATTGTCGGTGACTTCGATAGCACATACAGTGCCGTGGTGACCAACTCTTGGGTCACTGGGAGTGCCGTATCACTCTTCGCTATCTCACAGACGACGACTTCTGAATTCGCGTGGATCGAGGTCGGAGTGGTCGTCCTGATATTCCTCTTGCTGTTCTTTGTCATGAAGTCATATCTGACGCCGCTTCGCTCAATAATAACGATCGTGATGAGCGTCGTCTGGACACTGGGACTCACATTCCTGCTGTTCGATCGACTGTTGGGCATACCAGTGACGTGGATTGTCCCGGTAATCCTTTTCGTGATATGCCTCGGACTCGGCATGGACTACGATATTCTTCTGACGACCCGTATCAGAGAGAACGTAAGGAAGGGGAAGTCGAATGATGAGGCAATCACCTACGCGGTTGAGCGATCCGGTGCGATAATTACGATCTGCGGATTCATAATGGCTGGAGCTTTCAGCACGATGATGCTCTCATCCGCACCAATGCTCCAGGAGTTCGGATTCGCCCTTGGATTCGCAATCCTTATTGATGCGCTGTTTGTCCGTACGTATGTGGTTCCTGCGGTCATGCACCTCCTTGGAGACTGGAACTGGATCGGGCCCAAGTTCATGCACAAGCGGGATTGATAAAAAAATCGCAACACTATTGAGAGATGGTGACAGAAATCTACTTTTGGCAGCTCAAGGATCTACTCTTTTGTCTATCAAAGAAGGAGCAGCCAGAAAGATATTAATGGATGTTACCAGGCCACTTGAATCAGCCTTTGGCGGATCACTAACCAAGCGTATACCTGCCTTAGGAAACAGCCGCTGAAACAGCACAAGAAATCTTACACAAAACCACGGTCATTTGCGCATTAAACGAATCAGCAGCGGAGACCGAACGAATTTCGAAGAACTTATAGACCACGATTGCTTCAGATCCGGTGATGACAAAGAGTTTAAGATAACAGTCGCCAAACTAATCGAACGAATACCAGGGGTAAGAGTAGTAAACTGCAGATCACTAGAAAGAGGAGATCGCAAAAATCACACCCTGCTAATCGGACTGCAGCGAAAAACCTGCAAAGACGCCGGAATTCGAATAACAGGCGTAGACCCTAAATGTAAATTATACTAAGAAACAAATTTAGATTTCGAATTTCTTGATGCTATAGATTGAGAATAAGAGAAGGAGATGAGAGAAATGGGTAGATTAGAAAGCAAGGTTGCACTGGTTACCGGTGCAAGTTCTGGAATGGGATATGAAATTGCCAAACTCTTCGCAAAAGAGGGAGCGTCAGTTGTTGTAATCGCACGGCGAAAAGAAAAATTAGCAGAGCTCATTGCGAAAATAGAAGCTGATGGTGGAAATGGCATTGCCGTGGCCGGAGATGTTACCAGCGAAGAAGATGTCCAGAACGCCGTTAAAACGGCCATACAAGAATTCGGGAAACTCGACATAGTCGTCAACAATGCGGGGATATTGGACAAAATGAAGCCAGTTACAGAACTCGATGATGATCTATGGAATGCAGTTCTCAATGTCAACCTGACTGGGCCCATGCGCTTATTCAGAGCTGCCATTCCGGAGATGGAAAAGATCGGCGGTGGTGCGTTCGTCACTGTATCATCTCTTGGTGGGCTATGCGGAGCACGCGCGGGAGCGGCTTACACAGCATCAAAACACGGGGTTCTGGGCCTAGCGAAAAATGTTGCGTTCATGTATGCAAACAAGAACATTCGATCCAACGTTATCGCTCCGGGCGGCGTTAACACCGAGATAGGTGCCGACAGTGCAGGAGTAAGTGAAATGGGGATGGGGCGATGTCAGTTAGGTATGGCTACGATGCCGCGAATGGGCGAACCTGAAGAGATTGCCCGGCTGGCTTTGTTCCTCGCTTCAGATGAAGCAAGCTTAATAAACGGGGCGGTCGTTACCGCTGATGCTGGATGGGGTGCTTATTAATTAAGCAGCATATTCGCTTAACACTCTCTAAACGCTATAGGGCATTGGAATCCCTTTGCCCAAATTTAGGCCATAATGCCCTATGAATTCTATTCTTCATGTGAATCTAGGAAAGCAATGTAGCAGAGGATATGACCATCACATCACGACATTTTTGATGAAAAACTGTGGGAACGTTGTGCATGGTTCAAACAAGTCGCATGAACGACGGCTAAAACAACGGAAGGTACCGCTTTTGCACGGCAGCCATTTTTCCTTGCCCGGAGATCTGCGGAAATTCTGTCAACAAATGGGCGATATTCTACAGTGGGATCAGTCAAAGAAAACTACATACTGACCCACAGCGTTTCGGGAGTCGACTGGGGTTTTCAAGCATCCGTTGCCGAAGAACGTGTACGATGTATTTATGCAGTCTGGGAGGGCTGATACGTAGAAGCAGGTATACCGCAGCTTTCTGATAATTCACCGCCGACCTTACCACAAACAGATAGTCCAAACAAACTCCCGATCGGGATCAAAGAAGTCAGTTCAATATTATATAATAGGATCGATAGATTCAAAGTAACATTCGAAAAAGGAGATTAAAGAATATGTCTAAAACCGAAGACTTCTTGAAAGAGGCATTTGCAGGAGAGTCCCAGGCCAACCGCAAATACCAGGCATTTGCAGCCAAAGCAGATAAAGAGGGATATGCCCAGGCAGCCAAGCTGTTTCGGGCAGCTTCAGAGGCTGAGGCAGTGCATGCCAACAACCATCTGAGGGTCATGAAAGGCGTCCTGTCCACTCTAGAAAACCTCAAGGCGGCCATCTCTGGCGAGGATCATGAGTACGAGGCCATGTATCCGGAGATGATTGAAACAGCTAGAGTAGAGAAGCAAAAAGCAGCCGAGATGTCCTTCCACGACGCCAACGAGGTGGAGAAGATCCATTCTCAGCTTTTTAATAAGCTTCTTGCCAACCAAGGCAAATCAGCAGAGACTTTCCCCTATTACGTCTGTCCGATCTGCGGGAATACGGTGGAAAATGAGCCGCCCGAGAACTGCCAAGTATGCGGCACTGAAGGGAAGCTGTTCAAGAGGGTCGATTGAGCGTTACCAATTAGCTCGGGAAGGTCCAGGGAGACCTTCCCACTTTTCTTGTGCATTGAATGAGCAGATACCGCCTGAAATAACACCGTTTTTATTTTATGCTTGTAGTAATATTAATTTATAAGACAATATTTTAGGAGGCAAACCAAATGATTTCCACAAAATTGAATCAAGCTATTAACGAGCAACTCACTTTCGAATTCTATTCAGCCCACATTTATTTATCAATGGCTGCCTATTGTGCTGCTACTGATCTGCCGGGCTTTTCACACTTTTTAAGAGTGCAATATCGCGAAGAGGTAGATCATGCGATGAAGTTTTTTAATTTTGTTGCTGAAATGGAAGGCAATGTTAAGATTACTGGTTTCCAGGATCCACAAGCAGATTTTAGCTCGGTTTTAAATGCTTTTGAGATCGCATTAAACCACGAAAAGATTGTCACAGGTAGAATTTACGATTTAAAAACTATTGCTATGGAAGAAAAGAACTATGCAGCTTCGAGCTTCCTTGAATGGTATGTAAATGAGCAGATAGAGGAGGAGTCTAATTTTACGGCTATCGTTAGGCGCTTAAAAATGATAGCTCAAGATTCCGCTGCCTTGTTTATGTTAGATAACGAGTTGGCAGCAAGGGTTTACGTTCCACTCCCAGAAGCAAATGTCTAAAAAATTTCACAGTGCATCACCTTAAAGCGCTATGCCTTCGGTGAAAATAGCACACACGTGTAATTTCGCTTTGTAGATTTATTAGGGTAGTATGACAGAAGATTCCGCTGTCGCGTATGACGATATAGGATGAGACAGGACGCCGGATCTCAGAGAAGATTCAACGAGAGGATTGTGAGTCGGGGCGCTCGTGACGCTCTCTCTTTCGGTTACAATCTAACGGGCCTCGGCTCTCCAGTTTTTGCATAAAGTCGAGGGGACCCTCAACCCAATCACTCAGCGTATCTCATAAGCAAGATTTGAGCAAAACGACAGGTAGGTATAGAAAACTAAGACATACTGCAAATACAAAAGGAGGTGAACCAAGGCTCACACAAGCCTTGGAGCATAATGAGATTAACCGACGGCGTGGAGGTGCTGGAATTACCGATGAGGAGTTTCAGAGGNNGGATGCGGGCTTCCCCGGCCAGCTGCAACAGATCCGTGAAGGGATGGCTAGGGCAGGGGTCTCCTTCGACAGGCTCAACAAGGTGATTATCACCCATCAGGACATCGACCATATCGGAAGCCTGCCGGATATTATCCGGGAGTCCTCACATGACGTCGACGTGCTGTGCCATGAAGAGGAGAAGCCGTACATAGAAGGCCGAAGGCCGTTGATTAAGATGGACCAGGAGCGTCTGTCGAAGATAGTGGGGTCGCTGCCTGAGGACCAACGGCAGCAGATGGAAGCGCTGTTTGCCAACCCGCCCAAAGCGAGCGTCACTACGGTGGTCGCGGATGGTGAGGTCTTGCCATACTGTGGAGGGATTACGGTAATCTTTACGCCGGGTCATACCCCTGGTCATATCTGTCTGTACCTCAATCAGAACAAGATCCTCGTTAGCGGCGATGCATTAGTCGCGGCAGACGGCGAGTTGCGGGGGCCGAACCCGCAGTCAGCATACGATATAGACACCGCTTTGAAATCGTTGAAAAAACTCACGCAATACGACATCAAAACGGTGATCTGCTATCACGGAGGCGTCTATAGGGACAATGCCAATAAGCGCCTGGCGGAGTTAGCCAGCGCTGCACACTAGTGCCGTCTGACGGATCGTTGGTGTGGGCATGCACGAGAGAGGTTACTTCGACGAGATTGCCCCACGCTGGGACGACATGCGGCGAACCTATTTCTCTGAGGGGGTGCGGGACCGGGCGCTCTCTGAGGCACGGGTGCAACCGGGAAAGCTAGCCGCAGACGTTGGGGCCGGAACCGGATTTATCACCGAAGGGCTCATCGGGCACGGCGTGGAGGTGCTCGCGATCGATGAGTCGCTCCCTATGCTGCAGGTACTCAGGCGCAAGGCGTTCGGTGCCGCGGGCCTGCACTGTTGCATCGGGAGCGCCGAACGTCTCCCCGTTCGTACCGGCGCGGTGGACTATGTTTTTGCCAACATGTGCCTCCACCACGTCGTGCATCCGGCAGCGGCGATAGGCGAGATGGCACGGATTCTCAAGAAAGGAGGCACGCTGACCATCACCGACCTCGATGAGCACGCGTTTGCGTTTCTCACGGAGGAGCGCACCGATCGGTGGATGGGATTTAAGAAGGAGGATACGCGCACGTGGTTTGCCGAGGCAGGGCTGAAAGACATCGCGGTGGGCGACACTGGAGAGCGAGCGAGCGTGCCATCGGACTCCACTGACAACTGCGCTGACATCAGCATATTTATAGCACGGGGCACGAAATGAAGTGAGTTAAGGCTCAGTTTCTTTCGCCACCATTAGGAGTAGTACTATGACAAAGGTTATCGCCATCAACGGAAGCGCTCGAAAGGACGGCAACACTGCTATCCTGATCCGACGCATACTCGAGGAACTCGAAAACGAAGGTATTGAGACCGAACTGGTCCAGCTTGCAGGCAAGAGGATTCGGGGGTGCACAGCTTGCATGAAATGCTTTGAAAACAGGGACCGCCGATGCGTGCTCGACGACGACATCGTCAACGACTGCATCGAGAAGATGGCCGGAGCTGACGGCATAATCTTGGGTTCTCCGGTCTATTTCAGCGACGTCACTGCCGAGATGAAAGCATTGGTCGATCGCGCCGGTTTCGTGTCCTTTGCAAACGACGGGCTCTTCAACCGCAAAGTGGGATCCGCTGTCGTCGCACAGAGGCGGACTGGCGCGATGCATTCTCTCGACACACTGTTCCACTTCTTGCTCAGCGCGGACATGATCGTTCCGGGTCGCCAGACGATTGGCATCGGGAGGGAAATCGGTGATGTTGACAAGGACGATGAAGGCATCGCGTCGGCAAAGAATGCCGGCAGAAATATGGCGTGGCTTCTGAAGGCTGTGTCAAGATGATGGGCACCCGCTCCTTCAAAGACCGGGAAAGCGGGTTGCTGTATGTTAAGACGGGGGTTTTGGCGTGTAGAGTCGCATTTTGCGATCTCTTGGCTGCGCCGCCAGATGTGACAAGCGTAAGGAAAGAAAGCCCCGGGTACGGTTTGATACATACGCGTTGAAAACCCGATAAGCGCCGAGAGTGTAGAGGGAAGTTCTTTTAGCCTCGTCGCGTCGTTATTGTTAGTGAATCTCAAGAAGGAGGAGGAGGACGATAAACTATTATGCCGACTGAAAAACAGGCCAAGAAAGGACGTGAAAAGGACGCGCGTATACAGGTAAGTGAGAACGGACCCTATATTGTGTCAGGATGGATCCCGCTCACCAAATTGACCATTAGCACGGATGTTGAGGGATATCCTCAAAGCTATGTCGTAGGCGAAGAGTACCCTCTCGACGAGACGTATGCTTTGTGCCGCTGCGGGCAGTCCAAGAGCAAACCATTTTGCGATGGAACGCACGCTAAGAAACGTTTTGACGGTACCGAGATCGCCAGCCGAGTGCCCTACCTCACTCGAGTGAGGAAAATCGACGGGCCAGACCTCAAGTTGACCGACGCTCCGGATTTGTGCAATCACGCTGGTTTCTGTCTAAGAGCAAGCGGAATTGGCAACTTGACCAGATCCTCAGACGACGCGGAGGCTAAGCGGTTAGCCATCGAAGAGGCAGGGAATTGCACTTCCGGACGTCTTGTGGCGTGGCATAAGGAGCCCGAAAAACCGATTGAGCCTGAATTCGAACCGTCTATCGCACTCGTCGAAGAACCACATAAAGGCTGCAGCGGCCCCTTATGGGTGCGGGGTAACGTGTTGATCACGTCATCAGACGGCGACGCCTATGAAGTTCGAAATCGTGTCGCCCTATGCCGATGTGGCGCATCCTCCAACAAGCCATTCTGTGACGGTAGCCATATGGTAATTAGATTTACGGATGGCGACTCATCGCTTGAGAATCGATAGGGACGCGAAGAGATTTTTCAATAAACTACTTAGAGCCTGACTGGTAGAGGCGGCGCCAGGTTCAGCCCGTTGTGTCGTCCCAACTAGATGCAAGCAAAGTTGCTATTCAACAGAGCTGGTCTTCAGAATCCCGAAAGATTCTAAGCTGATGCTTCGAACGCAAATCGCTAATCTCGAAGCGAAGCGAAAATGACAAGCGTTTCAACAAGCCGTGACGGTAAGTCATCTGACTTGTTCATCAGCGTGCACGACGTCTTGAAGAGGATATTGGTGCGAACTTGGCGCCCCACACGTGCTTCGTAGTCATTGAGATTGCTGATTCCTCTTTTGAAGAAACAGAAAGACGCCGATAACAAAAACAAGCACCATTGCCCAACCAGTCGGAATGACGAAAAAGCCCCACCACATAGAAGTGGGGTTTACCCGTAAAGCGGGGTCGAACAACAAAAAAATGAGCACTACTTCAACAACTATACAAACCCCGATTATGTGCTTTTTTAGCCACGTTACGGCGACGTGTTTCTGGTTTTTGGAGACGCTCGAACTATCTGATGCCATTTTTAGACGTAATATTTTTCCAGCCGTGTTCATCCTAACTCGCGCTTGGCTCGCGCCGAACAGACTATTAATCTCCTCGCTGCGAACCGTCAGCGGCCGAGCCAGAGGGCGATCCCAGTCACGACGGCGACAAAGACGGCGACGATGAGCCACCCCTGCCAGGTCTGAGGACGGATCCCGTAGCCGATCCGCTTGGGTCCGAACCACGGCCGCTTGGGCTTTGATGTCGCACCGCAGTTTGCACACGACGTGGCTCCGGTCGGTTTGGCCGATCCACAGTTTCTACAATACTTTTGTTCGTTCATAGTCACGACCGTTGGATCGGTTGTTGTGTTCTAGCTCACCACGTCAAACCCTGACTCCAAAAACGCTGCGTTGCCGTGGCTGCCGCCACCGTGGCTGTCGTAGCAAGACGAGCTGCGGCCAATACCGATGCACTTGAAACAATCCTAGGGGTTTGTGATTCGTATTATATACCCACTCAAAACGGCAAAACGGCACGGTGATAGCTTAAGCGTTGCCATTTAACAGCGCCCTTACTTATAGCTGGTCGGCCTGAGTCGATCAGGTTCACCTAAAAGAAAATGCTCCGGTAAACGAAAGAATCCTTCGGACTTGTTGATGCAGCACAGTGCCGGCAATAGGCGAATCCAAAGTAACGAAAGCTTAATTGTTCAAGGCAACTATGGAGGCAGCGGAGGAATGCTATGAACACTGTTTTTGAGAACATCTATTTGAGGAGGTCTGTGAGGGATTACAAGCCGAATGACGTGCCCGATGATGTTATCAGAGAATTAATCAAAGCGGGCACGTATGCGCCGTTTTCGCCGTACCCCACGAGACACCAACCGCGGAGGTTCGTGGTCATCAAGAACAGAGAGATGATAGACAGGCTTTCCGAGCGAGCGAAAAAAATGTGGCTAGACGTGGGCACGGGTTCTAGCCCCGAGATTAAGCGGCCGGAGAACGTTATGAAAGCGCTGAAAATGCCGGAATTTAACATCTTCTACAATGCTCCAGTACTTATCCTCATGTTCGCGATGCCGCACGCGTATACTTCGCACGAGTACGACTGCGCGGCCGCGGCCGAGAACATGCTGATCGCCGCTAGGTCGCTTGGCATCGGCAGCTGTTGGATAGGATTAGGCATGCCACTGGGTTCTGATCAGAACACGCTGGCAGAGCTGGACGTGCCAGAAGGGTACCGTTTAATGGTGCCGCTCATTTTCGGCTATCCGGTGAAAGATACCCAGACGGGGCCGCCACGCGACGAAGAGGTCATATTTAAGTGGGTATCGTAAATCGCGCACAAAAGAGGAACGGATCTTACAAACAACTTGATCTTGGACGGTCATTAATGCAGAGAGCAAGATGCCGTCGAAAAAGCTTTTAAAGAAATGCTCGTCTAGTTGGGAAGCGCAGCAACATTTCTACAGAAACCGGATACGTGATGCTCGAACGAAGCAATACTTAGATTTGCACAACGGGTCGATCAGGTGCTCGCGGCGGCGCACCAGTGCAGCAAGCACGACTACC
Organism: Candidatus Methanoflorens crillii; assembly: GCA_003162175.1. GTDB lineage: Archaea > Halobacteriota > Bog-38 > Methanoflorentales > Methanoflorentaceae > Methanoflorens > Methanoflorens crillii. Next base: position 108,783 of record PMMR01000048.1, on the reverse strand, counting down.
CCGTGCTGATGGCGCAAAAAAACATTTTTTGGCCCAGTACTGGATGCTATCACTGGCCGACATGCAAAATGTCTCTTTTTTTAAATAGCATAGCGTTAAAAAAACGTAAATCTTATCAAATGACGGTGGCCGCTACCTAATAAGCGTCGTAGATGGCGGGGCCATGCAAACGGCCAAATCGCTGCTCGTGAGGTTAATCCTAATACCCTCCGGAATTGTCAATCCTCGACGGCAACTGCGGCTCTGTTTGGAAACCCAATCACCGCGCAGTACTTGCCGCTGCGTCCCTAGAAAGACGCCCAATGTAGCTTCCTTTTGGCGAAATAAAAAGCGCTCGGGCAAGCTGATAAAACTGGCACGAGGTGCCTGCGTAGTGTCGTGTGTGTTATGTAGCCGCCGTAGCGTCGTCCGGTGCGTGTTTTGGCCGCATAAACGAGATAATCGCGGCAAACGCAGAGATAGCCGCTGACACGAGAAATGCCTGGTGCATGCCGAGCTCAAAGGCTGCCAAGACCAGTGGATCGCTGCTCAACCCTCCGCCATACAGAAAGACGTGGTACAAGACCGCTACAGGAAGCGTGCTGAGGACAAGGGGGAATGCGATCGCGATAGCGAGCATCTGACCGGTATTCTGAACCATCGTCCGGATGCCTGACGCCGCGCCACGCTCGTTCGGCTGCACGGCGCTCATCGCCGCGTTTGTATTTGGCGACCAGAAGATGCCCGATCCAGCCCCTATGAGCGCCATTAAGACGGCCAGCACCCAATACGGCGTCGTGCTCACGATCGTGGCCATCCCGATGAGCGCCCCAACGTCGATAAGCAGTCCGCCGGTCGCAAGGTACCGTGCCCCATAACGGTCAGAGAGACGTCCTGAAATCGGTGCAGTGACCAAAAGCGCGGCGCCAAAAGGCGTCATGAGAATGCCTGTTGTGAGGGGGTCAAGTCCATAGGGCCCCTGAAAGAAGAAGATGAGGACAAAGAGCACGGCACCGCGAGCCAGGCCACTGAGCCCGCTCGCCGCCGTGGCGTAAGTGAAGATGCGGTTTGAGAGGAGGTGAAGGTTCAGTATCGGCTGACGGACGCGTCCTTCCGCGAAGATGAACGCCGCGAACGAGACCACGGTCACCGCGCACATGACGTACACGACCCACGCGCCCGTGATGGGAAACGCATAGAGCGACACTGCGAGCAGGAGTGCTGTCAGCCCCGCCGTAAACGTAACGGCTCCAGCCCAATCAAAAATCTGGTCCGCAAGCGGAACGACCGGTTCTCTGAGCTTGTAAACCCCATAAATCGTGCCGAAAATGCCAATGGGCACGTTCACGAGAAACACGAGCCGCCACGAAATGGTGGTGAGCACGCCGCCGACGAGCGGGCCGAGGAGGAACCCCGCGGAAAACGCGACCCCGTTCACGCCAAGGGCGAAGCCGATGTTCCCCTTGCGAAAGGCGTCAGTGACGATAACGACGCTGTTGGTCATGAGCAGTGCGCCGCCGACGCCCTGTATCATGCGGTACACCAACAAGTCAACGCCGTGGAACTGCGGGAGCGACAGCCCACACAACAGCGACCCTGCGGTGAAGATGACAAAGCCGATGTTGTAGAGCTTCTTACGTCCCAGTATGTCCGCGAGCCTGCCCACCACAGGTACAATGGCCGCGACGATAAGCAGGTACCCCAAGAGTACCCACATCATGGTAATAAAACTCGCCTGTAGGTCCGCTAAGATCGTGGGCAGCGCGATGATCACGGCAGACCCATCGATCGATGCCATCAACACGCCAATGGTCGTTACGGATAGCGCAATCCACTCGTAGCCGATGCGCGACTGAGCGTTCTCCTCGAGTGTCATTTTGTGTCCTTTCTTTGAGTGTTTCGTGTACAGCTCGAATCGCGGGATCTGGTGACTATGCGACTGCTAAAGGAGAGTCGTAAGCCTCGACGTTGTAACGGGAGAGAACAGTATTGAGACTTACCGAAGTGTCCACACTAGCGAGCAATGACAATTGAATTTTGTCGATTTTATCTGGTGCATAACGTTAGAATATTAGAATGAAAAGGAAAGCCACCTGCGATTCTTAGAGGCGATATAAGCGATCTTCTGGGGATGTCTTATGCAGGACAGTTTTGTGTGGACCCGTATTGTATAAAAACACTCGCTAGCTCATCTTTACAGCTATGGTTAATCCGTCGCCTATTGGTAGTATCGTACTCTCTAAAAAGGAGTTATCGGCAACCATTTCATTAAACTTTTGTATAGGCGCAACGAAACGAGTCCCTCTGCTATCCAGCCCCATAACGGGAAACAGCGTGTCTTCTGCCAAGAGGAGCCCACCAGGTCTTAAAAGACGAACGCAATCGTCAAATAACAAAGGGTACAGCTTTTTATCACCAACATCTTGAAATATTAAATCGAAGTGTTCTCGAATTCGGGGAACTATTTCGCGCGCATCACCAATTTTCACTTCAATGTTCTGTGCAACCCCAGGACGTTCAAAATTCTTCATGGCTTGCTGTGCAACATGTTGCTCATGCTCAATAGTAAGAATTTTGCCGTCATTTCCTTTCACAGCATTAGCTATTGACACCGTTGAATACCCTATGCTCGTCCCAATTTCTAAAATCCTTCGCGCGTGCGTCAGTCTCGCTAAGACAGAAAGCATCCTCGACACGTCGTCATCCACAACTGTCCCGAATTCCTGTAACTCAGTAGCCTCAATGTATCCCTTTTTACTCAACCCCCTTTTTTCGAAGAGAGCGTCAATGTAGGAAGTTGCTTTTTCTAAATCCATAGTCACCCCTTACTCGTAAACCATTATTTTTCTTCTCTATTTTATATCGAGGGGCTTGTTACCAGCGGGTCAACAGATGCCCTATTGCCGGTTTTTTTATAGTTGCAGCTAAATGGATCTTTGGGCTGCTTACTGGCGTGATCTCCTGCCTATTCAAGATAGCACGGCCCTTCGCTCATGCTCAGGGAAATGACGGCGAAACCATGGAAGGGATTTCCTTGAGAGAGCCCCTAGGCCCGGCATAAGGGGTTCCTCCGCTCGCGGGACCGCTGAGCCACTGCACGTTATACGCTTGACCTGATTTCGTTTATCACACGCCTTATTATGCCTTGAAGAGACACGCCGTGCGCGCCATACCGGGTATAATTCGTGTAATTCGCGAAGGCTCAGTTCTACGGCCTACCCTATTTATGGCATCGTTCACTTTCAAGTGGTATTGTCAGTCTTAGACGTTTTAAGTCCCTTGACGGCCTCTGTTATTTTGTGACAATTTTATATCCTTAGATGCTGCACGCAAGACTGCTACGCGCTCGCTATGTGTCATTCAAATCTGGTATCTGGGGGTTAAGCCAGACGCTATCCTCTCTCCGCTCTATTGGCGATTCTCCTCTTCGCATAGCTTCCACATGTTTTTTAAGCCTGTTAGTTGTCAGTTTCACCGAGATTCCAAGCAGGCGGCCTTTTATCAATCCGCTGCCATTTTTATCAAGACGTCGCAATAATTGTGGGACAACGTGTAAATCGTGATCTAAGCACTCACCCATAAGTTGCCAATGCTCGCGCGTCATTTTCTTAGCCGTAAATGTCTCTTTGCAATCGAGGGACGACCCACGCATCGAAACAAAATTCATAGGGATTATGAGCGATTTTGTCGCAATCGATTTCAAGTCTTCGACGAGTTCAATGCTCTTGATCACATCGTCTGTGGTCTCACCTGGAAGCCCATTGATCATCGTCGCTGCACAAACCCAGTCGTTATCGTCGAGGATGCCGAACGCTTGAGTGGCGATCTCGTGCCATTTTTCAATTGACGAGGGTAATGCCTTATTCTTCATATACAGGGCGAGCAACCGCACACTTCCGGTTTCCAAGCCAGTTTGCGTACCTATCCAATCCTGACCAAGCTTCGAGTTGCACATCTCAGCGAGTGCGCTGATGAGTCCAGGGTTGTGATACACAGACGCAAGGGCTACGTGACTCGCACCGATATTGTCAACCCCTTCAACAGACGCCACGCGCGTGAAGAGTTTCAAAACGCGCTCTGTATCCGGTACCATTCCTGTCGTGCCATAGCGCAGGACATCCTCCGAATGGAGGATTATCGAGCTCTGGCCTGCCTGTGCGTTCGTCTTGACATCCTTTTCGATGTGGTCAATGGGCTTGTGCATTACTTTGAGCATGTTAGGCGTGCAGAAAGAGCACCCTCGACCACATCCTCTTCCGATTTCGACTAATCCATGGATCGTGGCACCGATGATGTTCGGTATCTCCTTTAGGCGCGGGCTCTCCCCGGTGACGATTCGAGGCAGCTCCTCCCCGGCAAGTATGGATTTAAACATCTGGGGAATCGTAATTTCGCCCTCGCCAAGATGCACGTAATTGATGTTCAATTTATGCATCGTCGCCTCATCCGCGAGCTGCCACGCGGCTTTGCCGCCGGCAACCACCACTCGTTCCTTCATCAGCGGTTTTTGCATAAGCTCAAAGAACTTGACCCTGTTGTAAGGAGGGCCGCGATTGACCAAATCGACGACCTCAGACGTCGGCGGATTAATGCCAAGAAAATCGTGGCCGCTTATTGCTATTATCTCGGTGCTGCTGCCAACCACCTTCTCCAAGTCGTGCGGGTGCACGACTGCCACCGCATCCTCACCGAATTCCTTCGCCAGGCTTGCTTCTATAATCCGAAGACCGAAGTCCGAATAGAGCGCTCGCAAATTCGTTCGTGGCACCGGTGGCGCCCACACGCGAAAGAAAAACCAGTCCGGAAGAATCCCTTGTGGCATGCAGGTTGTGAACCCCACAAACATGCCTCCGCGGTACCGACTCATCATCGTTTCATCGGCAGTGAGCACAATTTTGGGGCTGTCGATCCGATTTCGAGCTGGCAATTTCGTCATAGATCTATAACACCTAACTTAAGACATACTGCGAACAGCGTTTGTGACAGTTGCTTTAACGGGGCTCAGCACGAGGTCCATCTGCTTCTTTGCGATGGCCCGAGTTAAGAAACGAGGCGCGCATATATAATCGACGCACGCATTGATAAGCGACCGCCCTATATCTCTTGTCGAAGGGGCTTGTGCGTGCGACAGGTTTTGCAAGGGTGAATTGGCTCCAATCGTTTACCATAAGCTCTATATCGTAATAATCGATAGGTTGGTTCCAGGATACGATGGGTTGTCACCGCAAACATCGCGAAATCCGGGTTTATCCGTTTGGCGAGATTTGTGGTCTCGATGATCTTTTGGCGATCATCTCCTGGTAGCCCGACCATAAACAATGCTGTCGCTTACTTATATTTTTTGAGCACGCCAAAAGCGTCAATCACTTGATGGGTTGTAAATCCCTCCTTTGTGAGTTTCAACTTTTCGTTTGGTGCAGACTTAATCCCAGAGAGAAGGCCATTACACCCGACTTCGCTGAGTCTGTGCAGCAAATCCTCGACAATGGAGTCCACGCGTGCGGTGAAGGACCAATCAGATTTAAGGCGGTCACTTCCACTAAATTTGCAAATTAGAACACGCATTCCTTGTTGAGAATGAAATTGCCATCGAGCATTGTGACGTTCTCATAGCCTTGCGCAACGAGTTGAGCCACCTCCTCAAAGAGGTTGGACTCCCTCCGCGACCGAAACGTCTTGTGGTACAGGTTCAGGGAGCGCAGAAAATACACCTGAACGGGCAGCTTCTGCTCGATACATTGCTCTTAGGTGATAGTGCTCTTCCATAGGCACAGATTTCTCGCAGCACCAGGGGTATCATCCAGATCTGCTATCAGTTTCCTATCGGGATTCTTGATGACAGTATCTGCATCTCTTTACGTGGCGCCGTCAAAGTCACCCGTGCCGCGTGATTCGACCTAGTCCGCAATGTCCAGCATCGTGTGCTCCCCTTCGCCTCGGATGACGGCGTGTCGGCAGCCGATCTCTCGAGACGGTCGCAGTCCAAAAAAAAGTTGCCTGTGGGCCAACGCCGGGATAGTCGAGCCCTGCTGAGATGCTGTGCGTCGGCTGAACCTGCCCGGCAGCGTCTTGAAGCAGGTACGTCAACATGCCGTGGAACACCCCCCGCTCCTGCGCACAACGACGCCGCATGCTTTGCGGTCGTTAGCCCCGCCCCTCCGGCCTCTACTCCGTGCATCGCGACGTCATCGTCGAGGAACGGATGAAACGTGCCGATCGCGTTGCTGCCGCCGCGCGCAAACTCAGGGCTAGCCTCCGAACGCTCACATGCGTCCGTTTGGCAGCGCGACGTCGCGTTCAATCTGCGACCTGACAAAAAGAGGCACGCCATTACGTGCTCTCACGTGGTGGTAACTGCTACAGCAGAGCCGGTTACGTCTTCCACACGTGGCTCAGCGAAAACCTGCCGCGCGTCGCTCGGTCTAGTTGTTCAGTGAAATCAAGGGCTAACTTGAGGAACTCAGCTCGCACGAACGCTTCAGAGAACGCGGGATCAGCCTCGTGCACCATGCGCGCGAGCACAAACGAAACGAGACTCGGCTCCAGGTACCGGTGTTCATATCTTCGGGCGACTTCATCGACCGCCAGCTGCAATAGCTCACGGAGGCGCTCCTGTCCAGCCACAGCGCCAAGGTCAACCGTTTCGGCATACACTTGATTCGACACGCTTGCTCGCACTACCAACACCACGAAACCGCTGGTTCGTCAATCAGCTTAAACTTTGTGATTTGATCGCGTTTTCTGAAGCCCGGATGCTCGCTTCCCTTTCACGCGTCCCAGTCGTTGCACCGTACGCGCATCAAGCGCACCAGCAGCGAAAACCACACGAAACACAGGCGCAACTGCGTCTACTAGTGGATAACGTGCCGCAAAAGCGGTTCCATCAACGCGCTCAACGCACCTCGAAGCGACAGTGACACGAGGAACGGAGCGGAACGGGAAAAACGGGGAAGGAACTAAGGGCAAAGAGGGATATACACGCGACCGATTATCGTGATAAGCGACTCGGACGCCCGTAACCTCTCCAATCGGTATGCGCGGTACGAACCACGTCAACACTCACCGCGCAGTCTGGCCGGAGTGTTCATCGGCTGTGATCTCGGCCGCGCCGATGACTTTTCTGCTGTCGTCGCGATCGAGAAGACCGGCGAGAGCCTGCTCACCGGGGGGGCGCCCGACGCCCCGTGGGCGACACTCGGAGGACTGCGCACGGGCAGCGGCGAGGCACTCGGTCAACCGACGAAGCTGCGGGTTCGCCACATAGAGCGGTTACCTCCAGGCACGCCCCGGCTCACGATCATAGGTCGGGTCCGCGCGCTCACCCCGAAACGATCGGCCAGCGCACGCCGGTTCGCGCCACACTACCTTGTCGTGGACGCCACGGGCGTGGGCATGTCCGCCATCGACGCGTTCCGCGCGGCACGCCTCGTGCCGATGCCCGTGGTGATCGGCGGGGACGACGTTTCGTACGAGGGGGGGTTTTATCGCGTCCCGAAGCGTGACCTCGCACGCTCAGTAAAGCTACTGCTCAACAAAAGTTGGCTCCGCGCCACAAACGACCTGCCATTATGGGGGCTGTTGAAAGATGAGCTGCGAGATTTCGCCACGAGAGTCAGCATCAGTTCCGGCAGCCCATGGGAAGAGGCGTGGCGCGACGGTGAATACGATGACCTTGTGCTAGCAGCAGCGCTTGCGTGTTGGTACGCGCTTCAGTACTAGTCCAGCTCAGGCACACAGCTTGAGGAAACCACTGCGTGATCGGGTTTAGAAGAGGAGGACTTCTGAGTCACGCGCGGTCACGCACATCACGACACACTACTATGACACCGCATGAAGGCCTACAAGCGCGAGCGAAAGGACGTGCAATCCAACCGGCTGCCCAGGTAGATCAGCCTCGACTGAATCAACTCCTATGTATTATTTCCCCGTTTATAGAAATTGTACAATCTTTAATTATTATTTTCTTTTGAGCTTTTTCCAGTGCCCTTCGGACGATCATCTCAATACCTGAGCGGCGGGGGACTTCCATATGTACAAGAGAAATCGATTTTATATCCTGTCTCTCGAATATTTCAGACAGTTTGTCCACGTAATCGTCTATGGTTTTATCCAGTTTGGGTTCCTTTTATGTCCGCAAATGTAGCATTCCCATGGGAAGTATCAATCGCTCTTGGGAGCTCGAAAGTGGTCTCGGAGGCCGGTACAATGGAGGCTGGCATAAACTCGTTTATGAAACTTGAGTAATAGAGGGCATGGTCCCCCGCTGCCTCAAAGTGAAAAATAGAATAGTACTTCTTGGCTTCTTTGAAGAATTTCAGGGGTACACCTTTTTCCATCATAGCTTTGTATTCCGCGACAGATAGAGTAGGTGTTGAACCTGGAATATCGTTTTGTGGGCTTGCTTTTGTTTCTTTATTCATCATTTTATCTCCTTAAATTGGGGTATAGATATTTATTTTTCCGTTAATCGGACATTTCAGTGGACATCAGCCCCATAGCTCCTTCAAATCGAAATGGGTCCAGTCCGCGAAGGCAGTCGGTGACGGTACCTTCATCCACATCTCACGCCGCTTCACGTCGACGACGGTCTGATAGTTGGTCAGGTCGGCGTCCTGCTTGGTCGGCTTCGTGGCTCCCCCCCTCTCCGCAAACGTGCCGTCGGCGTTGAACAAGGTCAAATCCATGAGGCTGCGGACAATCTGCGCATTCACCTTGCCTTGGTTCTCGGCGAGGCGGGCGGTCATGTTGGCGTAGCGCCGCAGGGAATTGCTCACGGTCTCGCGTTTGCCCAGTCCCCAGTCAGGATCAAGAAAGCTGTTCACGACAGTGAGCGAATCGCCGTCTGCCTTGCGGAGCCGGTTTCCCGCCAGCGAGGAGCATTCCATGGCACCGCCAGTCGTCTCGTCTCCTAGCGTCAGGATCGTCGAGGTGCTGGTCGCGAGCCCGTTGAGGCGAGTAACAAGCCCCGAGAACGAGGCCGCCTCGCACAGCAGATCGGATATGACGTTCAGGCTCGAAGGTCGCTCTATGTAGGTGACGGAACCACCCATGCTAGTCCCGTCATGCACGTCCAGATACGCTCCCTGCTCGTTCAGTGCGGTGAATGCGCAGTATATTCCGGGCCACCCGGCCGTCGCATATTTGTAGGAGCCGTCTGTCGGCCGTCGCACCGTCAGGACTGTCGGAAACGAGTTGAACGCAGGGCTCCAGTCCATGTTGCGGCCAATATACATCCCTCCGTCGGCGGAATGACTACCCCAGGAAAGGATCGAAGTACAACCGGCAAATGAGTGGATATTCGACTGGTAGATCCCGAACTCCATCAACTGATCGAGCATACCCACCTTGTCGAGCGGCCATCCGGATCCCTCGACGACACCGTCATAGAACAGCCGGTTCCGGGTCGAGCAGCTCGAGTACGCCCGCTCGGTCCACTTCCGGGCATCGGCGTCGGTGATCATTCCCTTCTTGTTGCCGGGTTCGATGAGCACATCGTAGGCCTTCTGCATGTGCTCGACCATCAGGGCGCCATACTGTGCACCCATCTCCTTCGGTGATCCTGTTAGAACAGGAATCAAGAATCCATTCGATTCGTAGAGTTTTCCCTTACCGTCTTCGGCTATTAGATTAGTTTCTTTTCCTGGTTCATTATTTACCATTTTATTCCTCCTTAATCCCGATCATGTTTCCATTTAGTTCCTTTTTTATAGGTTTCAGTTCAAAGCGTATTTTTGTAGATCTTGCCGTCCTTCATAATCAGCGTAAGGGTCTCTTCTGGCTCCGTCAGGATCGTAATGTCCTCGAGCGGGTTGCCGTTGATGAGCAGCAGATCCGCATAGGCACCTTCCTCGATTACACCGAGCTTGCCGGGATAGGGGTTACGGGGCCCCGACATGGCGAGCAGCTCGGCCCCGTTGGAGGTCGCTTGACGAAGGATCTCTGCCGGCGTAAACCAATTGGTACGAAACTTGAATTCATCGTTGATACGCGCCAACGTTTCGGGGTCGGTGATGATATCCGAGCCGAAGGCGATCTTGGTGTAGCCGATCTTCTTCGCGAGCGTGAACATGTTGTCGATGCCGGCATAGGCCTGCCGATGCTTGTTGACCTGGTTCTCGGTGTATCCTCTGGGGATGAAGGTGTAGACAATGACCTGGGGCGAGAGCCAGACGTCCTTATCTTTCATGTGACGGAGCGTCTCCTCGTCAGCCAAGTTGGCATGCTCGATATTCTTCACGCCATTGTCGACAGCCCGCCGAACCCCATCGTTGTTATAGACATGGGCCGGGACATAGGTGTCCCAGTCAGAGCAGCCTGCACGGCGGCCCGGATCTCCTCTGGCGTGAACTCGGCCACATCGAGAGGATCAGCGTAAGAGCCGGTGCCGCCTCCCACCGCGATCTTGATCTGTGTCGCGCCCCTCCGCAGGTTTTCCCGAGCAGCCTTCAGCACCTCGGATACCCCATCCACGACTACCATGTCGCCATTACGCACCATCGGGTCCCAGGTTCCACCGAAGAGAGCTGAATCATCGGAATCATGCCGATGGTCGGCATGCCCCGATGTCTGGGAGATCATCGGGCCGGAAGGATAGATGCGGGGGCCGACGACATATCCTCGGTCGATGGCCATCTTCAGCGAGAACGTATTGCCTGTAGGATCGCGGACAGTCGTGAAACCTTTCATGAGATATGTGTCACGGTCTCGGTCGCGACATACGCCGCGTATCTGGTATCGGTGGTGAAGATATCTCCGAACGGCATTTGCCCGACGAGGTGTTCATGCACGGCGATGAAACCCGGCGTCATTGTACGGCCTTTAGCATCGATGACCGTGACGCGGTCCGCCGGGAAGGACTTGGCGATCTTGGCGATCTTGTTGTTCTCAATCAGTACATCTGAGCCCTCAATAAGCTCTGGCGACTTGCCATCGAATATGTGGGCGCCCTTGATGAGGATGGGATTATCCTATCCCCTATGGTCTTTCTGGTATGTGGCGTCATAGGTCATTCAGTCCAACAGAAGGGAAATCTAAATACTTGGTATATATCCTATCAAAACCTGGTGGGTGCATATCGTATCCATATTTGATTCTCCTATCCAGATCTTCCGGAACTCTTACCCAGTCAGCAACATGATTTTAAATATATTCCAGAACTTCTGTTTTACCGCATCCAGAAGCTGCCAAGTAAGAAGCCATAAGAGTTACCCTTCTTATGTTTCCCTCTTCCCAATACCCCCCTCCTCTGAGGCCGACGCAGCGGACCATCGGTGCCACATAGTTCGAGGCGGTCCGAATACGCAGCGCCTGGGGCGTTGTCGTTCACCCAGTAATATTAAACGACTGCATCATGTTCTGTGCAATCCCGACGTAAGTGGGGTAAACGTCTTGTGCCGCCTCGTAAGTCAATGCGTAACCGGTGTCGTTGACTAGTGTCAGCTCGATGATGCCTTGTCTGGTAATGCCTCCGCTAACGAGAGTAAAGGCGATTTTCTGCGCAGGATAACCAGCGAGCGCCGTGTTGCTTAAAGTGTACGTAAAGTTAGTCGCGTTTTGCTGCAGTGCCGTTATGAGACCCTGCGAAAACCCATCCAGCGTCATGCTCTGTCCTGAAAAACTCTCAGACACGATGGTAAATGACGTGTCGACGCCGCTCACGTTAAAATAGGCAATTGGTGCGTAGCTTCCACCCCCTGGTTCTGCGTGTTGCCATGAGGGGGGATACTGGATCGTGATGCCGGCAGAGCTGTTAGTGTAGTTGCGGTATCCCGAGATGTTTTTAGGGACGAACGTCGCGCTTCGCGTCGCTGAAGCGCTTGGGGTAGGTGAAGTGTTATTACTGGTGCATCCCGCGACGCAGACCGTGACAGTAAGCAGCAGGGCCACGATTATCACGAAAAAGTGTTTTCGCATCTTCGAATCTCCACTGAGGGTACGAATGTCGGGCTCTGACATATAGCTTCGCGTTTGTCCGTCTTCAAGGGCACGACGAGCTTGCTTATAGCAGCTATCCTGCTTTGGCAAATCCCCGTTGCACGATTGTGCACATTTATCGCGGGCGATCTAAGGATGGCTGTGAGTAACCGGACGACATATCGCAGCGTGCGCATCGAACAAAACCAATTAGTTGCTCAGAATGCCTTGCATTCGGGGGCCTATTTCAAAAAAGTCCATGTCCGGTTTAAATATCTATATGCAGTGTTTATATGTGCTGATAGCAAAACGGGAATCACCTCAGTGATAAGTCCTCATAAGGACGGCACGGTGGATCGACAAGCGGATTGACACGCACGATAGCATGAGCCTTTTGTACCGCTATAAGCCACACAAAGACACAGTTCTTATGTCGGTGGCAACGCGGCTAGACCGCGCAGGCGTAACCCCGAATCAGATCACTGCGCTTGGACTGTGTCTTGCGTTCTCGTCCGGGCTCGCGGCGCTCCGTGGTCATCTCTACACGGGAATCACGCTTTTCGCCGTCGCTGCCTTCTGCGACGTGCTGGACGGCTCCGTTGCGAGGGGTGCAAACCGTGCAACAGAATTCGGACTGTACTTTGACGGCATATCTGATCGGCTCTCAGAGCTTTTCTTTGTCGCCGGCGTCGTGCTTGGCGCAGGTGTGCCTCCCTCTGCTTTTTTCGTTATTGGGGGCGCTTTCATGCTCTTGTTCGCGCGGGTATATGGTCGGACGCACGGAAGGGGCATTGTCTCCACTACGTTTGGGAGGCCTGAGCGGCTAGCGCTCCTCATTGCAGGAATCCTCTGCCCAGCGCCCCTCAACACGGTGCTTTTTGTCGCAGCAGCTCTGTGCTGTGTCATTTCATCTGCGCAAATCCTTGCTTTGGGACGGTCCCGCAGGGCAAATATCGAACGAGCTAAAGGCGCTTCAAATGACCAGCAGACACGGCCCGCGTGATACAAAGGAATAATTAGCCAATGTGCCCTGTAGCGCTGCGCGCTCTCCAAGAGGGACCGTTTCAGTTGCTAGCCGCTAACGCCGTGAAACACAAGTACGATGCGTTCCCTGTATATCTCCGAGCACGCAATGTACTTCACGAACATCGATGTCGTGGTTTTCGATGCGATGGGCGTCACCTTCGTGGAAGGCGACGACGTCAGCAATCTGCTAATTCCATTTGTCGCTCGTGAGTGCGGCTGCACAAACCCGGAGGCGATTCGACAGCTGTACTTGCCAGCGAGTCTTGGACGGATATCGTCTCAAGAGTTCTGGGCGCGGGTTGGGTGTGCGCCCGCCAGCGAACGAGAGTACCTCGACACGCAACTGAAGCGAGATCCTGACTTTTTCGCCGTCGCTGAACAGCTGAAGGAGCGTTATCTGCTTGCTATGCTGTCGAACGACGTGAGCGAGTGGTCTGCCTATCTTAGAAGGCGCTTCGCTCTCGACCGACTCTTCGCGTCAGTCGTTATCAGCGGTGATCACGGCTTTAGGAAGCCTGACCGTCGCCTATATCAAGTCCTTCTGCGGTCACTCAATGCTGCACCCCGCTGGTGCGTTTTTGTGGACGACCAGCCGCGGAATCTAGAGACCGCAGCGCAATTAGGGATGCACACGGTGTGTCGTATCCGAGACGATCGCGATCCGCCATTTACCAGCGCGCCATAGAGTTGCTGAGTGACCTACTCACGCTCCTATGACGACACGATCACTTGAACGCCGACGGCAAATCGGCGTCCGCTAATTGGGAACTTTTAGCAGAGCGATGCACGTGTAATGAGGTGTACCGGATTGCCACGACGCCTACCGAACGCATAAGGCGCAGTAAGACCGTTGCCAACGCAGCCATCGGCTTGTAGCTGTTTAGTCTGAGCTAGGAGAAAGGCATATATGCGATCACACATACGGACAGCAGAGAGGATTCGCAAATAGAGACCGCAAGCGGACTTATTGAAGAGCGAAAAAGTGGCGACTGCAACGTTCGGTGGCACGGGCGATAGACCGATAGCAAATCACTAACAGGATGGGTCACACATCTGCTCGCTTTCGTTGCCGATGCGATCCTTGGTGGTTCGGACTATTGAGCGCCCGCTTGTTAGACTAATCGCATGCAGCCCAGCGCATCGTTGAAAAAACTTAGCCTCTTTGACGTCACGAATTTGCTCGTCGGGGCAATCGTCGGCGCCGACATCTACGTCGTCGCCTCCTTAGGTAGCCAATATCTAGGACCTGCAAGCCTCGTCGCGTGGGTGGCAGCCGGACTGATCGCCATTATCATCGCGCTTAACTTTGCCGAATGCGCAACGCTCGTGCCACGGGTCGGCGGCGCTTACGCGTACACACGGGAGGTGTGGGGGGATTTCGCGGGGTTTATCGTCGGCTGGCCGCTCTGGGTCGCCGAAGTGGCGGCGCTCGCTGTTTTTCCCGTCGCCTTCGTGCGGTACTTCACGTTTTTCTTTCCCGGCCTCACCACCGTGGAGGGCGTGGTGATTAAGGTGCTCTTCATCGCTGCGATCACCTATGTCAACGTACGCGGGACGAAGATGGCAGGACGCGCCAACGACGTTCTCACAATTGCGAAGCTAAGCCCTCTTCTGCTGTTGATCGTCGCGGGGGTGATCTACATGGCATTTAATCCCGCGGCAACCTATGCGAACTTCGTGCCCTTTGCCCCGCTTGGCTTCGACCACTTTGGACAGGCGCTCGTTTTGATCTTCTGGGCATACGCCGGGTTTGAACTTGCCGTTATTCCGTCGAATGAGATTGAAAATCCGACCCGGACGATACCCAAGGCCATCATCATTGGAATGACCATAGTGACGCTGTTCTACCTGTTGACGAACTTTGTCATCATCGGCGTCATTAACTGGACGTCGCTCCAGTTCGATCCCGCACCCCTTGCCACCGCTGGCAGCGTGGTGTTTTCGCTTACGCCTACGCTGGCAGTGGTCGGCGGCCTTATACTTGGCGTTGGCGCGCTGATATCGGTTTCCGGGTCCGATGAGTCGGGCACGTTGTCGACCTCTCGACTTTCCTATGCTATCTCACTCGACGGTCTCTTTCCACGTTTCTTTGGCGACATCCACGCACGATACGGCACCCCGCATAAGAGTCTCATCGCCCAAGGCGTCCTTGCGTTGGGCCTCTCGCTGTTCGGGGGCTTAACTCAGCTCATCCTCTTTTCGACCTTCAACCTTGCGTTCGTGTATCTCGTCACCAGTGCCGTTGTTCTTGCACTACGAGAGCGCGGACGGATTAAAGCGGACCGCACGGTCATTGAAAAGATCACCGGGCCGATTCTCCCTGTCGCCGGCATACTCTTGTCGGCGCTTTTGATCTTCGAAAGCGGCATAACAACGGTCATTTATGGACTCATAACAATTGCAATCGGGATCCCTATTTACGCGTTCTATTCACCACGGAGCGAGGTGGAGGTCGTTAAAGCGACGTTTTATTCCACAGAGGCTGTACTTGAGCGAGTTGCGCGGACGCAGCGGGTCTTTCTGGGATATTTGTTGCGACTGGTAACGCCGCGACGCCAACGCTAGCCCCACGGATAGCGCTAACTTCGCGGGTCATGTTCCTTTCATTTTTTCTTGATGAGAAACGTGAAATTGCGAATCGCGACACGTTTGTAGACACAGCGGCTTAAGAGATCATTAATCACATGGCTAAGGGCGAGGCGTCTGCTCAAAAAAAACCATTGTGCCAACAACTATGAACAGGGCGGGGAACGCCCGACTCGCAACGACAGGCGATGCGACGGGGGATCAGTGGCTACCCGGACGTCTGGGAAGCGACAAGTCTAGCTGAGTCTCAGGTGTTCTCGTGTTCACATCTCCCGTCGCTTCGTTATGTACAACGCTAAAATGAGACCAATTATGAAGTACACGAAAATCACCGCAAGCGCCTGCGCCACCGAAGGGTAGTACTGCGCGACAGTAAGAGTTCTCGTAGTGTTGCGAAACGTCCGCTCTACCGTGCGCACGACATCCACAGGGTAGGGCTGCTGCAAGATGTCGAGAACAATGCCCGATGCAAAGGTAAGTGTAAACCACGGCTTAAAGTGCGCAATGCTGGCTCCCAAACTGTCAATTATAGGCAGTATCAAAAAAAACGTAAAAAACGTGAGCACGATCGAATACACTGAGCTTCTGAAAATGGCGCTGAAGAGGTACGCGATCGCCAGTATCCCGAACACATAGGCTAAGGCATACAAGAATGAGAGGCTAGTGTTTGCCGCAATGCTTCCATCAATCGCAACCACCGCGATTACGGTAACAGCGTAGTAAAGCGCGACTGCCCCGACCGATATCATTGCGCTTGCGATGAACTTACCAAGCACGAGCACGTGCCTTTTCACCGCGTTCGGGAAAAGCAGAAGGCCTGTTTTTTGCTCAAATTCAGACACGATTGCGTCTGCCCCGAAGAACGTCGCACAGAGCACTATAAGGATTCCGATTTCGGCAAGCATCCCCGACGTAAATGTCATCGGATCGGGGTCGTATCCGGATCCTATGGTGGGAGGCAACACTAAGTTAAGGATAAGTATTATGGCAAGCAGAGCACCTATGATGAGCAGCCTCTTGCTGCGCAAGTACTTGAGGAGCTCGTATTTTGTCACAACCGCCACCTGCCTGAGGTCACTTGGCGGCACTATGACTCCTCCTGTGGCACAAGCCTCAAATAAACATCTTCAATAGCAGACCGTACAGGTCTGTAGAACGCCACGCGTATGCCGATACTCTTTACGTGGTCAAGCAAATCCGACTGCTCGGGCAATCCGCCCTCAACAGTTATAAGGAGCTCTGACGTGGCGACTCGTTTTACCGATCTTACGTTAGGCAGAGCTTGCACGGCGGCACATTGTTCCGCGGTTATGGGCTCAACGGCGGTGAGCGCAACGCCGCCCTCGCCTGCGTTCGACAGGTTGGCGACGGTATCATAGACAAGGAGTGCCCCCTTGTCAACGATCGCGACCTTATCGCACACTTCCTGCACTTCGTAAAGGAGGTGAGAGCTCATGAAAATAGTAAAATCTCTCTCTTTAAGCTGCATAATGAGCTCCCTGACTTCTATCATGCCGCGCGGGTCAAGTCCGATAGTTGGCTCATCGAATATCAGAATGGATGGATCGTGCAGAATCGCCGCAGCAATCGCAACTCGTTGCTTCATGCCGGTCGAGAAGTCCTTCGTTCGCTTGTGGGCTGAGTCCGACATCTTTACTTCGTCGAGCACTGTGACCGAGCGCTCTCGAATCACATCGCTGTCCAAGCCGCGTAACTGCCCCACGTACGATAGAATCTCTAGAGGGGTGAGCTGCGGATAAAGCTGGGGCGTCTCAACAACAGCTCCAACGCTTGCAAGCGCTTCTTTAGGGTTGCGTACGACGTCGATTCCGTTGAGGAACGCGTTGCCACCAGTCGGTCGAAGAAGGCTAGTTAAAATCTTGATTGTGGTGGTCTTGCCGGCGCCGTTGGGGCCAAGGTATCCCACACAGACGCCTGGCTCTATTGTCAAGTTCAGGTCTTTCAGTGCCTCAAACTGGCCAAACTGTTTGCTTAGGTTCTCTGTTACGATGGCATCGGTCATACTGTCCTATCTGCCCTCTGAGCTGGTTTTAAAGAGCTTTTTGCTTGCTAATCGTGCCTGAACGAGCTGAAAAACTGGATTGGGCTCTTTTCCTCGGACCCTTTCGCAATATAACTGTCAAGAATTTGATAAGCTTTTCGGTAGCCCCGTAGGCTAGGAAAGAACATCAATGGGGTGCCGACCGACGCCGCCCACTTCAATAAGACAGAGCATTTTTCGTCGGTGCCAAACGGTTGGGTCCAACCACGGCTGTCCCATTCTTCCTTGTTTGCGCCAGCCAAGAGCTACAATAACTAAAAAGGAGCCTAAGGCGTAGTGGTCGCGCAAACCCACAATCGGTATTCAACCCCCTCCAATCGACGGCGAAAGCCCCTTGCTGTTTTGTTTGCGGTGATTGGACGCCGGCTTAGAAAGGCTTAAGTTTCTTCTCACCCATGCAACACATTTGATTGGTTCTTTTGAAAGCACCCGACGTTTAAGAAGGCGAAACGGATGACAAAAAAAGAGGCAGCGGTCATTGCGCTCCTTATCGTCGCATCCCTATCCATGGCCGGTTGCGTCAAGTCAACCACAACGCCAGTGACGCCGCCAGACCAGCAGCTTGCGCAATACATCGAGGCGTACAACGCTACGCTGAATGCCGAACATCCAAATAATTTGACTGCATGGCGCGTCACGTCGATAAACGCAACGTCTGCACAGATACAAGATGCGTGGACGTACCCGTCGTCTACCAACAGCGCGGTAAACCTCACCTATAGTGAAAACGTCACGCTGATCCGGTTCGGTTCTCCTGACGCGGCGACAACATACGTTAATAATAACAACGCTGGTTATCGGTTGGTAGCGACCTCGTATCCGAGTAAGCTTAGTCCAGAAGCGAATCAGCGGGCAAAAGGGAACGCAACGACTGTTTATGCCATTTATGATACAGGATCGTCGCTAGGAACTCCAGGTAATATGATTGTGCAGACTGATCAATACGTCTGGATCGGTGCGTATGAATACTTGCCAGCTCCCCCGTGACACTCTGACGACGGTTTGGCTACAGCAGATGTGCGCCGAATTCAGTAGCTCGTGAGGCAGCCTAGAACGCGAATATCCTTGTCTCCAAACGTGGCGTCTAAGGGCAATCCGAGAGCAAAGGAAAATGCTTAAGCGGCAGCACTTCTTTTCATGTCTCTGTCTTTGCTTTTTTGGAGCGCGAACGAGCTAAGAGGCCAACCGCATGATAAAAAAAATCGCGATAATGTGCATCGTGCTGGCGCTCGTGAGCGTCGTCAGCGTCGTGGCCGGCTGCACTTTCGCAAACCCTGCAAGCCCAACCCCGTCGACACAAACAGGAACAGCTACCGCCAGCGCCACGCCATCGCCCACTAACAGCCAACCGACAATAATTCCGATCACACCATCTCCGATTGTGACGCCCACACCCCCCTCTACCCCGACCGGGACTCGGGTCGCCACAACCCTCAGCGTTTGGGAGGGATATATGGGCCAGCCCGCGTTTTGGCTTGATTATCCGACGTATCACGTGACGCTCAAGCAGGGGGGCTCTGAGCAAGTCCGCTACGTGATCAACGGCGCGGATGGCAAACACCCGTGTGGCTTGGCGAACTACTACATCGATAACCAAGCGGCAGGCGGCACGTGGGATATCACAAAGCCACAACCCCTATATTGGCAAGGTTGTCCCGCTGGAATGCCTGGTGGGGCGGGAGGGCTCTACCTCTACCCCAACGACACGGCAAAGTTAGCGGTTGGATGGCACACACTGAAAATCGACTACCTAGGAGATAGCACCTACGCACCCTCACAGTTCGTGGCCCGTTTTTTGGTAGTGCCATAAGTCAGCAATTGAACGTATATTGGCAGAAACGCCCTAAAACAGCGTCGAAGCGCTGTGACTGCGTCGGCCCGCAAAATAGCTTAACCACAACTTGCTGAACCAGTTAATCAAAAAAAGTCGCAGCGAGCTTTGCAGCACGTTTTCGTCTAGCTATTTTGTGCGCTTGGCCGAAGCACGCTGTTCACGGCGTTAGCGAGGCGCTCTGCACACTTGTTGCAGTTCGGATCGTTGGTTGTGTTCTCACAGCCGAAGCGAAGCCCGTACAGACAGGCGCCGTTTTTTATGCTTGTTATGTTCGTTGCCATAACGTTCATCTCCGATCCAAACTACACGGAGTGGTTTCATAAGGCCGCGTGAAGCAGTGATTGTGTGGGAAAGCGTGACAAAACGTTTGTGNNGGAAGTCGACGAGCTCATACTCGAACTCGTAGACTACAAGAACGACTACGCCGATATGGCGGCTGAAAAACTGCTACGAAAGTGTTCGCAGTTGGAAAGCGTGTCAGTACCTACAGGACCGCGTACACGATGTGTGGCTTCCTGACAGCGCCGGCAGCAACTGCGACAGATCGTAAGGAAGATACGGGTGCGATCGCATCAGCAGCGCGAGTACGGAGAGGCGTACGAGCCATTCTAATGCATTAATGCTGTCTCGTCTCACACGGGATCATCACGAAGAAATGGCGGCTTGCAAAAACGGACTACGAAAACGAAATAAATGACTTAAAGGAACGCGTGAAGAAGTTAGAAAAGAGCTTAAACGAATCAACGGCCGAGCTCAAAAGTCTTCTCGACCAAATACGATTTGAAAAACGACCGAAGAGACCTTGAAAGCCCCAGCTTGCGCTGATCTGTCTTTTAGCCAAACTTGCGTATGCCCTAGCCACTATTTCAGTCCAGCAGGATCTCCTCTACAGTGCGCCGCTTTCGTGGAGCAGGGGCCTCATCAGGGTAGCCGAGTGGCAGCAGTGCAACGACGTGCATTGCGTTACTCCAGCCAAAAATGTCCTTGATCTTTTGTTCGTCGATCATTCTCACCCAGCAACTCCCCAAGCCAAAATCCAAGGCCCGCAACACAATATGTTCAATCGCGATGGCAACGCTGAACGCGATACCAGGAGCCAGATCTTGGAAGTTCATCGTTTTCAGTTGTTCGGCCCTCTCACGAAGAACGCGCACCATGCTCTCCTCAAGGGCGCCTTCCTTTCCAAAATCCTGACTTCTCGCGGCGATGCCTTCGAAGTAGCCGTGGAGGTCGGCGCAGCATACCAGCACCACCGGAGCCTGCCCCACAAATGACTGGTGATACGCTGCTTCTACCAGTTTGACCTTGGTCTCGTCGTCGGAAACAATCTTGAACCGCCACGGTTGCGCATTGGAGGCTGAGGGCGCCAATCTAGCAGCGCCTATAAGCGCCAAAATATCCTCTTCGGGGATACGGTCGTTTTTAAATTTCCGAATGCTGTGCCTTTGCTCGATCGCGTCTTTGGTGGTAAGTTCTTGAGTTGTCATATCGCTCTCCGTTCGATCTCTGGTTTCGCTTCCACCTGTGCTCACCTAAAATGAGATCCGTTCAATTGCAGACTCGCGCCCGCTGTCGGAAAAGGTCCAGAACCACGCATCGCCTTTCTCAACGCGGAATATGGCGATGTTCTCAACAGTGGGACGCAAGAACGGCCGCTCCTCAAGAAGACGCTCTTTGAGCTTCGGGTCATCAAGGAACGCGACCACGCCTGACGCCCGCATCACTTTCCCTATGTCCATTGTTCCTCCCTCGCGGGGCGGGCGTCCCGGTGGAGCGTAGAAACACAGCTCAACCTTGTGGTTTGCCGTCAGCTGCCGACACATCGCTTTCACCTTGGCGGTGGAGAAATAGAAGCCTTCGTTGGCCGCAAACCACATTCCCAACATGCGAACCCGCGGCTGGTCGTCGTCGACGGTCGCAACCGCACATATGGAGTGCTCCGTTGCAAACCGGATGCATTCGTCGAAGTCCATCGTAATATCACCGCTCGTTCGTGCGCATTCATTACTTAATTAGCTGGTGGGAAGCGTATGGACTCTCGCCGTCGTCATGCCGTCAGATACGACACACGTGAGCACGTCACTAAAACCGCCTAGCGAAAACCCGAGAGAGTCAGCGAACAAGTGACGCCCGATGTTGGATGTGGCTCGCCTTCGACTGGCATGCGCAACCGCTATTTCTCGGTCTCTCCCCACCATTAGGTCCCAGCCATTCTACGCACGAAGACTGTAGGCCAACCGCTATCGAGCAAACAACGCTTCCTTGCAGATCACTTGCGCACGCGCTCTGCCTGCGGGCGTCAATCGTGCATGGATTTCACCGGCCCGAACAGCATCCTTCACTTCGATCCACCCGTCGTCTACGAGGCGCTCAAGAAAGCCTTGCATTTCACGTTCATTGTAACCTGCTGACGTTGCCGTTGCTTCGAGAACGACCACCCAGCCGTCTTTGTCGCTTTCACCGGTGTCAAGATGACGACGTGCAAGCTGGCAGAAAAACTGATCTCGGCGCTCTTTTTGATTGTTCTCTGCGAGGTGCTCGCCCACGTCTATCCCCTCTTTGGCGGCGCCGGATGTCATCATCCGCTGCATTTGTGGCCCTAACTCCCATGAGACCCACCGTCTTCAGCGCCCGCGACGCACTCCAAAACACGGAGTATCGCTAACAACTCCACGACGCATCTCCTTTTCAGAATGGGTTTCCGCGGCATGAATAAGAACCTTCCACCAAGAAAGTTCGCTTTAGGTAGACCAAAACAAAAGAAAAAGGGGGCGTGGCAGCTTCAGCAGCTCCAGACACGTTAACTTCTGTACGACGAGTCGCGTTCGACTTTCAATTCCTCTTCGCTGGGTAAATTTACGGTAAACGTCGATCCTTTTCCTACTTGACTCTCAACAGTTATTTGCCCAACGTGCGCCTCGACGATCCGCTTCACCACTGCCAAACCAAGTCCCGTTCCCTTCGCCTTGCCGGTAAAGAGCGGTTTAAAGAGCTTTTCTTGAGCGTCGTTCGGAATGCCGATGCCGGTATCGTGCACGCTTATCGCCACCGAGCCATCGTTTGTAGATGCGCTAACGGTGACCGTTCCGCCGTCCGGCATCGCCTGCACGGCGTTGAGGATTAGGTTTGCTAACACGCGATGCATAAGGTGGGGGTCCGCCATCAATTGCAGGTCTGGAACCTCCGTCGCAATGCGCACACCATCCGTGTGCGGCAGCGATTGAACAACGTCTTCGATCAGCTTCTCGACAACGATCTCTTCGCGCTCAGGGACGATCGGACGGGCGTAGTCTTGGAGGTCACCCACAATCTTGTCCATGTAGAAAATCTGGTCGCTGATCTTAGCAAAGAGCGCTTGTTCTTTTTGCCACTCGTCGCGGCTGCGCTCGGCGGGAGACATGCGTTCGAAGCGGAGCCTCTGCAGATCGACAATGTACTGCAGACCTTGCAAGGGATTGCGGAGATCGTGACCGATCATAGCGGCAGTCTCTCCGATGCCGGCGAGGCGCTCGACGTCCCTGAGCTGCGCAGTGCGTTTCTCTACAAGCTCCTCAAGATGTGCGGAATATTGCGCGAGTTCCTCGGCGTAGTGGTGAGCGGCTGCCTGTGCCTCAAGCTTCGACAACGCCGTGCCGAATTCAGTTCCGATCGTGAGAAGGAGAATTCGCTCCTCTCGCGTAAACGAGTGAGGGCGCATCGCATATATCGTGAATTGTCCAATGAGGGCACCTTCGGTGAAGACAGGAACGGAGACGGCGGCTCCGTGCAATCCGTGGCTGGCAGCAAGCGTGTCAGCAGAGAGTTCCTCGACGATCACGGGTTCCCCTTTCCGAAACACGGCTCGCACGTAGGGGTTGGCGTCGATATCGATCTGATCGAAGGATTCAACGAAGGCTGAGGGTAAGTTATGTGCATAGCGCACTTGCATCTGCCCAGCTTCGTTTTCTGTGGCAATGAATCCTGCAGCAAACCCTAGCCGCTCAATCGTCGCAGCTAGGGCCTCTCCAAACAATGTAGGAAGGTCGCTAGCTTCGTTGATGACGTGGATAACCTCGTTGAGCACCGAAGTGCGCTGCGCGTGCTCTTGCAGCTGGCGCTGGGCCTGCTTCCGCTCGGTGATGTCCCGCGCAGCTGCAAAAACTCCTTGAATCTCGTTCCGTTCATTCTTGAACAGTGTCGCGTTGTACAACACATCCGTGATTCTGCCCGATTTGTGTCGAATGGCGAGGGGGTAATCTCTGACGAAACCGTCAGTGAAGACCTGTCGGTAGCCTGCTTTTGCTTTTTCCGGCTTAGTGAAATAGTTGCTGAAGTCGCTTTCAATCAGCTCTTCGCGGGAAAGGCCAGTCACCCCCTCAGTGGCTTTGTTGACATCCGTAATCTTTCCGTCAGCATTGATGGTGACGAGAGGATCGAGACTTGCTTCGATAAGGCTTCTTGCGTAGAGCGAGGTGGCACGGAGCTTCTCTTCAGCCTGCTTCCGCTCGGTGATGTCCCGCGCCGTCTCGAGGATTGCCACCGGCACATTGCGTGCACCGTACTGCAACGTCCAGTGGCTCATGACCGTAATGGTGATACCGGCGCGAGTGGTATGTTGTACCTCCCCCTCCCACCTTCCCGCACGCAAGAGGTGGCCCGTGATGTCCGCAAGTGGGGATGGAAAGACAGTGTGGAGCAACGTATGGATTAGTACCCCGCGCACGTCGTCCTGCTTCCACCCATACTGCTGTTCGGCACCCTTATTCCAGTACTTTATGTGCCCGTCGAGATCAAAAATGATGATCGCTTCGGTTGCCGAGTCAAGCACAGCAAGACGCTGTTGTTCGTCAATGACGTCACGCTCTTCCGTCACGGCCTGGTCAAGCATGAGCACGCGTGTAACTGAGCCGTTCATTTTCGCAAGAGGATAGAGGGATATTCGAGAACGTCGCCCTTCGCACGATTCTTCGACGTGCATCGGAGCACCTGAGGCGATGACCTCTGCCATCCATCTCTGGTGCGTCTGCGCTGCCTCGGCAGGAAGAACATCGTATGAGGGGGTGCCGACGAGTGTGCGAGCGCTAATGCTGAACCGCTCGACAGCTGCGTCGTTGACGGCGAGGATGATGCCTTCCGCATCCGTGAGCACCGCGACATCAGAAAAAGCGCGGAGAAAGCCAAATACTATTTCCCAGCGCTCAGGTAGTGCATCGCTGCGTCCGTTCACTTCTTGATCCCCAGCAAACCATACGGTAAGTGGTCGACGGTCGCTTCGTCAACCCACGTTAGCGTTCGTAGATATAAGGTTTCACCCCTGAAAAATCGCCGTAGGCTGCCCTTCTGCAGCCTCAAACGCTAGAGTGACTTTTTTTGCTCCTTATCGCCCTTGGTTAACTGCTCGTAGAGTTCAGGGCCAACGCACTCTTTTGCGTAGGCGCACCAGTGAATGCACAGGTTCATGTCGTTAAACACCGTGAGCCCACACTTACCGCACTCGACCTTAACGTCTGATGAGAAAATCTCCACGTCTTCGCCGCACCGCGGGCACTTCTTGATCGTCAGGGTGGGCGTTCGTAAGTGCGACGTCCCAGGACAACTGCCGAACAACAACCTCTCCCCCCTTCCAAACGACTCGGTTCCCGCCTCAAAAGTGTGGGCTTTGAACTCAGAAAAGGAACACTCTAATCGATTTGTATGCGCGCGAACGCACATAAAGTACTCCGTCGTGATTACTTGAGACACTAAGATCGCCGAGCGCGTCAACACTCACCAATATCTCGTCCCCCTGAGGAACGCATCAACCCCTCGCTTGCTTATCGTCCTGAGGTTCTTCGTGTGGGCGTCTCCGTGCGTCGGCGTGAGGAAACTGAACTTCTCGCAGGTCTCAAAATCAGCGCATTGCCAGCATCCCTGAAAGTCGTGCTTCCTGCAACAATTCCTGATCTTGCACTGCGGTGGCCCACCATTGTCGCGACACCCGCGTTTACACCGAAGCTTCACCATCGCCCCAAGAGTCTCGTAACAGGGCTCATAGTTGGCGAATGGCTTGAAGAACGTGGCAAGCCCTGGAGCCACCCGCTCAAAATGATACTCGCGCAGCTTCTTACGCAAATCGCGCGCCAAATCAGCAATCTCTCCCGAGTGATTTGGACAGTCGCCGCAATGAAGGCCACAGTATGCTATCGAGCTTACGTCGGCTTCATTCATGCTTAGAGTTCCACCTTCTCTGTCTCAATTCGTGCGCTTCCGATCCATAAGATTGTTTCTTTTTTGAGCGCTTCTGCGGTAAACGCCTGGCACAGACCATATTGAGCATTACAGCCCGACACGCTGCTCAAGCTCGTCCTAACCAGCTTTTCATCGGTCTCTGACGCGCAAGCGGGCTAGTGTATCGTCACGTAGGTTGGTTAGCGCGAAGCGGATATGAGCTTTCTGGAAGCATTTCGCAACAAAAACCTTGGCGCGAATTTATGAATACTGACGGCAGAACATGTCATGTCAATCGTGGTTTTGCGACGGACAGGTGATTAAGATGGGAACCGCAAAGCAGACCTCTTTTCCGGACGTCACGACGTTCCACGGGCACGTTTGTCCTGGAACAGCAATCGGATACCGTGCTGCAAAGATAGCAACGCGGGAGCTTTCCTCTGATAAGTCAGTCGACGAGGAATTAGTAGCTATAGTTGAAAACGACAGCTGTAGCGTCGACGCCGTACAGGTTGTAACTGGTTGCACATTCGGAAAAGGTAATCTTGTGTTTCGAGATTACGGAAAGCACGTATATACGTTCATAAACAGGGACACCGGTGACGCGGTACGAATCGCGTTGATGAGTTCAGTGGATCTCGAGCACGTGGATCCAGCGTGGAGCCACCTGCAGGCAAAGGTGAGTTCCGGATCTGCCTCGCGGCAAGAAGAGCAGGAATTCAGGAAACGCGCAGACAGAATCGCTGAAACGCTCATGAAAATGCCAGAGGAAGATTTGTTTGACGTCACGCATATCGAAATCGCCGATGTTCCGAGAAAGGCCCGGATATTTCGGTCGGTAACGTGTCACAAGTGCGGAGAGCCGGTTTCAGAACACAGAGTGCAGCTGGAAAACGGCGAAGCAGTATGCATTCCCTGCTCAGAGGGAACAACGTGAAAAACTGCTGTAAAGAATAGTCGCCGCTCCGCAGTCCAAGCTCGCACGTGAACCGAACACCGGTTGAGCAACTGCGCACAAAGATAGCTCAGTCCCGGGCTGAACGATGAGAAAAACGCCCTCTCCGCCGAGCAGGCAACTAGTTACTGGAATCGCGCTGCTTGCATTCGGCTGGGCAAGTATCGTGTTAAGCGTCCGCTGTGGTCTCCTCGTTCCGCCATCGCTCGCTCTAGAAGTGACTGGTGGAGCGCTGCTGCTCGTCGGGGTAGCGATGCGCATCTTAGCGTTTAAGGAGATCCCCTCCACATATCACATCAAGGGCCTCGTAACCTCCGGTGTTTAAGCCAAAACAAGGAATCCCATATACCTCGGATTCATCTTAATGATCGTTGGAGTCGCCGTGCTCTCGCGGGGCGTGCTTGCATTCATCTGGGCCTTTGCGAGCGTTTTCGTTCTCTATTGGATCGCCAGAAGCGAAGAAAGCGATTTAGAGAGGATTTTTGGCGAGCTTTATCTAGTATACAAGAGCGCCGTCCCAATGTTTTTCCCTCGATTCTGGCATACGAAGAATAGGTCACCATAGCGGGAGACGGCGTAAGATTATGACAAGACGTGCTGTGAATGCACACTCTTACGCTCAAAACTGAGCTACGATCGCAACGTCGGGCGGTTGAGCTACCTTCCAGTTGTGAGTTTTTGGGAAAGGGAACTATTGACAACGTTTCTACCCGCAGTCGGCACCACTTAGTGCAGAAAACCGCGCAGCGAGGGACAGCTACCGACCGTCAAAAAAAAGAAGCTGTTAACTGACGGAGCTGTTACTTAAGCAATACCACATTTCCCATCCCGCGCCGCCTACGCTCGATAAGGCCCCTGCTTTCTAGCCCGTAGAGCGCTCTGCTGACGTTGGATTTCGGAAGGCCGGTCTTTTCGACCAGTTCGCTCTGGTGAACGATTCCCTCGTCGATAATCGCTTTGAAGAGCGTCTGCTCATCGTCTTTAAGCGTTTTGGCAACCTCTTCCCACCGCTGCCGCCGCTCTTCAAGGATCACGTCCCCCGCAGACGCAGGCGCAGCAGCCGCAGGAATGGTTGAGTCGTGCAACAAGATGTATGTGCCGCTCACACTCATGAGAACTAGCGCAACAGCAATTACGAGCACGTCGGCGTAAGTGAAGAGTCCGGGGACCTGAGTCGTAATGGCAGTATTGCCCTCAACGAGGATTTGCACCGGCGTAGGATTGAGCAACTTGAGCGCGAGCACGAGCACCGAGGCAATAAACACAGCTGCCGCAAAGAGTATCTTTCCTCGAATTTGCCCCCCTACCATAGCTGTACCTCACGTCGTGCGGCCTGAGGTTAGTCATTGCACCCCGGACCGTAGCAGATGCGCTCCGCCACAGAGCTTACCTTCTCATGCGGTATATCGATGTCGATCTTGTAAAACTTGCCCTCTACGCGCAACACCAGAGAAGAGATGGGAGGCGCACCGGACGAAGGAGGGGGCTGTGCGAGAATTCCCACGACAGAATAGTTCTTTCCCACGACCAACGCGTGCACGCGGTCATCCTTGTTTGCGATCGCAAGCAGGCTTTTCACGCGCGCTTCATATTGCGCTTGCTGCTGGGCCTGTTGATCTGGCGATTGCGACGTCTGTGGCGTTTTTACAACGCTGATGTAACCGCTGCTGGTTCCTGGTAGGGCATTCTCTGCTCCGAGGACGATGATAGTAGCTCCCGCCACGATTCCTACGACGAGCAACGCGATCAGTAATTCTAGACGCCGTTTGCGCACGGCTTCCATTTCTTGTTTACCTCGATGGCTTAACGGCGCTAACCGCTTCAGATGAAGTAGTAAGGTAACGCTTGGTCGACGTTTTTTACCCCGACGACGGTCACGTTATAACCATCGTGACTTAGCTGCGATTGTAAGTTTACGCCCCCGACCGGGTTTGTTTCCAGTGGAGAAGTGGTGCTTACGACAGTTTCATTGTAGGGGACGAGGATGACCCGAGCGCCACTTTGTGCTGCTGCCTCTGCCTTCCAGTACACGCCGCCGACATCGCCTACCGTTCCGCTGCTGTCAATAGTACCGGTGCTGTATACACTCTGATTGACCGGCTTCTTCATTATCGCCGAGTACGTCGCGATTGTCATGGGAAGACCAGCGCTTGGCCCGTCTACTTCGTCCACGCCCTTAGGCACACTTACCACGAATTCAAAATCTCGTTGATTTGAATTGACGTGAGCGCGCGCAGCTGCAACAGTTACTGCAGTTCTCGCAGTCTCTTGAAAATCGACGCCCGTCACCGGCTCGGTCTCGACAAAGACATGTCCGGTTCCAGGTTGCGTGTATACGACAACGTCAGACACGGCCCCCGTGTAGCTATTGTTGCCCAATTGCTCCACGGCGAGCATATGCGCTGTGCCGTTAGTGGTCCCCTGCGCGTTGATTCCTGCCGGAGTTCCTGCCGTAGATGGGGAAGCGTTAAATTGAATATAAGGCGGGTTTAGACTAGCTGTGCATCCTGCGGTCGCAACTGACAATAGTATAAGAACGCAGAAAATAGGTATTGCGCGATGCCATTTCATAACGTTAAGTCCTACCACAATCACGTAGCAATCTCTTGCATCCGATAATAACCTTTGCCCGTTGCACGCTCCTTGAAACGAAGCAAAGACGAGGCGGTTACAACGCTACTTTTTGCCGACTCGAGCGCACGCCCTTTGCGCATTTCATTACCTCCGTGCCGTTACAATTGAAAAAAGGGGAATAAAGTGAGAAGAGGTGGGGGAGTCCTACAGAGCTCAAGGGGGGAAGTATGGCACTGACGCCCCTCACCTCATTTTGTTCTCTACTGCGCTTGGCTTGTCTGATTCACTGTGCTCTGAAGCTTGGCCTGCTGATCCGATGGCAACTGATTATACCAGTTGGTCACCGCCTGTTTGAGGTCGTTCTGCAGGGCGTTCTTCTGGTCGGTTGGAAGTTGCTTATACCACGTAATTAGCTCGTGCCTCACTGCTTTATTGTGGCAGACGGTGTTGAGATTCGTGTTCTGATTTGGCGTGCCGAGCAACGATCCGAGGAACGGCCCAAGGGGCCCACTAGCGCTGCTCGTGCTGGTTGAAGTCGTTGACGTGGTGGTGTTGGTCGTAGTATTCGTCGTCTGCGCATAGACCGCTCCCGCGAACGCCACTGACGCTATCAGCACAGCGAGAACGGTAACTGCTATTGTGCGTTTCTTCGTGTAGTCTCACCTCCATTCCCTCATCTGCACTAGAAGCCATGTGTATGGCCTCGGCAGAGGGCTCCCGGACTCACCCCAATCCTGTATAATGAATGATGGTGCTTCCACAGCCTCGCAACAACATTGATGACCTAGCTTATCTTTGATGCGTGCGAAACTAGTTTCCAACTGGTTTCGTGCCCATTTTATTTTTGTTTGAACTCGATAATCTTTCAACATCAACGTCGGTTCGCGGAGGAAGTGCTACGAATGCGTGTACAGTCGATGACCTGCGGACTCCAACCCACATTAATGGAAACACGTGCTCAACATACTCAAAAAAGCTAGCGACCAAAAAAGATGTCTGTGTTAACGTTTAGAAAAAATGGAGCGTCCCACGATTGCGTCGGGTGCACAGCTCCGACAACACGAGCTAGGACATTATGGTCACGGACCACGCGCTGTTGGGCAACAGCGGCATTTGCCGGGTCACGACGCGCGCTCGAGGTCAAAAACGTCGTATACCCACTGGGTCCGCTTCTGCCAATCCATGCACAGCGCCCGTTTGGATACGCGATACTTGGCAGAAAGCTTCTCGAGGATGTCTGACATGTTCAACTTAGAGATGTACAAGCGGTACATCTCTCTTCTCCTCGAGTATAATTCCGCTTTTTTCGTCATGCTATCACTTTTTTGGAATCTCACATTTCTCCTTGATCAACTTAAACTTTTTGTGGAAATGAAGGTCATGAAGCGCACGCATCGGCCGCTCAACGTGCTCCTGGTCGTACGTGACATTCACATCCAACCCTTCTCCATCCAATACTCATACTGGTGCGCCCAATCCTCCCTGTTTGCCTCGATTAGCCGCACGAAAAACGCTCTTCTCTCTGCGATCTCCTTCTCCTGCGCCGGATACGCGCGCTTTGTTTTGATTGATTCTGCGAGCGTCGTTCCGAGCGTGGAAGCTTCGTTAATGGCAGCATCAAGCGCAGCGGGATTGCTGCCAAGGGCAACGCCGACTTCCCCAACTGTCACGACGCCTAGTTCATTCAGGAAATAGTTCATGTAGCTCAGCACACCAGCATCACCTGAACCGCCGGTCGTGGTCACGGCACAGCCATATTTGCCCGAAAGCAGCTGACAATGGATGGCATCGGCAAGGCGATCGATTATAGTCTTAAGTTGCGCGGTCACGCCGTTGATATATACAGGCGATCCGAGCACGATGCCGTCGGCGCTGAGCATCTTGTCCGCCAGTTCAGCAAGATCATCCGTTTGAACGCACTCGCCTGTTGCGAAACACACCTGGCATCCAAGACAATAGTTGATGTCTAACGCGCAAACGTCGACCAGTTCGATCTCTGCTCCCTGCGTTTGTGCCCCATCAAGAACAGCCTGAACGAGTTTCATGGTTCGGCTGTTCTTCCTGCGGGGGCTGCCGCTTATTCCAAGAATCTTCATCATAATACCTCATTTGTTGCAGTATGTTTTCGCGTATTATTAACGTTTCAGATGTGCGGCAAACGCACCGGCAGACGTATCTTTATAGGGCTCTGCGACAGACTATGATTTGCATGGTCGACTTTAGCTCCGTCTACCGCGGTGCACCGCCGTGGGACATCGGCCGTCCGCAGAAGGAGTTCGTGCGGCTTGAGGGGGCAGGCGAAATCGTTGGGTCCGTCCTTGACGTCGGATGCGGGACGGGAGAGAACGCGCTATTTCTTGCCGTTAAAGGGCATGTCGCGTGGGGCGTTGATTTTACTCCTATCGCGATCGAGAAGGCACGGTATAAAGCGACGGAACGCAACCTCAACGTGACGTTTCTCACCCAGAACGCGTTGGAACTGCACACCCTGGGGAGGACATTCGACACTGTCGTCGACTCAGGATTGTTTCACGTGTTGGACGACGAAGAACGTCCCCAGTTTGTCAATAATCTTGCTAGCGTTCTTAA
Source organism: Candidatus Methanoflorens crillii (assembly GCA_003162175.1). Lineage (GTDB taxonomy): Archaea > Halobacteriota > Bog-38 > Methanoflorentales > Methanoflorentaceae > Methanoflorens > Methanoflorens crillii. The sequence goes on along the minus strand of PMMR01000048.1, from coordinate 77,079 downwards.
TCGCTACGGAACCTATTTTATGCTTTGTTTTAGCGAACTGGAACCCGGCTCGTACGGTCCGCGGCGTGTCACGCAAAGTGACATCAGGAACGCGTTCGATGGCACGTGGCACATCAACTATATTAGACCCGCGCAGATGGAAAGCCGACTGCAGATCGATGGCATCCACGCCTGGCTATCGTCCATCTCAAAGGAGTGAGAGGGCGCGTGAGTGCTGCGCAAAGGACGGAAAGCTAGTTTTTTCGCCGACATAGCTCATTTGCCGCGTTAGGCTACACATATCAGCAACTTCGCGTGAAAAGCATATACGCCTGAAAGGCAACTAGATTTAGGAGTGAACACGTATGCACAGTAAAATCGCCGATGCCATTAGGCTGCACCGCGGGCCCGTCGCCATTCTGCTAACTGATCACAAACCCGACAACGCGTTGGAGTTCACGGAAGAGGGCGGACAAAAGAACCGCTGCATCATTCCCTTGTTCGTCGCCGCCATGAACGGGCGTACCGCGGTGCTCGAAAAAGAGACGGTCCTTTGCCCTGGCGGGCAGGTGGGGCTCTGCTTCGGCCCCTATCAGCTGGGCTATATCGACTACTTCCTATCAACCGGAAAGGAGGGACAGTTTGAGGGCGAATACCGAAAGAAAACCCCTGAACTTGTGCGGGAGTTCATTGCGAACCTCCCTGAGATTACCCTGCCGACGCGGTATTTGGTGATGAAACCGCTCAGCAGGGTAACCGAAAGCGAAATTACCGAGACTGCAATCGTCGTCTTCGTTGCGAACGCCGACCAGCTGTCCGCGCTTGCGACCCTTGCGAACTTCGACCGACCTACGAACGATAACGTCTCAACGCTGTTCGGTTCCGGATGCGGAAGCCTGGTGATGCAAGTTCTCGATCAAGCGCGCTCCGAAAGTCCAAAGGCCGTCATCGGCCTCACCGACATTACCGCACGCAAGTACCTTGATAAAAACGTGCTGTCCTTTAGCGTGCCCTTCAAGCGGTTCGTCGAAATGGAGGCAAACGTCGAAGGGAGCTTCCTCACGAAAGGCAAAGACTGGCCGTAGATCGCGAAACGACTCTAAATGCCTTGACTGTTAGGGAAAAAAATCCCCCCCCGGGTTACATTTCGAGATTAGGAGATTAGCTGTGCTACCAATCCGAAGATCGTACGTGCCAAATGACAGTAACGCCGTTGGCGCTGGCATCTTGTCCACACACATCTTCATCATCTCCGAGGTCTTGAACTTGTGCTGCACGTACTCGATCTTGGATTCCTCCTTCATGATCCGCTCGTCCAGCTTCCGCATCACGAGCTCCTTTTTGGCCGCGCGGACTCTCATCTGTCAACAAAAGACACACGCTGCGATCTCGCGTGGAGTCTTACATAAACTATAAAGCGGACGTTATGCATTTTGCAACGATGCTCTTTTTTTTGGCGCATATCCATGCACCGATAGCGTCTGCATATCTCGGCGGGTTCGACTACAATGCCACGCATTTCATCCGAGGACTCAATGACGGCGGCTTTCTCAATACACTATTTTGGTGGGTCACGTTCACGGGCAGCCTGACCTTCATGGTGCTCATCACGATCGCTCTCTATCTCGCTGGTGCCCGCAAAGAAGCACTCGTCTTCGCGCTCGTATTCATACTCGCGAATGTGTTCGCGTTCGGACTGAAATACGCCATTGCACGTCCACGGCCGAGCGATTTGGGCGTACCCCCGGAAGCCCAGCCCTCGTTTCCAAGTGGTCACACCACGAACGCCTTTGCCTTCGCGACGACGCTTTCGTCTTATCATCGAAAGTTCAGCGTTGTGCTGTTCGCGTGGGCCCTGCTTGTTGCCTTCAGCCGAGTCTACCTCGGCCTTCACTACGTTACCGACCTAATTGGCGGCGCGCTCCTCGGTATCGTCGTAAGTCTTGTGGTAACCCGTGCAGCGAAGCGCGCCGATGAAAAAATCACGCATATTGTCAGCACGCCGCCCCCCCCTACTACGTGGCAAGGCGTGGTCAAACTACCGGTCGTGTTCATTATGCAGCTGCTCAACGTCGCTTACGCTTTGATCAAGCCGACTTAAGTCGAAGATGTCGGCAAGCATTTGTTAAGATTGAGAGCCAGTCTGTTCAAATCAAGCCAATCTTCAGAACCCGTTGCTCAGTGAATTTGAAACCTTCGCGATAAGGTCAATCACTTTGCTCGACAAATATACTAGTTGGTCGCCTTCAAGAACGTTTTCTCCAAAGAATATCGTAATCAACGGGGCAATCTCACCTCCTTAAGTTGTTAGTATGAAGAGCCGGCGCGTTACATTCTGCGGTTGTCTCTGACCTGTCGCCACCTAGCGTAATTATATATATAGCAGGTAAGATAAGTAGGATTTATAGGATTAGCACGATTACGCGTACTCTTGGGGGGAGGATTGTGGACGGTCCAATGCTTCGAAAGATGAAGTACTATGGGGACACCATCATTGGCGAGAAAGGTCAAGTGGTGATTCCAGCTGAACTGAGGAAACAATTTGGAATTGAAACGGGAGACCGTTTTCTTGTGATGGGTAGCACGAGGATGGGTGCGTGGGGGTTCATTCTGGTAAAAGCTGACGTGCTCTCACAAGTGGTCCAAGAGATATTTGGTGGCAAACTCGAAGAAGTTCTCGCACAGGAAAGGCAGCAGACCACCACGCCGAAAAAGCGAACGAATGACACTCAAAAAGAGCTATGACACGTTTCTCGAATGCTTACGCTGGTTTGCGAGCCGCACAAAGCCTCTGAATGGCGCGCACGTGCGGGCTTCCAACTGGGAAACCTTCAAATAGCTAAATATCTTATAGTATATCTTTAGATATATCAATCAGGTGAGTAACATGGCCGACGTTGCAATCAAAGCCACAAACCTCGTCAAGAAATTCCGCGACTTCGTCGCCGTCGATCATCTCTCCTTTGAAGTGAAGAAAGGCGAGATATTTGGCTTTTTAGGGCCAAACGGCGCGGGCAAAACGACGACGATTCGGATGCTCTGCACATTGAGTAGCCCTACTGAAGGATCGGCGACCGTTGCCGGCTTTGATATTGCTCATCAGGGTAATAGGGTGCGCGAGCACATCGGACTCGTATCCGAAAAAATGATCATGTATGATCGGCTCACAGCGCGTGAAAACATGCGCTTGTTCGGCGAACTCTACGATATCCCACGAGACGCCTTGCGTGAACGCATCGATAAGCTGCTCCAAGTCGTTAATATGGAAAAATGGGCAGACCATCAGATCGGCACGTTTTCGACCGGGATGAAGCAGCGCATCAATGTGATCCGGGCTCTCCTCAACGAGCCGGAGATCCTGTTCTTGGATGAACCAACGCTCGGTCTTGATCCGCAATCCACGAACGAAATCCGCGACTTTGCGCGCAGCATCAACGATGATGCTGGGACAACGATCATCTTAACAACGCACGCCATGGCCGAAGCTGACATGCTCTGCGACCGGATTAGCATCGTCGATTACGGGAAGATCGTCGCGCTCGATACGCCGTCAAATCTGAAAAAAGTAATCACCGGTGCCGATACGAGCGTCATCGAGCTCGACGTTCCAAACATTACGCCAACGCTTGTCTCGGATATTCAATCGTTGTCGTGCACACAAACGGTCACGGTAGAAGACGAAACGCACATCAAGGTTCACGCGTCGGGCGACGAGTCGTGCGATAACGTCATTGATGCGGTGCGCTCAGGCGCAGGGCAGATTCGTTCCATTCGTAACGTTGAGCCAACATTGGAAGACGTGTTCCTCTATCTTACGGGGCACGAGGTGAGGGCGCAGGTCGCCGATAAGGTAACCACAAAGGAACCGCGTTCTCGGCACGGAGCGAGAGTGCAATCGAGGATACGATAGGAGCTGTACCATGGGAGCTAGAAGTGGTATTCGTCACGCGCTCTGGATTGCGTGGAAAGACTTGTTAGACATAAGCAGGAATCGCATGGGCCTTGTGATGCTCATCCTGATGCCTCTCTTCATGATGGGCATGGTCGGCTATATCTTCCCCTCAAATAGCGGCATGTCTAACGTCCCCGTTGCGATCGCGAACCTTGACGCTGTGCAGGGCAATGCGTCCCTCAGCACGAAATTCGTCGCACAGCTCGAGGCTCTGAACAACAAGACCGGCATGATGGATCTCTCGACGGTCGGCAGCGCCGCCGACGTGAAATCGAACATTCAAAACGGCCAGCAGAGCGCGGGCATCATCATTGGAAGCAATTTCACATCTAACCTCAAAACCGGCAAGCAAGCAGACGTGACCATTGTCAATGATCAGTCGAACCCTCAGACGGCATCTCTCATACAGACGCAGCTCACGCAAGTCATTCAACAAATGGGCACACAAACGGCCACGTACGGACTGAACCAGACGTATAAAACGCCGCTGAACTATTCGCTAGCCCAGGTAGCACCATACAACGTCCAAGCGACGGGCATCGTTCCAGGACAAACCAACTACTTCGAGTTCGTCGCGCCCGGCATCATGGGGATGGTCGTCATGATGTCACTAATGACCGGCCTCCCACACGCCATTTCTTTCGAGCGGGAGGTAGGTACCCTCGACGGCATGCTCGCCGCGCCGGTGCACCGGATGTCGATACTGGGCGGAAAGGTCATCGCCCAGACAACACGCGGTATGATGCAGGGGATCATCGTCCTTACGCTTTCGATCGTTCTCTTTGGCGTGGTCGTACAAGGGAGTATCGCGCTCATACTAGGAATATTGCTCCTGGGCGTGTTCAGCCTCGTCGGCTTGGGCATTCTCATCACCTCATTCACGAGTACCGAGGAGACCGCTACGATGATCATGATGACGTTAACGTTTCCCATGATGTTCCTCAGCGGCGTCTTCTTCCCGATATCGCAGATGCCACAATTTATGCAGGTCATCGCGCAGTTCCTTCCGCTCACCTATGCGATTAGCGCGCTGCGACAAGTGGTAGTGCTCGGTGTGGGCGTACAAGCAATTTCAAGGGATATCTTCATACTCTTCGGTTTCGGGATCGTTCTGTTGTCAGCAGCGCTCCTTGCGTTCGAGCGTGCGATGAAACGATAGTGAACGGAGACCAAAGCAAGCCTCACAGCACCCCACGCAGCTTTATGCCTGCCGAGTCGTGCCAGCGCCGCTCATTTGAAAAACTGCGATAACGAATCTGTTGAGTGCACACATCATCGCCTACCATTACACGGCAGAGAAGGAGCTCGTGCCAGTCTCGCTTCACGAATCGTGAAGCACTTGGCACAGGCAATGGATAGGATTAGCAACCGGAGCGGTTAAAGCAAAAGGCCGTTAATGCCGCGAAGCGAGTACTCGAACAGTAGGTTATGGCCGGTCGCGACTAAAACGAGTCGCTCGCGGGTATTGATGCTGCTCACCTTCAGCTGCTAAACGCCGAGTGCACGCTTAAACACATCCAGAGCACGGTATTCTGCAAGGAGGGGAAAAACTATGATGGCTGAACGTGTGACGCTCTATTATGGGTGCCTTGTTGCACGCTTAAGCGAACTGCAGGCCCCAGAATGCCAAGAGTGTTCTGATTGCCTAACGTGCGCCGTTAATCAAGTGCTCCACCCGGATCAGACGCGCTGCGTTGTCCCGTCTGATAGAACCGCGGCTCGCGGCGACGGCGACGGATACCGCTTCGTTAAGGGCGCTTGATAATGCGCTGACACCGTATCTATACGCGCAATGATCTTCTTCAGGAAGCGCGCACTCGTTGGTTCAGCAAGCTGACTTGTTTGGAGAAGGGCATCGACGGCATTCGTTTTAACAACCATAGATTGCTCCAGCTAATCTGTCCTGAAGCAACTGTTTTAAGACTGGCCAATCGCGGCTATAGACCTTAGCCACGGCGGGTGACGCGTAATGCCAGAAACACGGCAGCAAGAGCACCAAGTGCGTACACCGCCTCAAAACCCGGAAGCGGGTTTGAGCTACTTGCAGCTGCACTTGCTTGAGCGACGTTTGTCGTAGATGAACTCGCCCCCGCGGTCGCGCTCGATCCAGCGGTTGACGCCGTGCGCGGCACGGCGCTGGGGCTTGCAGCCGGCGCTCCTGTAACGTCTGCTGCCACGCGCTTTACGGTGACGGCATCGGCAGCCTGTGCACCTGACGGCAGTTTTGTTATTGCCGTTCGCTGCGCGGCGTAACTGCTCAGCGCTGTGCTAGCACTTTGATCGGCGACGACCGCATAAATCTGGAACGTCTTGCCGACGCCAAATATGGTGCCTACCGAGAGACGAGACGACCAGCTCGCATCACTGCCCACCGTGACCGAGGGGGCTTCCGGATAGTACTTGCCAGCGGTTGGATCGTACGGCACGATCCAAAGCGAATACCCCTTTGAAAGCTGAGCTTTGCCACTGACGCGCTCCGTAGGCCCTGCATTACCGTTCTTTGGAGGCGAGCTGATCTTAACTACGCCTCCTGTGCTTTGCGCGCTCGCCACGGTGCAAGCCGATGCGAGTAACGCGACTGTGACCAGCAGTAGGATGGCCCATTTATACGCGCTCATATTTCCTCCTCTAACAAACAACCTGCTGAGTATCAGATAAAGCTTTTTGGTTCGCTGTGATATCGTCCGATCGAGTGATAACCCTCTCCTTCACACTTCCCAGTCACGGCGACGAGCTGCAACCCATCCGCGCCCGCGCAGTTAATTATAATAGGTAGCGTTCCGACTAGTAGCTGGAAACTATCCTAACTGAAGGCCTCAAAACACTGCAGGCGTCCCGCTCTAAATTCACCAAATATCAAGGTAATCAACGCGCTTCTATGCTGCTGTTTAGATGTTGCCGCTGCAGATCTCGATAAGAGAAGCAGCGACAAAAACCGTATCACATGACCACGCAAAGAACTGACATTATCATAGGGCTTGAGGTGCACACACAGCTCACAACCCAATCGAAGCTTTTTTGTGGATGTTCAACGCGTTATCAGGACTCAGAGCCAAACACCCACACGTGTCCCATCTGTCTCGGGCTTCCTGGGAGTCTACCGGTCGTCAACGAGATGGCAATCGTTTACGCCGAGCGGGTCGCAAAAGCGCTCAACTGCTCGGTGCAACAGACGCAGTTCTATCGGAAGAACTACTTCTACCCGGATTTGCCGAAAGGCTTTCAAATCAGCCAGTACGACTTTCCCCTCGGCACTAATGGCTACTTGACAGTCGACACCGCAGGGCAGGAACGGACGATTCGGATCAGGCGCGCGCACTTGGAAGAAGATCCGGGCAAGCTTACGTACCGCGGCACCATCGAAAAGGCGCAGTACTCGCTCATAGACTACAATCGATCAGGTGTGCCGCTGCTCGAAGTGGTCACGGAGCCCGACCTTCGCACCCCCAAGGAGGCACGTCGCTTTCTTAATAAGTTGCGTAACATCCTCGAGTACCTCAACGTCTTCGACGGCAACCTCGAGGGATCGCTTCGCGTCGACGCTAACATCTCGATCGCCGGCGGGCAACGGGCCGAAGTCAAAAACATCTCCTCATACAAGGGCGTGGAAAAAGCGCTCCTGTTTGAAATCACTCGTCAGCGAAACTTGCTTCGAAAAGGCATCTATATCACGCAAGAAACGCGACACTTTGACGAGGCGCGCGGCATCACGATATCACTCCGTTCAAAGGAAAAAGAACACGACTATCGCTACTTCCCCGAACCTGATCTAGCGCCTGTCGACCCCGAACCGCTGGCCGAACAATTCCGAGAGCACACAGAGGTCGAGCTCCCTGACGCAAAACGTCACCGATTCATCGAGCAGTACGACATTTCAGATTACCTCGCAAAAGTGCTCACAGCTTCAAAGCCGCTCGCCGACTATTTCGAAGCAGTCGCCGCACAAGTCGACCCGTCGGCGGCGGCGAGCTGGGTCGTAGACGTGCTCCAGGGTGAGCTGAACTACTATGGGCGGACCCTTGACGCGATCAGCCCCGACCTCTTAATCGACTTCATCACCAACGTGATCCAAAGAACCATTACCAAAAAGGCAGCCGTCGAGGGCATACGAACCGTTCTCGTAAGATCCGACGAAAACATCTCTCTAAGAGTCGACGAAAAAGCCGTGCTTGAGATCATCGACAAGGCAGGGCTGCGCATTGCTCCGGCTGAAGAGACTATAACCGCCGTCAAACAAGCGATCGAAGAGAACCCACAGGCCGTTGAGGACTATCACAGCGGCAAGACCGGCGCCCTCAACTTCCTCGTCGGTCGGGTCATGAAGAAGACGCGTGGACGGGCGGATCCCACCCTCACCAATCGTCTTATTCGGGAGCAACTCTGATGCACCTCATCGTGACCGAGAAAGATATCGCGGCGAAGCGGATCGCCGAGATTCTCTCCGACGGAGCAGCATCAGCAACCAAAGTCGCCAGCGCCAACGCGTATCGCTTCAATAGCACGACAGTGCTAGGCCTGAGGGGGCACATCGTCAAGCTTGACTTCCCACAGGAATACCGCGACTGGAAGACAAACCTTCACGACCTAATCCGGGCTGACGTCGTCACCATTCCCACACATAAGACCATCGTGTCAGGACTTAAGCGGGCCGCCAAGGATGCCGACCGGGTGACTATTGCGACTGACTTTGACACGGAAGGCGAACTCATCGGTTTGGAGGCGTGCACGATCGTCAAGTCCGTCAAGGACGTCGGGGTGGACCGCGTGCGGTTTAGTGCGATGACCCCCATTGAGGTCAAACGCGCGTTTCGATCACCAACCAAAATTGACCTCAACCTCGCTCATTCCGGGGAGGCCCGGCAGGTAGTGGACCTTATGTGGGGTGCTGCGCTCACGCGATACATATCGACGGCTGCGAAGCGACTTGGCAACCGTTTCTTGTCTGCGGGCCGCGTACAAAGTCCGACGCTCGCACTGATCGTCGATCGCGAGCGAAGAATTGCACAATTCGTGGCAGAGCCATACTGGGAAATATATATTGACCTTAGCACGAGCAGCGAAACGTTTCACGCAAAGCACCGAGCAGACCGATTTTCAAACAAAGAGAGCGCAACGGCGGCGCTACAAAACATCGGCGACACGGCCACCGTCGTTACGTTTGCGAAAACCGAGCGAGTGGATGCCCCCCCGAAACCCTTCAACACGACCGAGTTTCTCGCCGCAGCAAGCGCGCTTGGCATATCAGCAAGCCGCGCTATGGAAACGGCAGAGCGGCTCTACACAGCCGGATGGATAAGCTATCCGCGCACGGACAACACAGTCTATCCCAATGAGCTCGATCTCCGCCTCTCAGTGAGCATGTTCAGAAGCGGTCCATTCGCTGAGAATGCTCGCTTGCTACTACAAAAGAAGCAACTGGTCGCCACCCGAGGTAAAAAGCAAACGACCGACCATCCGCCGATCTATCCCACGATGCGCGCCACACAAGCTGATCTCGAGCCACAAAGCTGGAAGGTGTATGAGCTCGTTGTGCGACGGTTCTTTGCAACGCTCTCCGACCCGGCGCGATGGTGCACGAAAAAGGTCACGCTGGACTCCGAGGGGGAGCAGTTCAGAGCGACCGGGCTCGAACTTTCACATCAAGGCTGGCGCTATCACTATCCATATGCGCAGACACAAGAGCGGTACCTCCCTGACCTTCGCAAGGGCGACGTTCTCACTGTCACGAACAAGCAGCTTGTGGAGAAGGAGACGCAACCGCCACAGCGATGGGGACAGGGCCAGTTGATCAAGAAGATGGACGAGCTCGGGTTGGGGACGAAAAGCACCCGCCACGAGATCATCAAGAAACTCACTCAGCGGGGCTATGTTGACGTGAATCCCCTTCGGCCCACCGGTATCGCATGCAGCGTCACGCAATCGCTCGAACGCTACGCCCCCACAATTACGAAACCTGAGATGACCCGACTCCTCGAAGAGGAGATGGAGAAGGTCAAAGCGGGAACGCTGTCAAAGGAGTCTGTGGTGGTAAGCTCGAGGGACATTCTCGATAAGGTCTTAAGCACGCTCGATGAGCAACACGACGAGATTGGCACATCGCTGCAAGAAGGGCTACGCGGAGATGCGACCGTTGGGACGTGCCCTCAGTGCGGCTCGGATCTCGTCGTACGTCGCTCAAAACGGGGCGGACGCTTTGTAGGGTGCAGTGGATATCCGAAGTGCACCTTTGGACTCCCATTGCCGAAATCAGGAAGACTACGCATGACTGCGCGCAAGTGCAAACTGCACGACATGCGACTTATCAAGGTACAGAGCGGCAAGCGATTTTGGGATCTCGGCTGTCCACAATGCAACTACACCAACTGGAAAGAAAAGAACAAGAGCGAGTAGACAGCGCGGCGTTAGGTGCCGGTAGGTGCTGCGCACGCGATTAGTGCTGTATTACACGGACAAAGCTTGCGATCTTGGTTTCGATGTCAACGTCCTCTTCGATTACCGTACCCGTTACGATGACATCCGCTCCCGCCTTCGCCAGCAACTCGGCCTGTTTGTCGGTGCGTATCCCGCCGCCAACGATGAGCCTTGTATCGTCTATGGCTGTTTTTACCGCCTTCACCATTTCGGGGTGGACCGTATCGGGGACACCGGAACCTGCTTCAAGGTAGATCCATCGCATCCCAAGATATTTTCCTGCGAGCGCGTATGCAGCAGCGATCTCGGGTTTGTTGCGCGGAATCAAACGCGCATCACCTATCCAGCCAACAGTTCCCCCGGGTTCGACGATGATGTACGCTACTGGAATGGGCTCTATCCCATAGCTCTTGACAAACACGGCGCCGAGCGCTTGGTTTGTACTGAGATACGCCGTGCTCCTAGAGTTCAAAAGGCACAAGAAAAACATCGCGTCGGTCGTGGTACATACACTCCCTACGTCTGAAGGGAAGATGATGACAGGGACACCCGTGCTACCTTTGATTTCCGATACGGTGTACTCTAGGCCATGTCCGCCAACGCCTACAGAGCCCCCCACAAGAACCGCAGTCGTGCCTCCCGCTGTGGCGCCCCGTGCAATTCGCGCGGCTTCCTCTGGCGACTGTGAGTCGGGATCGATAAGCGTTAAATGTATCGTTCCATCTCTGCCGATCGCCTCTTCAAGGTGCTGCTCGATCCTCAATCGGCTAACCCCTTCGTTCCTTCGACTTGACCCTCAGGTTTTTGTAACCACATTTCCTGCATCGCGTCGCCCGTGGCGGGTTGCGGGCGTTACACCGCATGCAGATTTTGATATTGAGTAACCTTTTTTCAGCTTCTGGAAAACGTGCCATTAGAGTACCTCTCGCGTCGGTAGAACCATACGCCTAACAGCATTTAATCTTTATGTTTGCGTTAACCGCAAGAACGCGGGTAAGAAGTCATTTAGCCTTCTATATAGGCGCGTTCACTTGCGAGCACCTCGCCAACGGTGTTCGCACCGGCGTATTCATTGAGGGGCGCGGCGTTCAAGTCAAAAAACCTCGGACCCCATTTGAACCTGTTCAAGAGTTCTCTTGCCCGTTGTGATTCCCCAAGGATGTAGAGCGCAGCCGCCAGTGCCTCTACCGTTGTGAGCTCGTACGGCCGCCCATAGTTCACCGAATTCGCTGCCAAAAGATACGGAAGTCGTCGCCTTGTCCGCGCCCGGAACGACTCGAACACGCGCTCACGCTGTTTCCAAGAGCAGTCAACCGCAACGAGCGTCGTCACAACGTCCGCGCGGCATAACGGAGCCGGAGCGGATGGATCAAGGAGTACCGTATGAGCGCCCCGCAAGGGTCGCGGCGTAGAGAAAAGAGTTACGAGCTGAAATCGAGCAAGTTTCTTGGCGGTGCACTTCTTCGGATTACACTGCCCTGCGTGAAAGACGTACAACCGGGTGCTCATCTTCGGCGGGGCTTACTCGTGCGGGAACGCAGGCGCGAAGGCAAGATAATCGAGCTTCAAAACTCGCGAAAAACCGCACTCGTCGCAGATCACATTCATCTTGTACTCGTCAAGATGGACGCTGTGCCTTGCGTGTTCTTTACAATTTAGACAGTCGCTGGTCTTCGCGAAGTCCCACGCATCATATTTCATCCCTACGGGGGGCATCGGCGGCGTATCCGTCCCATAAATCACGCTTCGTATGATATAGTGTCGCTGTGCGCCACACGCCGAGCAGATAACGCTGCCCTGCCTGTCCTTGACCCGCACAACTTGCGTTGCTCTTGTCTGGCAGTTAAAACAAACGACTTCTTTTTTGAACTGCCATTCTTCCGGTGTTATTGTCGCATGCATAGGCTCACCAGCGCTTGACACCTGTGGCCTTACATGTCTTTTATGCACACTCAAATATATAAGAATATTTAAAAAAAAGTAGGTGTCCAAAAAAGCTCAGAACGGCGCGCTTCTTTGAACGGGGGGCACTCCGTTGCTTCAAAAACCGACTCGACGTTGAGCTACATCGTGCAAAACGACGCAAGCTTGTCTGCAACGTCGCCGGCAGTCCTGATAGGAAACTCGTCAGCCTTCATTTTAGAAATGTACGCGTTAAGCTCTACTTTTTGACCTTTCATCGAACACTGCATGCTCCAGCCCTTTGGAAACACGGTCATCAGCTGTTCGCGACTCGTGATCGGAAATGGCACCTCAGCTTTCTTCAGCTCGAACACGATTTCAGCCTTGAAATTCTGAATCTCAGAGATCGCAGGATCGATACCGTAGTCCTCAAATATAGGTTTCTTAGGGGGTTGTTCAGCCATTATGATCGCCTCAATACAACAGATAGACTCCAAAAATGCTTATACATCAAGCTATTTCGTAATATGATTACACGATAGCTACTTAATAGTTTTGGAAAAAAAGCGAGTCAAACCGAGATTGGATCTTAGTCAANNGCCAACGGCTAATCGAACTCGCTGTAGATTTGTTCCATCAGATTGGGAAGACTTCCCAAGACGTCATTACACGAGATAATCCCAAGGATTTCTTGCCCGTTGAAGACGGCCAGATGATCCACCCCACCTTTTCGAAACATCTTAGCAGCGTACAGTATGGGCATTCCCGGAGACACGATGAGGAGTGGCTTGCTGGCCATCTCTCCTACCGTCACTTTGCCAATGTCGACCTCGTCGGCGAACAAATCGACGATATCTCTCTGGGTAATGATACCGAATGGCGCATCTTTTTCAAGCGGCGACACAATGAAAGCGTCGGTTGCGTCTTCCACCATGCGCCTTGCCGCCTCAAGGAGTGATGCACTCGGATCAATCGTCTGCGCTCTGTGCTCGATCACGTCTCTGACTTTAAGTCGCTTCATGATGTTCACCACGAGTCATTACGTTAACTCCGTCTATAAAAGCTCGGGCATTTTGGACAGTGTTGAGAGTGGTGTGCTAAAGAGGAGTTACGCACCTTACGCCTTCATTAGATTTCACGCGTGCAGGTTTTCAAACGCGACTGCCTAACCCACAAAACCTCGGAATTCTGGCATAATGGCGTGAGCACTGACTGCAACCAACCGTATCCATCCCTAGCCGTATCGAGCGCTTTTACGTATAAGAATACGCATAAAAAATGCCCCCCAGAGTCTCAAAAAAAGATGGCCCGTAAGCGCCTTTTTTGCTTATTTATTGTCTAAGAGAAGCCTAAAAAAAGGTGCTTTTTCTTAGCAATATTGACCGGTAAATATATCGTTCCCCAACNNATCAAAAAAAGACCGAACGACACGTTCCAGATCAGGAGATAGCTGCACATCTAAAAGAGCGCCGCGGGCTATAGGGTCAAAACTCCAATGGAAGTAAGAAATGCCTGAAGGAGAGCCGTCGGTATTGCAGCAGATACGAAGGAAAGAGGTGGAACTAAGCGTAAAAGCGGACCACGCGCGACGGGACGCCGAGCAGGTTGTCGCAGACGCTAAACGAGAAGCCGCTGCTATTTTGAAACAGGCGGAAACTGACGGAAAACAAGCTGCTGACGAGTACTCCAAAAAAAGACTAGCGGGCGTCCTTAATGAGGTAGAAGACCTGAAACGGCTCGGCACAGAAGAGGCAGAGCTCACAAGACAGAGCGGAGAGCAAAACCTGTCTAAGGCCGTAGAAAAAATAGTGAAAGCGGTGACTCCGGAGTAGATCGATATGCTGCAGAAAATGACCAAGATCCAGGTCATTGGACCAAAACACGACTTGCACAGCACGGTTGATTTTCTGTACAACCTAGGGACAGTTCATTTAGAAGACGCGTCGACGACTATCGCCCCGGGAGATACGATGCTGCGACGCGTGCTAGCGGGCCCAAAAGCCGACATCGCGGGCGCGTTGGTCAAAGTCAGCGGGATGTTTCACCTGTTACCCACCATGCCCGTGAACGAGGCGCTAAAGGCCCAACTCTTTGAAGAACTTCGGTGGAAAAACGATGATGAGCTCGTCGAGGAGGCAAGCCAGGTTATCGGCGAGCTTGAGACAATTACTAAAGAGCTAGCAACGCGAAAAAGTGATATTGAGTTTACGCTGACGAATCTGGCTCACTACGAAGAAGTTATTCAGAAGCTGCAGCCTTTGGAGGCTCAACTGCCCATTTTAGAGGGGTTTGAAGTCACCGTAATTCTCATCCAAAGAGAGTTTAAGGAGGTCCTCGAGATTGTTCGCGCAGCCCTAGTCGAGATCACGCACAACCAATTTGAGCTCATGTCCGCCGATGTCGACGAGGCGACGACGGCTGCGGTGACGGTGTTTAATAAAAGGTATTCTGACCAGGTGCACTCATTTATTTGGTCCCAAAATGTGAATGAAGTTCGACTCCCTCCCGAATATTTGGATAAGCCGTTTGACCAGGTTCTGACGTTAGTCGAAGAACAACGGCAGAAAACAACGGCCGAAATGAGCGCACTCAACGAGGAGTTAGCAGAACTATCGGGGCGCTGGTACCCGAAGCTCGGCGTACTCAAAGATGTGCTTGAGGACAGGAATGAAGAGCTCAGTGTTTTCACCAAGTTCGGGCAGACGGACTATACCTTCGTAATGATTGGATGGGTGCCAAAAAAGCAGCTCGCAAACACAAAAAATTCGTTAAAAAAGGCATTTGAAGGCAGAGTCATCGTAAACGACCTTGATGTAAGTCGAGAGGAAAGCTACAACGCGCCGACGTGCTACGACAATCCGCGAATTGTCAAGCCCTTTGAGACTCTCAGCAATTTGGTAGGTACACCACTGCACGGCGAGATTGAACCGACACTGCTGCTCGCGTTGTTTTTCCCGTTCTTCTTTGGCCTCATGGTAGGCGACATTGGCTACGGCATCTGTATACTCGCGTTTGCGCTGGCGGTGAGATGGTACTATGGACGACGCAGTAACACAATCAAGCAACTGATGAACATCCTAATCATCTGCTCAATTCCCACCATGTTTTTTGGCTATCTCTATGGCGAGTTTTTCGGAAATCTCGGGCAAATGATGGGCTGGATACAGCCCGTAACGATAAATGGGACGACATTAGATAGGATCAACATTATCGTACCGCTGCTCATTTTCACGATCGCCATCGGGGTATTTCACGTGTTCTTTGGCCTCAGCTTAGGGTTGGTGAACGCGCACAGACGCAGCAACAAGAAGCTCATGTGTACAAGGGCTGGCATGATGCTGGCCTTGGCGAGCATCATAGTAATTCTGCTCGCGGTAGTTGCAGTGATTCCCGCTTTGCTCGTAGCGCCCGGCATAGTACTACTCGTCATCGGACTGCCGCTAGTCATGTATGGGGGTGGAATTGCGGGAGCAATAGAAGTCATGAGTACGTTTACAAACGTCCTCTCGTACGCGAGACTCATGGCAATAGGGATGGCTTCCGTAGTACTCGCGCTTGTAGCTAATGAGCTAGGAAGCTCAATGGGAATCCTATTCGTAGGTATTTTGGTAGCAGTGTTGCTTCACGGAGTAAATGTCGTCCTGTGTATGTTTAGCCCCTCGATTCAAGCACTCAGGCTACATATCGTAGAATTCTATTCAAAGTTTTATGAGGGTGGGGGCAGACCGTACGATCCTTTCAAGCGGGGGACGGCAAAGTGAAAGTCGCGAGGTAGCTTTTATGCAGAGCACGACGACGAAGCCATTTGTAGAGCGGGGGCAAAAAAGTCGTCAAACCTTTCTGCGAAGGTGAAGGACATGGACGCAGATTTGCCACAAGCACGTATGCCACCGAGCAGAAAATTGTTATCCAAGTCGCAAATCCGCGTGGGAGCACGACGTTATCGTAAGACGCGGTGCTGACAAAAAAACCATAGGAGTTGGAAAAATGCTCGATTGGTCGATAGCGATTGGTGCGGGAATAGCTTTTGGGTTAGGTGCGCTCGGAACTGGAATAGCACAGGCAAGAATAGGTGCAGCAGGAGCAGGAGTGATTGCAGAAAAACCAGAATTATTCGGCTTAGCGCTCGTTTTTGTGGCACTTCCAGAAACTTTAGTCATTTTGGGCTTCGTTGTCGCTGCGATTATCCTTTTCGTTCTACCTACGATGTGACGACGCTTAGGCCTTTCAATGGTGGCGCTGCACACTGCTGGGTTTACAATGAAATCTCCTGTTGTTTCAGAAACCAATCGGAGCCTAGTCGCTAGCGCGCAAAAAAACTGCTTATCAAAGGAAGCCGAAAAAGGCTGGTGGGGCGAATGACATATGAAAATTTGATTACGTCGATGAGAGTCAGCGCTGAAAAGGGCATCACAGAGATGATGCAAAAAGCGCATCAAGAAGGCGAAGAAATAAAAAGAAGCGCAGAAGCAAAGGCTGAGACGATTAAGGCTTCTCACCTCGAGAACGCACAAAAATCGGCTGAGATAGAGCGAAACAAACTGATTTACAACGCCAAGGCCGAAAATAAAATGCGGATCATAAAGGAGAAGGACGCAGTCATACAACGAGCGTTTTTCGACGCGAAAAAGAGTTTAGACAGTTTTAGAGATCGCCCCAGTTACAAAGAAGATTTCAAGAAGATGCTCCAAGAAGCGGTTCGCGAACTCGAAGGAGAGAAGGTGAGCCTTCATATCGATACGCGGGACGAAACTCTATGCAGGCAGGTGTTGAATGAACTAGGCTGGAACTCAGAGATCGTCGGTGATTTGACCAGCGCAGGAGGTTTAGCCGTCAGCACGAAAGACGGAAAGGTGGTCGTATCCAATACGATTGAATCAAGACTGAACAATGCCAAAGAACTCCTGAAACGAGAGATCTTTTCCACGTTATTCGGTGACTAAGGTGGACTACGAGTACATCGGTGCGCGCATAAGAGGCATGAAAAGCCGTCTCCTTGAGCGGAAAGCACTCGAGGCTTTAGGGGCCAAAATGGACATCAGCTCCGTTATCGACGAGTTAGAAAACACACCGTACCGACAAGACCTAGAAGACGCAAGTGTCCAGTATACCGGTCTTGCGTGCGTCGAAGAGGCGCTGCGGCGGAATCTCAGTAAGACGTTTCGACTGATATTCAGTTTTGTGAAAGGCGAAGACGCTGAAACGCTTATTAACATATTCCTGAACAAATGGGACATCCAAAACATAAAGACGATCTTAAGAGGGATAAACATCCAAGAGATGTCTGAGGAGATCGCAGAGAGCCTTGCACCTGCCGGAGCGCTTAACGATGCGACACTAGCCGAGATGATTAAGCAACCGGATGTCAAAGCAATTATTGACTTACTCGCGACATGGGGGATCGAATATTCACGGCCGTTAACGCGACATTTTAAGGAATTCAGCGAAACGCGAGATCTCGTTGTGTTGGAGTATGCTCTCGACAAGTTTTACTACAGCCAGGCTCTAGACGCCGTCGCTGGTGACTCGTACGATGAAGGGATCATTCGGGGGATAGTGCGGACGGAAATAGACGTGACCAACATAAAAAACGTTTTGCGGATCATTCGCGACAAGGTTGAACTTGAAGACCCCCAGTACTACTTCATTTCCGGGGGAAAAGAGTTAGACGTCGACAAGCTTTCGGCTTTAAGCAAAACTCGAACGATGGACGGCGTTACCAAACAATTGGCGGGCAGCTCTTACGACTTCCTCGCCCGTCTTCCGGACGAGTACGTCACCGCAGAAAAGATATCCCCTTTTGAAAAAGAGCTCGATAAGTTTCTCTTACAAAAAGCTCTGAGGTTGTTCTCTGGCGATCCGCTAAGTCTTGCCTTGGTCATTGGTTATTTGTGGGCCAAGTCGAACGAGATCACTAACATCCGGATCATAGCGATGTGCAAGACCGAGTACGTGCCAGAGAAGGAAGTGATGGAGGAACTAGTCTTTGTTTAAATTTGTAGTCGTAACCGACCCAGAGACGGCACCGGGTTTTCGGCTGGCGGGAGTTGAGGTTCTCGAAGCGGCTACCTTAGAAGAGGCTAAGAGTATAATCCCCACTTTGTTGTTTAAGGATGACACCGGCATTGTGGCGGTGAACGAGGATTTTATGGCTTCATTGGACGCTAAGCTAATGGAAAAAATCGAAAAGACGCACAGGCCAATAATCATTCCGATACCTTCGAGAACACGACAGATCGATCGCACCGACTACATCGAACGGATGCTGCGCAGGGCGATCGGGTATAACATCGTGGTGAGGCGATAAGACATGTTGCACGGATCCATCGCGCGGATTTCGGGCCCGGTCGTCTATGCTCTCGACATGAGGGGGTCCAGATTGTACGACGTCGTCCGAGTTGGTGACGAGCAGCTTAACGGCGAGATCATACGATTAGACGCAGATGAAGCCGTCATTCAAGTGTATGAGGACACCTCAGGACTAAAAGTGGGAGAGCCCGTAGTGAATACCGAGAGTCCGCTGAGCGTCGAGCTGGGTCCCGGAATAATTTCGTCCATATATGACGGGATTCAGAGGCCTCTCCCGATACTAATGGAAAAAAGCGGAGATTTCATTTCGCGAGGTATCGCGGTGCCTGGCGTGGACAGAGACCGAAAGTGGGAGTTCACCGCTTCAGTGACGGAAGGTGATACACTCAAATCGGGAGACGTCGTTGGCAGCGTGCACGAGTACCACATTGAACACAAGATTATGGTTCCGCCTCACGTCTCAGGGACGGTAACCCAAATAGAAAGCGGAGAGTTCACCGTTGAAGACACGGTGTGTATCTTAGACAGCGATACACACATAACCATGCTGCAAAAATGGCCGGTGCGAATCGGGAGACCTTACGCCAAGAAGCTGGATCCCACATTACCATTGCTCACGGGACAACGCATTTTTGACAGCATGTTTCCTGTGACCAAAGGCGGCACCGCCATGATTCCTGGTGGATTCGGCACTGGAAAGACGGTGTCAGAACAAACGCTCGCCAAATGGGCAGATGCTCAGATTGTAGTGTACATCGGCTGTGGAGAGCGAGGCAACGAGATGACTGACGTGCTTACCGAGTTTCCGGAACTGGTTGATCCCCGCACCCAACAACCCTTGATCGAAAGAACCATCATGATCGCGAACACCTCAAACATGCCCGTCGCAGCGAGGGAGGCCTCGATTTATACAGGGATTACGATGGCTGAATACTATCGCGACATGGGATATGACGTCGCTTTAATGGCAGACTCGACCTCTCGGTGGGGGGAAGCGCTTAGGGAGGTCTCAGGCCGGCTTGAAGAGATGCCCGGTGAGGAGGGGTACCCAGCCTATCTCGCGACACGATTGGCCGCCTTTTACGAACGTGCTGGTAGGGTGGTTTGTTTGGGCTCTGATCGACGAGCTGGATCTATCACGGTCGTCGGGGCAGTATCGCCACCAGGAGGCGATTTCTCGGAGCCGATAACACAAAACACGTTGCGGATAGCGGGCGCGTTCTGGGCCTTGGATACCAGCCTTGCGTACAGGAGACATTTTCCGGCCGTCAATTGGATCAACAGCTATAGTCTCTACATAGAAAGCGTCCAAGACTGGTTTGCAGAGAACATCGCGCGCGACTGGAGAGAGCTCCGAGACAAGACGATGTTTCTTCTCCAAAAGGAGGTCGAATTGCAGGAGATCGTTCAGCTTGTGGGCCCCGATGCCTTGCCAGAGAGCGAGAAGGCGATCTTAGAGGTAACGAGAATGGTGCGTGAGGACTTCTTACAGCAAAGCGCGTTTGACGAGGTCGACTCTTTCTGCCCCCTTGAGAAGCAGTACTGGATGTTGAAAGCGATCCTCACCTTCCACGATGCAATAACCGATGCGCTGAGCAAAGGGGCCTCGCTCCAGCAACTGCTCGATTTGCCAGTCAAAACCGAAATCGCACGCATGAAGGAACAAGAAGATGTGGCCACTATCAAAGGCCTCCTAGACACAATAGATACAAGTGTCGCATCTCTGGAGGTCGCACAATGACCCCCCCTAGCCTGCTCACTAAAGAGTACAAAACGATCAACTATGTGTCTGGGCCGTTGATATTCATCGAGAACGTGAAAGGAGTGTCATTCGGAGAAACTGCCAAGATTACACTTCCCAATGGCGAAGAACGGACTGGTCAAGTTCTCGACGTTTCTCGAGAGCTCGCAGTTGTTCAAGTCTTTGAGGGGACTAGCGGCATAGACGACCTTGAAACACGGGTCAGATTTACGGGCGAACCGCCGAAAATAGATGTCTCTCTTGACATGCTTGGAAGGATTTTCGACGGCGTTGGCAACCCAAGAGATGGGGGCCCCGCCGTCATTTCAGAAGAAAGCGTGGATATCGCTGGGACTCCTATAAATCCGTACGCGCGCGACAAACCGGCGGACTTTATTCAAACGGGGATGTCCGCCATCGATGGCTTAAACACGCTAGTCCGTGGACAAAAACTGCCAATATTCTCTGGTTCCGGCTTGCCGGCAAACAGGTTAGCCGCTCAAATCGCGCGCCAGGCGAAGGTGCTGGGCGAGGAGGAGAACTTTGCGGTAATTTTCGCTGCCATGGGCATTACGTACAAAGATGCGTCATTCTTCATGACGGATTTCGAACGGACAGGGGCGCTCGAGCGCGTGGTATTCTTCATGAATTTGGCAGACGACCCGACTATTGAGCGCGTCGCAACACCTCGGTGTGCCTTGTCCGTTGCAGAATACCTCGCGTATAGCCACAACCTACACGTGCTAGTTATTCTCACCGATATGACGAATTACTGCGAGGCTTTGAGAGAGATCTCCACCGCGCGCGAGGAGGTGCCAGGCCGGCGAGGCTACCCAGGATATATGTATACCGACCTCGCGTCAATCTATGAACGCGCAGGGCGGATTAAAGGAAAGACGGGTTCGATTACTCAAATTCCGATACTAACCATGCCCGATGACGATATTACCCACCCTGTGCCGGATTTGACAGGGTACATTACCGAAGGGCAAATCGTGTTGAGCAGAGATCTGTACCGAAGAGGAGTTGATCCTCCTATCGACGCGCTTCCGTGCTTGTCTCGACTGATGAACCTAGGGATTGGATCCGAAAAAACTAGGGAAGATCACCGGAACGTCGCAGATCAGCTCTATGCTTCGTACGCCTACGGCAGAGATCTGAGACGACTGGTCGCGATAGTCGGGGAGGAGGCGTTGACTGAATTAGACAAGAAATACCTCGAGTTCGCAGACGAATTTGAGCGGAAATTTATCTCACAAGGAAATGAAGACCGAAATATCGAAACCACCTTTGCGATAGCGTGGGACCTCTTCTCAATGCTTCCCGAGGAAGAGCTCAAGCGGATCAAGTTGGATTACGTTCAAAAATACCACCCGGTCTACAAGGGGAAATCACGTGGAACAAGTTAATCCGACCAGAATGGAACTTATCAAGAAGAGAGCTCAAATAAAGCTAGCGGAGCAAGGCCGAGACCTTTTGCGCGAAAAAATGGACGCCCTCATTCAGGAGTTTTTTCACATTATGGTCTCGGTTTCCAAATCACGAGAAGAACTGGAGACAGCAGCCGTCGCCGCGCAACGCTCGCTGTGCGTCGCCGAAGCAGTTGACGATCTCACAGCTCTGAAATCCGCTTCTTTTGCAACAAAACGATTCCTGACCCTTGAGATTCGGGGAAAAAACATAATGGGCGTTCCCGTTCCTGTCGTTGAGCGTAAAACGGTCACAAAAAGTGTCCTCGAACGGGGTTACAGCATGATAGGGACCAGCGGGCGGATCGACGAAGTGGCCGAGCAGTATGAAGCGGAGCTAGACCTGATCATCGGGCTGGCAGAAACTGAGACATCTCTTCGCAGGCTCGGAGACGAGATTCAAATGAATCGAAGGCGCGTAAACGCCCTCGAACAAGTACTCATACCTGAGCTAAAGAGGCAAGCCAAATACATCAAGATATCCATCGGAGAGCGGGAGAGGGAGGATTTGTACCGGCTGAAGAAGGTCAAAAAGATCATCGAACGGAGACGGAAGGCCACAAAGAAACAGCAGTCAGCTGCATCTGCAAGCGCAACATAAGTCCTATCGTCTAGCCTGCATCGACTTGTAAAAACGACGGGCTGCGCCTTCTCTGCACCCGTAAGATGGGTTATTCTTTGGTTATTATCGCAGTGCAAACCTCATCAACCGCTATTTTTTCCGGTTTTTCCTTCTTACTCACTTGATTTGCGATGTCTATGATTGTCTGTAAATCTTTCTGGGTCAACTTTGCGAAAGAGATACCTTCCCATTCGCTCCGCTTGATGCAGACCCACGCCTCACCTAAGATGTGCTTGAGCACGTCAATGTCTTTTGAGGTGAAGGATTTCCACTCTGTCGGCATTTTTCGCCGTATTTTTTCGAGTGCGACTTCAACGGCTTTTTCCCTATGTATTTGAAACAGCCGCCTTCCAACTTCCTCATCATGGGCTTCGGGCATAACACTACCCTACTTGTATTCTAGCTACGTTTAGATATCTTTTTTGGAAATCAATTCCTAAGAGCTGCCTATACGGCCGAGTACCACAGCTGTTCGCGCCAACGGAGCGTGCCCCATTTTTTCGTTGATCTGCGATTATGCGCAATCTTTTTGCTACACATCCTACAGTGGTGTCTCGCAGAAAGGCAACCTCACGTAAACATTGCTACGACGAAAAGATCTATATCACGCTGCTTCAGAACTCGCCGTTTTTTTCTTTATTTTCTTAAGCCTAAAAATATTTTCGCGTTCCATCTCTTCGAGCCTGAACATGATGAACGCCTCAGCTTCTTTCAAGTCCGGGATAACCCGAAACTCAAGCGCGTTTACGCGACGCTTAATCCTTTCAATTTCCATCAGCAGTCGCTTGACCGCGGTCTCAACTTCCGCCGTGCGTATAATCTTATCTAACAACTCCTCGTATGCGCCGGCAGCCTCATCGATTGCAGATGATGTCCCTATTATGCCATAGCCGCGCTCATCTATGCTGTGGCTAATCTCAGTGAACGATACCTCGGGAACCGTGACTCCCATCAAACTTCTGCTCGTCAACGTGATTTCCGGCTTATGTTTCAACGCAAATGCCGCCGAATAGACTTCAATCACGCCTTCGACCATTTCCGCGATATCGATCTTTTCCTTGGCGATTTTGTATGAGTTCGCCAGATCCATGCTCGCATCCTTGGCCTTTTCAAGAACATCAAAGAACTCCAACAGGAGCCCGTCACGTTTCATCTTCAAAAGGTTGTAGCCCGACTCTGACAACTGTATCTTTTTCTTAATTTCGAGCAGTTCTGATCGCGTCGGTTTTACTTCCCTTAACGCCATATGTTCTCCTTGGTCAAACGAGTATTGCCGCTATACGTGCCTCAACTAATGACGCTGCGGCGTTTCGAACGCCACGCTATGAAGAAGCGGCCGGCACGGGCTCCTCAGCCTTTTTCGCGACGTGCGCAGGATGATACTTCTCAATAAGCTTCCTGTCTATTCTAGTCAGTTGCGCTTCCGGCAAAGTTGCTAGCAAGTCCCAGCCGAGTTGAAGCGTTTCTTCTATTCCACGATCTTCCTCGTAACCCTGTCGTACGAATTTGTCCTCGAAGATATCTGCAAACTCTAGTAACGTTTTGTCACGATCAGAGAGTGACTCCTTCCCGACGATCGCCACAAGCCCGCGTAGATCTTTGCCCTCGGCGTACCCAGCATAAAGCTGGTCCGACACAGCTTTGTGGTCTTCACGCGTCTTTCCAACGCCTATTCCCGAGTTCATAAGGCGTGAGAGTGAGGGGAGGACGTTCACCGGAGGATATATGCCCCTCCTGTGCAATTCACGCGATATCACGAACTGCCCTTCCGTAATATACCCCGTAAGGTCAGGAATTGGGTGGGTGATATCGTCGCCAGGCATGGTCAAAATCGGGATTTGTGTAATTGAACCCGTCTTCCCGCGGATTCGCCCTGCGCGTTCATAGATTGACGCGAGGTCGGTATACATGTATCCTGGGTAGCCTCGCCGGCCTGGTACCTCCTCGCGCGCAGCACCGATCTGCCGCAGTGCTTCGCAATAGTTCGTCATGTCGGTGAGAATAACGAGGACGTGCATGTCGTGTTCGTAGGCGAGGTACTCAGCCGTCGTTAGCGCAAGACGCGGAGTAATGAGTCGCTCAATAGCGGGATCGTCTGCCAAGTTCAGGAACACAACAGCCCGCTCAAGCGCCCCGGTTCTTTCGAAGTCGTTCATAAAATGTCGTGCTTCTTCTGCCGTGATGCCCATGGCGACAAAAATGACCGCAAAGGCTTCCTCTGCTCCTAACACTTTCGCCTGGCGGGCAATCTGGAGTGCCAGATCGTTGTGGGGTAGACCCGATCCAGAGAAGATCGGCAGTTTCTGCCCCCGAACGAGAGTGTTCATTCCATCTATCGTGGAAATGCCAGTTTGGATAAATTCGGATGGGTTGTCTCGCGCATAGGGGTTAATCGCCGCGCCCGTTATGTCGAGTCGTTTATCAGGCACGATTTCAGGACCGCCATCAAGCGGTTCACCTGATCCTGAGAGTATTCGACCGAGTATTTCCGTGGAGACCGGCATCTTGATAACTTCACCGGTAAACCGTATTTTCGAGTGTCGGTCAATGCCGGCCGTCGTTTCGAATACTTGAAGCGCTACCAACTTTTCGGACGTGTCAAGAACCTGCCCTCTCTTTACAGTTCCGTCTGCGAGGATGACGTTGACAAGCTCCATATACCCAACAGGCTCTGTTTTCTCAACGAAAACGAGGGGCCCCGCAATGGATGTTATTGTTCGATACTCCTTCATTTTCTTCACCCTATGCTAGTTCCGCTCGCATAGCCGTTTCAATCTCTTCAAGCTTGGTTCCGTATTCTGCTTCAAACTTGATTTGCGCTAGCTCCGATTTTGCTGGGACGTTGATGATTTCATCGACGAGTTTGCCCATATTAAGTGCTTTTCTCGCGAGTTCATCATAAACCATTATGGCTGCAAGGATATCGTGTTGCTTTTGCAGGGGACAGTACGTATCAACCTCATGATACGCATTTTGCTGCAAAAAGTACTCGCGAATCATCCGCGCAACCTCCAGGGTTAGTTGCTCATCATCAGGGAGCGCATCAGATCCTACTAGTTGCACAACTTCCTGAAGTTCGCTTTCTTTCTGCAGTATCGCCATAGCCCACACTCTGAGCTCTTCCCAATCTCCGGCGACATGATCGACAAACCATTCTGAAAGGTTTTGCGTGTAGAGGCTATATGAATCGAGCCAATTAATAGAGGGGAAATGACGCCGTTGTGAGAGCTTGCTGTCGAGAGCCCAGAATACTTTCACAATCCTAAGTGTATTTTGGGTCACGGGCTCCGAGAAATCGCCTCCAGGGGGGCTCACCGCCCCGATAACGGTGATGGAACCTTCGTCACCACCAAGTGTCTTGACGCGCCCCGAACGCTCATAGAACTCAGAGAGCCGTGCGGCGAGATAGGCAGGATACCCTTCCTCGCCGGGCATTTCCTCTAGGCGTGAAGAGATCTCCCGCATAGCCTCAGCCCATCGTGACGTGGAGTCTGCCATAAGGGAAACGTCATACCCCATGTCGCGGAAATACTCGGCGATGGTCACGCCGGTATAGACTGACGCCTCACGGGCTGCTACCGGCATATTTGAGGTATTTGCTACGAGTACAGTACGGTCCATGAGCGGCGCGTTTGTTTGGGGATCTTCGAGCTGCGGAAATTCTGTGAGCACATCAGCCATTTCGTTGCCACGCTCTCCGCAGCCTATGTACACCACAATCTGTGTGTCCGACCATTTTGCGAGCTGTTGCTGCGCGACCGTCTTTCCAGAACCAAAAGGCCCTGGAATAGCTGCGGTTCCGCCTTTCGCCACTGGAAAGAGCATATCCAGAATCCGTTGCCCCGTAACGAGGGGGATGTCAGGCATTAACTTCTCAACTGATGGTCTCGACACGCGAACCGGCCACTCCTGCATAAGCTTGAGTTCTGTCCCGTCGTCAAGAGTGCAAATTACGTCGTCTACCGTGTGTTCTCCGGACTGGATCGTCTTTATCCTTCCGCCTTTCTCGGGAGGGACCATGATCTTATGCTGCAAGTGTGGCGTCTCTTGCACATGACCGATAGCTTGACCCGCGCGGACCTCCTCGCCGGGCTTCACCTCAGGCACGAAGTCCCACTTCTTTGAATGATCGAGTCCCGATGCGGCAACGCCCCTTTCAATGAAGTCGCCTAGCTGTGCGTTCAACACGGGGAGGGGCCGTTGAATCCCATCGTAGATGGAACTTAAAAGCCCGGGCCCCAGCTCAACGGAAAGCGGCAACCCCGTGTTCTCCACAGGCTCGCCAGGCCTGAGGCCTGACGTATCCTCATAAACTTGAATGATGAACTTGTCCTGATCGATCTCGATGACTTCTCCCATGAGGCCTTCGTCTCCGACCTTTACCAAGTCGTACATCTTTGCTTCGATTCCGGTAGCAGTAACAACAGGTCCTGCAACCCGATATATCCTGCCCGTTTGCTCTACTTCCACAAGTCAACACCTACAGATCGCTTTATCTTCTCCCGCAAATGCGTGCGCTCTTCTCCCGCGCCGCCAATTGAGATGATGGTCGGTTCTACGGAGTCATCTAAGGCTATGCGTAGAGGCATCGACACCTTTTCCACATCGTCGCTATTCATGATTAATATGCCAATGTCCTCGTCCTTTAAGGCGTTCCTAACTGTCGGCTCTAAATCAGCATCGGTGGTAATGAACGTTTTTCGCACGCCCGCTAATAGAAAGCCTGTCACAAAATCAGCGCTGCCGACAACTGCAACTTCCACGCAACTCACCGCGTCATAGATATTTTCCCTGAAATGTATTCTTTACAGTACTAGATGGGGTTGGATGATTTCTTGCGAGAGTCCCGCCTCTTTGCCCCGCACTATCGCTTGGATGTTTTCCACTTCTGCGTATTTGCTCAACATGTATCCCAGCATCGGTAGCACTGTCAACGGATTGTATGTAGCGATTTTCCACACGTGCTCATTCAAATATTTGTCGAGGCGGAGTTCGATCTTGCTTAGTGATTCCATTCGCTCAGTAATGACGTCGGAAATAGCGCCCCAGTACCTGTATTTGCTCAGCATCTCTATGAACTCGTCGAAAGGCGCGTCCGCCAACTTTCCTATCTCTTTGTCGGTGAGATACAATCCGTTAGGTATGATATATTGGAGGACGCGTGACCCTGAAATGTCTGCGGTTTTCAATCTAAACAGAGTTTTCAAGTTAGCTACGTCTATCTCC
Organism: Candidatus Methanoflorens crillii; assembly: GCA_003162175.1. Classification (GTDB taxonomy): domain Archaea; phylum Halobacteriota; class Bog-38; order Methanoflorentales; family Methanoflorentaceae; genus Methanoflorens; species Methanoflorens crillii. The sequence continues at coordinate 49,468 of PMMR01000048.1, read as the reverse complement.
ATCCGGACAACTTTTAGATACAGTGAAAAGCCCTCAATTCGCGATGCGGCGACCATCCTTGCGTAATAGAACTTGTCAAGTTCGTCCTCGACCCTCATCGAAGACTCTGCGTACTCGATGTCTTTGATGACATTATAGTACACGGTACCCTTCAACGCCGCGACGACCTCCCCGACACTCGGCTTTCTTACCAGATTCTGCAGAAATTCTATCGAAAGCTCGCCGCTGGGCACGAGTATCCTCAATATCTCATCATCCGAGGCTCCATACGCTTTTCCTCGCAATATGGTTTTGATGTCCCAGATATCCCAGCGTCTCAGATATTCAACGATCAAATCGTGAGGCTCACCCATCGTCATGTCGATAAGTTTCCTGAAAGTCCTCGCCAAATTCAGATGAGTGGCAAACTCAACCAAGTCTATGCCTGAATAAGTGCGTGCGAGTTCGTCGACTTCAGCTTTGTACTCTGACTCTTCAATAAAGCGTGCTATTTCAGGAAGATCCATGACAAGGAGTTTTGCATAGGTCTCCTTAGGGAAGAGCTTCACCTTCATCGCGTGCACTCGTGCATTGCCATACGCGTATCTCGATTTGGCTACAGATCCTGAACGCTTTCTCTTTTTTTGCTGCGCGTACATTACGCTCACACGTTCAAAATTTCTAAGAGCTGCTTCAAAGATGTCTCACGCACGCTTGTGAGAAGTGTATCGAAGGTCAGGTCGTGTATCACAGTGCCATCTTCATTTTCCAAAACTATGCCGCCTGAACAGAGGATCGTGCCGCCGTACTCTAGGTTGGTAATTTGTTTCACTATAGATTCGTCGCTGCTATTTGAGAATACACGCTTTGAGTCAGAGTGCGATTCGAGCAGTTTCTTGATGATGGATTCTCTTTCCGATTCAGGAAGCGCGGCTAGCACCCCCAGGGCTTCGTGATATACTTTGTCAAGCAGTTCTTTCTTCACATTGAGGACCGCTCGCTTAACCTCAAGATTCGCGCTGGATATTTCCCTGTTTTTTCGACGCTCAATTTGCAGGACTGCCTGCTCTCGTCTTTCTTTGAGAATCTCACGTGCCTTGTTTTCGGCTGCTGCGATAATACCAGCGGCTTCATCGGTTCCTTCACGCTTGATGCGATTGGCTTCCTCGTGTCCTCGTTCTAGCACGTCTTTTACGACAACTTCCAAGCCCATAGGTCCTCAAATAGTGGGCAAAGTCACGAAAAGCAGTATCAACGCCACAACGAGCCCGAATATTACAATAGACTCGGGAATGACGGTCATGACCAGACCCCGTCCGAAGAAGCCTTCATCTTCCGCCATAGCCCCTACGGCTGCCGAACCGATCATCTGCTCGCCTAAAGCGGCGCCTATCCCTGTGAGGCCTACGGCTAAAGCTGCTGCTATGCCGAGCAAGCCTGCTGCTGTTGGATCTACCATTTTATTATTCCTCCGTATATTTTCTTATTAAACCAAACGGCCTGTATTTCATGCCGCCTCCACGATAGAACTTCGTGAAGAACTCCACGTAATGCAATCTCAAGCTTTGCAAGCCTGAATCCAAAATGCCAAGCGCAGTATTCACCGCGTGGCCAATGATTAGCAGTATCACCCCAAAAATGACAAAAAACCCTCCCTTCGAAAAGAAAAGAGCATATGATAGCTTGTTCACTGCAAGAGCGATGCCTAAAGATGAGACGCCTATCGAGAGTAATCGAGAGTACGAAAGCACGTTTGACAGAAGTGTCGGAAGCTCGGTGATTCCAACTATGCCTTCGCCTACTAGCAAAAGCACTAAGCCAATCACAGCAATCCCAAAGCCGGCCAACAAAGCAGGAGATATGCTGATCGCAGCCGCCTTTGTGAGAGGTGGCAGGATCTCAATAACAACGAGCACGCCGCCCCACAGTAGGAGGAGCCAGCTCGCTTTCGTGAACACCGCGTGCTTCACGCCGTGCTGTCGATATTCGTTGACAAATCCAAGAATATACCCGAGCGTAAGCATCAAGATGCCGATAACTAGCGTAAACACCAGCAACGTGGCAATATTGTCAAAACGGGGAACCATCGGATAAGCGTAAAAGGATGGGATTAATCCTGATGCCCCGAAGAGCTCAACGCCGAAGAACTCATTGTAAATAAATCCGAAAACGACGGACAGTACGCCTGCATAGACCAAGATCCGAGCTAAATCGCGAATACCTTTCGATTTCAGTCTGCGTTGGACGACAAGGCCTATTCCGATAATCACGGCCCCGTAGCCGATATCGCCAAGCATCAGGGCGAAGAGGAAAGGATAAATCAGAGCGACGAACATCGTCGGGTCGATCTCGTTATACTTCGGCAATGCAAAGGCCTTCACGAGCACCTCAAAAGGTTGTGAAGGCATCGGGTTTTCAAGCGCTATCGGAACTTTTTCTGCGCTGATTTGCTCTGATTCGTCAGTGGCCACCATAACGTGTCCATCGGTCACGCTATCGACGTCGCGTTGAACGTCGGCGAGATTCTTTGTTGGGATCCAGCCCTCGATGATAAATGCATTTTTGGTCGTGGCGAATCGCAGCGGAGCTTCCGCTTTTTGCGTCGCTATCGATAGGTACTCGTCTGAAGCGAGAATGTAATCGATGTATCTTTCCCGCAGGGTGCGTAGCTCCTCCTGACTCGTTTCTTTTTTGGTTTCAAGTTCGATCAGCTGTGCATCGAGATCTGCGAGTATGTCCTTCGGAGTGCCCTGTATTTCAGGGAGGGAAAGAGCTGAATAGCCCTGTTCCTGTAGGCGTTTCAGAACATCGTCCTCAAACTCCCGAGGTACAAAAAGGGCAATGGCGTGCCCCCGCATATAGGGCGCGGTTTCCAGCTCATAATCATTGGTGATATCGCTGATCGTTGGCAACTCTTTCGCTGTCCCGACAAATACCGCTAACGAGCGATAGCCGCCATAAAGGTCAAGTGGCAGGTCAAAGCTCTTCAGAGGGTCGAGCAACCGCTTTTTGTCGTTGATGTCCTTGATGCGCGAATCTATATCGCTTATATTGTGTGTGACTTGCGTAACTTCAAAACTGAGTCGCTCCGTTTTCTCATCGATCTCATCCGCGATAGCGTCTTCGGGGTGCCTGCCCGGAGTGTCCTCTTTACCTGTGATGCTGAGATAGCTCGCCATTGAGCGCAGGGAGACGGCCCGTTCTGAGAGTTTGGTGGCGGTAGCGTACGGCTTGCCGATTTTGAAGTCGTTATCTTCATTAACGAAGTCGACAATGTGCATGACGTTATGCTTGTGCAAGGCATCTATCACGACGCCCATATAGTCTTTCGACCCGGCAATGATGACTTTCGTCATCGCTTGCGGCTCAAACATAGTGCGTCCTCTTAAACTCCTCAGCCAGATAAGACAGAGCTTCAGCGTGCTTTTTCTCGGCGCGCTCTTTGATTCTTAAAATATCCTCTTCGCCGGTTTTACGGATTGCTTGCGTAGCTGTGCTTATCTCTAGATCGGCGCTCGCGTTCAAATCGTCTGCTATCTTCCTTGCTTCTTTCTCGGAGGCGTCAATAATCTCAAACGATTTCCTTTTTGCATCCTCGATTGTTTTTTCTTTTTGAGCCTGAGCCTCATTGATCATTTGCTGGGCTTCCGCTTCAGCAGCCTTGATCTTTGATAGTACCTCTGACTTCATGTGACCAAACCCATCCGATATAATAAATGGGGATGTTATTTAAGCTTTAGCAAAAGTTAGTTGACCCGCACCGCGCTGCTAGAAAGCACAAATTAACAAACTGCCCTTGTGAGGCGTTTGGCGTCACGCCCTCAGATAGTCCGTGGCGTATACGTCCTTATTGAGAAGCACGTCGCACGTCTTTATCGTGTCGAGCAGCTCTCGATCCTCGGTGTTTATGATTGCTGACGAAAGACCGGCCCCGATCAGCATCGCTAAAAACGTTCTTTCTATCAGCCGCGGATTTTTGGTATCGTGCGAGATATTGTTGAGGCCTACGGTCGTCTTTAGCACTGACGCGGGGCTCGTAAGCAAGCCAATTCGCCGCACTGCTTCCACGACCACGGGAGCTTGATCTTGCGCCGTACTCACCGGCAGACAGACCGGATCGACATAAAGCTTTTCGACATCGATGCCGAACTCGAATGCGTTTGCGACAAGCGTCGCCGCCTGTTCCACTCGTTTGTCGACATCGCCAAGGATGAACTTCTCGTCCATCGTCATACATATGATTTCTGAATCGTGTTCCGCGGCTAATGGAAAAAGCGTCGCCATCTTCTCCTGCTCGGCGGGGATCGAATTGATCATCGACTTTCCTTTGACGTCGTCGATACCCGCTTTCATCACATCGATTTTAGGAGTGTCAATGGAAAGCGTTACGTCAACCACATCTTGCACGGTCGTTACCAGCCATTTCATCAGCTCAGCAGCATCGCTCCTGCCAAGCCCCGCGTTGAGGTCGATGATTTGTGCCCCGGCGTCGACTTGCCGAATTGCAAGTTCCTGAACGGCTTTCGTATCTTGTCGATCGATAATCGCTCCGACCGACTTTGAGTAACCGTTGATGCTACCGCCTATGATGATCATGGACAACTGCCTCGCTAAAGTGCAAGTGATTAGGTGTGCGTTACGCTTTAACGCTTTCGCCTGAGCGTGGACGACGATACCCACCTCGCAACCTATATATAAAAATATAGTATATAAACACACGTCAATTTTGAACACAATGTGAGGCTTTTGGGGCAATTTGAAGAAAGAATTCAAGGTTGTTTTTAAACCTGACAACAAAACTGTCAAGGTTGAACAGGGCACGACTGTTCTTGACGCAGCCACGAGCTCCGACATCTACATCGATAGCATCTGCGGAGGCCGAGGCAAATGCGGCAAGTGTAAGGTCCTCATCGACGGGAACGTCCAAAGCGATCAGACTGACCTGCTAACCGCTGAAGAAAAAGAAGGCGGCTACTTTTTGGCGTGTTTGGCTCGAGTCGTAGGCAATTTGAAAGTGACCGTGCCCAAAGAGAGTAGGGTGGAATCGCACCAAATACTCATGAAAAGCGTCACCCCTTTGCCCGCGATTGACCCGCCCGTGCTGAAGGTACCGCTTTCTCTGACTCCCCCGTCACTAGCGGATTACGTGAGCGACCTCGATAGAGTCACGCACGCGCTGCGCAATCTCGATATGGGGCACGTGACGATCGGGCTGCCTACCTTAAAGAAGATAAGCAGAGTGCTTCGAGACAACCAATGGAACGTGAACGTCACGTTGATGGATCTCTGGGACAGGAAAGAGATCATCGATATCGGCCCTCCTTCAGATAACGACTTGATCGGAATCGCCGTCGACATAGGGACTACGACGATTGTCGTCGAGTTAGTGGATTTGACAACTGGCAAGGTGATTGACGCCCGATCTGACTATAACAAGCAAGTCGTGTATGGTGAAGACGTCCTTTCCCGAGTGATGTACACCGAAGAGCACGACGATGGCATCAGCAAGCTGACAAGCACTATCAGGTACGGTATCAACGACCTCATACGAGAGCTCGTTATCGAAAACAACATGCGCTATGAAAGGATTTGTCGGGCGGTTCTTTCAGGCAATACCGTTATGATGCACCTTTTTTATGGGCTGGATCCCAAGTACATACGCCACGAGCCTTACATACCAGTGATGTCCTTCGTCCCCCAGATGAAGGCGGTGAAGCTCGACCTGAGCGTCAACCCCAACGCCTACATTTACGCGCTTCCGTGCCGGAGCAGCTACGTCGGTGGTGACGTCACAGCCGACATCATCGCGTCTGGGATGAGCGACAATAAAGATATCTCATTACTGATCGACGTCGGCACCAACGGCGAGGTAGTATTGGGAAACGATACGTTCCTCGTGTCGTGCTCGTGTTCAGCGGGTCCGGCCTTTGAAGGTGGCGAAGTTGAGTTCGGCGTCCGGGCCATGAAAGGCGCAATTGAGCGCGTGTGGATCAACGACGGCCTGGTGGAGTACTCGACCATCGGCAACGAAAAGCCGAAGGGCATTTGCGGATCGGGCCTCATAGAACTCATCGCAGAGCTCTTCAGCAATGGCGTTATTGACCGAACGGGGAAAATTCAGCTAGACAAGAACAACGTCAGAACCGAGGTCGGAAACAACGGCAACCAGTTCATCGTGGCGTTCAAAGAGGACACCGCCATTGACAAGAACATAGTCATGACTGACGTTGACATTCAAAACATACTCCGAACAAAGGCCGCGGTTTACGCGAGCTGCAATGTGCTGCTCAAAACGTTTGGCTACAAATTTGGCGACCTGTGCAACGTCTTTATCGCGGGAAGCTTCGGCAACTACCTTGACACCAAGAAAGCGATTACGATTGGATTACTTCCTGACCTACCCCTTGATACGTTCAAATTCATTGGCAATGGAGCCCTTGGCGGAGCGCGAATGGTATTGCTCTCGCGGGACCTGCAAGACAAAGCAGCAGAGATCGTCGAAAATATGACACACATAGAGCTGAGCGTCAGCAGCATGTTCTTCAAGGAGTTCACCTCAGCCCTATTCATTCCGCACACTGAACTTGATCAGTTTCCCCACATTGCCACACGGGTCTACACGTAAATAACGCCGGCGTATCCTTTTCACCTGATACACCTCTTGCGAGATGAGTGCGCGCTGTCGATCACTGACTACGCGAGGCGGCCGCTTGCCGGTCACCCAATGGTGAGATAAGTCGCAAGAGTGACCTGGATTTAAGTAGAAGAGCAGCGTAGGCTTAGCGGTGGGGATTTCCTCACACAGCATTACGGAGAGAAAGTGTGCCAACCATTGCGATAACGGGTAAAGGCGGAACAGGCAAAACGACTTTTGCTTCGCTCCTTGTAAAACACTTGAGCACTAAAAGCGCCACTGTCTTGGCTGTCGATGCAGATCCGAACTCAAACTTGGACGCGCGGCTCGGAATGCACGTCGAGCAAACGATTGGCGACTTACGAGAGGATCTGCTCAAAGAGCATTTTCCCGCTGGGGTCGCCAAGAGTGAACTTATTGAGTATCAGATACGTTTGGCTCTCGTTGAAGGAGACACGTTTGACCTTATCGCTATGGGACGACCTGAAGGACCCGGATGCTACTGCTATATCAACAACGTGTTGCGCGATGTCCTCGACAGGCTCTCCGTCAATTACGATTACGTTGTGATCGACAACGAAGCTGGTATGGAACACCTATCACGACGCACGACGAGAGATGTTGACGTGCTGTTCATCATGAGCGACGTGACCGTGCTGGGCATAGTCACCGCGAGTCGGATCAAGAAGCTCTCTGAGGGCCTCAATCTTGTCGTAGGAAAAACGTATTTGGTGTTGAACGAAGTCGAGAACGCTATACCAGAAAGCATCAAGGACCAGATAGAGCAACAGGAATTAGAGCTCATCGGCGCTATCCCAAAAGATGCTTTAGTTGGGGAGTATGCTTTGGAGGGGAAATCTCTGTTTGAGCTGCCTGGCGATTCGGCTGCGTTTAAGGCAGTTAGCGCGATTGCAGAGCACTCGATAACGCCGTGAGCGCGGCTATCCGCTTGCAAGCTCTTTCAAATATTTTGGCAGTGCAGATGAATCTTTGACACCGACAATGACTTCCCAGCCCGTCAGCTCCTCGAGTTTCATCTTCAGCATGGCGATCATGCCGGGAATTATGAGCTTTCGGTGATCCACCTTTTCTGCGACCTTGTATTCCTCAAGCGCCTGCGCGATTGTCTCTGGCGTAAACTTGTCAGCGGCGAATGCGGTCATGACCGACAGGCCTTCGGTATCGACCACAAGAAGGCGCGCGGGGACTTTGCTCGCTTCAATATCGCTTGCGACGGTGAAATATGTGAGGGAGAAATTTGACGTGACGATGACTGGCGAGTTCCGGTCAGGCTTTCCTATGTCATAGAGACCTGGATTGACCTGTATGAGCGCCTGGGGGTCCGTGAAGATATTAGTCCTCAGCGTCGTAAGAGGGTATAACCGCGCGGCATCGAGGTCCCCAAAGATAATCAGCGACGCGTATTTCAGCGTTCCTAACGTGGCCCTTATCGCTTGCGTTTCGACGTCCGCCCCGTTGTCCACGTTTAGCATGATAGGGTAGCCCAGCGGCCGAAAAAGCTTCTTGACGCTGAGTCGACGCAAAATGGTGAGCCATTCCAATGCGTCGCGCAACGGCTTGGCACCGAGATTTAGATCCAACACGATATCATCGGCGCCCTCGCTCTTTGCTATTTCAGACAGCGACACAAGCTCATCGACATCATCTGAGTAGAGCGCGACCGGGCACGCGTACTGCCGTGCGAGTTTTGCAAGTGCCGCGCAGTTGTTCGCATTGCCGGCGTAAATCAACGGCTTCGCCTTCGATACGACCTTAAGCCCTGCTTCAACAACCTGGGGGTCATCGCTCATCAAAACGAGCGGCAATCCGCTGTTTTCCTTCACAAGCGTCACCACTTCAGAGAACCGCTGTGCATCACCTTTCGATTTGATCGCGATCAAGTCTACGCCTGAGATGATGCCAATCCGCTCGTATTTCATCGCATCGAGCTTCTTGGCCCGTTCCGCGATGCTTTCGTTGTCGCTATCGTCTTCGATTACCACCGCATATGCCGTCTGGTTGAAAAACTTCTTCTCGTGTCTGAACAGCTCGGTTTCGCCTCCGATTTCAAGGTCACCGACGGTGACAGTGCGCATAGGCGGCGAAGCAGAGCTCTCGAGTTGTTGCACCACTTCAGGTGACACATATGGACATTTCGTGAGCTCTGTCTGCTTATTCGCCAACATCATGGCAAACGCCAAGCACGTGGGGACCCCGCATTCGCCGCAGTTCTTTTTGGCTAGGAGTTTGAATATATCGAGCGCTGTCATCGGCATGTTCGTTATCCTGTCAATTCATCAACAACTTTTCTCGTGATCGCTACAGACTTCGGGTGTCGGAGTATCAACGCGTTCGCGCCGGCCATTAAAGCCGCCAACGCAGACGCCACCTCCCAAAAGATCGCCCTTTCCCTCTCGTCGCCCAGCTTAGCGTCAACGCGATATGCCTCCTTCGCGCTCCACGCCACACTTATGTCGGCGATCATCGGAGATTGGAGCATCTTATCCCCCACGAGGCCGGCGAGTTTAATCCGTTCCATGGCAGAGTATGCGTATTCCATCCCAAAACCAATTCCCGCCATGAGCGGGTCACTCACGATATGGTCGACCGGCACGCCAAACTCGGTGAGCATGATATTGAGCTGCTTGGCGATATTCACGTCGATGTTTGAGAATGCGACGACATCGTGGCCGTTGGCGGTCGCCGCAACGGCGATCGACTTGTAACCGTCCTGTTCCGCGCGGGAGAGCAAACACCGTTCTCCCTTGGCGGCGTCGCCGCAGAGCTCCATGACGCGGGCGTCCTTCTCATAGTCGCCACTTCCCTGTATTATGAGCGGCGCCTTCACCTGCGCGAGCACGGTCGACACGAGGGAGGCCGCATCTTCAGCGCTGACGTTTGCTTCCTCTGGATTCGTGCTCAGCAGCTTCAGACAGATGAAGTCTGCACCATGGACATCAACGCACGCACGCGCCCACGCAACGGGATCCTTGATAACGTCGCCGATTTCATCGATGATGATGTGGGGGTAGTCGTCGCCAACGTGATCGATCACCTCCATTCCGATCGCCGGCCGCGAAACCTTGCCCTCGAACGCCAAAAACGGAAGAGTCGTCTCTCCACCTAAAAGGAGTTTTTTATCCCTCGTTCCGCCTTCGTCATCGGTTGCCCCGAATGCGATCTCCTTTATCTTTCCACTCCAGCTTTCCTTTGGAATTGCTACCATCGCCGTAACCCCTGAGCCTCTCACGACGGCGCGTTTAGAACATGCCCATCGGCGACATGCGTAGCGCCGGGTGATCGACCTTCGCCAAGTACTCCGCTAGTTCATCCGCATCCGTCGTAATAGTTTCGTCGGCGATCTTGTCCACTAGATCCGGCAAGCCTAGCTCCTTTGCCCTCTCTTGCAGATCTTCCCGTAGCGCCGCTTTCAGGTCTTTCGGCATCCAAACAACGCGCGCCAGCCCCCCATCCGCGCGGATAAACTTCTTACTCGTAATGAACTGCCTGCCGACGCCAATGAATCCGGGCGTTTGATTGCCCCCACCGACAGACCCGGCGAGCGTTGAGAACTTCATGCCGATCGGGGTCATTCCTGTGTACTCGCGGTTGACGACGATTACCCCCTGCAGATCACTGTTGATCGCCACGATACATTCGAAGCATCCACAAGACGTCTGCGGATCCTCCATCATAGTGTACTGATTCATCCGCTCGATNNAGCCAGTTCAGTGCGCCACACAGCCCAAGACGTTCCGGAGAGATGATGCAAACGTGGCTCGGGGCGAAGCTCTGACACAACGTGCACGAGTAGAACGCGTCAACGCTCTCGTCCGTCAGCCCTGCAATCCGCCGATCCCGCTCTGCATAAGCCTCCATAGCCTCTGGCAGGTGCTTTTCCACCTCCTTCTCATCGGTCATGATGGTGACTTGTATCCGGCTGACAATACCGCCGAGTTCTTCTTTCATCTTGTGGTAAAGGATATCTCCGAAGTGCTTGAGGCGTAGCCCGTTGGCCACACTGTTCTTGCTGAGTCGCACCCAGATCAAGTTTCTCTGACCTGTATGCCACGCGCCTTCTGCATAGTTGATGAACTGATGGATGCGCCGCTCGACGACGGGCTCAAACTCGCTTTTCATGTGCTTTCCATACACTTCAACAAGAATCCCCAGCGCGGAGACGCTCCCCTCTTGCATCTCATCAACGTCCTTGCCGATGAGCGTGATTTGACCGTCCTTAACAGCATCAGCATCGCGAATTTTTACAAGCTCAAAGACCTTTGTCTTTGTCGGGCCTCCACACTCGATGTAGGTCTGCGGCTTACGCACCGTTTCACCCTCGAAGGCTAGCCCATACGCGACCGGCAACGAAACTTCGCCGAACGTGACCTTCATGTTCCGTATCTCTGTCGCGTGGGCGACGATCTGATTGTAATCCTTCTCCACCTCATATTTGCCTGGCACTTCCTCCACGTCTTGATCGGTGATCGTGGGTGAACCATTGAACAGCACGGCGAACTCTATCGCTGCCTTAATGTCATCAATAGGGCCTAACTGGACAACGACGACTTTCGGCCTTTTTGCAAGGTAATCGGAAAGACCTTTCCTATCGCCTGGCTTGATGTTCCCGAAGGTCAGCGCGGCGCGGATCGCAAAGCTCAACGCGTGAATTGCCTGCGTGAATTCGCCTACGCAAAACAGTAGCCGGTCAAGCCCCTTGTGCTCGCCGATCTCAATGCCGGCCTCGCTAATCTGCTGTATGGTATCAAAGGTAGGAATCACTAACATGCCCTTACTTTGACAATCTCTGATGATCTTCGCAAGCAGTTTCGGGTCTCTCGCCTTCCCCACCAGCACGAGGACTCCGGGAATGGTGTCATCAACGAACGAGATCCCCAACTTTCGCAGCACCTCGTCAGCGACGAACCCCGTGTACGGGGTGGCCGCGTATGGGTCAGGATTGTCGATGTACTTGAGGGCTTCAACGATTTCTGCAGCGATCATCGTCGCTTCGCCCGAAGCCACCGCGTTCTCAAACGTGTACTCCTCTCTTATCTTCCCACGTACCTCTCCGAGGAGCCGCGGCAGCTGTGCGAGTTTCGTCACTCGTTCCCCTGTCCACGCGGTGATACAAGGGAGATAATACCCAGTGCTCGGGTACCCTATCTCCTTGTCGCGACCGTGCTGACGTATCGCCTTGTTCAGCAGCTGGTCTGCATACCCTGTTGCGATGATGGCCCCGTCAATCGCTTTTTTGTAGAGGTCCTCATTCGAGAGCGCGGGGGCCTCCACCGACGGCGTGGATCCGTTCCAGTACGTGACGCCACCATCTAGTTCACTGTGGGCGTCCATCTTCCATCTGCGGTACTGGACGGTGTTTACCAGCGTCTTCGCGGCGACAGTAGGATCGGGCTCAAATATAAAGTGACCACCATAGACGTCGTGTGCCGTCGCCTGAGCGACTTCATCCGCAAGTGGACTCCCTTTGATGAACGGGTAAACCCCGACATGCGTGGGCCATCCCGTTGCCACGCACCACGTCCCGATCGCCACCGCCTTTTCGCTCATGGCTTCGGGCGCACTCGCGACGATCGGGAGGTCCTGTATGTCGACACCCATCACCTGCGCGAGCTCGCTGACGAAGTTTTCCACGCGCGAGTTGTCCACGCAAGACCCCATATGAAGGACGAGCGGTAACGACTGGCCTATGGTCTTTTCCCCGACGTCTTTGAGGAACGCCTTGAGGGATTCGCCGGCGTACTCGTCGACTGCTTCTGGCGTCAACAAGCCGTGCTTCGCGAGAGATTGAGCCGCACAACCGGTCACAAGCGTCAATATGTTATTTTTGACCAGTTCCTTGGCGATAGTCAAATGACCGAGGTCATGTTCAGCTTTCGTGGGATTGTTACACCCCGCGATAAGTGCGATGCCTTGGACATCACCGCTGCGAATCTTTTCGGCCAGATGCTTAAGCGGTTCGTTTTCGTTAAAGCTGCTCAATAACGATTTTATGTACTCGAGACTAAAGCCTGCAACGACCTTGCTCGAAATGTCAGGAATGAATATTTTGGTTGGATCTCTGTTATTGTATGCTTCAATTGCGACGCGCACGATCTCTTGGGCGCCTTCGCGCGCCGCCGCTTCGTTGAATTCGATGTGTGTATCGCCGGGGATGCGGGTAATCGGCATCGTTGATATCAACTTTGTGTGGAAACACTGCGTCCAGAATCCCACCGATGGCGCGATACATTGATAATCGATGACCATCACGTCGACGACGCCCGTCATTATCGCCAATTCTTGACTCGCGAAATTCGTGACTAGCGGAATACCTCTGCGCATCAACAATTCGTTACCAGTGCAACAAATGCCGACGATATTAATCCCCTTCGCACCAGCGGCTATGGCCTCGCCTTGCAGCTCGTCAGCAGCGTCGCAGATGACTTCGCTCAGTATGGGATTGTGCCCGTGCACACAGACGTTCACGTAGTCCTGCTTTAACGCTCCAAGATTAGCCTCTGAGACCACCATCTGCGGCGCGCCAAACAAGACATCTGAGATGTTTGAGCTTATGTTTTCGCCCGTGACATCGCCGAGTGAGCACTTGATCCCCCCGAATATTAACGGCACCGGATCAGCGTCGCACCCCATATGCGTTCTGTGCATCACTTCCGTGATCCCTTTATCAATGTTGGTTGCGATGACGTCATTTCTCTCAAGGAGTTCCAGCCTCTTTGGGGGGAGCATGATCTTGAGCCAGCTACACGCCTGGTCATCGTTCCGCGAAAAGTCCTCCAAAGCAGCATTCGCCACCGCCACCGCAAGTTCACTTACGCTCTTCTCGTTCTCGAGACCGAGCTTTGCAGCAAGTGCGCGCAGTTTCGCCTCATCTTTTACGCGATAGTCAGGTGCCTGACCCTCGCCGACCCCTTTAAGCGCGGACGCCAAGTGCCGGCCGTGGTCAGAGTGTGCTGCACAGCCCCCTGCCATCATCCGGATCAGATTACGCGCCACAATTGTGTAATCTTTTGCCCCACAGACCCCTCTTTGTGGCTCTTTTCCGAAAGGATTGATCCGGCAAGGTCCCTGCAAGCAGATCCGGCAGCATAGACCGGACTCACCGAAGCCACACTGAGGCTGCATGGATTCGGCCCTGTCCCACATCGTTTGCATGTTGGCTCGCTCTGCACGTGGCAGCATCTCGAGCGCCGCGGGATCCACAGTTACCGCTTTCGTATTTCCTTTGCTACGTCTCTTGTCCATATACCAATGCACCACACTTGCACGCAAGAACGCACGACAACTCCGCTGCGCCCTCGCATAGATCGCACTTAACCGCTTTACTATCGCGCGTTAAGACTGCCCCAAACGGGCACGCATCAATGCAGGCGAAACAGCCGGTGCAGCGTTCGTCGTCAATCGTCACCACGCCAGCTTCATTCTTTACAATCGCACCCGCTTCACACACGTCGATACACTTTGGCCGCTTACAATGCAGACATCGTGTGAGATGTAACTTCCCGTCCTTGTATCCGATAGTAAGCCTCGAGATCGGGGAAGGGTGCTCAGACATCGCAGTGTTAATGTCACCTGACTGGCTATGACGCAGGGCGCACGCGAGCTCGCACGTCTTACATGCTACACAGTTCTTTGGAACAAACCTAGCGATCAACATGAGCAACCGAATACTATGCCGTTGATTTTATGGAACCCCTCGCTGCGATTGAGTGCGCTTCACGGTATTCATGATACTACTTAGCCCCCCACAGCGACAGAAATCCCTGAGCCACTGGGTGCTTGTGAAAATGCGGACTCCCCCCAACGGGGACGGGGCAAAGTGTCTTTCGCATTCTGCTTGAGTGAAATAACGCGATATTAAGCAGTAGGCAACGATCTAATGCTTGTATCATTTTATATAACCTTAGTCATATATATGTATGGTCTTGCCAAAACGACAGAAAGCTTTTATAGAGCACTAAAGCGAGTAGGTTACTGATGGGACTTGTGAACGTCCGTTTATTCGCAAATTTGCGCGAAATCGTGGGACAGCCCCACTTAGCTGTAGAGGCAGGCACAATACGCGATGTACTCGTCACACTTCAGGCAGAACACCCCGCATTGCGGTCCGTGCTCTGTGACGACGACGGTGAGGTTCGCTCATATATCACGATCCTCGTAAATGGCAAGAATATACGCGAAATGGAAGCGCTCGCCACGATTCTTTCGGATGGCGATGAAGTTGCTATCTTCCCGCCTGTTTCGGGCGGCTAACGAGTGCGAACATCAATCAGAGAGGTCGACGTACCATTTGGTAAGTTGGTTCAGTGAGCCTTCCATGCCTTGATAATCCCCGAGAAGCTCATAACCGAACGCAGTCAGCTTAGCTCCGCCCCCCTCTTTTCCACCGCGCGTCCTCTCAACGAGAGTCCGACCGAGCCGTTTTTCTACGACTTTTATGCGTTCCAGAGCGTAGCGATACGACATCCCCAGCTCACGCGCCGCGGCGCTTACAGATCCAAGCCTATCTATTGCGACAAGGAGCCGCATCGTGCCGAGGCCAAACACGAGTTCCCCATCTTCGCCGACGAACCACAGTTTGAATCGTGGTCTGATTCTCATGCTGGTAAGCTATAATAGTCCATGTGCACACTTAACCATAACGATGAAATTCAACACACGAACTCCGTTCGAAGCAGCGCTGGATACGTTCCTCACCACCATTGTGCCGATCGAAGAGACCGAGGTCACGCCAATACGAGAGGCGCGAGGAAGGGTGGTAGCGCATCAAATCATCGCACAAAGGGATGAACCCAACTATCGACGCGCCGCAATGGATGGCTACGCCGTCGTCGCCGACGACACGTTGGGAGCGAACGAACATTCACCAGTCGTTCTTAGAGTTGGCGACTCAGTGAGGCTCGGCGTGGCCTCGCGGGTTCACACCGGATCCAAAATACCCGACCAGGCCGACAGCGTCGTGATGGTGGAGGACGTAGAACGTCTCGGCGACGTCGTTGAGGTTAGAGCGCAAGTACATCCGTTCGAAAATGTCGGCCTCAAAGGGGAGGACATTGGCCGCGGTGATGTCGTTGTTGAAACCGGCCATCAACTGCGACCTGCGGACATCGGTCTGCTCGCCTCCCTCGAGGTTCGCGACGTTACCGTCTACCGGCGACCAGATGTCGCAATCATACCGACCGGAGAGGAGCTCGTTGAAAAAGAGCCTTCAGAAGGGGAAGTGGTCGAAACAAATGGTCTTATTACCGCGCTCCTAGTAGAACAATGGGGGGCTCGTTACCGCTATCGAAACATCGTTACCGACGCGCGAGAGCTCATTGAAGCCGCGTTGTTGCGGGACATCGATGCCGACCTGATACTTACGACAGGGGGGACCTCAGTTGGCATTCGAGACCTCGTGCCAGAGGCGGTGCGTAAGCTTGGCAAGCTTCTGGTACACGGGATTGCGATCAGCCCTGCAAAGCCTACTGCGCTTGGGCTTGTGGAGGATACCCCCGTCGCGTGTCTGCCTGGATTTCCGGTCGCCTGCATCGTCGCTTCATACGCATTTATCAAGCCAGCGGTCCATCGTTTCGCTCACTTCGAACATACATTTGAGCGCACGGTGACCGGCGTACTGGCGCGAAAGATCATGGGAAAGCCCGGCTCGCGAACGTATGCGCGAGTGGCTATCAGGAACGGACGCGTCGAACCCATTAGGGTTTCTAAATCAGGCATACTTCCTACATCAGGCATACTCAGCTCTATGGCTAAAGCAGACGGATTCGTTATCATTCCAGAAAACGTCGCAGGGTACGACGAAGGTCAACAGGTAGAGGTCGTGCTGTTCGACTAGCGATCAACGTCGGCTAGAAGCAGGGCTTACCGCTCTTCGGAAGGGAGTTACCGATTTACGCAGGGCCTCAAGTTCGCCGAGTTGAATCAATCAAGTGAATTCGCTGGCTCGCTTCCATCAGGCGTGCGAACCTACGACAAAACGCACTTGTGAACCAGATTGGCTAGATGCCCCAACAGGTGGGAAACGCTGGGTGTGCCCGCCTAGGTCCTCGATGGGGCGAGCCACCACGTTTTCGGTCCGCCCCAATATCGACGCAAGCAAAAGCTGCCTCTTGGCTTGTCAAGCTCGGCCCCTGTTCTAGGCAACTTTTTATTGTCAGAAGTCCCATACCAGTTGCCATCGGGGTAGTAGGGTAGCTTGGTCCATCCTCGAGCGTTTGGGACGCTTGGACGGCAGTTCGAATCTGCCCTACCCCATAGCTTAACACGCGGCATTGAAACCCCTACATTAGGACTCGTAGCCTAGTCAGGATAGGGCACCGGCCTCCTAAGCCGGCGGTCGAGGGTTCAAATCCCTCCGGGTCCGCTTTTGCGCTTTCACCCATGCTCACGCGGCATTAAGTCGACGCGAACGATGAAATGCACAAACGGTCTGGATAGCACCCCCCTTATAGATGCAATCGTTCGTTCGCATTTAGATTTTGGCGCAACTCGTCACGAACGCCAGCTGAACTCGTCACAACTGGGCACACGCTTGAAAAGGGTTGCGACAAGCTAATTCTATGCTAAGTTCGAGTGCTAGCAGCATCGAACAGCGGCCAACCAGTACTCGTTTGCCAATTCGCCACACCTAGTTCGCAAGGCGCCGGACGCCCCGTCGATCTAGCAAGCGTTAGAAGCGGAACTCGAAAGCCGCTACAGGATAAATCAGTTTGTGCTGAACCAAAATATTCGGGTCGATCTCCCCAAAAGTTCCTACGGCCTGTCCATTGACGATAATCGTCGCACGCCTCCCCTCAATGAATGATGGGTCGCCAGATTCGGTGACCTCAAACGGACGGTCGAGCTCCCGCAAGACCGCATTTACGACCTGTTTTATTTCCGTGAAATTGGCTGAGCTGGATGCGATGACGCCCGCGCAAAGGCGACGTTCTTCAGCCGCTTCGGCGACAAAGCGGACCACGTCACCCACCTCAAACACCATTTGTGGGTACTCTCGGTGCTGGTTGAGGGCCAACGTGTCTATCAAGCCAGGCAACAAACTCGTTCGCAAGCTAATGTGCTCCTCAAGAAGCGGATTCTCAATAATGACCGCTTCGTTGGGATCGGACGCCAACATAAGCGTGATGACCTCAAGGAATCCCAGCCCCTGTAGCACACCCCTAACGACGGTTGACCGCTGCTCTTCTTCCAGCTTGCTGCCGATAGTTCCAAGCTTCGGAAACGAAGGCGGAAGGTTTTCGTAACCAAAACCGATAGCAATGTCTTCTATGATGTCAACCGGATGCATGATGTCAGTCCGGTAGCACGGAACGGACACCGTAATCTCGCCTGCGTGCACCTCAGCGTCCATCCGCATTTTTTGAAGTGAGGTCGTGATCACCTCGTCCGCGATCTCGGCGCCAATACGCCGCATTACGTCGCTATTTTTGACGACTAATGTCGAGATGCCCATGTTGGGAGTATGCAGCACCCGATCGCCACCTTCATAAACGACGTCAACCGTCTCGATCGACGCTCCTCGGTCATGCAGCGCTGCGACGAGTATATGAAGGCAGTCTTGAATAGCTTTCAGCTCGATACCCGTCACGTCAATGAAGAGATCGGTCGTCTTATCGGTAACGCGGGTGAGCTCACCATTAATAATCGGCGGGAATGAGAGAACGTGATCGTTTGCGTCTAAGATTAAGGGGTGGTGATCGCCAACGATGTGTGCATATTCCTTTCCCTTCGGATGGACGCGAAGAATCTCCGAGGGGGTCATCGGTTCGGAAAAATCGAGTGGTATAAACGCGACTTCACCAAGAGTGTACCTGAACGGCGGGGAGACGCGAGAGAGATCGTGAATTCCTATGGAAGCCTTTCTGCGGTCCCGCCCGAGCCCCCAATGCAGGTCTTCCTGTAGATCGATCAAAGACTTAATCGTCCTTTCATCGATCGTAATTCCTCTCACAACTGCGCAAACCACGTGTGGACGCACCGCGTTTACCGATGGGTCGACCCCGATTTCGATGCCCGATGGTGAGGTCGCATACGTGGGAAGCCCCCTTTCTAGTCCCATCATCCCTTTTATCGCTCGGGCCGCCCCTTCAACACTAAACAAATCAGGCCTGTTTGGGAAAAACTCGACCTGTATCTCGTCGTCGACGCACTCAACATCTGCCCCGAGGCGCGGAAGCAACTCAACGATCGTGTGAACGTCGGCGCCAACCATCTCCTCAAGCTCCGCACGATTAAGGGTAACAACTGGCATTTGGACACCTCAACGCAGCACGCTTGGCGTATCGCGCAGCCAAGCGACGTCACTCATATAGAGCTTTCTAATGTCGGCCAGCCCCATTTTGAGCATAGCAATCCTTTCAATACCAATGCTGAATCCCAAAACGCTTTTGAGCCCTAAAGGTTGAGTCACTTCAGGCCGAAAGACGCCGGCACCTACCAGCTCAAGCCAGCTGCCGTCCACAAAGACATCGCCCTCAAGGCTCGGTTCGGTGAAAGGAAAATAGCCGGGTCTAAATCGAACGCGATCGAATCCGAGCCGCTCAAAGACCGCCTTAAGCACGCTGATCAGGTCGGCCAGGCTAAGGTCTTCACCGTGAATTGTCCCCTCGCATTGGTGAAACTGCGGCAGATGCGTTGAGTCCATGCTTTCTCGTCGGAACACGCGGTCGATTCCGAAAATCATTGTCGGGGGCTGCGGATGGCGTACCAGATAACGAAATGCAGACCCGGTCGTGTGGGTTCGTAAGACCGCTCTGCGCGATCGCTCGAGGTCAAACTCGCCCCCCCACCCCACAGAACCCTCGCAACCGAACTTGTGTGCTGCTGCCACGCGCTCTGCTAAGTCCGTTGGCAGTTCCAGCGCCGCTGGACGACTGAGGTAGAACGTGTCTTGTTCATCGCGTGCGGGATGGTCTTGCGGCACGAACAGAACGTCGAAATTGTGGAATTCACTTTCGACGATCGGCCCCCTGAACTCTGTAAATCCCATCGAAATGAAGATTTCGCGCATTTCATCAATAAGGCGTCGCAGCGGATGTGCTTTTCCAGGATAAAGCGGGAGGGTAGCGGCACTTACGTCGTAGGGCTTCAATCGTCCTCGCCACGCCCCAGTTCTGATGAGTTCAGACGTAAGATCAGCAACATCATAGTCGGCCGCGCGTGATGCACGCAGTGGCGTTTCGTCGCCCGCTTGGGTCAAAACGACCTCACGCGCTACAATCTGCTGTGCGCGCACGACATTGCGCTTTTCGAGCTCTTTGAGAGTCGGTTCTGCTACTTGTCGCTCAACCGAGACATCATTCAAGGTGAATTGGATCCCGACCTTGACGTCCTGAAGTATGCGCTCCTCAGGCAGTTCGTCTGCCGCCCGAGGTGAGAGTACGGAGTCGCCATTTGCGGTCTCGATGATGGCCCACCCGCGACGCTTGAGCCAGCCAATAGCGATCGACACGGCTGGAAAGATGCTCTTGAGGTCCGTCAGCAGAGTTGGCCCATTTATGAGCAAGTAGTCGTGAACCTGCCGTTCTGGAAGCCCCTTGTCAGCGTAGGTTACGCCCTCAGCGGTGAGGTCGTAGACAGTTTCAATGGTTTCCTTTACCTCCGCTAGCCCCTCTGTTTGAAGAAGGTACGCTGATTGAAGGACTGCCTCGGTTTTCAAGCTGGTGTCTCTTGACAGGGCTTCAATGGTCGCTCGCTTTGCGCGCTTAAGGGCACGAAAAAGTGTCCAGTCATTCTTAGATAGTTGCACCATACGAATCTCTGACGTTATAAAGGGTAAAATACGCGTATTGCTACTCACCTACACACGGTTATTATTTATTGTTACCTGTCGACACAAACCATATGCAAGCCAAAATGACGGTGTTATCGCGCAGCGAGGCTCTCTGGCTGAGCCTCCGCGCGGCCTTGGATTCACCGACTTGTTGCCACCCTCCACGACACATGTGGGGCCTTGCGGAGGATGGCTAATGGCAGATTATGGAAAATCTATTTTCTTGCTCAGGAGAGACTTATGCATAAGCGACAACACTGGGCTGATTGAAGCGTCTCAGGCCTCTAAAACGGTGGTGCCGTTGTTTATCTTTGACCCGAGACAAGGAGCG
This sequence comes from Candidatus Methanoflorens crillii, assembly GCA_003162175.1. GTDB lineage: Archaea > Halobacteriota > Bog-38 > Methanoflorentales > Methanoflorentaceae > Methanoflorens > Methanoflorens crillii. The sequence continues at coordinate 28,735 of PMMR01000048.1, read as the reverse complement.
CGAAATCCGCACTTCAGTCCGAATGCGTTCCAGTTCATGATCGAATCACTTGAGGACCTCGCCCACCAAGTGACGGCGGCACATGGCCGATTATCCGTTTTTCGTGGACGCCCAGAGACCATTGTGGATCGCCTTGTCGCTGAGGAGGATATCGAGGCTGTTTTCATCAACAAAGATTATACCCCTTTCGGCAGAACGCGAGACGCCCGATCGCGAAAGCGTGCCAAAACAAGGATGTCGCGTTTCGTTGCTGTTCCGACACGCTGCTCCACAAGCCAACTGACGTCCTGAAAGACGATGGGGAACCGTATACGATCTTCTCGCATTTTCTCAGGAAAGCGCGCTCGGTTCCGGTCCGACCTATAAATGTTGCTGAGGTCGGCAATCTTTCGAATGTGTGCGTCGCGCCAGAACAACGCGAGATCCGTGATGATGCTTTGAAACCTCCGAATCAACAAACCTATATACGCTTGCGTCAGCAGACGCTAAACTAAGAACCCTTTGAGAATAATCGATCCTCACCGCACGGTGTTTCGAAGAGGCGTTCCTTGATCAAGTCATTCTTGACAGTCGCGGATGATAAAATCCTCTATTCGGTCTCGCGCTTGCTCGCGCGCAGCCTGGTGATGTTTCAGGAATTGCACGACCTTGTCAGCAAGCTCATTCTTACACTCGCCACAAGCGCGCGCGCCGCGCAAACACTCTTCTCGCAGCTCAACGGCCCGCTTATCGTCCTGCTCAAAGAGGTAGAATGAGTACTGATACACCGCACAAATATCAGGCACCCCGCCTCGATCCCTCTGTTCTTGCACCGTCGTTCGCCCTCCTGTAAAGGCGTTGGCAATTTTCGTGCGCGCCAGCTCTGGACTATCTGTGGTGAAGATGCTCGTTTCAGGAATCGATGCAGACATTTTGTCCAGTCCTAAGAGGCTCGGGAAAAAGCGGCTGTGGATTAGTGCGGGCTTGTAGTACCCCATTTTGGGAGCTACATCACGAGTTATACGAAAATGTGGATCTTGGTCGATCGCACACGGGATCAACACCGGAACGTTTCGCCCGGACAATATCGCGGGAAGAAATGCTGGCGCCGATTGCATACTCGTGAAGAAGACCATTCCGATGTTGGTGCTACTGTCGAATCCGAAGACCGCACGAGCTGCCGAAAATGTCACCCGCTTTGCCACTTCTAGCGCAATCGGATAGAGTGTTCGTGCGTACTCCGTGTCGAGGAATATCCGAGTCTTTTCCGGATCAAAGCCGAGCGCTATTAGATCAAGGGCATTGTCATACGAAAAACCGCGCGTCGCACTAGCACTTAGCTCATCCTTCTGTAGGAATTTTTCATCGTCGGTCATCTGAAAGTACAGATCTGCGTCAAACGCGTCTTGCAGGTATTTCGTGAAGATCCACGGCATCAGATGACCAAGATGCGTGTGCCCTGACGGCCCGCGCCCGGTGTACAGAACGAACTTTTCACCCGCTTCGTACCGATCCAGTATCCAGTTTAAGTCTCGGTGCGAGAAGAATACCTGCCTTCGCAACATAGGCGGGATTGAGCCAGTAAGCCTCTTGAATCGCGCCAAGATCGCGTCGTCAATGGGCTGCGTGCCAAAGAGCGCCGTCAGCTTGTTATAGTCGACGTTGCCTTCTACTTCCCACGGTGTGACGAGAAATTCATCGCTTGGCATCGTTGTCAACCTTGTTCGGATACGTATTTCGGCTAGTGATAGTCACGAGCAATTATAAAGACACCGCATAGTAGCGAAGACCCCCGGGCGCTGCAACGTGCTTGCTAGTTAGGCGTGTCGCGACGTCGCGTGCCAACGTGCCAGCGGGTTACGGTTTTGCCCGCCCAATGTCAAGGTACTCGAGACGGTTTTTACCACCATACGCAAAGATCATTCGTTTGCGCACGCCGTGTGCGAGACGCACGGCGCGTGACATCTCCGGAAGCATCACGACGTAGTCCTCCGGAAGTGCGTGCACGAGGTACTTCGAGTGCGGTATCGCGCTCACGTCGCTGACTTGCTCATATGCCCTAAAATGGCTGCCAAACTTGAAACCTGTTTTCACGACCAAACCGCGATCGCGAAGATCGATGTAAACGTCAAGCTTCCTCACGAATTCTGGTTCGAGGGCCTTCGCCTTGCGCGTGAATTGCCGAGCGGTGAAGCGCTTGTTCGTCGCCCCGTCCTCAACTGGCAACCCGAGTCGCATGAGGTATGCGCACTCAAGAAGCGAGAGCTGCAGCAATTTCCCATCAACGAGCTTTCCGTAAAAGCCAGCTGCGTAGAGCTGGACGGCGTGTTGCTGATCCCAGATAACGACTCGGTCGTCAAGAAGGGTGGCGTCGGCTTCAGAGAGATCCACCGTCAAAGGCGCCATCATGCCCCGCATGCGTGCGTTTTTAGCTTCGTAAAAGGTCAGATCGCTTTCCCCATCAACGACGGCAAGCAGCATCTTTTTCCGCACGTTTTGAGTGAGTTTGACCTTTTGCACGAGGTCAGCAAAGGGGATGGGAATACGTTCTGAAAGCACGTAGACATAAGCAGAAGCCGCACCCTCGCCTGGCCGTCCTCCGCGCGGATAGAGCCGGAAGTCCGTCACACTTGGTTGCACGTAGTAACCACGTTCGCGAAGGTCCTTGTAGACCACATATTTGAGGTCAAAGTACGGTTGCTTGCCCGAAGCTCTTTTCATAAACTCTTTGAGCGAGATCCCCAGCTCAAGCCGATCCCGTTCTATCAAGAAGGCAGCTTCGACGAGTGACAGCTCGAGGCCGTCGCCTTTCAACCGACCATAGTAGCTGAAGTCCTCCTCCGCAAAGGAACCCCTAGAAAGCACCACTTTGTCGCCTTTTATGTCAAACGCCATCTTCGCACACCGTTCCTGTCATTTCCCATTGCTGATGACGCGATATTACTTTTTCCCCCTAATGCATAGCTTAAAATAGCATTCGGCGGAGAATCCTATTATTATCGGGCAGGGCCAGAGGATGCACTCAGTTGTAGATTCAATTAACGGTCAGTTTGCGCCTCTCTTTCCCTTCACATTTTTCAATGAAATGCAGTCGCGCGTACTGCCAAGTCTCCTTGCATCGGATGAGGATGTTGTCGTTGCAGCGCCGACCGCATCCGGAAAGACCGTCCTCGCTGAGCTTGCGATGGTTCGGGAGCTTTCAAAGCCGCAAAGCGGCAAAATCCTTTACCTCGCCCCGCTGCGGGCGCTGACGAACGAGAAGGAAGGCGACTGGCAAAGACTGTTTGAGCCAATGGGATTTAGGGTCTACGTCGTTTCTGGCGAACGCGAGCTGGACCCAGCAAAAGCCCGCAGCGCACACATCATTATCTCGACGCCGGAGAAATGGGATTCTTCGAGCAGAAAGTTCAGCACGACACACAAGTTCGTAAAAGACGTCTCGGTTATTATCATCGATGAGGTGCATTTGCTCGATTCTGATGGGCGCGGCGGCGTGCTTGAGGCTCTGATTACGCGGATGAAGCGCATCAGGGACAACAAGGTCCGGATCGTAGCACTCAGCGCGACGATGCCGAACGTTCGCGAGGTCGCTCAATGGATAGGAGCCACGGAAGAGCGAACCTTTGCCTTTGACGATTCGTACCGCCCAGTTCCACTCAAAGCCGACGTTTTTGGATACAATCCTGGCAAGAACAAGTTCGTAGACAAGTACATTAGACTTTACAAGGCAGTCTCACTGATCGAGCCACACCTCGCCGGCGGTCAAGCCCTCATTTTCGTAGCAACGCGGTCCGACACGACCCAGGCAGCGTCAAAGCTCGTCGAAATCTTCGGCACAAAAAAGGCGAAACTTGCAACACAAGAGTCCGAACAAGTGGCAGCACGAATCAAGAACAAATCCCTCGGAGACGCCGTGCGCAACGGCATCGGTTTTCACCACGCGGGTCTTGTGAAGCAAGACAGGGACCTTGTTGAGGAGGCTTTCAAAGCCGGACACATCAAGATACTAATCTCTACGTCGACGCTCGCCTGGGGCGTGAACCTACCTGCACGTGTTGTCGTTATTCGCGACATCGCGAATGAAGCCATCGATGAGGAAACAAGCTCATTGGATCTGCTCCAAATGCTCGGTAGGGCTGGAAGGCCCCAGTATGACGAACGTGGATTCGGGTGGATTATCGCTCCACGCGACCGTGCAGACGACTTCGTGCAGATGTTGCGAGAGGGGCCACCCATACGCTCGCAGTTGCACACAACGCTCAGTGAGCATTTGAACGCCGAAATCAGCATGGGCACAATCAAGAGCCGCGAGGATGCACAACAATGGTTTAGTGGGACGTTCTATTACGTGCAACACCCGGAATCAAGTGTTTTGTTGGACGATCACGTTAATGCCCTCATCGAAAAAGGCTTCGCGGTCGAGGCACAGGATAATCTGCTTCCGACCGATCTTGGCACGCTTGCCTCGAAGTATTATCTTCGCCTCGACACTGCTCGCGGATTCAAACAATTGAGAGAGGGGCCTTCAGACGAGGAACTGCTCGACGCCGTTGCTTCGGCTGAAGAGTTCACCGGCGTGGTCGTTAGGCGTAATGAACTGTCAGCGATAAAGGGTGCAAAAGCGCACTATAAAGGGCCAAAGTCGAAAGTACATGCGATATTGAAGGTATACATTGAGCGCGGAGAAATCCCAGAAGCGCTGCGCAGCGATGCATGGCTCATCCGACAAAACGCGCTTCGGCTTCTATCGGCACTCGAAGCGTTCCTCCTCCGTTTCAACGCACCGGAAACCGTCTTGCGCGCGAAAATTCTCGCTCTAAGACTTGAATACGGAGCGCCAGAGCAGCTTTGCCCGTTGCTTCAGCTGGACGGAGTGGGCATAAAACAGGCGACTCAGCTCTACACGCAGGGGATCAGGTCGCCGTTTGACATCACCCCAGCTATGCTTTCAAAACTCGTTGCCGGCACGCGGATCGCACAGTCAATAAACAAGCTGCCCGAAATCGTGATTGACATGCAGTTGCCTGATTCCATAGCATTTGGACAGGGCCTAATGTGTCACGCAACTCTAACAAACGCTCGCGGAGGCGCACGTGTGTCGGTAACCGTGTTTGCCAATGGGCTCAAGATGCTTCGCGATAGTTTCTATCTGGCGAATGGATACGCCAAATCAATTCCTATCGGCACCTATGGTTCTCAAAACGAACGAGTCACGTATCAAGTGCGAGTCGACCATCTCGACTGCGTCGAAGTTCCGCAAATCAGAGAGAAAGAAATAATGATAGCGGGGCTCCCAAGCGAACTAAGAGTAGTTACCAGTGACGCGAGCAGAGAACCAGTAACTCCCGGCAATGGGACAAGAGATGAGGCGGAAGTCCGACGCTTTTCGATATCTCCAGGAGCGCTTGGAGAGACACATCGAGCAGGAGCGTTGGAGACGCCGCTCACGACCCCCCACGACGCCACGGGCACGAAGAACACAAAGCCGAACGAAAGTGCCTCAGACGTGCTCTCGAGATCCGTCGGGCGCTGCAAGCAGTGCGGCGGCCCGTTGAACCGCGCTGAAAGCGCAATAACGTGCGATTGTGGAGCTCTTTACAAACTGCCCACAGGAGCAGAACTCGCCGAAAGTACTTGCAGCTGCGGGCTGCCAAAGTTCAGGCTTAAGCTTCTTGGCGTTGACGTGTGCATTGACCGTCATTGCGAGAGTATGGATGATGTGATTTCCAAACACTTCGCAGCGAGTAACTTCATCTGCCCTCGCTGCCACGGTTCTTTAACCATCGTGCGCAGGAAGGGAATCATTGTGGGGTGTGCACAGTACTACGACGGATGTAAAACCGCATTCTTATTGCCTTCTAACGCTGCGATCGTTGGACGGTGCAAGTGCGGGCTCCCGAAGCTGCAGTTGAAAACCAAGACCCGATGTCTCGACACCGCGTGCCGCGCGTAAGCAACGCCTCGCAGGACCAACGTCTTCTTGTTCCGTGGTGACCCTACAGCGGCACGTGAGGTTGCTTCCGAATTGTAGCGCTGTCTGGGTCAAGGCCGCGCCATTCGACAACGTAGCCGAGAGCTTCCAACACTTTCTCTGGAGATGAGAGGCCTTCTTCTTCGATTACACTGAGCGCAGCAGGTAGTGTGCCACCTTCAAGCGCTTCCAATCTCTCTGCGATTACGCCAAGCTTCTGTTCGCTTATAAGAAGTGTGCCGATCAGACAGTAATGCGCTGCTGGATTGGCCTGCAGCCACCGCATGACGGCCCCTGCCGATACCGACTGTTCGTCGGCCAGTTGCACTACGTCGATTACGTCGCCTGTGAGTCCGAGCCGTGTGCTGTCGATGGTTTCGGCCTGCTGCACGATGGTCTTTTCCTCTAACTGCTTTAGGTAGTCGACGACCGGCTTAAGCGGCACTTTCTTGTCGTAGAAGATGACAAGGCCTTTCACTTCCTTAAACTTAGCACAACTGAGGGTCCTATCAACAGCAATGAGCAAGTTCTCAACGTCGAGCTCCCGCAGCTTCCCGAGCTTCTTCTGAAGGTATTCGTCAGTCCAAAATCCGACCACTTCCAGGTACGCCTTCACACCGTTCTTTTCAAAGCCGAAATCAGGGATAAACACATACCGTCCAGCAGTCAAAAGCTCTGGTTCTCTTTTCAGAGTCCAGCCCAACCTCAACGCGTTAAACGATCGGGCAAACGCCGCTTCAACGGAGCTGTCAAAGCGCTCTCTTGTTTCCTCGGCAGCCGGCACCTTAAGGAGCTCTTTTACCTTGTCACTGTCAAGTTCCAGTTCGACCAGCTTAGGTGCCTGTCGTTCGCCGCCAAGGATATACGCCTTTAAGCGCCATTCACGAGCTTCCACGATTGATGGCAGCAGCTTCGCAAGCGAGGTGCCGTACCGCTCGGTCATCTTGAAGAGCGAGACGGGGCCATCCACGAAAACTCGATAAAGGCCGCCGACCTGCTCGACGTTGTACATAAGGCCCAGATACTTTAGCCGTCTGAAAATACGCTGGTAGTTGCCCCCCGCAGTAAACTCAAGAGAGACCGCCTTGAACAGCAACGTCTGCGTTAAGCTTAGGTTGTACTGCTGGATTAGCTCGCGCGGACCAGGCGGGGCAAAGCGTTCAAGCACCAACTCGTCCTCTGCATCGCTCCAGAGCGACTCCTCGAGCTGCAATGGTGAGATGCCGAGTCGAGAGGCTGCCTGCGCGATCACCTCTCTTTTCGTTTCGTTCGTCTCGACAAGCGCATAACGATTTGCCTCAGTGAAGACTTCACGGCGCGCTTTTTTGGGAGCAATATGGCTTCGCGGTTCGAAGACTGCTGATCGGTCGAGCAACGCGATTAACCCTCTCACCAGTCGGTAATCAAAGCCGCCGTCCTCGAACTGCTGACGGTGCCTTACTAGCTCGCCCTGGCGTTTGCCCACGTGTGCTTCATAGGTTTCGATCAAACGCGATGCCAACTCCAGGTAACGCTCTTCGAGCGGCGCGTACACTGGTTTTATTTTCCCCGAGCGAGAACGAGCGATGAGAAGATTGCTAGGCAGCACGCTCTGCGTTCCTCAATTTTCGCTTCCGACGGCGACTTATTTTTGTTTCGGTCGTGTCACGTGTCACGATTTCAGTGAGTCTCGCGCGCTTTCCCTCTCGCTTTCGCAGCACGCGCCCGAGGCGCTGAATGAATTCTCGAGAGCTGCCGGTTCCGCTCAGTATGATTGCTTGCGCGGCGTCGGGAACGTCCACGCCCTCGTCAAGCACTTTGGACGTGACTATCACACGGTACACGCCATCGTGAAAGTTGTCAAAGATCTCCCTGCGCTCGTCCTTAGACGTCGTGTGCGTGATTGCAGGAATTAATAACGTACGCGCAATGCGGTCCACGAGCTTATTGTGTTGTGTGAAGATGATCGTCTGATCAAGAGGATGTTCAAGAAGGAGCTCTTTGAGCGCCTCGATCTTCGCTCGCGAGTTCAAAGCGATATCCAACGCCCGATTTCGAGCCAGAAGCGCCTTTCGCGCCTCTGGATCTCGCGCGCTTCGCATGATGAACCGCGAGAAGTCGTCCGGCCCTCGCATCGGAATATTGCGGCGCGCGAGGAAGTCAGTAAATGCACCATGCATCCGCGCGTACTCCTCAGCTTCATCAGGCGTCAAGTCGACAAAAAGATGCGCGACGTCGTAGCCAGAAAGGTGCTCCTCGGCAAGATCCTGCACGGTCAGCTCATAAACCTTGCCGCCAATAAGACGTTGGAGCTCGCTGTGCAGTCCGTCTTCACGTTCATACGTTGCCGTAAGTCCTAGCCGCGCTCTCGACAGAAACATTTCAGCGATGTGCCGATAGCCCGGCGCGGGCAGGTGATGGACCTCGTCGAATATGACGAGCCCAAATCGATTGCCGAGCTCCGCGGCGCGCAAATATGCCGAGTCGTACGTCGATACCGTGAGCGGTTTGAGCACGTTTTCGCCGCCCCCGTACGTCCCTATCTCGATCGCAAATTCGGCCGCGAGCACACGACGCCACTGCTCCACTAGATCGAGCGTGGGAACAACGACTAGGGAAGGCGTTTGCAGCGTGCCAATTGCTCCGACGGCAACAATGGTTTTTCCAGCACCGGTCGGCAAGACAACCGTGCCTCGCTTTCCCGCTTGGATCCACGAGTCCAACGCGTCTGTTTGGTAGTCCCGCAACGAGGCGTGGAACTGCAGGCGCGGGACCGGGAGCAACTCAAGCGCTTCATCTACATAGTTGATGTGACTGCTCTCGAGATAATCGGTGATATCCGCATAGTCCAACGCCAGTGCTCTGTACGCGCCTGAGCGCGCGTCCCAGTGGGAGCTCGGGACTCGCGCGTCGCCGCTAATCAGCAGCGTGCCTTTGTCGTATTTAATCCGCACTTCCACTTACTTCACCGCAAGTCGCGACCGGCCTGAGCCCGCCCCTTCTCACATCTATTAACGCGTGCACAACTTGTCACATACGGAGGGCACATACTAATCCGCTGGCCGCAATTGGGTATAGAGACGCTTTTCTCCCCGTATGCTCGGATGCCACGCGCTAACGACGCCCGATTTGAATGGACGGTAATGGCATAAACATCGTATTTTCGCCAAGTCGACCCGCGGACGAATCTCAACCTGGTTGTGTCCCGCTGTGCGATAGCAATGTGCAGCTTTTGATCCATTCCCCTCGGGCCGCCCGCGAGGTTCCGACGATCAAGCGCGTATGTCCAGCCTCATTGCAGATTCCTCGCGCTTCGATCACTTCACCTTCATCTGCTTGGCCCGCGTAGGTGTGGGTGTATGAGAGCACCTTGTTGACGGTCTCGTGCTCTATTTCGTAAATAGCAGGGCTGTCAAATGCATAGGTAGCATTCGTCACCGTAGCGCGGACAGTCGCAAATCCATCATCCGTTCCTCGAGGCTCAATGGTTATCTCATCAAAGTCCCTTACGAATAGCAGATCAAAGTATGTTGCCCCCATTGACCCGCGGTTCCATTTTCTTTTCTCGTGCAGAACAAACTCTGCGAACGTCAGTTCCGGAGTGCGCTTTCGGAATATCCGCCGCCACATACCAGTATCAATCTCGGGCAACAATCCGGATTCTACCGCGTCGCGCAGAGCGTCTCGCCCGCGTTCAAAGCTCGGCCTCCCGTAAAGAACAAAATCAATGTCAGACGAGTCAGTTGCAAGCCCAACAAGTCGAGAACCTGTAACGCCCATATGGCGCCGACTGATGCCACTGCTCTCAAAAAAATCCACGATAGACGAAACGTCAGCATCATCGCAGCGTTCCACGCACTGCCGAGGGCGCTTAAGCTGCGCAATGTCCTCGCTGGGAATGGCACAGAGCCCACCTCGATAGTGAACAGACTTATGCATCAGCTGCCGTGCTTCTTCGAAGCCAACTTTGCGAAATCGCGCACCGTCCCGACTCACTCTGTCGCCATTTTTGTCCGGAATGTAGCGTAAGAAGCCGCAGATATGTGGCCCATTGTCGTATGAAACGACCGCGTAAATCCAATTATTTTTGGTTATTACAAAATCTCTTATTCTAACTGGTTCCTGCAACATCATCTCGCAATCGTGTTGTCATTGCACCATCATTAAGTTTCGCGCTCTTAGCACTTAGCCACCCCGGCTGTGCAAGACCCTGTGAAATAGACACGATCTATGAGTGTTCATGAAAGTCGCGAGTCACGTCTGCTGCCGAAACTAGCCACGTGCTGCCCATTTCTGGCATTTAACGTGTGTTCTATGGACGAAACCTCGTACTTTTTCGCCTTCTTCACGAAGCATCGCCCTGCAGACACGGCCAAAATAAAGCGCGCGTGGATGCTGTTGGCAAAAAGGAAGAACTCTTGACGCCCGGTCAGGTTTGCTCCCCGCCTCGAGGTAGAATCCCAGTTCTGTCATACAAGGTGTCGAAGCCCGCACCTCGGCGCACCACCACATAATTGACGAGATCGACGACAGTCGAAGGACCCAACGTGGCTTTTCCCCCTTGAAGCACGCAATCGACGCCGATCTTTACGTCTTCTGCGCACATTGCTGGAGGCGCGCCGGTCACGTTAGCGCTGGTCGAGGTGATGGGAGCCCCTACAGAGTCAATCAGTGCTCGAGTAACAACGTGCGACGGAAACCGAATACCAACGAGGTTCGCACCGGCCGTGAGGACATCAGGAACGACGTCCTTCTTTCGCAACAGCACGGTTACTGGCCCGGGCAATAGCGTCTGGAGGAGGGGGGCGTCGTCGATATGCGCAACAGCTTCTATCATGTCGAAGCGAGAAACTGCAAGCGAGATAGGCTTTGAAGCCATCTGTTTCAGCGCGATCACTTTCCTCACGGTTGATTCTTGCAGGGCGAGCGCACCAACTCCGTAGACGGTCTCGGTCGGGTAGGCTACGACCCTACGGGCCTTGATAGCGTTAGCAGCGCCCTGCACACTTCTAGTCACCTTGATAATAGCCACCGTACGCCCCTCGGCAAATAGCTGTCTGCAAAAAGGCAGCGCCTTCAACGCCGCCGCTTGACGATGGCCACGTCTCCGAAGGTCAAGTTTTCGGACGGCCTGCCTTTCTGCGCTTTCTCCCCGCCGATGTCGATGATGAGGCTTACATTCAGCGCCTTTTCGAGTTTCTTTCGCAGCTTATCGTCAGGAGTCAATTCCTTTCGCTCAATTTTCTTTATGATGAGCGCCTTTTCCATTATTTTAGCCGCCAGTTGCTCCTGGGTTAGTCCACTTTTTTGACGGGCGTACTTCACGATATGATCGAAATCGGGATCAAGTTCGCCCTCCATTTGGCGATAAATATCCCGGTACCGGGTGCGGACGTGTGCGGCGACTTTACTCGCGGGTCCGCGCAACGTTTGAGGGGGGTGGATTTCTGTACCAAGACCTGCGCAAGCGGCGCACGTTTCGAGCTGTGCTCCCTCGACTACAACGCGTTTAGGCTTTCCTTGGATTTCTTTCCCGCATAATTCGCACTGCATGGCTTTCCTCGAAAAAAGGATATATAGCATGCATTGTTAAATACCATGCGGAGGAGACGACAGTGGAAGACTCATTTGACGAAAGCGAAAAGAAGGGGAACGATTTTTCTGAATACCTCTTGGATCGCGTTCGTCAACTGGAAGAGCGTAATCTCAAGCTCCGCGATGCCAATCGCAAGGTCGAAAACGAGAAGAGATCCGCCGAGAATCAGAAAGTACGCTACGAGCGCGAAGTCCGAAAACTCAGAAGTGAGCTTGAACGACTCAAAGGACCACCATTACTCGTAGGGACCGTCCTTGACGTGCTTGAAGACAATAGAGTCGTGATCAAGAGTTCAACGGGTCCAAAGTTCGTGGTCAACGCCTCGCAGTTCATCGAACAGGAACTCATATCGGGCGCCCGAGTCGCGCTAAACCAACAATCCCTCGCTATCGTCGGCGCTTTACCACCTTCGAAGGATCCCACGGTGTATGGGATGGAAATCATCGAGACCCCCACCGTGAGCTACGATGACATCGGAGGCCTTGACGGTCAGATTCAAGAGCTGCGCGAAACGGTAGAGCTCCCACTATTAAAGCCTGAGCTATTTCAGCGAGTAGGCATAGAACCGCCCAAAGGGGTGCTTCTCTACGGCCCTCCAGGGACAGGAAAAACCCTTCTGGCAAAGGCAGTAGCAAAAGAGACCGAATCGGTTTTTATACGAATCGTAGGCAGTGAGCTCGTTCAAAAGTACATCGGCGAAGGCGCTCGACTCGTTCGAGAGCTATTTGAAATGGCCCGGGACAAGGCTCCCAGCATTATTTTCATTGACGAACTCGATGCGATAGGAGCGAAGCGCTTGGACAGCGCAACTTCGGGAGATCGTGAAGTCCAACGGACGCTCATGCAGCTCCTCGCCGAGATGGACGGATTTGAAAATCGCGGCGACGTCAAGATCATCGGTGCGACAAATAGGAGTGACATACTCGACCCTGCGTTGCTCCGGCCAGGCCGCTTTGATCGGCTTATCGACATACCACTCCCAACTTACGAAGCCCGCGTTGAAATTGTCAAGATCCACACGTCTGGCATGAACCTGGCTCACGAGATTGACGCCGGGAAGATTGCCAAGCTCACTGAAGGCGCAAGTGGTGCTGACATAAAAGCAATTGCGATGGAAGCCGGCATGTTTGCCATTCGCGCGGAGCGCGAGTCAGTGACCTCTGCCGATTTTGACGATGCCGTGCGTAAAGTGATGGGCATGCCTAACGTCGAGGCGCAGCAGCTGGGGTCAATGTTCGCATAAGCGAGCGGCATTCGCCGTTCTCTGAATCGTTCGTCATTAGCGAGGGCTATAGTCTACCGGGCAAGAGTTGACGCGTAGGGGCGTGCGATTCAGCATTTTCTAGTTATGCAACACAAAGCGCTTGCTCCGCGTTTTTCCTCTACAGCTGGTGATACGCGAGATAGAATCGTTGCAGCGCTGTGAAATTGCTGGCGAAGGCCACAAAAACCATCAACCAGCCGAGCAACGGGAACCAGATGACGTTTTCCGGGAATATGAGGCTGAGCAACGCGACAAAGAAAATTAGGGCAAGCCTGTCTGCTCTTCCGAGCAAACCCCGATAATTCCGGCCAACGCCAAGTGCTTGCGCTTGAGTCCCCAGGTAACTCGTCATAAGAACGCCTACTATGGCGAGCAGCCCAATCTGCCAAGCGACGTACCCACCGAGCGTAATACCAGCGAATATGAAAATATCAGAATAGCGGTCAATGACGTGGTCGATTAGGTCACCTTGCATCGATTCGCTGCTAGAACTTCGCGCCAAGCACCCATCTAAGGCGTCAAAGAGTGCGTTGCAGGCAACGGCTAATATCGCGAATGCAAGCAGTTGCGCGTAGAACGCAACGCCAGCGACGACTGCAGAAACGAGGGACAGGACGCTCAGCTGGTTTGCACTTACGCCGTGCCTGTAAAGCGCTAGCGCGATCGGATTTAAGATCCGCCCTATTCTTCCGCGGTATGTATCAAGCGTCATTCAAATAGACAGTCCAGTCGCATTGGCCAGCGGCGAATCGCTCGAGCCTGTGTCCTTGTGTGATTTCCCAGACGAGCTGTGCCGATTCACTCGGATTACCTGTTGAATCTACTTCGTACACATTGTTACCGTGCTGCGCGAAGGCCTCAACCAAGATGACATCAAGGATTTCTGCTTCGACATTTTCGTTTATCTTTTTGTCTGAAAAAGCCTTCTGCTGTAGGCGCCTTCGAAGCGCGACCGGGTTAGTCCGGAGGACGATGACACGGTCGACTAGAAGGTTATGGGAGAGGTGCCCCTCAAGCACGAGATCTTCTGAAAACGGGTGCGCTTTCAGAGCCTCGAGATCAACTATCATACAGTCACGGTTTTCATCCCACCCTGCGTAGTACTGGTGAGCTCGAATCACCTCATTTAAGTCCACCACCTTGAGGCCATAGCGGTCACGGAGAATCTTGCCAATTGTGGTTTTGCCGGTGCCGGGAGTTCCCGTGAGAGCAATTTTCATAGGACTAAAAGAGGTTAGTTCGTGGACAGAAATTCGTTGATGGCACTGAGAAGCGCCGCATTTTGCCACGGCAGGCCGACGGTGATTCGAATGTGGGTATTAGAGCATCCACGAAACGTCTCGCAGCTTCGAACAATTATACCCTTACGCAGCAGGTATTCCGATACTTCGCGCGAGGTGTGTGGCGCGGTGTCAACGAAGACAAAGTTCGCTTCCGTTGGGTACGTCCTCAAGGGGAGCTTGTCGCGTAGGTACTTACGTCCCTGCGCCACCATCGACACGGTCTTGTCCAGAAAGGTGCGGTCTGAAAGCGCTGCAATACCCCCCTTGACAGCCAATTGATTCACGGAAAAGGCAAGCATGAGTCTCTCGTACGAACGCGCAAGCTCCTCTGCGATCACCGCATAGCCGAGGCGCAGCCCGGCCAATCCAAAAGCTTTTGAAAACGTTCTAGAGACCACCAGGTTATCAAAGTGACTTACGAGCTCAATGTGGCTTTGCGATGCGAATTCGGCGTAAGCTTCGTCCAGCACGACTAGCGCTTCTGTCGATCGTAACAAGTACCTCAGCGCTTCTTTCTTGATTGCGTTTCCCGTCGGATTGTTGGGAGCGCAGATGAAGATAAGCTTGGTTTTGTCGGTGATTGCTTCGATTACACCGTCAACGTCGATTGAAAAATCGCCCGCACGCTTGACGTAGACGCACGTGCCATGTCCCGCCTCAACGATTATTTCGTAGTACGAGTAGGTGGGGATAGGAATAATCGCCTGATCACCGGGCACTAGGACGTAACGCACGAGAGTGTTGAGGAGATCGTCCGATCCGTTACCGACAATCACACGCTCCGCTGAAACTCCAGTGTAGCGCGCGATGGCGTCCTTGAGTTCGACGTACCCAGGAGAGGGATAAATGCTTATTTCGTTGATGTACTGCTTAATCGCTTCAACTGCTCGCGGGCTCGGTCCTAGGGCGTTTTCGTTTGATCCGAGTTTGATCACCTGGTCGAGACTGATGCCATACGCTTCAGCTACGTCTTCGGCAGACCTACCTGGAATATACGTTGATGGCACGTTCAACCACTGCAATAGCCGTTGCAATTTGCTCTTTTGTGATGACCAGAGGGGGCACGAATCTTAAAACGTTTTCTGAGGTGTTATTTAGCAGTACTCCATTCGCTCTGGCATAGTCGACGATAGGAGGCACCGGAAGCGACGACTCATAGGCGACCATAAGTCCTTTACCCCGTATGTCAACAGTATAGTTCGATTCGAGCTCACCTAGCAGTTTTTTGAGCAGCTCACCCTTGTATCGCGACTGCTCGACGAGAGATTCGCTTTCGATCACGTCGATCGTAGCAAGAGCCGCAGCGCACGCAAGTGGATTGCCACTCTGCGTCCCCCCGTGATCGCCTGGAGCGAACTTAAATGGTTCCCGCGACATCATTGCGCCTACGGGAAAGCCGCCGCCCATACCCTTAGCCAACGTCATCACGTCCGGAACGACGCCAGCATGCTCGCACGCGAACCATTTCCCTGTCCTACCGAAGCCGGTTTGCACCTCGTCCGCGATCATCAGTATGCCCTGCTCTGTGCAGAGTTCGCGGACTCCTGCGAGGTATTCGTCCGGAGGCACAATAACCCCGCCTTCTCCTTGAATCGGTTCCACGATGACAGCAGCGGTATCCGCCGTGACCGCTCGGGCGATTGCGCGCACGTCACCATAATCGACAAAAGTGACGCCATCAATAAGGGGCTCAAACGGTTTTCGAAGTGCCTCTTTCCACGTCACGCTGAGTGAACCCATAGTTCGTCCGTGGAATGCGTTTTTAGTCGAAACGAATCCTTTCTTGCCGGTTACCTTCCTCACGAGCTTCATCGCGGCTTCGTTTGATTCAGCTCCGGAGTTCGTCAGGTAGAGGCGCTCCATGCCGGTCAGCTTTGTCATGCGCTCGGCTAAGCGCGCCTGCAGTTCGGTGTAATATAAATTTGAGGTGTGGATGAGCTTCTCTGCTTGCGCNNTTCCCATCGGTATCCGTAACGATCGCCCCTCTGCCGTGGTCAATCACCAGCGGCTGACGCGTGAACACCGGCATATAGTGCTGCAATTCTTGAGCGACTACCTTTTCTTTTTCGGATACGCGCATTTCTTACCTCGTCCTACAGCAGTGCCAGCGCACGTCCACGCCTGGCAGTGCAATTTTAAGAGACCATTTTTCCGCACAAGACGTTGCCTACCTATTCAAATTCGATGGTGGCGGGCGGCTTCGGCGTAATATCGTAGACCACACGCGTGACGTCCGGTATTTCGCTCGTAATGCGCGAAGCAATTCTGCGAAGTACGTCATAAGACATTTCAAGCACGTCGGCAGTCATGCCGTCTCGCGATTGAACAGCGCGCACTGCGATTATCCAGCCGTGCACACGCACGTCGCCCTTGACGCCGGTTCCTTTCTCTAAAAGCGCCGCAAAAGTCTGCCACGGTTTGTACCGCAAGATCTCTTGCTCTACAATTGCATTCGCCTCGCGGATAACGTGGAGCTTTTCCTCGGTTACCTCGCCGATAATGCGCACCGCGAGCCCGGGTCCTGGAAACGGCATACGCTCACTGAGCTCAGACGGCAACTTAAGGGCCCGCGCGATTTCGCGGACTTCATCCTTGTACAGGTACTTGAGGGGCTCAACGACCCCGTGGAACGCAATCTCCGAGGGGAGGCCACCGACGTTGTGGTGCGACTTTATCTGCCCCTCAGATTCGATAATGTCTGGATAGATCGTACCTTGTAATAGGTACTCTACTTGCTTCTGCCTCGCCACTTCCTCGAATATGCGGATAAACGTCTCGCCTGTTACCTTTCGCTTCTCTTCGGGATCCGCAACTCCGTCGAGCGCGTTAATAAATCGCGCTGTTGCATCGATTATCGTCAACGGCATATGACGAAAAGCCTGCTTGATGTTTTCAGTTTCCCCCTTGCGCATGAGTCCTGTGTCGACGTACACAGGATACAGGTTAGCCCCCAGCGCCTGGTGCGCGAGAGCTGCGCAAACCGAGCTATCGACGCCGCCAGAGAGAGCGATGATCGCTCGATGATTTCCCACTTCTCTCTTGATCTCTGCGATTGCGCCTTCAATAAACTCCTGACTATTTACCATAAGTCCAATCGTTTCTTTTGTTCAACGTTCAGCAGCGAGGTCAAGTGAGCTCACGTGCTCGTGTTCATGCGGAGGACGGATCGCACAAATTCAAGAAACGGCGGGGACGGCCTTCCCGGTCGCGACTTAAACTCGGGGTGGAACTGCGTCCCCAAGAAGAATCTCTTCGTCTGAATCTCTGCAATCTCCATTCTGATGCCGTCTCGAGCTTTCCCTGAAAACACCATTCCGTCTTGCTCGATGCGCTCAATGTACTCAGGATTCACTTCGAACCGATGTCTGTGCCGTTCAGTCACGAGCGCACTTTGGTACATCGCATGCGCGCGCGTCCCTGGCGAGAGGGCGATTTCGTAGTTACCTAGTCGCATGGTGCCTCCCATGTGATCGACGTCAAGCTGTTCGGGCAGTACATCGATGACGTGGACGCCTGTGGGATCCAACTCAGCGCTCGTTGCCTCGAGCCCCAGAACGTTACGGCAAAACTCGACGACGGCCAATTGGAAGCCAAAACAGATTCCTAAGAAAGGGACGTCATTTTCGCGCGCGAAACGAATGGCGTCGATCTTCCCTTCACTTCCCCGAGGGCCAAACCCGTGTGCAACCAAAATACCGTGCACCGCCTTCAGCGTCTCGAGGGCGTGCGGGTCTTCTGCATCGACGAGCTTGACGTCAATGCCCCCTCCAAGAGCGCTTGCGGCGTGCTTTATGGCCTCTTTGATGCTGAAGTACGCATCTTCAAACATATATTTGCCGACGATGGCAACTGATCGCGAAATAGGCGGGTTTTTCATCACATCCCAAGGTATGGCCGCGTTCCTTTCGAGGGCGAGTTTTTCTACGAGGTAGTCGCCTAAGCCCTCAAGCTCAAGCATCGACGGCACTTGATAGATGTCAGGTACATCGTGCGCGCTGATGACGGCGTTTAGTGGCACGTCGCAGAAAAGTGAGATCTTGGCGCGAGCGTCTTTGCCCAGCGGCGTTTTCCCTCGGCCAACTATGACGTCAGGACTGAGTCCAAGCTCTCTTAGGCTCTTTACCGAGTGCTGGGTGGGCTTCGTTTTGTGATCGCCGGTCATGTCCTCTGGCACGAGCGTTACGTGGAGCAGGACGAAGTGGTCTTCTTCGCTGTGCATTTGTCGCACGGCTTCCAAGAAGGGCATGCTCTCTATGTCGCCGACGGTACCACCGACCTCCACAACGCATACATCAGCCTTTGCCTGATCGGCCACGGTCCTGATGCTGGTCTTTATTTCATCGGTTATGTGAGGAATAATCTGCACAGTCTTTCCCAAGTAGTCCCCTCGCCGCTCTTTTTCGATGACCGACTTGTAGATCTTACCTGTCGTAATATTATGATCGCCTGTGAGTTCAACGTCGAGGAATCGTTCGTAGTTTCCCAGATCAAGGTCAACTTCAGCTCCGTCCTTGAGGACGAATACCTCACCGTGTTGGAAGGGATTCATGGTTCCGGCGTCGATGTTGATGTACGGGTCAATTTTGATCGCCGTTACGTTGTGCCCGCGGTTGATGAGAAGTCTGCCTGCTGAGGCGGCTGTGATACCCTTCCCGAGGCCACTCATGACCCCGCCAGTGACGACGACGTATCGCATCCTTCTACCCCTCCACAATGCCAATGATGATGTTATCGTTCTAATATGCTGCCGAAAAGCTATTTATACTCAAGACTAAGGCGTAGCCTGATTTCAGAATGCTTTTCGCGATGACAGCAAATAACGTAATAGCTGCACGCACAGTGCCGGTGCAGCGTTACGTGGCCCCCGCTTGCGCCCTTTTAGTCTAATAATCTCCACGTGTAGTACGCCAAAACGACGACTACGATAAAGCCAAGGATCGCCACGCCGTAACTGATGCCGCCTGCGGCTAGCAATATCAGCGCAATAATCACACCGATCGCAAGCAGAATATAAGGAAGATTCCTCATTCTTCTGATTCTCGTTGCGTCGACACGAAGCTGCGGCCACCGAAACTGCACTGAAGGTTGCCAAACCCTAGCGGGACGCGCCTTGCTTCGATAATCCATGCGCGAGAGGGCCTCGTCAACCTCAATAGCATCAGGCGGCGGCTCGTTTTCCAGTTGTCCGATTTGCAGTATGAAGCTCCCCTCCCGTGAACCGTACCCGGTTGAGATACTTACCTCACCCTCATAAAGCTCCTGCTGACCTGGGGGATTTGCGACCGTGATGGTAAGTAGTTCTTCGCCATCGACGTACGGGTTATTGCGGTTGAAAGTTACTTTGTCTTTGATCGCGCCACGCGATGAGAGATAAATATGTGTCGGAGCTTCGTAATTGATCACGTCGATATCGAGAGTCGCCTTGCCACCTGGCCTGAGCGGAAGTCGAATTATGGGTTCCTCGATTTCGACAGATTGCAGTCCTTTTCGGTTTATATATACGCTCTGCACAATTCACCTCATTTCAGGCGGAAGCAAGTTAGGAATTCGCTCATCTATTGGATAGTACACGCCGCACGCCTTGCAATAGAGCGTGCCTTTAATAATCTCCCCTGCCTCTTCGCACTCGACCTCTAGTGCGAGCGGGCCTTTGCAGACAGGACAGCACAATATTTTCAGTAACTCCCGCTTCATTTCAGCCGCCTATTGATGCGCTGCACACAATTACGCGCGTTCGAGTTTCTCCTCTCGTAAATCAACTATCTCTGTTAGCTCTGGTCCTGTTGAGAGCAGTGTGAACGGAACGCCTACTGCCGTTTCAGCTTCGCGCAGGAACGTCTTTACCCTTGCGGACAACTCATCGTACTGGTTCGCTCCCTTAACGGAGGGGTCAAGCTTGTCCAGCCCTGTTATCGCCACTTGCGTGGCTCCGTTTATCATTGCAGAGTATTTTGCCATGGTGGGGTCCCACCAACCAATGCGCCGTTGCCGCCCGGTAACGGTACCAAATTCTTCAATGTTTAGCTTTTTTGCATCGTCTTCGCTCATTTGTGTGTCAAAGGGCCCCGCTCCGACGCGTGTCGGAAATGTCTTGAAGACCACGATCGTCTCAGTTATACGCGTCGGTCCGACGCCGATATCGGCAGCAATTTGAGAAGCGGTCGTATCTTTTGATGTTACGTAGGGGAACGTCCCGTAGAAGAGAGAGATGCCGAATCCCTGCGAACCCTCTAAAATCACGTTTTTCCCCGCCTCAAGCGCTTTGTTTACCTCAGCCGCCGCATCCGTCAAAAAAGGCGAGAGTTCCGCCACCTCCCGTGCTTGTGCCGTTGTCCTTTTCGCGCGATCAGCTGCAGCCGGGCCACAGCCAGTTCCGGTTGACCCGATCGTTTGTGAAAGGTACGGATCAAGCTTATCTGTTTCGATGTGTTTTGTTTCGATTATCGCGCAGCGATAATCCACACCGACCCGCTTTGTCACCTTGAGCAGACCCGCTTCGCTAAGGAGCACTCGTGGATCAACAAGCACCCCCGCGCCGATGAGCAGTCGCGCATCCGGATACACGAAGCCCGAGGGTATCATGCGCACACCGAACTTTCGTCTGCCCACCTCTATCGTGTGGCCTGCGTTGGGGCCAACTCCGCCGCGGGCAATAATCGCGGGTTTGTCTGCAAATGCGACGTGCGCGACGATCTTACCTTTTCCTTCGTCTCCAAAGAACCCGCCGACAATTATAGTGGCTCCCATGCCCAGCACCTTCAAATCGATAGAAATTCGCTTGCTATCGTGCTTTAAGTATCTCAGAAATCGCAGATATGCTGTCAACACTATTGGCTCGCAATATAAAAAAACATGCTTTTGCGCGCGACTACGTTGCATTGACTCGCAAACGCGCAGCGAAGCACTAATAATGGAGCATTTCATGTTAATACAGCAGGTGAAAACATGAAAGCTGATGCTGTTCAAATTGCTGACCGCGTATACTGGGTAGGCGTGTTAGACTGGGAGTTACGGGCATACCACGGATATACGCTGCACGGCACGACGTATAACGCATATCTCATCTTCGGTGAGGATCACACCGCTCTTATAGACAACACGTACCCAGGCACATCAGTGCAGATGTGGGCACGGATTCGAGATGCGTGCGAAAAGGAGGGGCGGCCGCTCTCAATCGACGTGGTCATTCAGAACCATATCGAGCTCGATCATAGCGGGGCGTTGTCCGAGATTCACCGCAAGTTTCCCGCTGCGCCCATTTACTGCACGGAAGCTGCCGTTACGGGAATTAAGAAGCACTACCCCGCACTGGAGGAAGCTCCTTTCACCACAATCAAAACAGGCCAGGAGCTCGCGCTCGGGGGAAAGACGTGCACATTCCTAGAGGCACCATTGCTCCATTGGCCGGACAGCATGTTCACTTTCCTGAAAGAGGAAGGGATCTTGTTCTCGAACGATGCCTTTGGCCAGCACCTCTGCGTGGCGCAACGATATGACGCTGACATTCCAGAATACGTACTAATGCAGGCCGCACAAAAGTTTTATGCCAACCTCATTACGCCGCTGTCCCAGTTAGTGCTCAANNCTGGGCAACAGGAAAAGCGAAGAACAAGGCCACGATCGTGTACGACACCATGCATTACTCGACCCAAAAGATGGCACACGCACTCGCCGAGGGACTCATTGCCGAGGGGGTTGACGTCGCGGTGTACTTCTTGCACACCGACGAACGAAGCGAGATTGTCAAGGATATCCTTGACAGCAAGCTCGTCCTCTTCGGCGTTCCGACAATGCACAACGAGCCGTTCCCGAGCATCGGGGATATCGTGTGCTATCTTCGAGGGCTGCGATTTGACAAGACTGGCCAAAAGAAGCTCGCCGTTACGTTTGGCTCTATGGGGTGGCGAGGCGGCGGAACTAAGAAGCTCGCAGACGCCATTTCAGCCTGTGGCTTTGAGGTGCTCCAAGATCTGGAAGCATATTACGTCCCATCAGAAAATGAGCTTGTAGAATACTTTGAAGTAGGCAAGCAACTTGCTGCTCGGATAGCGACGGAGGCCAGAAGTAAAACCTCGATTGTTTAACACAAAAAAACTAACCGTCACGCACGC
Source organism: Candidatus Methanoflorens crillii (assembly GCA_003162175.1). Classification (GTDB taxonomy): domain Archaea; phylum Halobacteriota; class Bog-38; order Methanoflorentales; family Methanoflorentaceae; genus Methanoflorens; species Methanoflorens crillii. Next base: position 6,552 of record PMMR01000048.1, on the reverse strand, counting down.
GGTTCTGGTGCGCTCGGTGCAGCGGTTCAGTTCGTAATGGTGCGGGAGCGTCTGTACCTCCTATAAACGAGGAGGACAAGGGGGACTACCACCATAAGGACAAAAATAGTGGTCACGACTGCCGATGGGAGCGCGAGAGAATTCAAGGCTGAGAAATCGGTTTCCTTACGCACCGCCGGAAGCAGAAGACCCAAAATGCCAACAATGAGCAGTATGTACAGAATAACACTCTCTGCCATCGAGATGCCGTTATGCGAGCTGTTTGCAAGTCGTTCAAGAATGGCATCTTTCTCTTGGTACATGAACCCCAAAACTGCCATATCGCCTACGAGCGTTTCGGTATTGGAGTTCTGCTGCTGAAATAGCAGGCCAGTGATGTTCGACCCGGTCAGCTGCTTGATACTCTCTCCCTCTGGTCCTTCATAGATGATGCCCGCAATGGACGCTACGTTAAGAATCTGCATGTCGACTCTTGCTCCAGTAGTGAGCTGTTCCTCAGCTGTGCTCTTTTCGCGATAGATCATACCAACAATCTGCGACCCGTCGGGGAGCCCTTGCTGAGGCGACCGCGGAGTTTCTCGGGCAGGATCGACGTTTGGTGATTCGCGCGCTGTGTCCTCCTGAGATTTCTCCCTCTTTTCAAATATCACGCCTTTTATTTTCGCACTTCTGAGGATTCGGTCATCGATAGATGTCTCGTGTCGGTACACGATCCCCGTAATCCGCGATCCGCTTACAAGCTTGTCCTCTATCGAGTTCTCTTCGCAGTACGTGAAACCGGTGATCGGCACCCCGTCGAACAACTTGACGCCAATCGCAAGCCCGCCTAAAAGCTGCGTATCCATCGAATCCCTGTGTTGGTAGAGGACTCCGGTGATTACAGACGAATCTTTTGGAAGTTTCATTGGCTCAAAGCCTCATCACGATAGAGAAAACCTACAAGCTGTGCCCCAGCTGTAGTCGAAAGATCGCTCACGTCACTCAAAAGCTTGACATCGGCGTCACCGTGCTGCAGATAAAGGAGGCCTTTGACCGCTTGTCCGCTCACTAGACGCAGAGCGCCCATCTGGCTTTCTTGGTGAAGCACGCCGATCAACAGTGCCGCGGCTGTAATCGACAGATCGCTCACGTCACTCAAAAGCTTGACATCAGCGTCACCGTGCTGCAGATAAAGGAGGCCTTTGACCGCTTGTCCGCTGACGAGTTTCAGCGCCGTATGCGCTACGCGCACGAGCTTGAGGCCGGGCACACTCGTCACCCCATACAGAACGCCGACGATCTTCGACCCCGCCAAAAGTTGCACGTCGGCTGCCGATTGATCTCGATAGAGCACGCCAGTAGCCGTCGTGTCGCGCAAGATATTCACGTCGAATTTTGAAGCGCTTAAGAGCTTAACTTCGTCTGATTCTTTTTCAAGATAGGTGATACCCGTAATCTGTGAACCGCCCAGTAACTCCAGTTTTGCGTTTTCGCGCTCCTGATAAAGTGCGCCTACGACCTTCGTCGAACTTCGCCATCTCATGCGATTAGACCCTTTTGTGTCGCTGCTGCAAGTAAAGCCCTCTTCTTATTTATTCCTAGCTAAAAAGTGCGCTTTTGCAAAATCCGTCCCTCCTTCTTTGCCATACCTAAAATCAGCAGACTCAGACGCCCCCAGCTCAGCGCCATCGCGTATCCCACCTCGACGCTTCCAAAGGACGCGAGAAACGCAATGCTGAACGTGATGAACGTGGCAAGGTGGCAAAGCCACGGCATTGATAAAGCCAGTGCTTATGATATACATTCGCACGTCTTGCGCCGAAAAAAGAGTGCGCAGACGGTCTCGAATAAAGCAAATAACGCTCACCTTGGAGGAGCGGACACGCTTCGACACTCCCAGACCCAAAAATGCCAAGGAGTGACGAACCAAACGCAGAGACGATAACGACAGCCGCGATTACGAGTGCATACTCATCGTCGCGGGCCGCAGACCTATGGCTCTGACAAACAACGGGTACCATACCAAACACCAGATAGGGAGATCGCGCGCTGTCATACACTCCTCCCTACCTGCCACACATCCACGGCTGCGCCAACGCAAAGTAGAAAAAGACCGATCATAAGGAGGTCTGCTTTCGCGTCAGACGGTATGCCGCTTAGTATTTCCACGAGCAGCGTATCACACCCTATTATACACGTTATTCAAGCAGAAGGATGCCCCGATAAGCAGAGGCGGCTTTCAAACGGGCAACACTGGCGGGATAACCTTCAATGAGCGACACCATCAATGCCGCCATATCGAGCTTTCTTTCTAGCAATCTATCGCGTTTCTTTTGCCAGTCATCCTTGGCGTGGGGGTCCTGAATGAGCTGCGCCGCCTTAGCCGCGACTTCAGCTGCGGTCGTTAGGTTAAAGAGGAGCTGAAACTCGCCCTCAAGCTCGATGAACGCGCCCACGTCGCAGTCGCCTACAAAGGCATCGCTCCGGATTGTCGGTGTGCCTAGAAGTGCGGCTTCCGTCGCCATAGTCTGCGTATCGGTGATGAACAACGACGCATAGTATAGCACGTCGTGTATTCGCCTATTCGGCACGTTGAGAACGTGTTCTCTAATTTGCTTTGGAACGTCGGCTTCTGACAAAATGAAGACCCGCCCGTAGGCGCTCAGCTCTGTCACGAGCGCGATCTTGTCGGAATCGGTCAGCCCCCTCACGCCGAGGTCGTGCGAGCAGTCAAACGCGTTAAACCGCAGCACACTGTAGTCGTGACTCCTTGAGATGCCCAAGAGATCAAAAACGGATGGATCAGGCGTGAAATAGTTGGGGTGTAGGTACGCGAGCTCCTTGTAGCTCTCCACTTTGAGCTGTTTTGGGCCAAACTCCTGTCTAAATGATGACGGCGTCACAAAAACATTGGTAAACTGATACGTGAGGTTGAGCATCGCGTAAAGGGCAGCGTTGGTCGTGCACTCGTTGTCATTAAACGTAACGTCGGGAACCTTGAGCAAACGCGCCGTGAAGGTGCAATAGGTACCCCACCCCGTAGTCAAGTCAATCTTCTTTCCCTTGAGGTATCGAAAGGCGTTTACCACATCGTGCGGAAGCGACGTGCTCTTCCCAGACTTCGAGTCGGGCGTACTCGAGAAAAGAAAAAAAGGAATTTCAAGCTCGTTTAGTAGGTCTATGGTCTCGCCGCAATCACGAGCGAGTATGAAGACCTGATTGCCGTCTCCCTCAAGCGCGGCCACGATGTTCTTGTAGAAATGCACCTGAGCTGGCGTATTAACAAAAACGGCAATTTTCACGAAGATGCCTCCTGTGCGTACTTTGTTTCCCATCTGCAACAGGACAGGGCGCCTTTGAGCAGGTGAATGCTTGCACTGTCACAATCGCTCACCTTGCTCATCAGATCATCAGCTGCTCCCTCACCAAAGTATTCTTTCTTAAGGTTGGCTTCGCGTTGATCGGCCCCGCGTGCATCGTAGACTTTCGTACCCCTCGTAGCGGCATTGTCTTTATCTTCAAAGTGCAGTTCAAGACTCCTAACGCGCTCCTCTAAGTAGTAGACGGGAGTCTTCAATATCGCGCCTGCTCGCACAGAACGCCGCATATTCTCACCCCGCTTATGAGATTTACGTCTTCACGATCCTGGTCTTGATATAAGAAGCCGCTAAGAGTTGCACTTTCGAAGATTTTCTTTTTAGAAGAACCTTCTCCTCGACAAAGCATGCCGGTGACCTGTTGCCACGGCAGGATATGCGCCGCGTGATTGAAGTCTGCGAGGAGCGTTGTTTCGCCGGAAGTCTCGTCTTGATAAATCAGGCCTTTGATCCGCTGGTCACAAAGCGATTTCTTGCCGAGAGAGACCGGATCTCCATAGAGTATGGCGATGATTTTCGATGCCTCGAGGATTCGTTCGTCATCCTCGCTCGTCGTCCAATAGGTGAGGCCGTCGAGCTGTAAGTCGCTCAGAATGCTCTCATCGGCGCTGTCGTCATGGTACAGGACACCAACCACTTTCGAATTGGTCAAGAGTTTGACGTCAATGTTCAGCCCGCTCTGGAGCTTTTTTTCATCAGTCCCGTCTTCCTGATAGATGATGCCTGTAATTTTCACGCCGCTTAAGACCTTCATAGTAACACCTTCACGAACTGTCTGTAGTCGACCTCTCAATGCTGTGATACCTAAGGTAGACTAGGTACACCACAGGCACGACAATTAACGCAATGGCGATGTATGAGCTGAGCAGAGCGATATTGAATTGCTTCAATGCGATTGGCACGACGAGACCAAGAACGCCAATGATCGGCAACAGGTACAACAATATGCGCTCCGCTTTGCGAAAGCCATTTCCTGACTGCTGTTCCACCTCAGTTGCGCGGCGTGCCGCGCGACTCCGGGGCACGACATCTCGATAGATGATGCCAATGATCCTCAGACTAGTCAAGATGCCTTCCTCGCTGGAGGCTGGCTCTCTATATAGCACTCCTGTCAACACCGCTTCGCGCAAGGACGTTGCAGTGACTCCTTTGTCTTCTCGATAAACCACGCCCGTTATTCTCGAGCCGTTAAGGATTCGTGCGTTAAGCTGTGGTCCACCGAGCAGCTTTACTTCGGTGCTGCCGGCCTCTTGGTACGTAATGCCCAGCAGTTTNNGTCAAAATGTTCTCACGAGAGGAGTCTTCATCTTGGTAGATGACCCCTGTGATGTTTAATCCGCTCAAACAGGTCTCTTCACCGTTTTTCTTATCTTTGAATACGATGCCGGTGAGCCCCCCATTATCCAGAAGTTTGACTTTGATTTGAGGGTCGTTCAGCAGAACGCCGTCTTTACCCTTAGTGTCCTGATAGGTGACTCCAATCACTCTCGAACGGTTTGCTGATGCCATCTAAACCTCAATCTTCTGCCGCGGCTGCTTGAGATCCGCTCGCCAGACTTTGCCGAGAACTAACCCTCATAGTTTGCTTCTAAATATGCGAGTACCGGACTCGAAAATCCTAGTGTGATTAAGCATATACCGATCTGATACACCCGTGATTGTAAGACTGACGCCGGTAATCAAGCAAAGAGCGCCGGTTATGAGTGAGATAAAAACAATATAGATCAATATTCAAACCTCATTTTTCTTCTTCTTTTTCGGCTATGTCCCGCCCGCAGTCGAAGCAGTGGAAGGCTTGAATAGTGTGTGCGGGCCTATCGGCCGCGCGCTCTGCGACGAGCATGACAGGTAGTCGCGCGGAATGCTTACAGTATTGCTTTGAGCCGGGCTTCATCTTGTACACGTCAGTTTCTTCAATTATTCGTTGCCGCGCCACGCGTTCTTCCAACTCTTCAGCCGCGTCAGTCTGTTCACGTTGACTCTTCACTAACGACATCGTATCATACCCTCACGACGTCCTTCGTCAAGATCCCCTCTTTGCGTTGCCCGTATGATCATCAGCCCGGCATCTTTGACCGTATCGGCTATGGGCTGTTCGACGAGCTCGCACGCGCTACCTTCGAAACGCTCTTCTGCTGCCTTTTCGGCACGGTACCGAAGTTCATTAAGCAAAATATCAAATATTTCGCGTTTATGTTCTTCTTGTGCGATCGAGAGACATTGCACGATCGTCATAGCGCAACTATCTAAATGCTCGTATAGTCTTTTCGGGTTATCCTGCGCCCATCTTAGAAGATCGGACGCACAAACATCCGCTTCTATGTTGCGTTCCTCATCGAGTAGCTCATCGAACGTATCTGCGCTCGAATCTGCAAGCAGGCGCGCTGCCTCGTCTATGAACTCGCACGTCGTATCGTGCGGCATGAGCTCGAAGCCTTCTGCGGTGTGAACCGCGTATATGACTTCTGTGATCCATTCAGGCGAGATATCCTTCTTAAATACGATTTTATCTTCTTTTTGACGTTCGATCGTATGAAGGTTTTGCGCGATCGTATGTGCCATCTGCTCTACTTCATGTGCAATTTCGTTCATGTTCCTATCGTCCTGTCTCTTGGCTACACAGCGCATTGTGCTGTAGACGCGTACCTGGTTTCTCCCCATGGCCCCCGACTCCAACGACACTTTTTTCATTATCAATCACACCTGTGTTTGAGGCGCACCCGACGCGAGAACGATTAAGCTTCTTGATGAAGGCTTTCGTCCTTGTATTCTGATCACTTGCAGGGGCTTTTTTCCGCAGAGTTGTTGTGTATCGAGAAGACTTTTCTCCATCCGGGTGCGTCGGAACATAATTATTGTATGAGTATTTAAATGTTGCTTAAAGTTATCAATAGTTTTAGTTTATATAAAAGTATAATAAAATAGTCAACAGTGAAGTGGAGATAAACTCGTGCTTTTAATCAAAGATTTGTATTTTGTAAAGAAAAACGAAAAAGAGGTACTAGACATAAGTAAAATGACAACGATTAAGTATAGATTGTAAACATATAACAACATGCAGAGACTTTATACACATTACAACCTGTAACCAGATGCCCAGGTTTTGCACAGTAGCAGCCAATGGAACCAAAAGAGCAGAACGTGAACGAGACTAACTCCAAGATAGAGAACGTAGAAGTTGAACAAATCCTACGCC
>PMMR01000017.1 GCA_003162175.1 Candidatus Methanoflorens crillii | reverse complement strand
GTGATCGATCGAGCCAACGAAAGAAGTACTAATGCGGCTGATTTTAATGCCTTTTTCTTCGCGTACCTCATTCAGGAATGTGGGTATGAAACTGCTTTCGCGCGGTTTTCACAATGCCAACAGGTGTTCAAGGACGAAATCGCGTTCATGTTGGAACACTTCGATCAGTACGCAAAATTGATGGTCGAATCTCAGAAAACTCCAATTGCGAAGATCGCGACCCCAATTTGGTATCATTGCCCTTGCAATGGTAAAGCTGACGTCGAGGTGGTCAGCTCACCTGACGACAAGCTCGTAACGACGTGCCGGGCGTGCAATACCAGCGTAGAGTTCAAAGGAGGTATACGTCCAGCGCTAGAGCAGATGTTGCCAAACATATCGCTGAGGGCGGAGTCTATGTTGATTGCTTTCAGCGGCATCGGCATTACATTTTATGTTGGGGGCGAAGGCGGCGCGGACTACCTCAGCCGAGCGAGCAGAATAGCCGAAGAGCTCGGCATGCAGTTTCCCGTCATTTCGACTTGGAGACCGAGAGACATATACGGAGGCGTTGGACAATTGGATGCGATTTTAGAGCTGCTAAGAGTAAAATCAGAGTACGATCTTATGAGGAATGACGTTGCGTGCGACGCGGGAATCATCGGCAACGAATTGGATCTTATTCTCGCGGATATCGACGNNTTCCCTCTATAATCGACCACGCAATAAACATAGGAATGTGTTCGACCGCTTCTCAGTGGTCGAACGCGCTTGAGGAAAACATACATTTCGACGAAGATGTGCCCTTAAAGACGAATACTTCGATGGACGCTCTGTTCAATACGATAAAACAATTGTGCACTAGTGAGTTGTTTGAGTACTGATTTTATGGATCAGTGGTGGCCCTTAATCGCGAACTCGGTCGCCACTCAGCTTGTGTATCCAAAGGGGGTTCTGCAAACCATCGCGATCGCCCATTCGCGGATAATTCTAAAGGCAAATTCTGCTTGATAAACTGGCTACTATTTGGAGACATCGCTATATGACGCATAACAAAGGGTCAGTGCACTGCGATGACATCCATCGCTTGCCGCTGAGACTTGCACGAATACGATATTAATAAATGCTGACGCTGGAGTACGATTTCTCAAAGCGAGCAAGGATCAAAACGAGCGGTACCCATTTTTTCAGGCTTCTGGGTTGTTCACGAAGCCACCTAATCGATTATCGCTCCTTTAGAGAGAGCCTGCCCGTGCGTGCACAGCTAGCGACTACTCACTGGTCTTTGTGCATCATCTGACAAAAACCACAAGCTAGTCAGCAGCACTCACCGATGTTACCGAAAGATAAGAAAAATGAAGCGTCAGCCAGAATTGACCTACGTACAACAAACGAGGGTGTCAGAGGGGACAAAAAATGAGAGCCAGTCCCCGGAATCGAACCGGGATAAGCCGCTCTGCAGGCGGCTGCGTAGCCATTCCGCCAGGCTGGCATTCTCGACCCTTTACTATAACAGCCCGCACATAATAATACGTGTTATCGCGACAAAGTTTGCTTGCACTCGCTCCTTTCCGTCGATTTACGCCGCTCCAACTTGCATACTGACAGCTGATTGAAATAGAATCTGAGCAAGAAATGGTGCCAGAGACGCCACGCTGTAAAATCGCCAAATGCTTAAGTATCTCGCTACTGAAAGTACTCGTTCAGTTGCAGCAATTCAGCCCCTGCGCTTGAGCGGCGCGCAGCGGCATTTGTCTCTTATCTTAGGCAGTGTACCAGAAAACGGCGAACTGCGTGTTGTTGTGCTCAAGGAGCGACTGATGAAAAAGTCACGCGATTCAGAAGTGCTGCGCCGGCGTAACAAGGGACAACGGGCGATAATTCGCTTGCTAAAAAAGATGCACCGAGGCGGATTTGAGCCGAGCGCGTTTGAGATCGGCCACGTTGAGGTGACTATACCCGACCTCGATCCTGCGTTTCGCGGATACCGGATTGCAAGTATTGCAGACATTCATTTGGATGAATGGCTCAACGCGCCGCGTTTTGACGAGGTGATCGACCTTATTAACCAGCAACATCCTGACTTAGTCGCAATTGTAGGCGATCTCTTCTCGTACGAGGTTGACGGACTGTCTCAGCAGATGGTCGTCTCGTTGAACAAATTGCGGCCGAAAGACTGCAGTGTTGCGGTGCTCGGCAACCACGATCACCTGGTCGGAGCGACAGCCGTTCGCGACGTATTGTCGGAAAGCAACGTTATCGACGTAAGCAACGACGTAATGACGGTGAACAAGGGACAAGCGACGTTGCACGTTGCTGGCGTTGATAGCGTAGCGGCGCGTAAACACCGGTTGGATAAGGTGCTGAAGAAGCTCCCGCCCATCGGACCCGCAATCCTGCTGGCCCACGAGCCCGATTTCGCGGATGTAAGCGCGAGTACAGGGCGATTTAGCTTACAGATTTCGGGGCACTCGCACGGAGGACAGTGGATAGTGCCGGGAATAGGGCCTCCAATTCGCGGTCTGTACTCTCGAAAGTACCCCCTTGGACGATATCGCGTCGGCGACATGACGCACTACACGAACCGTGGAATAGGGACGAGCATAATCCGTATGAGGATCAATTGCCCGCCGGAGATCACGGTCTTCACCCTAACGCCCCCCGGCCATCCGTAGGTGGGGAGCATACCCGCTGCATGAGCTCGCTTCGACCGGCGTTCACGTCGGCAACCTCATCGCTTGCCTTCCGCTGTTCAGTTTCGCTTCAACTGGCCAAACAACAAAGCCGGCTGTGTGAGCACTTTAAACGCGCCAAGAACGCCAATCGGCACC
>PMMR01000065.1 GCA_003162175.1 Candidatus Methanoflorens crillii | reverse complement strand
TGTTCGTGAGCGCGCAGCCGAAGTTCTCGGCAAAGTCGGTGATGCGACCAGTATAAAACCTTTGATAGAAGCTTTTCACGACGATGAGCTTTATGTCAGGGCTAAAGCTGTTCTGGCATTTGAAAGAGTGAAAAGAAGGATTGCCGCAGGCGCCGCGCGCTAGGGCCCTCGCAAACGATAGCAATGGCGTCTCGGACCTACCCTACCCCTTAAGGTGCAGGAATAGCTTAGTCCGTTCATTAAGATCGTACGCGTCTTAAGGCCGGGTCTTCATACGAGCGAGATTGCTAGCTTGGTTCCTCACTTATAAGAATCAAGGAGCCTCAAAAAATACTTGTGGAATCTCAAATCATTGCCTAATTCAGGATGAAACGCCAGTGCCAGCTTGTTTCCTTGTTGCGCAGCAACACCATACTTCTCGAAACGAGCTAATATGTCAGTTGCGTCTCCGGCCTGTGTAATCGCAGGAGCTCGAATAAATATACCATCAAACGGAGAATTGAAAACGGTCACTGTCAATGGTACCTGAAAAGACTGCGCTTGCCTCCCAAACGCGTTTCGCGTGACCTGCACGTCTATAAGTCCTAAACCTTCCACATGCTCGTTTTTGTAATCAGACATGATGATTAAGCCAGCGCAAGTCCCCATCATAGGGATGCCCTTGTTCTCAAGTATCTCCTTATCAATCCCTTCAAAACGCAATATCCTTGAAATGGTGGTGCTTTCACCGCCGGGAATTATCAAACCGTCACACTGTGGGACTACGCCTACCCGCTTTATGGTCACTATCTTGCAGTCCAAATCCTTCGAGGACTTTTCTAGAGCCGTTATATGCTCTGAAACAGCACCCTGAATGGCAACCACGCCGATAGTTAACATTGAATGATTCCCTCATGACGGGTCGCATGCAGGCCAAAAACGCACTGCGACCAATGTGTACGGCTTATGATATGACGACTATGAAAAGATCTGCGCAGCGACTGCGCACGTTCGCAAGAAGCTCTGTAATGAGTAGCATAAGGCTTAGGATATAAAAGAATCGGAGGCAATGCGAACGTTTGAGCTGAGCAAAACCTGTCACTCACTGGCAATTATCAGCATTTGAACGCAGCAATTGATGAAATCGATAGGTATTTAGTCCAAAATGTTTTACGTTTTACATAATGGCCAAGGACAAGATTTTCAACATTAGAGTCTCAGAAGAGGACTATGCCAAGCTGAAACAACTGGGCAGCATTCGGGCACGCGAGATTTTGCTCGATGCCGTGAACGATCAACTTTTTGAGCAGGTTCCGAAAAGCGAGATGGAGAGACTCATTTATAAGTACGACAAGCTTGATACAGCTTTGGCCAACCTTGCACAAAAGGTCCACCTCATCGACCAAAAGGCTCTTTCCAAATTGATTGACGATGATTACGCACAAGCTGCACTCAGTGATTTTGAGGACCTTTTTCAGCGCGTGGATCGGTCCGTTACAAATCTCAACAGAGAAAGGTTCGAACTCCTGAAGGTGAGGAGGGGCGGAGCACGCTATGTTTATACCGGTGTCAGGGAACTCGCGATTAAGCACGGACTGAACGACCTGCTTGACCGCCCAGACCCAGAATTGTACAACGAGTTAGCTTCGAGACAATTGATCGATAACAAAGACAAGTACAAGAAAAACATCAGCGAACTTGTCAAGAGCATTCAGGATAGAATCAAAGAAGAAGAGCTACTCTTGAACTCGCTAAGAGCGATGAGCCCGTACATCATAATGAGAGAGAACATTCAAAGCCAGGTCGACGCTTTGCAGGAAGAAATGAAAGACGTGCTTTATGTTATCGAACACATAAAAACTCTCGAAAAAAGATACGTGCGAAACTTCTTAGAAAGCTTGAAGTTTAGCGGCGAGAACGAAAAGCCTTCAGCAGCCAAACTCTTAGAAAACGAGGAATTCATGGTGCGTTTTTATGACTCAGGTCTCTCCTTGTACGAAAAATTCGAAAAGTATCTTATCTGTTGCGGGGTCGATGAAGCTCGAGCTAAAGCAATAGTGAAAAAGCACATGACGTGAACCCCTTAGACACCCATCTAACTCAAAAAACAGGAAAAAGAGCAAAGGACTCAGAAACTATGGACTCGACGGGAATCGAACCCGTGGCATCCACGTTTTTCTCCTAAGATGCGAACGTGGCACTCTACCCCTGAGTTACGAGCCCCGAACGCTAAATGATGCCGGGCTTTAAATAATTTGCCAACTCTCGCAGATGTTGTGCTAGACCGAAGTCCACAGTGATATTAGTAGAAAAAATACAAGGAAGGAGCTGCCTCAGAATAGGATCTCAATATCCAGCTCCTCCGCTAGTTCTTTGTAACGATTTCTAATTGTTACTTCGGTTACACCGGCAACGTCAGCCACCTCTCGTTGCGTACGCCTGTCACCGCAGATTACCGAAGCTATGTAGATAGCTGCTGCGGCGACCCCTGTCGGGCCTCGCCCGCTCGTTAGTTCTTTTTCCGCGGCTTGTCTCAGAATTTCGACCGCCTTGGATTGAACTTCACCCTTGAGCTTCAGGCCGGAACAGAATCTCGGTACATAGTCTATCGGCGATGTCGGGGTCAGTTTCAGATCAAGTTCCCGTGAAATGAATCTGTAAGTTCTTCCGATCTCTTTTCGACTCACCCGCGAAACCTCCGCAATTTCGTCGAGAGTTCTTGGAACTGAACACTGGCGGCACGCAGCGTATAGCGCCGCAGCCGCAACGCCTTCGATGCTTCTTCCTCGAATAAGATTCTTGTCGACTGCTTTTCGATACACGACAGCAGCCGTTTCCCTCACATTTCTTGATAATCCAAGCGCTGACGCCATTCTGTCAAGCTCAGACAAGGCAAACGCTAAGTTTCTTTCGGTAGCATTTGACACGCGAATTCGTCGCTGCCATTTGCGTAATCTATAGAGTTGCGCCCTGTTCTTGGAAGAGATAGATCGACCGTACGAATCTCTGTTTCGCCAGTCTATCATCGTGGACAATCCCTTGTCGTGGATCGTATACGTCATAGGAGCTCCCACACGGCTCCTTTTCATGCGTTGATCGTGATCAAATGCCCGCCATTCAGGACCCATATCCATGAAATCTTCATCAATAACCAAACCGCATTTGTCGCACACAAGCTCCGCTCTTTCGTAGTCTTGGACTAGCTGTCGCGAACCGCATTCGGGGCAGACAGCTTTCGATTCCTCGTACTCTCCAAGCTCTTTCTGGCGCTCTTTCGTAACTTCTCGCGCTTTTGCGCGCTCTATTATCCGCTCTTTTTCTACTTCAACCATATATTCACCTTTGAGCTCAGATGTAGACCTTCTCGCCACGGAGTTCTCGCAAGTCAGCGAGAGCAATGTTCTTAAACGGCTTCACAGAAACATATGGCGACGCTACTGGACCAAATACGTCATGTACCGTGCCAATTCTCTTCATTCGCTTCGTTACTACCGGAGAATCAATCGTTGGGAAGACTTCAGCTTTAAGAATAATGTAGCCGTGATTCGATACGTGAACTACAGTACCTACCCTTCTCAAATCCTGACCTCAAACGTTACGTATAAATATGATATACCAAACTATTTAAGGTTTTGGGAAAACCTATAAAATTTTGTTGAGAAGAGACGTAGCGTTTCGACGAATTAAGCGCAGCGCTTGGTCTTCGTTCAAACCAGCCCCACGTGCGATCTGTTCAGCCTGCGCATTCGTTATCAACTCAGTGCCGTGGCAGTCTGAGTTTACGAGGAGGTTCGAGGCAATCTTAGCCACGTGGCCGTTAGTGACGTTGTGGCCGCATCGGGCTGTAAGCTCCAGATAGATTCCATTCTGGTCCGCAAGCTCTGCATCTTCCTCGCTCACAAGGCCTGGATGCGCAATGATGTTGACATCGCTAGCAGCTGCAGCCGCCTTATTTGTTCCTAGCGCCACCGGCTCAGCGATAGTCTCACCGTGTACGATTACTAGTTGTGCACCTAACGCTTTCGCTTTCCCAACAAGCTTGGGAATTTTTTCTGGCACAACGTGAGTAATCTCGGCTCCAACGAGAACTTCGATCCCGCTAGTCCCCTCCGCTGCTCGCTTTGTCGCGCGTATCACTGAATCGATGTTAGAGAAGTCTACGTGATCTGTAATCGCAATGGCCTCGTGATCTGCCACGTACGCCCGTCTTATGAGTTCACTCGGCAGAAGCGCACCGTCGCTAAGAATGGTATGCGTGTGAAATTCTATTCGCTTGTTCATTTATCTTCAAGAATCGTGCGGAGCTCGCGATGCTTTTATCGCGCGCGCAATTTGCCGTATCGCCTCTCGCTTTGCACCATTGACGTCTATGAGCAACCGGCCTTTGTGTTCCCACCAAAGCCGTGGATACGCTTTTTCATCTTCATAAGTGGGACTCAATCCTAGTTCCTGCGCTGCGCGAATGATCTCCTTGATATCTGGCGCCCCTACCGAATCTCCCTTGGCTAAGATTCGTCCTTCTTTTCGCGTTTTATGCGCGTCGATGTAGACTGGCCAAACGACCTTTTTTGTAGTCCTCTCCATTGTTGATAGCATCCCGCGTTACAGATATTTTAATATTGTCAAAACAGACATTAAAGACTATGCACAAGCTGGAGATCGAGGTAGGTAGAGATATTCTAAAAAAGAATAAGGAGGAGGCAAACCATAACTTAACAGTTCTCAAACGATATAACATCCGGGCGTTCGACATACTGGGGTCAATCGGCTCAGGAAAGACGTCAATTATCGAGAAGGTTGCCCCAATCTTGGAGCGTCAAGGATTACACATCGGAGCGATTGCAGGCGACGTTGCTGGCGAGGATGATTTTCTTCGAATGAAGGCGCTAAATATCCCGGTTGTTAACCTAAACACCGGAACAGAATGTCACCTCGATGCACATCTTGTTAGCCACGCCATTGAAAGACTGCCTCTCAAAGAGCTGGACATTCTATTTATCGAAAACGTCGGAAACATGGTGTGTCCCACGGACTTTGAACTTGGGACTGACGCGAGAATCGTAGTTGTAAGTGTCACCGAGGGGGATGACGTGGTGAACAAACACCCCATGATCTTCAGGGTCAGCGATATTGGGGTTATCAACAAAATCGACTTAGCGGAGGCAGTCGGGGCGAGCGTCGCGCGTATGAAAAATGATATGAAGCGAATTGCCCCGCAGGTCAAACAAATCTCAATGAGCGTAAGAACGGGAGAGGGGATAAGTCAGCTTGTCGACGATCTTCTGAACACTAGCATCTCTTGTCGTTTCGGATGAACAGCTACTGCTCTGCAAGGAGAATCGCGTTGATTGATCCGTCCTGACCAGGTCGGTTGGTGACTTTCGCTTTGCCTAAGGTTGTTTGAACAACTGCGCCTTTCGTGATTATGTTACGCCTCACGTAGTTCCTGTTTGCACCGTTAAGTTCGACCGTGTCAATATCCGCTTTGCTCGTCTTGCCTGTCGACGCATCAGTCACATTCACGTGAGCGCCTTTTAGAAGCCGGATCTTTGAGTTGCCCCCGAATCCCGAAACTTGCTTCTTTCTGGTCTCTCCAAGCTGCGTAAGCGTCGACTCTCTGCCCATCTCATGTTTCCTCTTGCCGGCAGAGTGCTTGACTCTGCCTCCAGTGCTGCGGCGCACAGATTTTCCTTGCCACTTCATGTATTAGCCCGTTGCTTAATGTTTGATAGGGGCTGTTATAACAGATTCCTTATTTCAAGCTTTCGTATGGCTGATTCCCGCGTCGCTGCTTCTGAAAGTTTTGCTTATCTTCGCGAGCAACAAGTCGACCTACCGCCGCTCTGGGTGACGCTCATCGCATTTAATACATCGAGCATTCAAGCGCCGACGCCGACCTAGGACGCGAATTAAACGTCGCCAGTGCGGGAACCCATGAGAACCGGATCACTGTTTCTCTTCCAAAAAAAAAGACGTACGCAGTCTGTCGGGCCAGCAGCTTCAGAAGCACTTCGCGTTATGTGGAGGTTCGCTGATTTTTCTGACTCAGAAGCACGAATTCTGCTATGAGGGCCTCTAGTTGTATCCTTTCGTCGGCCCCTTCGCTGAGTCGAAAATCAATCTCCCCAACACTGTTAATGAGCTGCACTTTTGTCTGGTCAGAGATGTCGAGGTCTAACAGCGCTTTGTGGATTTGTACCACAATTTCGCTTCCAGAAAAACCTTGTTCGAGAAGAAGAGCGTCGAGCGACGACAGCGCAAGCTTAAGCTTGCCCGCTATGGAAGCGCATAGAAGGTCCTTAATTGCTTGCGGATCGGGAGTCGCCGTAATTTGATAGATTGTCTCCTGATTAATCTCAGCTTTTATCGAAGCTGCCGATTGCAGTGTGTTAATGGCCCGACGCAGATCTCCCGCAGCCACGTAACTTATTGCGCTCAAAGCTTCGTCGCTTATTTCCAACTGCTCTTTCGTGGCAATGTATCTCAACTGTGCTGAAAGCTCGGTTTCCCCTAGTGGTTTAAAACGATAAACAGCGCATCTGGATTGTATTGGTTCAATTATTTTGCTCGAATAGTTACACGACAAAATGAAACGACAGGACATGCTGAAGCTCTCCATAGTCCTCCGCAAAGCCGATTGCGCGTCAGGTGTCAACGAATCAGCCTCATCCAAAAAAATAATCTTGAAAGGCGCACTAACAGGAGCGGTTCTGGCAAAGTTCTTGATTTTGTTGCGAACAACTTCAATGCCACGTTCATCGGAAGCATTGAGCTCAGTGAAGTTGCTCCTCCAATCATCTCTGTACAGTTCGTGTGCCAAGGCGATTGCCGCACTAGTTTTTCCCGTGCCAGCTGCTCCTGCAAACATCAAATGCGGCATGTTCTCTAATTTGACGTAGGATTGCAGTCTTTTAACGACTTGATCTTGTCCAACAACTTGGCTTAGCTTGCGCGGACGGTATTTCTCAATCCATATTTCTTCGATATCGATNNTTGTTCGCGCAAGTCATTCCACGCGTTCAAACCTGTCCTCAAGTCTCCTAAGTACTCTAGGGAGCGTCGTATACTCCATATCCTTAAGGGGTAACCGATGTGGCTCAAAAGGTCCGTGGCGCCTCATATAGTTCGCTATCACATTTGCTTCATCGCGTGCTGCATCATATGCAGGATCGTTAAATAGATCCACAGGCCCAACGAACTTCCCGTTGGCTATTTGAAATCCGGCTGCGACGGCACGCGGAGGGCCATCAAAGCGAGTGCAATTCGCGTTTTCAAAAGCGACCGGCATAACTGGGCCATTATGGCTGCCTCTCATCCAGCCGCTGACCAGGTGAGGGAATGTCCACGGTTCGAGCACCTCACCGAGGGCGGGCAATCCCGACTGAGACCGCACAAGTGCCACCGGATCGTCCTTGCCAACATATTCGCCTGCGATTTCATACAGTTTCTCAGTACTTACAGCTGCTACTGGCTCTTCAGACGGCAATTTTCCCCCTTCTTTTGGATAAACCCGCTTAATAACGTAGCGACTCTTGGCGCCGATTAGGGCCAGCATGTCATACATCTCTGCGGGGCAATCCATAAAGACGCGCACGTGGTCCTGAATGTCCCATATCTCGAACTTGAAACCACTGTGCATGGTTGGATCAATCACCAATCCGGCCGTGTTGAACGGATCGGCAAACATCTTAAAAATCGGAAGATTGAAAGCACCAGGTTCAGTTTTGTCCATCATAAATGCGATAAGGGGCTCTCCCGTTCGTTCTGTGAACTCGAGTTCCGTGGCACCTGGGCCCATTCCGCGTATGTTTCCTGAGAACGAGTCCTTCAACATATCTTGGCCCGCTCCATACAGCTTCAAAACCTTAGCAACATCCGTGCACGCAGTAAAGATCTTCCACGCGAGTTCGTGGACTTCTGGATCATTTTCGCCTTTAGCGTGCCCCATAAGCAGCTCGAGGTCATCACCACACGCCATAACCCTGAAATCGGCAACTATTCCCGTTTTAACTGCTTCGCTAAGCATCTCCTCTGCCTTTTCGCAGAGTTGCGGGTGAACAGTCGCGTGTCCTGGAAACCCTCCAACGTCCGCTTTTATCAAGCTTATTGTTACCTTAGCCATATTGACCACCGATGCTGATTTGAAAAATGTCGTCAGCCAAACTTTAATATACGTCCCGCATATTTAACATTCGCTAAAACAGACAGTCTATTATTCTCCTCAAGCGCCCGTGCGCGGATGAGGAAAGGTTTAAATTGAGCGAGCCTATAGTAAGAGCGGTGAGGTTTTCCTATCTCTAATTGTGAAATGGTAGTTGGCCTGTTAGAGTACAGTATCGAAATATGCAGAGGGCTCGTAGCTCAGTTAGGCAGAGCACCTGGCTTTTAACCCGGAATCTAAGGAGAGATACCAGGCGGTCAAGGGTTCAACTCCCTTCGAGCCCGCCTTCTATTGCAGCTAAATGACAAACGCAGCAAATCTCGAAGTAGCCGATAAAAGAACAGATTGAACGACGCTTGGAGAGTAAAGATCTGCTTGTAGAATTTCGAATCCATTCATCCTTTGTCCCTCTAGAATTCAGTTTGGTGGTCGCATGAAAAACCTGAATGTTATAAAGCATGAGATGGTGCCGGAGCACTTCATCATGTCTGACGAAGAAGTGCAGGAGTTGCTCGCGCGATACGGCATCGAGCTTAAGCAACTACCCAAAATATCGGTAACAGATCCCGCGTGCAAAGAAATTGCAGCGAAAAAAGATAATGTAATAAGGATAAAACGCCGGAGTCTGACGGCGGACGAAGCGGTATACTACCGCCTCGTGATCGACACAAAAATGGGGTGAGAATTTGATAGACAGGCAGGTAATATCCAGAAGCTATTTCACACGAGATAAGATTGCGCAGCATCATATCAACTCTTTTGACGACTTTATCGAGCTAGGGTTACAGAAAATCATTGATGAGCAGACAGTAATCGAAACCGACGTTCCAGGCCTTCTCGTCAGACTTGGCCGTATTCGGGTTGATACGCCAAAAGTGCGCGAAGCAGACGGCTCGCTCGAGGAGCTTTACCCCACGGAAGCTCGACTTCGAAACATTACGTATGCCGCACCCATTTTTCTCGAAATGACCCTCATACAAGGAGACATCGAAAAAGAACCTGAGGAAGTCGCAGTCGGACTAATGCCGATAATGGTGGGTTCCACGGCGTGCAACCTCTCCAAACTCTCCGACGCTCAGATGGTTAAGCTGGGCGAAGATCCGGCGGATCCCGGCGGATACTTCATTGTCAGCGGATCAGAACGGGTAATAATAACCCTCGAGGATCTCGCACCGAACAAGATCTTTGCTGAGTATGATGAGCGCTATGGCGGACGAATAGAGGTCGCCAAAGTTTTTTCGCAGCGCAGAGGGTACAAAGCGCTGGTCATGGTAGAAAGGGGGCGTGACTCGATTCTGGAGGTCTCATTTCCCTCGGTTTCCGGGCGAATCAACTACATAATGCTTGTCAGAGCGCTTGGTCTAGTGACTGATCAAGACATTGTCCAATCAGTATCCGACGATCCGGAAGTCATCAAATTCATGTTAGAGAATATCGAGGAGGCAGAAGACTTTCCGCAAGACGCAGAGGAGTTGCTTGAACCATACCACCTAAGAATTCAGGAATCAGCAATGAAAAGACTCGGCGAGAAAGTTGCTGCTGGCCAAGCTACCGAATATCAGGCGAAACGGTCTAATTATGTTGTCGATCGCTATCTTCTGCCCCACTTAAATGATCCGCTTCTCTCCGAGGAAGAAACGCGACTAGTCAAAGCACACTTTCTCGGAAGAATGGCGGAAGCGTGCTTCAAACTTGCTCTGCGCAAACGCGGAGAAGATGATAAAGACCACTACGGTAACAAGCGTTTGAAACTCGCTGGCGACCTGATGGAAGATCTCTTTCGTGTGTCGTTTAGTCGACTTACAAGAGACATTAAGTACCAACTTGAGCGAGCGGACATGAGAAATCGCGAGCTCAATGTGTTGACTGCGGTGAGGGCAGACGTCCTAACAGAGAGGCTCACCCACCCCCTTGCCACTGGGAACTGGGTCGGAGGGCGAACAGGGGTGTCGCAGCTCCTTGACCGAACCGACTACATGGCGATGTTGTCGCACTTGAGAAGGGTGATTTCACCGCTTTCTCGAGCGCAGCCTCACTTTGAGGCCCGTGATCTGCACCCAACTCAATGGGGCCGCATCTGTCCGAGTGAGACACCTGAAGGCCCAAACTGTGGTCTCGTAAAGAACTTTGCTCAGCAGGTCGAACTTTCAACCGCTCTCGAGGACGAGACTACTGTCCTATCGACACTTGAAGAGCTTGGCTATACGCCCATCGGACGCATCGGACGCGAAGTCGTGTCGGAGGTTGAAGCTGATGACCGAAGCTAGGATTTACCTTGATGGCGCCCTAAAGGGAACGCACAGCAATCCAAAGCAATTTGTTGATCAATTTCGAACAAAGCGAAGACGCAGCGAGCTTCCGCATCTGATAAATATTGCTTATCACGAAGACACGAACGAAATCAATATCAACACGGATTCCGGAAGAGCCCGTAGGCCACTTATAATTGTCGAGAGAGGGGCACCGCTCATTACCGAAGAGCACATCCTGAAGCTCGAGCAAGGAGAGTTTTCTTTTGACGATTTGATAGAAAACGGACTCGTTGAGTACATCGATGCCGAAGAGGAAGAGAATATCTACGTTGCAATCGCGCCTGAAGATCTCACGAGCGAACATACACACCTCGAGATCGATCCATCGCTCATTTTGGGGATAGCTACGGGATTGGTCCCTTACCCAGAGCATAATGCCTCGCCGCGCAACACAATGGGGGCGGGTATGGTCAAGCAGTCGTTAGGCGCTTCGTGCGCCAACTGGAAGCTGAGGCCTGATACTCGTTCGCACTATTTACATTATCCGCAGCTCGGGATCGTAAAAACCAACGCAATGGAAGCGGTTGGCTTTGACGACAGGCTTTCAGGACAGAACTTCGTTGTCGCCGTCCAATCCTACGAGGGCTACAACATTGAAGATGCTCTCATTATCAACAAGAACTCGATCGAGCGAGGACTCGGCAGAAGCCACTTTTTCCGCACCTACGAAGCTGAAGAACGCCGATACCCGGGGGGGCAAGAAGATAAATTTGAGATACCTGACGCGGAAGTTCGCGGCGCGCGGGGCCCGGAAGTCTATGCAAACCTAGACGAGGACGGTTTCGTCAATCCTGAGGCCGAAGTGCAGCCCAATGATGTGCTCGTAGGAAAGACTAGCCCGCCAAGATTTCTCGAAGAGCCCACGGAGCTCGGTGGCATCACCACCCAAAAAAGGCGTGAAACTTCTGTCACGATGCGTTCGAATGAGAGTGGCGTTGTGGACGCAGTCATCATTACGGAAGGTGAGAACGGATCCAGATTAGTCAAAGTCAGAACTAGGGATCAAAGAGTACCAGAACTAGGAGACAAGTTCGCTTCTAGACACGGGCAGAAAGGTGTAATCGGGCTCATCGTGCCGCAAGAAGACATGCCATTTACTGAAGACGGGATCGTTCCTGATTTGATCATCAATCCTCACGCGATCCCATCGAGAATGACCGTCGGCCACGTTTTGGAAATGATAGGCGGAAAAGTCGGAAGTCTCGAAGGAAGGCGGATAGACGGTACTGCATTTTCTGGCGAACCTGAAGTCACTTTGAGGGGGGCGCTGAAAAGAAACGGCTTCTCGCATACAGGGAAGGAGGTGCTGTACGACGGGATCACGGGCGAAAGGCTGGCCGCCGACATGTTTGTCGGGGTGATCCTTTACCAAAAGCTGCACCACATGGTGTCAGAGAAACTGCACGCGCGATCGCGTGGACCCGTCCAAGTGCTAACGCATCAACCGACCGAAGGTCGAGCGCGCGAAGGAGGATTGCGATTCGGCGAGATGGAGCGTGATGTAATGATTGGCCACGGCGCAGCTTTGGCGTTGAAAGAACGACTCGTCGACGAATCGGACAAAGTTGAAGAGTATGTATGTACTGCGTGCGGGATGATAGCCACTTTTGATAAACGTCGTAACGTAGTCTATTGCCCTAATTGCGGAGCAGATACCGATATCTACAAAGTTGAAATGAGCTACGCTTTCAAATTGTTGCTAGATGAGATGAAGGCGCTTGGTATTGCCCCCCGCATTGAATTGGAAGACGCGGTCTAATCGGGAGGAACACATGAGCAGCCCTAAGCGAATCGGAAAAATCAAATTTGGATTGCTGTCACCAAAAGAATATCGAAAGATGAGTGTAACGAAAGTAATTACTGCGGACACTTATGATGATGACGGTTTCCCCATTGAAATGGGTCTTATGGACCCGCGGCTAGGTGTCATAGACCCGGGCCTTCGATGCAAGACCTGCGCACAGCGTGCGGGCGAATGCCCTGGCCACTTCGGCCACATCGAACTTGCCGCCCCCGTAGTCCATGTTGGATTTGCAAAGCTTATACGGAAGATACTTAGAGCCACGTGTCGCCGCTGCGGACACCTGTTGCTCGATGAGATGCAGCAGCACGAATTCCTTCTCAAAATGCACGAGCTGAAGGACAAGAATTACTCTACTGAAGACACTGTCAAAAACGTCATCAAAGAAGCGCGAAAAGCTACCACGTGCCCCTACTGTGCGGAACAGCAGAAGGAGATAAAGTACGAAAAGCCGACTCGCTACGTTGAAGATAGTCACAAATTGATGCCGGCAGATATCCGCGATAGATTTGAGCGGATACCAGATAGCGACACTGAGCTGCTCGGTCTCGACGCCACTAACGTACGTCCGGAATGGATGATACTAACAGTCTTGCCTGTGCCGCCTGTAACTACACGACCCTCGATCACGCTTGAAAACGGCCAAAGATCCGAAGATGACCTAACGCACAAGCTTGTAGACATCATCAGAATAAACCAGAGATTTCAAGAAAATCGTGAGGCAGGCGCACCGCAACTTATTATCGAAGACCTGTGGGAACTCTTGCAGTATCACGTCACCACATTCCTTGACAACGAAGTGTCAGGAGTGCCCCCTGCAAGACATCGTAGCGGGAGGCCTTTGAAAACGCTCTCGCAAAGACTCAAAGGCAAAGACGGGCGATTCAGAGGGAGCCTCTCGGGTAAAAGAGTGAACTTCTCGGCGCGAACTGTCATTTCCCCTGATCCCAACCTCAGTGTGAATGACGTGGGCGTTCCTGAAACTATCGCCCGCGAGATGACCGTGCCCATTATTGTGACCCCGCGGAATATTGGAGCGTTGCAGGAATATATTAAGCGCGGCCCGCTTAACCACCCCGGGGCGAACTACGTAAAACGACCTGACGGGAGACGCGTAAAGATTACAGAAAAGAACGGAGACGAGATCGCGGAGACAGTTGAAAACGCATGGGTCGTCGAAAGACAGCTCGAGGACGGGGATATTGTCCTTTTCAACCGACAGCCATCCCTACATCGAATGAGCATCATGGCTCATAGAGTAAGAGTGATGCCGTTCAAGACATTTCGACTAAACCCCGCCGTATGCCCACCGTACAACGCCGATTTCGACGGGGACGAAATGAACCTGCACGTGCCGCAAACCGAAGAAGCGCGCGCCGAAGCGCGCATCCTTATGCTAGTGGAGGAAAACATCCTCTCCCCAAGGTTCGGCGGCCCGATTATTGGCGGGATACACGACCATATCTCCGGGCTCTTTTTGCTTACCCAAAAAGGTTCTAAATTTACAAAAAGCGAAGTCTACGAGCTTCTCAAGAAGTGCACCGTTGAAAAACCGCTCCCTGAACCTGCAATCCTAGAAGAAGACGTAGCCTTTTACAGCGGCAAGCAGGTGTTCAGTCAAATACTCCCAGAGCGGCTGAATCTGACACTAAAAGCCAAGAAATGCGTCATGCACGGAGTGTGCCTCAAAACTGAGTGTGAAATAGATGCATACGTCAAGATTGAAGCAGGCAACTTGAGTTGTGGCATAATTGACGAAAAATCAATTGGGGCCTTTAGCGGCGCAATACTGGATGGTATAATCCGGGAATACCATGATACTGGTTTTGCAGAGGCGTCGCGATTTCTGGATAACGCGACTAAACTTGCGATACGAAGCATCATGAAGTTCGGGTTCAGCTTCGGAATTGATGACGAAGACGTTTCTCAGCAGGCACAGTTGGAAATAGAAGAAATCATAGAAAAAGCGGAAGAGCGCGTCGGAGCGCTAATAAATGCTTATGAATTCGGAGAGCTTGAATCCATGCCTGGTCGGACGCTCAACGAAACTCTAGAGATGAAAATAATGCAAGAACTCGGTCGCGCAAGAGATAAGGCAGGAGAAATTGCGGGGAAGAACCTCGGATTTGCAGGCGAGCTAGCACTTGACAATTCGGCTGTCGTGATGGCTGTTTCCGGAGCGCGCGGATCAATGTTGAACCTTACGCAGATGGCCGGCAGCGTAGGCCAACAGTCAGTGAGAGGTGAGCGGATCAGCCGAGGATACAACGATAGGACGCTGCCTCATTTTCGAAAAGGCGATCTTGGCGCTGATGCGCGCGGCTTCGTCAGGTCGAGCTACAAGAAGGGCCTGACGCCGACAGAATTCTTCTTTCACGCTATTGGAGGAAGAGAGGGGCTTGTCGACACGGCTGTTAGGACGTCTCAGTCTGGATACCTCCAAAGACGCCTCATAAACGCGCTCCAAGACTTAGAAGTGCAATATGACGGGACAGTGCGATCCGGAGAGAAAGTTGCTCAGTTCGTTTACGGGGAAGACGGCATTGACCCCACTAAAAGTGAGTATGGCAAATCTGTCAACGTGCAGAAAATCGTACAGAGCGTCATTGAAAAACACAGAAGCGGGTGAGTTCTATGGATCTTCAAGAAGCAATAAATGGACTCAAATTGCCTTTGAACGTAAAAAACGATCTATTTGCAGAATTAAATAGCTTGCAGCTGTCCGAAAACGAAATCACTGAGATACTTCAGACGACGCAAGACGTGTACGCAAGATCAAAAGTGGAACCGTGCGAGGCCGTCGGAACGATCGCAGCCCAGTCAATCGGAGAACCCGGAACGCAAATGACAATGAGGACTTTTCACTATGCAGGGGTAGCTGACATCAATGTTACGCTTGGACTTCCGAGGCTTATAGAAATAGTCGACGCTCGAAAAGTACCTGATACACCGATGATGACGATATATCTCGATGCCGAGAGCGCGAATGACCGAGACAAAGCCTTGGAACTTGGCTGGGAGATTGAGGCGACGCGAGTAAGCGACATTGCAGATATCCTCACTGATACGGATGAGATGCAGATTTATGTAGAATTTGATGACCGGGTTCTGCAACAGCGGCGTGTCGATTTGGACACCGTTGTGACTAAACTTCAGGCGCTTCAGGATGTCGATATTCGCATAGATGGATCAAACGTCGTATTGAGCCCTTCAGTCAAGCGCTACAGGGCGCTGCTTCAAATCGTAGAAAAAGTTAGGACAATGGTCATTAAAGGCATCGACGATATTAAGCGGGTCGTCGTGCGAAAAGAACACGAGGAGTACGTTCTCTACACAGAGGGTTCGTCGTTAAAAAAGGTGATACCGCTAGCGCACATTGACGCGACCCGAACGAAGACAAATAACATCAACGAGATGGCGGAGGTTTTCGGTATCGAAGCAGCCCGGAACTCCATCATTGACGAGGCAATGAGCACGTTGCGTGAGCAAGGACTGACAGTTGATGTTAGGCATATAATGCTTGTGGCAGATATGATGACGATTGATGGCGAAGTGAAACAGATTGGGCGGCACGGTATTGCAGGAGAAAAAACGAGTGTGCTGTCACGAGCTGCTTTTGAAGTCACCGTAAATCACTTGCTCGATGCCGCCGTCCGCGGCGAGATAGACGAGCTTGCAGGGGTCACCGAAAACGTGATTGTGGGCCAACCTATTCTACTCGGAACTGGCGACGTTCGGTTAATCGCAAAAACGAGCAAAGTTTAAATTCTGAGGCAAAAATGGAGCTAGATATCGCTAAATCATTAAGAACGGCAATAAGAGACGGAACGGTCTCGGTAGGCGCAAAGAATACTCTTAAATCAATCCAGAAAGGCGATGCCCAGTTGGTTATCCTGGCCTCTAACTGTCCGCAAAGGTTTCGCGATATAATATTATCAAGCAGTGTGTCTACGGCGAGTCTCGAGGTCAACAGCGTAGAATTAGGATCAGTTTGTGGAAAGCCGTTCACGATATCCGCCCTTTCGATCGTAGATCCAGGATCTTCTGACATTATGTCTCTTAGGGAAAAGGAGATAAATAATGACAGAAGTTAAACTCACAACAGAAGGGATACGCTACATAGCCTTGTTTGAGAGTTTAACCGGAGCAATCGCCCGTGATTGCTATGTCGACGACGAGAACGATCGCGTGATATTCGTCGTCAAGAACGGGGATATGGGCCTCGCGATAGGCAAGAATGGCAACAACATAAACAGAGTGAAAAAATCAATAGGGAAGCACATCGAAATAGTCGAGTACTCCGATGAAGTCGACGAGTTCGTTGCCAATGCACTTCAACCCGTTTTCGTTAAAAAAGTTCAAGTCGTCGTAAAAGAGAACAGGAAACTTGCCTACGTTGAAGTCATGTCCAAGGATCGTGGAATAGCGATTGGAAAAAACGGCAGAAACATTCAAAAAGCAAAAGTGCTTNNTATTCGGCACGCAAACTGAAAAAAGACCACCAAGCGCTTCGATGGAGCGACAAAAACTTCAGCCGTCGCGTACTCCATCTGAACGAAAAAGCGGACCCGTTAGAAGGCGCACCGCAAGCACGAGGAATCGTGCTTGAAAAAGTCGGCGTAGAAGCGAAGCAGCCAAATTCAGCTATACGCAAGTGCGTCAGAATCCAACTGATCAAAAACGGACGACAGGTAACCGCCTTCTGTCCCGGGGTAGCAGCTGTGAACTTCATCGACGAGCACGACGAGGTAACCGTGGAAGGGATTGGCGGCAGAATGGGTGGCTCAATGGGAGATATCCCAGGCGTGCGGTTTAAGGTCATAAAGGTGAACAACGTTTCTCTTGAAGAAATGGTCCGCGGCAGAAAAGAAAAACCAGTAAGGTAGAGAACATGCCAAACGATAACAATAGCTTACTGTTCGGCAAGTGGGAGATTGCCGACATTCACGTTGAAGACCCAGGTGTAAAGCGCTACGTTCACTTTGAATCACCAGCAATTCTCACCGGCGGAAGACACGCACGCCAGCAATTCAACAAGTCAAACTTATCTATCGTCGAGCGGCTAACCAACAAACTCATGCGCGGACAAGGCAACACGGGAAAGAAAATCAAGGCGTATGGCACTATAAAAAAGTCATTCGAAACAATAAACAAGCGTACAAAGGAGAACCCGGTGAAGTTGCTCATTCAAGCCGTCGAAAATGCAGGACCTCGAGAGGAGACAGTGCGGTTGAAATACGGAGGTATATCGGTCCCAAAAGCTGTCGACACTGCGTCTCAGCGGCGTGTCGATTTAGCGCTCATGTACATCGCGCAAGGCGCCAAAAAGACTGCATTTAAAAGTAAACGCACTTTTGATGATTGCCTTGCATCAGAGATCATAGCTGCCGCAAAGAATGACGTGCATAGCTTCTCGATAAGCAAGAAAGAAGAAAAAGAACGAGTGGCTAAGGCAGCGCGATAGTGCAGTATTTTCGGGGAAGCACATGGTAAGCAGGCAAAAAATGGTTGAGCGTGTCACGACGCTCATGGACCGACCCGAAAATATACGCAACATAGGGATTGTAGCGCATATAGATCACGGCAAGACTACGCTTTCTGACAACCTGCTCGCCGGAGCCGGCATGATTTCAAAGGAACTGGCCGGCACACAACTTTTCATGGACTTTGACGAAGAAGAACAAGCGAGAGGTATCACAATCAACGCAGCGAACGTATCGATGGTTCACGAGTTTCTTGGCAACGAGTACTTAATCAACCTCATCGATACGCCGGGGCACGTCGATTTCGGGGGAGACGTCACACGGGCCATGCGAGCGGTTGACGGAGCAGTCGTCGTAGTCGATGCCGTTGAAGGGACGATGCCTCAAACAGAAACAGTCTTGCGACAAGCGATAAAGGAAAATGTCAAACCAATTCTCTTCATTAACAAAGTCGATAGACTTGTCAACGAGCTCAAATTAGATCCGCAGGCTATGATGGGCAAGTTCATTAATCTAATCAACCACGTGAACAAGCTGATCAAGGGGATGAGCGAGAAGAAGTTCAATGAGGGCTGGAAAGTTAAGGTCGACGATGGTTCTGTTGCGTTCGGATCCGCACTGTACAACTGGGCCTTAAGCGTCCCTCAAATGGAAAAAACGAAAATCACCTTCAAAGATGTATTTGAATACTGTGCAAATAACAAGCAAAAAGATCTTGCAGACCGCAGCCCGCTTCATGAAATAGTGCTAAACATGGTTGTCACGCACCTCCCGAATCCGCTGCAAGCGCAAAAGCAGCGTGTTCCTGTGATATGGCACGGAGACAAGAACTCGGATGAGGGCAAAGCGATGCTGAGCTGCGACCAACACGGTCCGGTACAGTTCATGGTTACCGACATCTCTATCGACCCTCACGCAGGCGAAGTCGCGACAGGGCGACTTTTCTCGGGGTCGCTAGAACGCGGACAAGAGCTTGCAATTTCAGGCATGCCAAACAAAAATCGAATTCAACAGGTAGGCATATTTATGGGCGCAGAGCGGATCGAAGTTGAGCGAATTCCAGCAGGTAACATCGCGGCCGTCACCGGACTGCGAGACGCGATGGTGGGCTCGACCGTTTCTTCTCTAAAAGGCGTTGCTCCTTTTGAAAGCATTAAACACGCAAGTGAGCCAGTAGTTACGGTTGCGGTCGAAGCCAAGAACATGAGAGACCTGCCTAAGCTCGTTGAAGTCCTGCGGCAAGTCTCTAAAGAGGACCCAACGCTGCGGGTGACGATCAATGAAGAGACTGGAGAACACTTGATATCTGGCATGGGCGAACTGCACCTCGAGATAATTGCCCACAAAATTGAAAGAGATAAAAACGTAGAAATCACCACGTCAGAACCGATTGTGGTGTATAGAGAGACAGTTCAAGGCCGCGCGGGACCCGTCGAGGGCAAGTCGCCGAACCGCCATAACCGGTTCTACTTCGAAGTGGAAGCGTTGCCGCACGATGTGACTGCTTTGCTAAAGGAGGGCGCCATCAACACGAACGCCCCGGAAACTGAACGGCGAGCGATCTTAATGGAAGCTGGCCTCGAAAAAGATGAAGCGCGAAACGTCGCCAATGTCTTCGAATCAAACCTTCTCCTCGACATGACCAAAGGCATCCAATATCTGCGTGAAACGATGGAACTGATCATAGAGGGATTCGGGGAAGCAATGAAGACCGGGCCATTAACAAGAGAACCCTGTGAGGGCATAAAAGTGAAACTGGTCGATGTCACCCTACACGAAGACGCAGTCCATCGAGGCCCTGCGCAAGTCATACCTGCCGTTAGATCGGCGATATTCGCGGCCATCCTGATGGCCAAGGACGTGGTACTTGAACCGATGCAGAAGGTTTTTATCAGCGTCCCCCAAAGCCTAATGGGAAGCGCGACGCAACAGATACAAGGAAGGCGCGGTCAAATACTGGATATCGACTCCGAAGGCGACACAGTAGTAGTGGTTGGTAAAACCCCAGTCGCCGAAATGTTTGGTTTTGCCGGAGATTTGCGATCTGCGACAGAAGGACGCGCTATATGGAGCACGGAATTCCTGGGATTTGAGGTGTTGCCGCAAAGCTTACAACCAGAGATAGTAAAAGAGATAAGGCAGAGAAAAGGCCTAAAAGCTGAGCTGCCAAAACCACACGACTTCATAGGCTGAAAGGAGGAAAGAATAAAAATGGCTGCAAAGCCCCATCTGAATTTAGCAATGATAGGTCACGTTGACCACGGCAAGAGCACGTTAGTTGGAAGGCTGTTGTTCGAGACTGGCAATGTAGGTGCGCACATAATTGAGTCATACAAGAAAGAAGCAGAGGCAAAGGGTAAAGGATCCTTTGAGTTTGCCTGGGTAATGGACTCGCTCAAGGAAGAGCGCGAACGCGGCGTCACGATCGACATAGCACACCAACGATTCGACACCGAAAACTACTACTTCACTATCGTCGACTGTCCCGGTCACCGTGACTTCGTAAAGAATATGATCACCGGAGCATCACAGGCTGATGCTGCAATATTAGTGGTTGCGGCGCCTGATAGTGTAATGGCTCAAACAAAAGAGCACGTCTTCCTTGCACGGACACTCGGAATCAATCAGCTAATCGTAGCGATCAACAAGATGGATGCTTCAAATTATAGCGAGAAGCGGTTCCTTGAGGTCAAAGACGAAGTAGGAAAGCTACTGAAAACAGTCGGGTATAAAGAAGAAGACGTTCAATATGTCCCAGTTTCGGCGTTTAAAGGCGATAACGTAATCAAACTTAGCGACAACATGTCGTGGTACAGCGGTGAGACACTGTTACAGGAGATCAACAAGTTCAAAGTTCCTGAAAAACCGGTGAAGTTGCCTCTCAGATTACCCATACAGGACGTATATACGATCTCAGGTATCGGAACGGTGCCCGTTGGCAGAGTCGAAACGGGCACAATGAAGCGGGGAGACAAGGTAATATTCGAGCCCGCAAATGTCCGAGGGGAAATTAAATCAATAGAAATGCATCACGAAGAGATTCCAGAGGCCACTCCAGGGGATAACGTAGGTTTCAACGTCCGGGGCGTTGCTAAGAAGGATATTAAGCGCGGCGATGTCACCGGTCATCAAGACACGCCACCAAGTGTCGCAAAGGAATTTACTGCCCAGATCGTCGTTTTGCAGCATCCAAGTGCGATAACTGCGGGCTACACGCCCGTGTTCCATGCGCACACTGCGCAGGTCGCATGCACCTTCACGGAAATCAAGGCAAAGCTTGATCCCAGAACCGGTCAAGTAAAACAGGCCAACCCAGACTTCATCAAAACAGGCGATGCAGCCATTATCCAAGTCCGGCCGACAAAGCCCTTGGTGATAGAGAAGGTAAAAGAGATACCGCAATTGGGTCGCTTTGCCATTCGGGACATGGGACAAACTATCGCAGCGGGCATGTGCATCGATATAGTCCCCCGGTAACGTCACGTGATTGAATGCAAAAAGCAAGAATAAGGCTTTCAGGAACGAGCCCGGAAATGCTTGATCACGTTTGTGACCAAGTTAAGAGCATAGCCGACAGAACGGGAGTCAACCTGTCCGGACCCGTGCCTCTTCCCACGAAAAAGCTTAGAGTACCGACGCGAAAAAGTCCCGACGGCGAAGGGACTGCTACGTGGGAGCACTGGGAAATGCGCGTCCACAAGCGACTTATCGATCTTGATGCTGATGAGCGCGCGCTTCGGCAACTCATGCGAATACAAGTCCCGAAAGATATCAACATCGAAATAGTACTGGAAGGCTAAGCCTCGCCCGTTCAGGATGATTTTGCTTGAAAAACGTGCGAGCCGAAGCAATTGTAGTGGACGAGTAGACGGCCGAGGTAGCCAAGTGGACTACGGCGCCAGCCTTGAGCGTTCCTCTTAGGTTCAATGAGAGCTGGTGAGGCTTCCGCCTCGCAGGGGTTCAAATCCCTTCCTCGGCGCTCCTATTTTGTAATGTGTTTTTCCCACGGCTTAATGATGCACAGCTGCTTGTTCGTTTCATCCACGTTAACGATCGAGTAACTTATGCCTCGCCTGTCGAGAAAATCAATGAAAAAGTGCTCGAAGTAAGCGGATTTATCCTCATCAAACCTGGTAGCCGCAAGCACGAATGCCATCATATTCTGACAAAAGCGCGAAGCGAGCCAGTAGTAGTCGTCATCCGCAATGTGATACTTTGTTGGTGGTTTCTCTTCCGCTGACTTGGGTCAGCGCCACAACATAACTGTAGCCTCGCAAGTCTCTGTAATTACCACCACGTTCAGCATTTAAATACGTTCTTCTCGAGTGCGCGAGAAAGGTGGCACCTAGCACGTGCAAAGCGCCAGAACGGCTCATTTGCCCCATTGCGCACGCCGCTCAAGGTAAGTTGCCACCCGCAAGCAAAAAGCCGCAAGTCCGCAAGGCACTTTTCTTAGCGTGGAATCACTAACGAAGCCTAGCTAAACCCAAACCTGCGGCTATTGGAGGCGAGGCAATATCCAATGAATTTTAAATACCAAAGATTCATAGTTAATTCAAATGAGTGATGAAATTAAGTTTGTGATACCCAAGGGCAGCTTGGAGGAACAAACGATCAAGTTCTTGAAGCTGGCAGACCTAGAAGTTATTCGAAAAAGCCCGAGGGATTACAATCCGAAGATCAAAGATTTCAGAATAAGTAGTGTAAAAGTACTGAGGCCTCAAGAGATCCCTCAATACGTTGCGGCAGCTTATTTTGATCTCGGTATAACTGGATTGGATTGGGTACGCGAGACCGGGAGTGACGTACGCATCGTCGCAGAGCTGCCATATAGCAAAACCGCGTCTGAAAAGGTCAAGATCGTGCTCGCAGTCCACGAACAATCGACGGCAAATTCTCCGTTTGATTTGAAACAAGGCAGTAGGATTTCGACAGAATATCCGCGTCTAGCTAAGCAATATTTCGAGCAGAAGGGAATTTCGGTTGACATATTCTTGTCGTATGGCGCCACAGAAGCGAAAGTCCCCGATATTATGGATGGCATAGTAGAGTTAACCGAGACAGGGGAGACCCTTAAGAGGAGCGGTCTCAAGGTGATCGACGTTATTCTCGAATCATCAACGGTGCTTATTGCCAACGAAGCAAGCTACGAAGCAAAGCGGCGCTCCATTGACGATATCAAAACGCTCATTCTAGGTGCCATAGACGCCCAGAACAGGGCTCTGATTAAGATGAACGTCCCCGAAAATAAGCTCGAAGAGATCATCAAGATCTTGCCCACAATGAAGGCACCTAGCGTCGCCAAATTATATAACGCAGACTACTACGCCGTGGAATCGGTGGTGGCTAAAGAACAAATCAACGAGCTGATTCCGAAGCTGAAGCAGCACGGAGCAGAAGACATCTTAGAGTTGTCGATTAGCAAGATCGTAGACTAACTAACACCGTTCCGCGAAGATCAATAAGACGACAATGGCGCCTTCAACCGTGACACGCGCTTGCGCACTCTTGATGCTTATTTCTGTAGCGGTTAGCTTCGCCGGATGTGTGACCGAGCAACCCAGCAATGAAACGACTCAATCTACGGTCAATCCGGTCAACGTCACGCATACCTATTATTACACTTACAACGGCACGTCGTACCTCACAGGTATCATCAAAAACACGGGAACACAGAACCTCATGGACGTTAGCCTTCAAGCTGAGGGATACGCGAACAACACAACGTACGAGCGAGGCTACGCAGGTCCGGAAACAGGGGTCAATTCAACCCTCCTCCCTGGAGAGACCACACCGTTTATGATCAAAATGTTGCCAGTGGCATCTGGCAACGCTAGCACCACCCCCCGCAATCAGACACAAGCTGCGTCAGCAAACTTTAAAACGGCGGCCTCTACGCGAAATATCACCTCAAACAGTTCAAAAACTCAAACTAGTACGCAACCAGCCAAAAAATACAATTTGACCTACAGGATACTGCTGCCCGATTATAAGCTCTCAAGCGAAAACCCGTACCCGCTGGCGATCGTGAACAACAAAACAACCTTCTTGAATCAGACAATTATCGGCGTCAACGGAGAGGTTTACAACGGGGGCACAGAGAACATCAACTCCTCGGTTGTAGCGGTCGCACTCTACCAAAAAGACGGAAATGTTCTCGGCGTTTTTGCGGGCACGCCGCAAGGAGAGTTGGCTCCAGAAAGGACGGCTCCATTTCAAATTGATATACCGCGCAATTTTTCAATTTCGTCAGCGCACGTCGCTAGAACCGAAGTATATGCGTACGAGTTCACGAGTTGACGCTCGTGACAATATTGCGCTCACATACTAATAACAATCTCAATGAAAGGCCACCAAATGCGAAAGAATTGAGTCCAAAGTAGGCCCCGACGCAGCGCCTTCGAATTGGTTCCGCTCACAACTAACTAATACGTAAATCCTTGTCAAAGAAGTGAAGTTCGAATTTTGGGCCAAGTTTCTTAAGCGTATCTTCCGCTCTGCTTCTCGTTTTTTCCGGCAAGATCAAAACGATTCGGTCAATGTCTAAGCTCTTCAGCTGAAGCCATTTCGCAACGAGCTCGTCCGTTATCTCTGCCCCAACCTCTACTTCCGAAATTAGTGTGGGCGTATCGCTTGCTAGAAATGGCTTAACGCTATACACGTCGTAGGCGAGGAGATCGGGGTACACATTAGCGATGCTAGCAACGTTTTTCCCCGTTATATTCATGACAACCTTGTATTTTTTAAATATGGTCTCGCCAGCTTTTCGAACAACTTTGTCGTGAAGAACCTCTGCTTGCGAAGCGCTCAGTTCAGACATATTTGCCACATTAACTCTGTCACTACATACGTTTTTTGGCGTTTTCTTCTTCAAATCCTCCTGACGAAGGCCACCATAGTTTCTCGTCTGACAGACACAGCAAAGCGATGTGTGCGCGTTTATGGTAGCCATTTGTTGTTGTGCAGATGTTTTTGATCTAGAACAGCGTAACAAAAAAATTTCACTACATAGGTATTTATCAACTCTTTTGAGACTTCACTTTGTTCTTCGCAGAGGTGTCCTAATGCGCATAGATGAAATGAATAAGAAAATACTGTATCTCTTGCAACAAGATGGAAGGATGACCTACAAAGACATTGCCAAAGCGATAAACAGGTCAGAATCAACAGTACGTGACAGGATATCCATAATGGAAGATGAAGGCGTAATCAAGGGATATTCAGCAATTGTTGACCGAGGAAAAGTAGGATTGCATTGTTGTGCCCGCCTCTTTGCAAAGGCCAATTTAGAAGAGCTCGACTCTTTGTCGAAAAAACTAGCGGAATTCGAGAATATTTTTCAAATAGACCACGTCAGTGGCGACCATAACTTGCGGTTCACTGTTGCTGCTCACGACTATTCTGAGCTCAAAAGCGTGATCAATACCCAGATAGCGGATCTCCCGCTTGAGATAATTCAGACAGATATTATCATGAAATCGCTCAAAGAAGGGGGCCCGCTCAAGCTCCAGTAAGAACGCCGATCACTTTTTTTTGTAAATCCGCAGAAGCGCTGCGCAACCGTTTTTTGATGTGTCTCGCTAGAGCGTAGCGAGGCAGTATAGGTGTATCAGTTGTTCTAATGGAGCCTAACCACGTGAAGAAGCACAAGTACAAAATGCCAAGAGGCATGCGATACTCCTCGCTGGTCGAAAGAGCCCAATTTTACTGCAACGAGTTCAATGCGAAAGCGCTACGTCGTTGGCAGCCTTTCGGAAAAAACACAGTAATCTCATTCTTGGTCGGCAAGTATACCCAAATCTACCTCAAGCAATTTGAGGACATTAGAGATGATGTGGTCGTGATTGATGATTACTGCAACCTTCGAGGTATGCAAGAGTACCTCTTGAAATATCTTCCCGAAGGAGTCTACTATGATACGAATCGCTATGAAGATCTTGACATATGCAGAGGCTGCCCAGACTGCTACAAGGTCGACACGTGTCTTCCCTGCAAGCATTATGTCGGACAAGAACTTGTTTTCGATTTGGACCCCGAAAACGTATATTGCCCAGTCCACGGCGACCTAGATCAGAAGATGAAGGCGCATCAGGGCCGCATGCTATGTTTAATAGAGTTCAAGATCTTGAGAAAGCAAACAGCGTTGATGTATCGCGAGCTTAAACAAACGTATTCTAAACTGCGCATTGTCTATTCGGGGCGCGGCTTTCACATCCACGTGCTTGACCGCGATGCTACGTACTTAACGCGTGCCGAACGAAATTCATTAGCGAACACGTATGCGCGAAGGTTCCCAATTGACGAATGGGTCACTGCCGGGAACATCAAACTAATACGACTTCCTTACACTCTGCACGGCATGATATCAAGAATCTGCGTCCCAATAGAGCCGAGTGAACTGGAGTTTTTTGACCCAGTCAACTACCAGCCGGCCATTCCTCGTTTCTTGACGTTTGAACGAAACTAACAAAGTAAGCGACGGGCAAGTTCTAACACCTCGCAGATTACTTCTCACCCTTGAATTCCTCGCCTTTATAGTACTCCTTCTTCTTTTCCGTCTTGCCCTTGACTTCTTTGCCTTTGTAGTACTCCTCTTTCTTTTCTTCTTTACCGTTCATGCGTGCACCCAGCAAATGACATTTTTCAACTATAAAAAGAGATGACATCCATTTTGCACTTATTAGAACCGGATGGCTCACTAGAATGCCTGAAAAGCGCTTTGAGCACGTTATTGGACCCCCAAAAACTATGAGCTTCCGAACCTCGTCTCATCCAAATGCCAGGAGAACTGGCCGCTTGTGATGCGATACAACATCTGCTCATCAGTCAGGGCGCAGCAGCAAGCGGCTGGGATCACGAGTCCACTCTGGCAAAAAAGAGAGTGCGCGTGAGGCTTATCACGCACTAGAAAGTCGTAGTTCAAAAACTGATAGCGCTTGTCTGTACTTGTCGTCCCATTTTTTTACCTCTTTCTGATCTACGTTTGCGTTTTCTTTCGCTCTTAGGCCTAATGCAAAAACGTTCCACGCGTCTTCAGCGATACGACGAACATATCCTATGTTAGGCCTGGGCGCCAATTCTGTTTGAATCATATCGACTGCACGCTCAAAGGGATTATATAGTTCGCTGTATCTATCGTCAAAGTCCTCGCCGACGACACGAGCCAGCAACTTAAAGAGACTCTCTAGGTCTCTTTCATCTGCGACCTCCTTTTTTGCCAGGTTCTGCAATTGATTCAGTATCGTGACTAGAACCTTGTGCATTTGGCTCGGCGAGTACTCATAAATAACGTCAAGTTTCGTGTATCGCGCGAGGATGTCAACGTGTAGAGTAAGCAAGATGGCATCGCTGAAAGACGACTCGTAACCGTCGAATATCAATATCGTATCCTTCCATTGTTCAAATGAAGCGGTGACTTGCTGGGTTTTTTTTATGCGCGTCACATCAAAGATTCGGGGGGCGCCTCGCCCATATACGACCGGCCCTGTCTTGTACCAATAATAGGGGAGCCGCAGTTCAAGTCTTCTTTTTTCACAATCTTTGTGAATTTGGAACAGAATCCTGTAAAATCGTGATGGCGTCAGTGCGTAATGCGCCTCCTCGCGTTTTGGCCCTGCACCTTCCAACTTCGCTAATATCTGGGGCGGGACATACGGCGTACGTTGAAACTTGTCAATAGTTTGCAGCATGGTGTAAGCCAGCAAAGGGTTCTTGCCGACCTCACAGACGTAGTCGAGCTCTCTCACACCCTTAATCTCTAGCGTCATGTGCCAAAAAAGTGCTCTTTCCGAGCATAGGAGGCTGAGTACAGAAAAGGCGCTCGAAGCGGTCTACTTGACTTCGCCACGTTTCTATGAAATGCACCAATAAAA
The DNA here is from genome assembly GCA_003162175.1 of Candidatus Methanoflorens crillii. Classification (GTDB taxonomy): domain Archaea; phylum Halobacteriota; class Bog-38; order Methanoflorentales; family Methanoflorentaceae; genus Methanoflorens; species Methanoflorens crillii. The sequence continues at coordinate 18,034 of PMMR01000065.1, read as the reverse complement.
ATGCACGCTAAACTCGTTTTAAATAGCGCAAGACTTCGGAGAGAAGGATGGAGCACAATCAAGTCTCAATATTTGATCTTCGCGAGCGCGTCCTCTTCACCGATGCTACGCTGCAGCTAGGAGCAACGGGCTGAAATCTATAGACTACGAAACAGTGCAGACACGAAACACAGCACGCACGCTGAATCGGCTCTTAGATTTATCTTTTTGGACCTGAACGTTACTAAGACAAAAGATGAGTTAATTGCGGACAGGCAACTTCAACGCGAGTTGCGAAAGAAGTTATTCAAACGAGAAGAAGATTCCAATCAATACTTGACGAACTTCGCGAAACATTATTCCTGAGCCGAATTGCGAGTGAGAACACCTGGGCCTAGCGCATCGATCGTTATTTGCTGTCCATTTCGTAGATTTCTGACTCATTTGGTAGGATCTCTTTTTGTTTTTTTCTCTTTCTTTCCATCTTCTTCTTCCACTCTTCAGGGGTCAGCTGTTCCTCAGATTGCGTTGAATCCATGAGAAATGGTCACGCGTTTTGATATAAACAGCTTGTCCTCGACCGGTGGGGCCGCACAGGAGGATATGAGGCGTTTCATAGCTATTCTTAACATCGAAGCCTTTCTTCGGAAAGCTTAAAGTATTGCCTGCATTTTATTGTTGAACTCGGAGCCAAAGCAATGTCGCCAAACGTAAAGGAAAGTGATTCCGGAGATGATTTGCAGGACCAGATCGCAACGCAGTTGCGGATGATAGAAGTATCGCACGACATGACCATTACAAATCTGACAAGCATCGCCAGGATAATCATTGCAAACGTCAAAAACAAGAACCAAGCACTGCAGGTCTGTACGGCAATCAATACATGGATTGTTATTAACGGAATGCAAGGAAACATCACCGTGCCCGAACCTTTGGTCAGAAAATATGTTAGAAAAATAATGATGTAGCGAATGTAGCCATAAAAACCTCGCGTCACCACGTCGACCGACTCAGAAGCAAAGACGTAAATTTCTCTGACTAGAGCGAAACTTCGATTACAGACTAGCTGTCAACTACCTCACTATGCTGAAGGTACTCTTTCTCGGTACGAGCGGCTCAATGCCTACGGTTGCTAGAAGTCTTCCTTCCATACTGATAAAGCGAGATGGCGACGCCATCCTCTTTGACTGTGGCGAAGGGACGCAACGCCAGATGATGCGTTGTCGTACCGGAATCAACCTATCCTCTGTATTTATAAGTCACTGGCACGCTGACCATTTCCTCGGGTTGCCAGGACTGATTCACACTATGTCCTTTCTGAACCGGAGCGACAAGCTAAACGTATATGGACCTAGGTGGGGGGGTCTTCCAAACTTGTTTGCACTTATTAATCCCCAATTTCAGGTAGATTTTGTGGAAGTCTTGCCAGGAGATATAATCGAACTAGGCTCGTTTTCCGTGCGAGTCTTCGCTGTGGATCACGGGCTAGGCGCATGCGGTTACGTTTTTGAGGAGCACGAACGGCCCGGCAAGTTTGACAGAAGAAAAGCAGAAGAGCTTGGACTCAAGCCTGGACCACTGTACCAAACCCTCCAAAACGGTGAAGCGGTGCCTGTCGGAGAACGCGTCGTAATGCCAGAACAAGTGATTGGACCAAAGCGTCCAGGCAGGAAAATCGTCTACGCAGGAGATACGCGTCCTTCTGATACGGTTGTGCAAGCTGCAGAAAACGCCGACTTACTTATTCACGAAGCGACGCTAGCTGGAGACCTAGACGAATACGCAAAAGCTGTCGGCCATTCGACGGCATCCGAAGCAGCTTGTATAGCACGCAGAGCGGACGTGGTTAAGCTAGTTCTAACTCACATAAGCTCTCGATACGCAAATGCGTCGCCGTTGCTGGAAGAGGCGCGACTTATCTTCCGCAACACATCTGTCGCCGATGATCTGCTTGAAATAGAGGTGCCGTACAGGGATCGGCTCGACTAGGAGACGACTCGATGCAATTGGCGAACACCTCAGACGGTAATGCGCTGTAAATACATCAAGCTTCGAACGCCTTCATCGAGTGTCCGTGATTCCAAAACGAAAACACCCTTATACCGCCTCAGTCCTCGCATTACGCGGCTCCAGTTGATGTTTCCTAAGCCGAGGACTAAGTGCTCATCNNGAAGGAGTCTATTGCGTCAGCCGTGTTTGCGTGGCCAACGTCAAAAGTGAAGCCTAGACCATCAACACGCATGTCTGCTATTTCGTCGGGAAACCGGCCGAGGAGAAATTCCACATTGACCATGTTTTCGATGGTCGCAGTGACGCCGTGCTCTCTCGCACAACGCGTGAGCTGGAACAGTGCCTCATTATTCTTGCGCAACGCCTTATCCGGGCAGAACGCCGCGAGGGGCGATACATAACCGGGGTGGATTACAAAAACACGTGCATAGTTTGCCACCGCCTCTATCGCCTCCTTGATCTGCTTAAGAGTTTCACCCCAAATAGGCTCATTGAGGCTCGCGATGTTCAAGTCAGAAAATGGAGCGTGAACGCTAATCTCAAGGTCATACGAGGAACTGAGATAATCAATCAAGGAGATCATGTCGTCATCAAGCTTCTGGGGCCCCTCCGCTATCACTTCCCAGCCTTGGAAGCCGACACCCTTAAGATCCTCGAGGTGCTCAAGATCGACTTGCGCGGACGAAAAATAGACCTTCATTCATTGCTCTCGTCTGTGATCGCTTCTATCACCTTATCAGGCGAAGGCGCTACGACACGGACGAAGATTGGGCCAAGCGGATCCTGCCAAAAGTTTACCTTTCCGACTAGCGCCGCTTGCTTGTTTAACGTGAACTCAAAAGAGTTGGATGACACTCGTTTCATGAGCTCCGCGTTTGCCGCCGATCGAATTCGCTGTGCTCGCAGAAGGTTGGCAAATGTCTCCAGTGTGTGACTGGTCCCCCTTATTAAGTCGTTTGAGCGCTCCAATGCTGCGTCTGGAAATATGTTCCGGATGGCACGTTCGACTTTATCTTGGACCTCTGTTTCGTGGATTGGCGTTTGCACGCTTATCTCGATTCCAGTCGCTGGGACAAGCGACGAGAGTCGTTCAATCACCTTAGATACAGAAGACTTAAGCTCTTCAAGGCTCCCTTCATTCGATATGTAGCAGTCAGCCGTGCTTAATGCTTCTTCGAGCCCCCAAGCTAACTCGCGTTTGTCTTTTTCTTCAAAGCCCTGAAAACTGAGTGCATCATCGGGGCGGCTTCTGCTCTTGACCCTCTCAAATCTAGCTTCAGGGCTCGCAGCTATAGCGATAAGTTTGAAATTGTTATTGAATTCTCTCCTGTACGCATCCACCTCCGCGACTCCCCGAAGACCATCTATCACGACCTTCTGAGAGGGGAGCGCGCGGACTGCCGGAATGCACATTTGGGCTATTGCGTCCATCCCACGTAGAGCACGCAGTTCGTTTGCAATTGCGCCGACGTTTTTTTCACTCAACTCGATTCCGCGCTCGCGCATGTATGATCGTACCGCATCACCCATAGCGACGACCACAAACCCGCGGGCCTGCGCTACAGCTGTTGCTTCGGATTTGCCCGACCCCGGAAATCCTACGAAGCCAATGATTAACAAACCGCACTCTCACGGCGCGAGCGGTAGCTCAACATATGTCCTCGTCGCCTTTCTCACGCGTTCGAATTCTAAGCGGGCGCCGACACTCAGCTGCCAGTTCAGCGATCTCGTCGCGCGTTAAGGTGATCAGATCTCTTCGAAGGCACATCTCAGCTCTTCCCTGCTGAAGTGCATAACGGACCCCAAACTGGTTGACCATTTCAGTGATTTCGTCTTGGCTAAGCAACCCTTTGAAAAGCGTGGTTCTCAATTCAAACTCGAGAATCTTGTGTGCAGCTAATGCTGCGCTGCCTATGTTAATGGCCTTCTTAATCTTCTCGACATATGCATTCGCGTTTCGTATCCCGATGATTCGTGCATATTTTTGTGGATCGGAGAGAGGCGCCTTGAGGTCGATAAAAAGCCCGTCGAGCAACTGAGCGTCGATCAACGTACCCAAGACCTCGGGGAATGCACCATTTGTCTCGATTCCTATCAGAAGACCATCTTTTTTTGCCTCTTCAGCTAACGACTGAAGCAAGTTCGGACGCAGCGTCGGTTCGCCACCCGAAAAGATTAGTGCGTTTATATAATCTCTATTGCGCCGAATCTCACGTAGCAACGCGTCCACATCAATTGGTGGCGCGGCGCCCCAAATCTTGTAGTTTTGGCAGTAACAACATTTGAAGTTGCAACCGCGAAGAAATACTACCATTGAGGCTTTTCCGGGCCAATCAATAGTCGAGAACGGCACTACTATGGACTTATCGAAGTTATCAAGGTTCAGTTGCACAGAACACCAACTTCAACCAAAATATTTGTAATGTACCTTGCTCATTGTCAGCCAAATAGTATGCTCGGAGGAGATTCTGCTCGAATCTTACTAAGAGCGTAGTCGAAATGCTCCGGCCCTACTACAGTTTCATCAATTATCGCCTGGTGCAGCGCAATCTTCAAAACCTTCTCGACTAGATCCCTGCCTGAAAAGCCCTGCGTCTTGCTTGCTATTTTTGCAAGATCAACCGTTGCATGCAGTTTGACTGGGAACGTCTTCGCGAAGTTCACGAGAATCTGCAGTCGCTCATCTGTGTTAGGGAGCGTAAATTCAATCTCCTCTTCAAATCTACTTCTCACAGAACCGTCAAGCGCGCTGTACCGGTTGGTAGCTCCTATGGTGCAGATTCCGGACCTATCCTCAATTCCGTCCATCTCCGTCAGTAGGGCGTTCACTATTTCCAGGACGTCGCCCCGGAGTTCTTGGTAGCTTCGGTCCAGCGCTATTGCGTCAAGCTCATCGAAAAACAAGATACACGGTGCGAGATCTTTGGCTCGCGCATAAAGGAGATGTATCCTCGCGGCCCCTTCACCTACGTGCTCGCCTATCAGTTGAGTCGATTTAACAGTAAGCATCGGCGCATCTGTTAGACTAGATAACGCCTTCGCCATCATTGTTTTTCCAGTTCCAGACGGCCCAAAGAACAAAATATTCTTGGGAGCCCAGCTGCCAAAGCTTTCAGGGTCTTTCAAGTATTTTTCGATAAGCTTGCATTTCTTCTTAGCCCGGTATTGTCCGACGATGTCGTCAAATAGGATGCCTGCAGCCACCTGAGGGATGCTATTCTCTGCATCTTCTACGACAACTACGGTTGATTTTCCGATCGTCGCTTGCTTAGGCTCGACGTTGATGATTTCAAAAGCAAAATCTGGATACATCCGGCGATCAAACAAATAGTCACCCTTCTTTACCGAAGCGCCAAACCATTGCTCTTTTGCGTAATAATCGAATACTCTCGGTTCACTTACCTCCGGGTATTCAAATTCGCTCTTCATGGGGTAGCCTGCAGGCTTAAGTACGATGAACTTGGCAGCAGTCGTGGGGTTTTTAATAGGCGAGGCGTTCATTTTTTCTCTCTTGAGTGAATCACTATTAGAGTCAAGGATTAAATCATTTATGATGCTGCATGCAGAGCGTTAGAGCATTTATTGCGATTGACCCCGATAACGAGATACGACAAAGACTTCTCACGATTCAGCGTGAGACCCTAGAGATGCACCAGTTCTCATCAGTGAAAGTAGTCTATCCACTTGCGACGCATATAACGTTAAGCTTCCTCGGAAATATCACGCCTCCTGAAGTCTCAACTATCCGCGACGCATTAAGGTCCGTCTCATTTCACCCGTTTTGTGTAACGCTCAACGGTATCGGTGCCTTTCCGAACATGAGAAAAATGAGAGTTATCCACGTAGGCCTGCGCGATTCTGCAGATCTAAAAAGATTACACCAGCTTATCGTCGAATCACTGACGGGAGTACACGCAGCAGAGAAGAGATTTGACCCGCACATCACCATAGGAAGAGTTAAACGGGCAATTCCTTCAGAAATGAAGGACTTGGCTAACCTTATGACCCCTCTCTCAACACTTTTCGTTGGGCGTCTCAACGTTTCCTCTTTTCAACTAAAAAAAAGCACCTTGACCCCTAACGGCCCCATATATGATACGCTCGAGGAATTCAAATTATGAAAAACGAGTTAACCCGAGTGCAAATGAACGTGCTAAAACGAATACGACCTTCACGAAGCGAACGTGAGCGTCTGCACCGAGTTACCCAACAGGTGATTGCCGCTGCAGAAAGCGCTATCGCAAGCAGAAATCTGAGTGCGACCGTGGAAGTAATTGGTTCTGCTGCACGAGACACCTGGATTTCGGACGACGAAGAGGGCGGTCAAGATATCGACATATTCATCGGATTTGACACGAGCACTTCGCGCGAAGACCTTGAACGCTACGGATTGGAAATAGGAAAAGAAATTGCGGTCGAAGGCTATATCATAGGTTTTGCCGAGCATCCTTATGTAAAAGCTCGTTGCGGCGGTTTCGCTATTGATGTCGTGCCGCACTACCGAATCAAGAATACGCGCCATATACTCTCAGCAGTCGATAGGACCCCTTTTCATCAGAAATTCGTAGCTGAGCACCTCGACGGGAGACAAGATGACGTCAGACTGTTAAAACAGTTCTTAAAAGGGGTGGGCATATACGGCGCAGAGTTACGAACCAAAGGATTCTCTGGATACCTCTGTGAGCTCCTCGTCATCAAATTTGGCTCCTTTGTAAATGTACTGAAAAGCGTCCAAGATTGGAAAGTGGGGACCTGTCTTAGCTTGACTAGCGAACACGCTCGCAACAATTTCACCAGCCCTTTGGCGGTTATCGACCCAGTAGACACAAATCGAAACGTAGCTGCTGCGGTCTCACTAGATAGTTTTTCCATTTTGATTGATGCTGCAAGAAGCTTCCTGGAAAGCCCGTGCATAAAGTGTTTTTTCCCTCAGAAAATGCTGCCCCTCGACGTGAGCGCCTTCCAGGCCATTGTCAAGAAGCGGAAAACGACCGTATTTGGCGTGAAGTTTGATTTGCCGGAGGATCTCGTTGACGACATTGCTTACCCACAGCTCGAACGAGCTCACAAAGGAATGCTGATCGCGCTGCAGCGAAACGGCTTCTCGGCGCTGCGAGGCGACATTTATTACGATCACGGGGAGGCTGTCTTGCTCTTTGAAATGCGAGTTTCGCACCTCCCTGCCGTGGAACGACACGATGGCCCGCCTGTCGACTCAACGCGGCACGCCAACAAATTCAAAAAGAAATACGTCAACAACCCTGACGTGTTGTCAGGACCATACATAAACGGTGGCCGCTACGTCGTTGAGCTTCCACGCACGTATCTCACATTCCCTGAATACGTAGCAGCCGAGTTCAAAAACGTGCGCTCGAGCAAAGCAATCTTGCGCGCGATGGAACAAGGGTTTCAGATTCTCAAAGACGAAGAGCTCCTAGATAGCGACAGGATGCGGCTTTTTCTAGCGCGCTACTTTGACAGGAGACTCCACAATTGCGACTAGAATCACAGTTCCCAGTATTTTGATTGCACCTTGATCGCCCTCTCAACCCGATCGCTGACGTGTTTGGATATTCCGCTGTTGACGTCGTCTTCTTCCGCTTGAGTCGGGAAATCAAATAACGATCCGCATATTGCGAGCGTAGAATCAGCTAGGGCGTGGAGATCATATCCTCCTTCCAGGCAGGCGATGACCTGTCCCTGGGGGGTCACAGATTTCACCCGTTCAGTCAATCCTCTAAATGCGTTCGAGGTGGCAAGCATGCCGCCGATTGGGTCTGCGTAGTGTATATCTTGTCCGGCCGACACGAAGGTGAGTTGAGGTTCGAACTGTTGTGCAATTGGAATGAAGAGGCGGTCATATGCGTAGAAGAAGCCGTCATTATTCACGCCTGGCGGAAGCGGCAAATTCACGGTGAACCCCTCGCCTTCTCCCGATCCTACCTCCTCAAAATCGCCAGTTCCTGGATAAAAAGGTCGTTGGTGCGTCGACACATACAAAACACGCGAATCATCGTAGAAGGATGCTTGCGTTCCGTTGCCGTGATGCACATCCCAGTCGACGATTAGGACCCGTTCGATATCTTTACTTAAGATGGCGTACTTCGCCGCGCAGGCAACATTGTTAAAGATGCAAAATCCCATTGCTTTGTTCCAAACTGCGTGATGGCCAGGAGGCCTGACAATCGCCATCACGTTGTGCACGTCCGCCATAACGGCATCAACAGCACAAATGACCCCTCCGACGGCGAGGAGCGACACTTCATAGCTTCTCGAGGAGCAATACGTATCCAAATCGAGCCAGCCGCCCCCTGCTTCTGCAAGTCGGCGCACGCTGGCGATATATTGGACGTCATGATTAGTTCCTACTTGGTCGGGGGCCGCTTTGAACGGCTTCAGTATCTGAACACGTCTTGCCCGTTCATCTTCTCGCATACGTTCCATAATTGCATCTACCCGGCTTTTGGATTCGATATGATCCCCCGTGTCGTGGTCTCTGTACGCAGGATCGTACACGATCGCGCCTGCTGGCATAAAGATGAAAAGGGCTTCATAAGCTTATTAACATTATCGAACAACTGTCGAAGAAGCTGAGGATGCGGTGTTACCAGTCCGGAGTTAGGTTAATTTAGTTGTAAACCGCAGTAATGGGTAGAAAATGAGTTCTCTCAAAGTCGAAGATTACATGACGCGCGAGGTAGTTACCGTTTCAGCCTCAGACACGGTGAAAGACGTCATAAGTCTTATTAAAAACACAAAACACGACGGGTTTCCGGTCGTCAGAGACCAGAAGATAATTGGGTACGTCTCATCACTGGACATCTTGCTGTGTGATCCTTCGGTCAAAGTCGCCGATATCATGTCAGTAGATTTAGTCGTTGCTCGTCGCGACATGGACTTGTTTGACGCTGCGCGTGTGTTATTTAGATCGGAAAGCAAGAAGCTGCCCGTAATCGATGATAAGGGCCATGTGGTTGGCATAATATCAAACACAGACGTCATTAGATCGCAGATTGAACGGGCCACACCTGACAAGGTGTGGAAGCTTATGCGCACGCTGCGAACGATTCACAAAGTCCAAGTCGAAGAGCACTTTGGCCAAGTGAGGATTGTCGACCTGGTCCCGACGCAGTCAAAGATATTTGCAGACGAGCTTGAAGGCAGAAAATATGAGCTTGAGAAGGGCCTGGCTGAACCATTAATCGTTATTCAGAAGCGTAACAAGATCTTGCTGGTAGACGGCCATCACCGGGCAGTCGCAGCTAAGCGCTTAAAACTGAAAGAGGCCGACGCTTACATCATTACGATGGATCGAGACGTTTTTTTGGGTATGGAGCGAACGGCCCAGAACGTCGGACTGAAATCGCTAGCAGATATTCAAATCCTAGAGAGTGACACTCACCCCCTCATCGAAATTACGAAACGAAGCGGCTCGCGAAATGTGTGAGCTTCACGCAAGCGTCACAGAGTTGAGAATCTCGCGCAGCACGCCGGTTCGCGTAATGACTCCCGTTGGAGAACCGTTGTTCGTTACCAGCAGTTGGCCGACGTGATGTTCCTGGAAGAGACGAATGGCCTCATAAACAGGCCTATCGTCTTCAACCGACAGTAAGTTTCGACTCATAATATCTCCTGCGGAGCCGCGGTTTCCAACTGCAATAGCTTTTCCTAAATCCTCTAGCGTGACTACGCCTACGAGTTTCTGATCCTGCTTCACCGGAGCTCCTTGAATATTGTGGTCGATGAGGGTCCTGGCAACTTCTTGAAGCGGTGCGTCGATATCGATCGTGACTAAATCGTTCGAGGCATACTCACTCACCGGCGCTTTCGGAAGAGATATCAGCTCAGAGACCAAAACGATGAGTTTGTTCTCCGCGTCATTTCTCCCGCAAACCGTGCCTCTTATGGTCAGATTATTCACGGGAGTCGGACCGAGCTTAATAGTGTCGCCAATGTCGAACTCCCGAATGTTTCCAATTATCTTGATCGCTGCACTGCACACGTCCGGATGTGCAACTGTCATAAAATCGATTTCCTCGATAAGAATATCGCGTACTTCAGCGCTATTTTTAATCAGAACAACGTGAGCTTCTTCCGCCATCGTGTCCAGTTCCAGTTCCCGGTATGCGGCGCTAGTGGCTTTGTATCCGCCTTTAGGCCCTGGAACACTTTCCACAAGTTGAAGGGCTTTTAGCGATTGCATTTGGTTTCTTATTGTGCCTGGATTTCGGCCAAGAATCTTGGCTATCTCCTCCCCTCTGATTGAGCGCGGTTGGCGACGATACAAACTGATAAGAGTGCTCAAGATCTCCTTTTGCACGGACGTGAGTTCCATAGCTGTTATTAATATGATTAATTATGAGATATAAGTTTTATTAGCTCGCGATATCTAGGAGTAAGAAATGTTCAATATTCCGACGGTCCCCACCTCAGAAGAGCTATTAGGCAAAGCATTCAGAAAGAGTGTCAGGGCAAGAGCAGGAAAATCGCCAGGGCGGGCGTCAGAAAAGACGATGATCTTAACAGCGTCAAACATCCTGGCGGACAATCTTAGAGCTGTCGTGAGACGATTTCCGAACTTCGATGAGATCGGCGCGTTCTACGCAGAGACAATCGACATCGTCGTTGGACTGGATCAGCTCAGAATATCACTTGCCTCAGTCACTTGGGCATCGACAAAAATCCATCAACTGTCAAGGGCCGCAATCGGGAAAATGGCTCGCGTGTCTGACGCAAAAGCGGTTAGGAAGCAGATGTTTGGACGAACCGCTTCCATCATGAAGGAGATACAGCCGGATCTCGATTTTTTGAATCGCGCCCGAAACACGATTAACGCGCTTCCCGCACTAGGCGATGAGCCAACTATACTCGTCGCGGGATATCCGAATGTTGGCAAGTCGAGTTTCGTCGCTTTTGTAACGAGCGCCAAACCCACGATCGCACTTTACCCATTCACAACGAAGGGCATCATCGTCGGACACATAACGTACTGCGACCGACGTTATCAGATTGTCGATTTGCCCGGACTGCTCGACCGCCCGGTGTCGAAGAGGAACTCCATTGAACTTCAGGCGATTTCAGCTCTTAAAAATCTCGGAGACGTTGTATTGTTCATCGTTGATCCTTCGGAGACCTCTGGATACGAAGTATCTGATCAACTAAACCTTCTGCGCGAGCTGAAATCTCAAGTCGGCCTTCCCGTTATAGTCGCAGCAAATAAGATGGACCTCGGGCCGGCAGAACCAGTTGACGAGGCTTTCGGGATCTCAACACTATCTGGTGAAGGAATTGCAGCGGTGCTTAAAGCTTCAATTGATCTAGCTAGTCGCGCACACCACGCTCCCCTGACACTGCAGGTCGACGAAACACCGTGACGGCTAGAATGGCTTGACTCCTACGAGATAGCTTGCTATAAGCAATCCGACGATTGCGCCTGAGTTCAAGAACGGCAAGCCCGCTTGCGGTTTTCCTTTGAGAACTAGCAACATCAGTCCCACATAGCCCACGAGTGTGCCAATAGCCGCGCCTAATGCAGGAATATTAATGAGCCCAAACATTGGGGCATTCAAGAACGTATTTGCAGATATCACCAAAACGGTCGGGATTACTGCATCGCCCAGCCCCATAAAAAACGCTTCGCGCTTCTCTAGTTTTTCTTCGCCGCTCGCTTGAGAAGCTTCCCGTGACCATTTCATGTGAGAATACCCCCTAGTACGGGGGAGAACAAACAATACCGGCAGGTTTAAATCGACGACGCCCTCGGCGAGGCTAACCATATGTTTAGTCTCGTATACTGAGATAAAGTCGTAGACGGCGAGTGCTATTAGGAGTATAAGCGCAGGTAGCACGGCGAAAGAGATTCCAAATATTGCAGCCGCGCCAGCACCTATTAGGATTCCAACGAGATCGATCACGTACCATTCTGGATAATAGAAGAGGAAAAAAGCGGTCACGGCTGTTGCCGCTATCGCGATGAGCCACCCACTGTCAAGATTGAGTAGGACTGACGAATAAACGAAGTAAAGTGTTGAGATGATAACAAGGCCAATGATAACTTGTATCACCCACCGTTTGCCGAGCCTGATGATGAGGAGCAAAAATGCTGTGAAAACCAAAATAAGCAAAATGTAATAGAGCGGATTCCACACGGATTCTGGATTGCTGAACGCTTGGATGTCTGACGCTCGAAACGGGTTGGCCAATAGAAGCGCAATAACCTGGATTGCGATGATGAAGAGCATCATGGTGAACGGCGAAATGCGCTTCAGCACCTCATTCACGAAAAGAGACCCCCCATCCACCGACTGTCACAAACTTGGTCGCTAAAATCAAGCAAAATCAGGCCCCACATCTACCGTGGGCTTATGCGCTTCTGATATATAGAGTTGCGCGCACCACGGCCTCTTCGTTTTAGAACTTAAGAACGCGATGGAAGGATCCGTGAAGCGCTAGGAGGAATCTAACTATCGTAAAATAGAGAAGACCGCTGCTTGTCGTGATGCGTTGTTTTTCGCTAGTCAGGTTCGGGAAAGTTTATCCGTACGTAGGTTTAATGTGGGTGTTCGCATAGCAACAAATGCACTGAGTTGATAGTATGGGGGTTCCAATCGGAGAGCTTCTTCCGCGGACCAAGATAGACCTTGAACATATCGACACTGTCGCCATTGATGCGTACAATGCGATATACCAGTTCTTAAGTATCATCCGGCAGAGGGACGGGACGCCCTTGATGGATAGTACGGGGAGGGTCACCTCTCACCTCTCAGGGCTGTTTTATCGAACCGCTAACATGATAGAAGCGGGCGTCAGGCCAGTCTACGTTTTTGACGGCGAACCGCCAGAAATGAAAAAGGACACCGTGATCAGGCGCAGGGAAACGCGCGAGCGTGCGACGCAAGAATGGGTGCAGGCTCGAGCAGAAGGAAGAGTTGACGCGTTTAAATACGCGCAAGCGTCGGCTCGAATTGATAGTCAAGTCCTTGAGAGCTCAGTTGCCCTGCTACGTTACCTCGGAATCCCAGTAGTCCTTGCTCCGAGCGAAGGAGAAGCACAAGCGGCGTATATGGCAATCAAAGGAGACGTCTCGTATACCGGATCTCAAGACGCCGACGCACTGCTTTTTGGAACGCCTCGGCTAGTCAGAAACCTGACGATAACTGGACGGCGCAAACTGCCGGGCAAGAATGTTTACGTGAGTATCAGTCCTGAATTATTTGAGCTCGACGACATTCTCTCCTCTTTGGAAATTACTCGAGAGCAGCTCATTGAGGTCGGCATCCTTGTCGGCACTGATTACAACAAAGGAGTAAAAGGGATCGGACCAAAAAAAGCCTTAAAGATGATTAAACGCTTTGGCATTGCAGAAGCGCTGGATAATCTTGGCGCGAGCATTGACTATGGCCCAATCAAACAATTTTTCCTCGACCCAGACGTCACTGACGAGTATAGTTTAGCGTGGACGCCTGCAAAAGAGCAAGAACTTCTCAGTTTCCTTTGTGATGCGCACGATTTCTCGCGAGACAGGGTGGAAAACACCTTAAATAGGATGGCTAACGCTCAAAAGGGTGCAGATCAGAGATCACTCTCCCAGTGGCTGTGAAGGTAGCTTGTGGGTTAGAAACAGAAGCGGTTGGCTCGCCCACCGTCACGCGACTCACTGAACCCATATTTGCCGAAAAGCAAAACGAAAGCGACGGCCCCGTGCGCCTCTTTTGTTATCTCGTGGTTCTTGCAAACCAAGTATAGTTCTTGGAGTCCCCTTCCCAACGGTAGTACCATTCGACCTCCAGCTTTCAACTGTGCAAGCAACGGAGGCGGAATGTCAGGAGCCGAACAAGTGACAAGAATCCTGTCGAACGGAGCTTTTTCAGCGAACCCCAAAGACCCGTCGCCAGTGTTAACGATCACATTCGCAGGCACGCGCTTCCTAGCTTCTTGCGCTAACCGCTCAAATCTCTCGATTGTGTAGACAATTCCGTCCCCCGCAAGGTGCGCTAGCACAGCAGCTTGATAACCGGAACCGGTTCCTACCTCAAGTACATTTGACGACGGCTCAACGCTAAGGAGTTCACACATTATGGCAACCATATGAGGGGCAGAAATCGTCTGTCCGTTTCCAATTGGCAGCGGCTCATCGTGGTACGCGTAATCGTGCAATCTGTGAGGCACATAATCTTCGCGCTTTACCGTGTTCATCGCGCTTACTACTCGCTCACTTATACCCCGGCGCTTTAAGCTTTGCAGCAGTGATATTCGTTCCGGCTCCAAGGACATCGTTTGTTTACCGCCTAATCGTCGACTTGCGAGGTCCACGTTGGGTTGACCTGGATCGCTCATTTCTCCTCGCGGGGCCTGTGACATAGACTCTCGCAACGTCTTTTGCCTTTACGCTTTGCCCTGCGCGGTCAAGAACGGGGCCCCGCCTGACCTTAACCCGCGCAATCTTTCCATGCTGTTCTTCGTGCCCAACAACAAATTCCTTTTCGCCGTCAAACGGCACTTTATACGATCGTGTGATATTGCCTGTGTGAACTGCGATCTTAACGACTACCTTATCGATCTTTTGCGCCCAAACCACCCTAATCGTCTCGGCTCCAGCTTCGGTTGCTCGCACTCCGTCACTAAGTTCGATAGCGGTGATCCGCACGGCGTCAATCGACCCATTTTCCACGATCATCTCTTCTCGGACGCCCAATCGCTCACCCACTCCTACGTCAAACCATCGCACGTATGATTGATCGTAATTGCTCACGACGACCTTGAGTTTCACCATCGGGGTACGATCCGCTGGTTCAGCCTGATGCGTTACGTGACAGCTTGTGCAGCGCACCACGAGTTTCTTACCGCTGTGCAGGACTTCGTGCAGCACTTTTTTATCTGGCGAGCACGAGTAACACTCAAGGTTTATCTCTCGATTCATTACGCATCAACCAATACTTGCGCAGAGGAGTATAAATATAGAATATAGGATGATAAGCGACACGATCCGAGCCAAGGGCCATAGCAATATTACAGCGAGACACAAAACGACGCTTCAAATCACCAAAGATGCCCATATCTCAAGACGGGCAGATTGCGTTGTTGCAGTTTTGGCCGACAAAGCTCTAAGCGATCTGACCAGCGAAGTCAAAGCTGTCTTGAAGACCAACGCCGCGAAAGTCCGCTTTAGGATACACACGGGACACGCGAGTGAAGTTATCACAGGTTTCGGAAGCGCTGATTTAGCGCAATCAGATGCGAATGATATGGTTGTCAGAAAGA
Source organism: Candidatus Methanoflorens crillii (assembly GCA_003162175.1). Lineage (GTDB taxonomy): Archaea > Halobacteriota > Bog-38 > Methanoflorentales > Methanoflorentaceae > Methanoflorens > Methanoflorens crillii. Next base: position 2,785 of record PMMR01000065.1, on the reverse strand, counting down.
GTGGGTTCACCTCAGGGCGCACGCTTATGATCGGTGCAGACAAGGCAGCGGCAGATCTCGATCGCGGCTTTGTCGAAAAGTTGAAAAAGTCTGAGAACATAACTATAATTGTAGAAGTTGATTTTGAATAGCACCAATCGAGCGTGCAATTTGGATTAAGTGCAATTCTGCGAATCTTTGCCGATTACCAGCATATAGATAGGTTTAAATAGAAACGTACAGAATTAGAGAGTGTTTACTGGTTTTTGTTTACTATTTGCTGAGGACATAAAATGACTAATGTCGACGACCACTATAAAGGCACGACTACTATAGGTATAGTCTGTAAGGACGGTGTTGTGCTCGCATCAGAAAGCCGCGTGACTATGGGCAACTTCATATCCAGCAAAGAAGGCAAGAAGATTTATCAAATTGATGATCTCGTCGGTATGACGATCGCTGGCGGCGTAGGCGATGCGCAGAGCCTTGTGCGCACNNAACATTCTGAACAACAACCGTTACTACCCATTTTTTGTGCAACTCATGATAGGCGGCTTCGATAAGAACGCCACGTCGCTGTATTCCTTGGATGCTGTAGGAGGTCAAATAGAAGAGCGCTTGGCTTCAGCGCAGGGATCGGGATCTCCACTAGCTTTTGGCGTCATAGAAGATCGATACAGCGAAAAAATCTCCGTCGAGGATGGGGTAGACCTCGCTATTAGAGCGCTTTCGTCCGCAATGAAGAGAGATTCGGCCTCAGGCAACGACATGCGGATCGTGCAGATCACTGCAAAGGGATATGTCGAAGTAAACAAGGATGAGATAGACAAAAGAAAGGCCGCTCTAGCAATCTAAACAATCTATTTCTTGCCAACTTTTATTCTCGTATTTTTTTTTGTTTTTGTGGAAGTCACACAATGCCAGTTGAAGAAGCACTTACTGAGTTAACACAGCGTGTGAAAGATCGCTTGCCTTCTAACATCACGATTACCGAACTTGAGTTTGAAGGGCCCGAAGTCGTGATCTACACTGACGATCCTCGCGCGTTCGCAGACAATGGAGAGATAGTTAAAAAACTCGCCCGAGAACTGCGTAAGCGCATAGTAGTAAGGCCAGATCCTCGCGTTCTGGCAGACCCCGAGAAGTCAATAGAAGAAATACGCGATATCGTGCCCGAAGAGGCAGGTATTACGAACCACTATTTTGACCTAGACACCGGTGAGATCGTTATTGAGGCCAAAAAACCGGGACTTGTAATCGGAAGACACGGCGCCACACTCCGAGAGATTACAAAGCAAATAGGATGGACGCCACGTGTGGTGCGAACCCCTCCGATCGAATCGGTTACTGTGAAGGAGATACGCCAGTACTTACGTTCTTTCAGCGACGAGCGTAAGGAGCTTCTGAAAGCGATGGGCCGAAAGATTCACAGGGAGGTCACCTCAAAAGACCAATGGATACGGGCGACTACTCTCGGCGGATGTCGTGAAGTCGGTAGAACCTCTTTTGTGCTCTCGACGCCTGAATCGAGGATACTAGTCGACTGCGGTGTTAACGTAGGATCAGAAGACAATGCCACGCCCTATCTTTACGCACCTGAAGTGAGCCCCCTCGACCAGATTGACGCAGTTGTCGTTACGCACGCACACCTCGATCACGCAGGCCTGGTCCCGCTCCTATTCAAGTACGGATATGAAGGCCCGATATACTGCACGCCGCCAACGCGTGACCTCATGTCGCTTCTGCAACTCGACTACATTGATGTGGCGGCCCGCGAAGGCCGTAAGATTCCCTACGATTCAGCTAAGATTCGGGAAGTCATAAAACACTCGATTGCGTTGAACTATGGCGGAGTCACCGACATAGCCCCCGACGTACGACTGACGTTCCACAATGCGGGACATATCCTAGGCTCATCGATAGCTCACTTTCACCTGGGTGAGGGGCTCTACAACGTCGCTTTCACTGGAGACTTCAAGTACGAACAAACCAGGCTGTTTGACGCGGCAGTTAATAGCTTTCCAAGGCTCGAGGCGTTGATAATGGAGGCGACCTACGGCGGACCACACGACCAAACGCCGTCGAGACGAGAGGCTGAGAACAAGCTGTACTCCATCATACGCCAAACGCTGTCAAAGGGCGGCAAAGTACTCATACCGGCATTCGCGGTGGGACGAAGCCAAGAGGTTATGATCGTTCTCGAGGAGGGGATTCGCAAGAAGATAATTGACGAAATACCCGTGTACCTCGACGGCATGATCTGGGAGGCGACTGCTATTCATACGACGTATCCCGAGTACCTCAATAATGACTTGAGAAACATGATATTTCACGAGGGCATGAATCCGTTTCTCTCAGATAGTTTCGTGCGGGTGGAGCAAAACATGCGCGACGACATTGTGCGGGGAGAACCGTGTGTAATCCTCGCCACCTCAGGAATGCTCAACAGTGGCCCCGTAATGGAGTATCTAAAAGCGCTTGGACCACAGCCGAATAATACCTTAGTCTTTGTAGGGTATCAAGGAGAAGGGACGCTCGGGCGGCGCATACAGAAAGGGTGGAAAGAGCTGCCGATGTCAAACAACGGCAAAACCACCACCATGCAAATGAATATGAATATCGAGACGGTTGATGGATTCTCTGGGCACTCAGACCGACAACAACTAATTGAATACGTTAAGCGATTAAACCCCCGACCGGAAAAGATCGTCACAAGTCACGGCGAGGAAAACAAATGCATCGATTTGGCGAGCACCATATACAAGAAATTCAAGATTGAAACCAGAAGCCCAATGAATCTTGAAAC
>PMMR01000043.1 GCA_003162175.1 Candidatus Methanoflorens crillii | reverse complement strand
TCACGCGCGAGAAGCACGCCGAGAAGCACGCCGAGGAGTATGAGCGTTCCTTCATTATCGAGCAGTCTCAGCGCCGCTTTTAAGGTGTACTCAGCATTTTTTGGGTTCGAAATCGGAAGGAGGATGTGCTTATACGTAAATGAGCTCGCGCCTTGTTGTTATTATAGTGCCCAGAATTTGTGCGCCTATCGATGCGCTATTCGCGGCCCTATATCTGCGTCTTATGCTCCAAATAGCTTGTTTGAGCCCTCAAGGGTGAAGCTTTTATAGGCCCATGCATATCATGCGATGGATGGATATATACTACGTCATCTTCGTAGTCATTTCGCTATTGTTGCTCATATATCTTACCTACGTTATACTATACCCCGACCGGTTTTAGTGGTGTGAATGGACGTCCTTGGCGTTGTTCAGATTATCGTGGAGCTTACCGCTGTGCTGCTCCTTGTCCGCCCTGTAGGCGGCTACGTAGTTGGCGTTTTTTTCAAGGAGCGAAGTCGACTCGACGCGCTGTTTGGTCCGATTGAGCGAGGCTTATACTGGGCAGTCGGTGTTGACCCGAGTGAAGATATGAGCGTAGGACGCTACGTCCTGACCCTTCTTTTGGTCAACGGGCTCATGATCGTCATTGTCATGCTGATTCTAAATACTCAAGGGTACCTACCCCTGAACCCGACGGCCGCGGCAAACATGCCGATCGACCTAGCGTTTAACACCGCCGCAAGCTTCATGACGAACACTAACTGGCAAAGCTATGCCGGCGAGACGCAAGCGTCCTACCTCAGCCAGATGATCGGCATCACGTTTCTCATGTTCACTTCAGCCGCCACCGGAATGGCAGTTGGGGCAGCGTTCATTAGAGGGTTTGCGAGCAGGGACCCCCGGCCTGGTTTTCGGGAGATAAACGGCATTGGCAACTTCTACTTTGATTTTGTGCGCGTACTGACGCGGGTGCTTATACCGTTCGCGATCATCGTGTCGATTTTGTTGCTAGTGCAGGGGGTTCCGCAAACGCTTCTAGGGCCACTGAGCTACCACACGGTTGAAGGGAGTATCAGCACGCTGTACCGAGGACCGGTTGCTTCGCTCGAGTCGATAAAGCATCTCGGGACGAACGGTGGCGGGTTTTTCGCGCAAAATTCCGCGTACCCCTTTGAAAATCCCACGCCGCTGACCAACGTAATCGAAATCGTCGCAATGCTAATTATCCCTATTTCCCTGCTTTACACATTCGGGGTGATGACAGGTAACACCAAAGAGGGGTGGATTCTCATCGGAACTCTGACGACCATATTCATCGTTTTGCTCAGCATCGGGCTCCTTGCAGAATCGTCAAACCCTGCTCTCTCGAACCTTGCAGTGAATCAGTCGAGCGGAAATCTGGAAGGCAAAGAGGTTCGATTCGGCACCGACAACTCCGTGATGTTCACTGTGTCAACCACCTCAACGGGGACGGGATCGGTGAACAGCATGCTCGACAGCTACACGGCGATCGGAGGAGCCGTCCCGCTCTTCCTCCTTATGATCGGCTCCCTTTTTGCCGGCGACGGGTCAGGCCTTCTCACTGTCCTTATGTACGTGATACTGGCCGTATTCATAGCAGGCCTGATGGTCGGACGTAGCCCACAATACCTTGGCCGGAAGATCGAATCCAAAGAGGTCAAGCTCACATTCCTCGCATTTCTCGTTCACCCTATCCTTATACTCGGGTTTACCGCAGCAGGGATCGTCTTCGCAACGAGCTCCTTGCTGAACCCAGGGTTTCACGGCTTTACTGAGATGCTCTACGCGTTTTCGTCAGCCGCAGCCAACAATGGATCAGCATTCGCCGGTTTGAGTGCCAATACCCCGTTTTTGAACTATACGCTTGGGGTCACGATGCTACTCGGCAGGTACATAACGTTCCCCCTCATGCTCCTGGTTTCAGATTCATTCCTGCATAAGAAGACAACGCCCTACGATGCCGGAACGTTTCGAACCGACAAATGGATTTTTGGCCTCATACTGATCGGTGTCATCATCATTCTCGGCGCACTGACGTTTTTCCCGGTGCTGGTTTTAGGACCTCTAGGGGAGGCACTCATCTAGGGGGGGCACACCATGGACAACCAAAAGTGGTATAGCCGGGCATTGCTCGCGGAGGCGTTAAAGGAATCGATACGGAAACTCGATCCACGGTCGCTNNTCTGAAGCGATTGCCGAGGGACGCGGCAAGGCCCAAGCAGAGAGCCTGAAAAAAACGAAAAAGGAGGTCACCGCGAATAAGGTCGTCGGGGATCAAATCGTTGAAGTCAACGGGCATGATCTCGTGAAAGGCGATGTGGTAAAAGTCAGCGCTGGCGAGGTCATCCCGAATGACGGCGAGGTTATCAAGGGCAGGGGTGCCGTGGACGAATCCGCAATAACGGGGGAGTCTGCACCAGTAATCCGCGAAAGCGGCGGAGATTTTAGCTCGGTAACGGGCGGTACGACGCTCTTGAGTGATGAACTTATAATCCGCATTACGGCAAACCCAGGAGAGTCGTTCCTCGACAAAATGATCGCGCTCGTCGAGGGGGCGTCGCGACAAAAAACGCCCAACGAAATAGCACTCACCATCGTTCTTGCCGGCCTCACGTGGATATTCCTTCTCGTCATCATCACGCTTAACCCACTCGCCGGTTATTCCGGCATATTGGTAAGCACTACGACCTTAATCGCGCTTCTCGTCTGCCTTATCCCAACTACCATCGGTGGGCTGCTTTCCGCAATCGGAATCGCTGGTATGGACAGAGTGACGCAATTCAACGTTATTGCCAAATCAGGAAAAGCCGTTGAGGCGGCAGGCGATATCAACACGCTTATCCTTGACAAAACAGGCACGATAACGATCGGCAACAGACTCGCAGAGGAATTCATCCCGCTTGGCGACAAGACCAGCGGAGAGGTCACGAAGGCAGCGTTTCTCGCCTCAGCGCGTGATGAGACCCCCGAAGGCCGGTCAATTGTGAACCTCGCAAAGAAGCTGATGCCCGATTTGGTTGAGCCGGAGATTAGCGAAGTAATCGACTTCTCTGCAGAGACAAAGATGAGTGGAGTTGATCTAGCGGATGGCTCAGAGATTCGTAAGGGGGCATTTGACGTGATGTCAGCTTACGTGAAGTACGTTCCCGGTGGATTTAAAGAAATCGTTGACGGGATTTCACGCAAGGGGGCGACGCCGCTCGTGGTATCAATAGATCACGACCCTATCGGCGTGATACACCTCAAAGATACGGTCAAACCAGGAATGCGTGATAGGCTGCACGAGTTGAAGAGCATGGGAATTAGGACTGTCATGGTTACCGGAGACAACAGGCTCACCGCGGCGACGATCGCGGCAGAAGCAGGAGTCGATGATTATGTTCCCGAGAGCAAGCCGGAGGACAAGATAAAGATCGTGCAAGCGGAGCAGGCAGCAGGCAAGCTCGTTGCGATGACCGGAGACGGCACCAATGATGCTCCTGCATTGGCACAAGCCGATGTGGGGCTCGCCATGAATAGCGGCACGCAAGCAGCAAAAGAGGCCGCGAATATGGTCGACCTCGACAGCGATCCGTCAAAGCTGATAGCGGTCGTGTCGATCGGAAAACAGCTCCTGATGACGCGCGGTGCCATTACGACGTTTAGCATCGTCAACGACGTCGCCAAGTATTTCGCAATCATCCCCGCTATTTTCGCCGTTGCAATTCCTGAGGCAAACAAGCTCAACATCATGGCACTATCTTCACCGAACAGCGCCATACTATCTGCAGTTATCTTCAACGCCCTAATAATCCCGGCGCTTATTCCGCTTGCCATGAGGGGTGTGAAATACAAGCCGAGTGACGCGTCGACAATCCTCTTGAGAAATATTGCGATTTACGGCGTTGGGGGCTTAATAGTCCCATTCATCGCGATTAAAGCAATCGATGTCATTATAACCAGCCTTCATCTCGTCTAGCGCCGCTAGCTATTTTCGCTATTTTTGTCATGAGACCGCTCGTGCGCTGCTAGTTTCATGCTAATGCGTGATCGTCTCGTGGACCACGATCGTCGCATACACAAAAACGTAGTCGCGAACTCCGCGCGGTGGTAAAAGCGCCAAATCGCCCGCCCTCGCGTCGTCCAACACGTCTGCCAGATGAGTGGGATTTTAATCGAAGAGTTTTATACGTGTACGCGAGGTCTGAATCGCACTGGGAGGAATCACAAGATGAAAATTGAGCTTGGAGCGCAAAATTGTCTTTACCCCATGCCAACGACGCTCGTAGGAGCAACGGTAGAGGGAAAGCCTAACTTCATCACCATCGCGCACGTCGGCATTATGGACCTAGGAAGCGTCTCCCTCGGGATGGCAAAAGCCCACTACACTAACGCCGGAATCAAGGAGAACGGGACGTTCAGCGTCAACCTGCCATCTGCTGATATGGTGAAGGAAACTGACTACTGTGGCCTAGCGTCGGGGAAGCGCGTTGACAAAGCACAGTTATTTCACATTTTCTACGGCAACCTCAAGACGGCCCCTATGGTTGCTGAGTGTCCCATTAACATGGAGTGCAAGCTCATAAAGGTGGTTGATTTCCCGAAGCACGACGTATTCATAGGCGAGATCGTCACTACTTATGCTGAGGATGCTGTGCTGACCGACGGCGCAGTGGACTATGGCAAAGTGCGGCCGCTTCTCTTCACCATGGTGGACCAGAGTTATTGGATGCTAGGCAAAAGATTCGCAAAAGCTTGGAGCATCGGAAAGGACTTGAACGGGCATAAGTCAACTTAAGCAGTCGGCAAGTGACACCGATGGTATCGTCAAACTACACATCCGTGCACGAAGCTATTATCTCACGGCAACTAGGCACGCAGCCCGCGAACTGCTGATCAGAAACAAGCACCGATAATAGTAAAAGCGATAAGGGCGAAGCTAGGTGAGGTAGCAATGAAAACCAAGTACGTTCTTTTGCCGGTGCTGGCCCTGATTATCCTAGCCACCTGTATATCGGGGTGCACGTCAACAAACCCCTCTGGTGGGCAAGGGAATAGTACGAGTGCCGTACCTGTATACCAGCCCTCAGCGAAGACAGCATCAGTCAACACAAGCGAGGGCAATGTGACGACCTACCAGACAACTGGCTCCGCTACTCAAGTTGCTGATTTTTATAAGACTGAAATGGCAAACCGAGGGTACCAAGCTTCAACCCCCGTTCAACAAGGATCAGATGTGATTCTCACTTTCGTCAAAGGAACGAGTACGGTGCACGTCGCGATCGCCACTATTAACGCACAAATCGGCCCAATAAATCTATCTCAACTAGGAGCGACGACGTTCATAATCACAGAGCGAAGTGCGTAAGAATGCGGCGGTTGCCCACTCACGAGTCGTGAGTACAGACAAATGATTAAGAAGTTAGTCGTTCTTGCGCTAGTTTTGCTCGTTGCGTGTCCGGTCATTTTTTTGCCGGTAGTTTCAGGGGCAGTATCGACGGTCCCGGCTACGGCGGTTTCAAAGACGGCATCGACGGTCCCGACGACGGCGGTTTCAACTACAGTGCCGACGATCCCAGCTACCGCCCTAGCCGCCTCAGATGCGGCGCCTAAGCCACAGCTCGACTACCGCGTGTCGCTGGCGCCAAACCAAATCTGGGATGGCACAATCGAGTATTTCAAAGCACAAGGCTTCACCACCGTAGTGCTCGTCGCCGCTCAACCACTCCCGTACGGCAACGAGTTGCAGAAAATCAAGCAGCTGGGCATGTACCCCATTTTGGATATCGAGTATATCATCTGGAACGGCGGCGCTAACAAGTCAACACCCATAACGCAGTTCGATTCGGATTTTAGCATGTGGAAACAGGCGGGGTGGCAAAACGTCGCCACAGAGGGAGGACGAAGTGGCGATCTTGCCACGTTGAAGGATTACTTCGCCACTATCACCTATTTTAACTGCGACGTGTGCGGCCTTTGGCAAGACGGCTACAGAAATCCTGATGTGACGGAGATGTCGTGGGAGGCGTACTATCCCTCTGAAATCCCGAGCATACAGCAAGGAGCCCTGATTTCATACAACCTCGGGAAGCCGCAGGGCATAACGGCAGGCGTGTGGGATAAAAACAACGCGAACCTCAATTATGATACGTACAAATCACTACTCGATTGGAGTTATTCCGAGGGGGTGGGTTTCACTCACTTCAACGTGTTCTTCGGGTTGGGAGCAACGATCGCTGACTATCAGCGGCTCGGATTTCCTGCGATCATTTCACAACTGCAGCAAAACTATCCGCCTAAACCGATAGGGGCATGGCCTGCGATCACAGTGACCTCTGTTCGACAGGTGCCGAATCCTCAAAACTCTATCGTGTGGGACATAACCAATCTCGGTGACAAAGAAGCTTGGGTAGCCCCCTATGCGATACTCCATAACGGAACTGCAGCGCTGAGCCAAGTGAATGGCGAAGCGGTTTTGAGTCAAGATGCCGGCTCCAGTTCCTCGGCTGCGGTTCAACAGAACGACGGCTACGGCTGGGTACGCCTCGGCGCCGGTGAGGAGATTAGCATCCTGTCGCCCCCCACAGTCCCTACAAACACCACGGGAGCAGCGTACAACGTCTACGTGTCCTACAACAATACCTCCCGCGGGTGGCTTTATAGTGCGCCTCTTTATACCGCCGTCGGGGCCAAGCCCATACCAACAAACTTCTTCGGACTGTTTGACTACAGCAATACCGACGTCGTGTTGTTGTTGCTGCTTGTGCTCGTCGTGTTCCTCACGATCGCACTTGTGCCTCGATTAAGACGGAAGCGACAAAAATAGCGCAAAATTCGTCGCTACACGGACTTCGAGCGAATGTCAACCGGTTCAAGCTATACTTTGATGTGCCGCCGCCTTCCGAACCAGCCACACTAAATACCCTAAGAAAACCTTTTCAGTGCGTGCGCTCCTCGCAAGAACCGCTTCAGTCGAATAGACCTACTTACGGTGTCGTCTAAAGAAATTCAGGTTACTATGCACGGTCCTCGCAAGAACTGCTTCAGTCGAATAGAAATCCTTCTTGAGGGTCGTTAGCTCGGTGCGCGGCGCATAAAGCACATAGATAGGGATGCCAATCAGAATCGACACGATTCCGAATGCTACCGTGCTGATGCCGCATTCATAAATGAGGAACACGCTCAAGATAATGCCCGAAACAGGGATTACCGGCCCGGTGAGCCGTTCGAGGTCAGTGCGGTCACTATCTTTTTGCCTCCTTGCTCGAAGTGTCAGCACGGCGGCACACGTGGCCAGGTAGACAAAAGCTAGATTAAACGCTGAAAAGATGATGAGTTGCGTTAAATTGCCAATTAATGCAGCGAATAACACAATGGCGGACTGTATAATAATCGCATTGGAAGGGGTACCAAACCTTGGATGAATTCGGCTGAAAAGCCTTGGAAATAGTCCGTCCAATGAGATCGCATAGGATAGCCGGGCGGTCGCTAGCGTAGCAGACTCCTCAAACCCAGTAATTGAGATGAGCGCCCCAAGCCCTAATATCGCACCTCCGATAAGGGCAAGCTCCGGCGTGTACGACAGGACGACGCTGCCAGCGGTGGCAAGGGGCGCGGGATCGAATTGGAGTGAGGTCCAGTTGACCACAGCGAGCGCCATGAAGCCTACGGCTACGTAAAAAGCAGTTACAATTGCCATGCCAATGATCATCGCTTTCGGGAGGGTCTTCGTCGGATTCTCCATTTCACCAGAGGGGATGACTGCCAGTTCAAATCCCGTGTATGCCCAAAAAATGATAATCAGCGCTGGTCCGAAATTGCTAAAACCAAGCGGGGCGAATGGTGTCAGGTTCGAAGCTGCTGTGCCTGGGTGAACGGCCAAATAGATGAATCCTGCGACGATCAGCAGCAGTAGTGGGCTTAATTTTCCGATGGTAAGAACATCATTGATCCGTCCAGCACCCTTTACCCCTCGCAAGTTTATGTACGCGATAACCGCGACAAAAACGATTTTTATGATGTCGCCCTCAAGCACCGTGAGCGAGGGCACGAAATACGCAAGATAACTCACGAACGCGACCGGCATTACGGCAAGCCCGGCAATTTCGGCAATCCAGAGGGGCCAGCCCACTAAAAAACCGGCAAAGTTCCCCCAAGCCTCGCATACATATGCAAACGCGCCCCCCACCTTAGGAACAAGAGCCGCAGCGTCTGCGAAGCTTAATGCTATAAGTATCGCGATTACCCCGGCAACGATAAAAACAACGAGGCTTGCAGGTCCGAGATAGGCACTGGCCAATGCCGAGACAATGAAGATATCCGCGCCTATGGCAGTGCCAACTACGAGATTTGTAACGTCGAATAGGTTCAGCTTTTGCGAGCTAGCGCCGTTTCTTACAGCCATTTGTGCCTCTTAGCAGCTACGACTTGTTTTCTTTGAGCTCTTTCTATATGGGTTTATGCCGCCTCGGCAATGTCCAAGATGATACGCCTGCACGTGAGCGCCGTTCTTGTTACCTAGTCATTTAGCCCCCATCTTTTGTTAACCTGAGGCGATTGGCCTGCAAGAGCAATCTTCTAGGACTCCATTAAGGAAGTGAGCACACACCGGCAATTCCCTATCAGATCGTCAAGAAGAGCAAGCTGAGTTACTTTGACGACACAGCGCGGACCCAGACACGGCCTACTCAACAGTCGGTTTAAGACGCTCTTTAATTCGACTGATCTCTTCTTCAGATGCGCCTGTGGCCTCGAAGATTGCGCACAAGGTGTCGAGGATGCTGCTTTGCATCACGAAATTGTCAACACTTCTATATCGCGTCGTCATAAGCGTTGTTCGTATGCCTTCTGATGCTCGGGTTATGTAGTTCTCCCGAAAGAAGGCAATATCGAGATCGCTTGTCGCACTGCCGGCGATGACAAGCATCGTTTTATCACCGTAACAGTAGCTTATGTCTCGCAGCAGTACGTATCCAGAAGAGGTTGGTAGTAGAAGCACGTTGCCAAAGTGCTTTTCGTAATAGTCCTGAAGAAGGACGAGGTGCCTTTCCAACGCAAGCAGCGCCGCTTTTTCATCAGATTCAGCAAGAATGACGAAATCTGCGGGAAACCCGACCTTCCGCCAATCGATTTGGATCGTATGTCGCGTGAGAACTGCTCGCGTCTTAAGACGTTTGATGTGGTAAGCAGCCGCGTTGCCATCGCTGAGGCCGAGACGTTCGGCTAGCTCTGCGTTCGAAGTCTTAGCGTCCTCAAGGAGCGATAGTAAGATTATGAGTTCCTTTTCGTCAAGGGCGACCTTGTGTGCAAGTGCCTGCGCCAGTGTCTTGACGTGGCGCGCGCTCGAATCTGCTGTCTCAAACTCCTTACTTTGCTTCATATTCGTTGGCAACTTCCTGAAACGCACGAAGCTTAGTACTCCGCTTAGCGCGTTCATATTTATAGGTAGCTTTTGCAGTCTCTGCTTGTCGCCGGCTCAAAAACCGACGCACGAGATTCGACGATCACGTATCAGAGGTTTGGGTTGCCCCGGCCTGGGCATGCAACGGGCTTTAAATAGGTATAGCATTACCTCACTTTGATGCTCACAAAGCGGATTATTCCGTGCCTTGACGTCAAATATGGGGATGGCAACAGGGCACTCGTCGTGAAAGGCATCGAATTCGTTTCGCTCAGAGCAGCTGGCGATCCAGTAGAACTCGCAAAGCGCTACGATCAAGAGGGCGCTGATGAACTTATCTTCCTTGATATCACAGCCTCCCACGAACGGCGACAAACAATGCTGGACATCGTCGAGGATACGGCCGACCAGGTTTTCATACCCTTCTGCGTCGGTGGCGGCTTACGGACTCTCGATGATGTCATCCAGACCTTGCGGTCTGGCGCGGACAAGATAGCGATGAACACTGCCGCTGTCAAAGATCCACAGTTTATAACGCGCGCAGCCGAGGCGGTTGGTTCGCAGTGCGTTGTTTTGGCCATCGATTGCAGACGGAACACGGACGTCGAGAGAGGACAGTATATCGTTACTCTCGAAGATGGCACTCAAGCGTGGTATGAGGTCGTGATTTACGGTGGACGAACCCCGACAGGCATCGATGCGATTGAGTGGGCGATGCGGAGCGAGCGTTTGGGCGCGGGTGAGATCATGCTAACGAGCATGAATAGGGATGGCACAAAAGACGGCTATGATATTCCCATCACGAAGGCGATATCAGAGGCCATCGACCTGCCGATAATTGCCTCCGGAGGTGCCGGCACGGCTGAGCACATCTACGCAGGCTTTGTTGACGGCAAGGCGGATGCGTGTCTTGCCGCGAGCATTTTTCATTTCAAAGAGATCTCTATAGCTTCATTAAAGCAGTACCTACAAGCGCGCGGAATTCCCATCCGGATGTAGGTGGTCGACGGCGCGTAGAGAAGACAGCAAGATTGTCCTTGGTCACCGCTGTTCGCCGGTCAAATAGCGCTGCGCCAATTCCGTGTAGCTTTTTGCATTTGCCTCTATCCACTGAATCTGCTCCGGGGTTACCTCCTTGACGACTTTTCCGGGAACTCCCAGGACAAGACTGCGTCGCGGTATCTGCGTGCCCTCTGTCACGACGGCGCCCGCACCGACGATAGAGCTTTCCCCTACACGTGCTCTGTCTAGTATGATGGCGCCAATTCCGATCAGCACGGTATCTTCTATTTGTGCTCCGTGCACTATTGCCCCATGTCCCAGCGTTACCTGGTCTCCAATCCTAGTCTCGATTCCGTCTCGTGCGTGTATGACGGCGTTGTCCTGGACGCTTGTGTTTCGACCAATATGAATCAAGGCCATGTCGCTCCGTATGACAGCGCCGAACCACACGCTCGAACCCGGAGCGATCGTCACATTTCCAATGACGGTTGCGGTCGGGGCAATGAAGACGCCTTCGAAGTTTCTGTTCATTAGTTCCTCTACTACCTCACTATCACTAATGATCTGCCTTTAGGTACAAAAAGCCAATTATTAACCTAACAGGCTATATCACATAGTCGAGCCACTACAGGTGGGGGGGTTTATGGCTTCAGTCGCGATTGGCGGAACGTTTGATATACTTCATGACGGTCATAAGGCGCTGCTGAAAAAGGCCTACTCACTAGGTGAGGTGACCATCGGGCTTGTTTCAGACGAGATGGCAAGAGGAAAAGCCCTCGTGAGCAACACGTACGATACCCGAAAGAGAGCAGTTGCCGCCTACGTAAAGGCGCTAACGGGGACTATTCCCGTGATCGTCGCGCTTGACGACCCGTACGGGCCATCCATGAAGGAGAAATTTGATTATATCGTTGTCTCGCCTGAAACGTTTCGAACAGCAAAGAAGATTAACGCCCTCAGATCACAACGCGGACTTCCACCGATAAAGATCGTATGCGTCGATTTTGTTCTTGCACAGGACGGACGACCGATATCCTCGACCCGGATTCACCGGGGCGAAATTGACGACCACGGGATGCTCCTATGAAGGAAGGGGTCTGTTTCTGAAAACCACCCCACTAACACCTAGATATGCGTGATTTGCGAGCGCGGACAGTTCGTAGAAACGTTACATGGATTCGCGTCTCTACCTAGCATGCTTGGCGACATTGCGAGCAGGGCGGGATTCGCCACAATCGGGCCCCCTGCAATAGAGCAGATGGGACAAAAACAGCTGCATCGGCTATCGCTCGATGGGGTTGATCGGAGCACGCGCTTAACCCTGCTCGGCGTGAGTATGGTTCTGATCTCGGAAATGGACAAAGCGAAGGTTCTGAGGCTTGTAGCTCACTAGTGGACTATGCGTGTGCCTACCCTTTTGCCGGCGATAACATTAAGCAAGATTCGCGGTTCACGCCCGTCGATGACGACGGCCGATATTTTCGAGCGTTCGATAATCTTCGCCGCAAGCGGGTCGATGACCGTTTTGGCGCCGGCCTTCATCTCCTGAGACATAACGATCTTCACTAGCTCAGCGGGCGTGACTTCGTCTAGTTTGACGGCGCTCTTGTCAATATTGGGGTCTGCCGTGTAGACGCCATCAACTGACGTTGCTATAATAAGAAGATCCGTCTGCACGTATTCGGAAAGTATCGCCGAAACAGCATCGGTTGTCTGTCCGGGAGCCACACCCCCCATCACGACAACTTTGCGTGAGGACATGGCCGTTTCAGCTTCTTGATAATCGTGTGGAATGTCTTGAAACGCAGCGCTCGACAATGCCGAGATCAATAATCGAGCATTGACGCGCGAAAGGGCGATGCCGATTAGGTCACACACAGCTTCACTCGCCCCCATCGAACGGGCGGCCCGTATATAGTCCCGGGCTGCTTTGCCCCCGCCGGTTACGATGAGTAAGGTGTTTTCTTTTGCGAGTTCCTTGATCACTTCAGCGTACTCTAAGAACTTCTCCTGCGACAATGTTGGAGCGATTACAGACCCGCCGACGGAGATCACTACTTTCATCAGCGTAGCAGTACTAAAAAAGGACTATAAGTCAATTCCCGTGTGCGTAGAGATCACTCATTTCCTCGCGTTTAATCAGTAGTCTTACA
>PMMR01000028.1:1015-3444 GCA_003162175.1 Candidatus Methanoflorens crillii | reverse complement strand
GTGCTACAACCTGTCATGCAGGTTGGAGTCGTGGTATACGTTTTGGCTATGTGGCTCATCGAACGCAACGGTGAAGCTGTTCGCTAACCATCTCTAAGAACGATTAAAACACAGGCGCAAACAACATGAGCGGCACGTGGTTCGCGCGGCTGCCGTTATGCGTTCCGTGCGTCGCACTCCGACACCAAATGCCGAGAGCCGCGCTGACGCACCTGCGTGCGAGTATCCTCAGACGTGCGGTCGAAGCCCGTGAAACGTAGACCGCTCAAAGGTTACGACGAGGCGCGTTGCAACAAGTAGGCAATCCTCCGAGCATCTGGCCACAGCCCTATCGCCTGTCCTGAAAATATGGTCAACTTTTGNNAACTTTTGTCCAGCGCTCTTATTCGCATATGCGCTTGTTAGACTCGGATAACAGATGATTAAGCTCGTCTCGCTGGGCTTTCACTGCTTTAATCTCATCCTCATCTCTAAAAGCAATCTCAGGCAACGTGTGCTTCGCCTCTCGATAGAAGTGCGCGTACATAACAAACAGCTTTTCAGTCGAGATCGACGACAAGTCCCGCGTTTCGAGTTCACGCTGAATCCGGCTTAGAATGTCACCAAAGAACTCGACTTTCTTACGGGTCGAGAGGTCGTACTTATCGTACATCGCCTCGAGCTCCACTGCCCGGAGATTGTCGATCTCCCCCTTGAAGTCCCTGTCCCAATTGATCAGCGTGGTTTTACTGACCTTGATTTCAGCTGCTATCTTTTTCAGCGGGAGCCCTTGGGCCCGCAGCTCCATAAAACGTGTCTTTGTCTCGTTGTCTTTCATACCCTCTGATCGTTGAGGACAACGATATAGGTTAAGGCGATCGATACGTTGATCGCCTGCCTCCGCACGGCACGCACGGAGCACCATCTGCAACTGCGCCGTTGCACATTGGAAGCAGATCAGGCACCATGCGTATGTCCTTGCGGGTCGCACGGAACTCACGGGGTTTGCCTGCGCAACTCCGTTTCGAGCGCTACCTAGGCGTTGCCGCTCGTTTCTTCCGTCGCTCGCTCCGCCCTCCGACACGCCAATAGCTTCTTGCAGTGCGCTGCACGCGGACCGCCACCACCACCAAGATGATCATCTCCAGCCAAGTTCAGACCGCACCAACTGCCATGTCTCCCAGCTCACCAGGTACGGTAACCTGCCGCTGACTTCTGTGAACAGCACGTCGAGCGCATAGTGCGTGACCATTCCGAACAACAGGAATAGGCGCACGCGCGTTCCCCCTTCGGACAGCAGGGTACTGAGCCGCACACGAGGAGCGTGCCGACCGGGATGCGGAAGAGCGTAAAGGAATCCTGCGCATAAATGCAGATCAGCTGAAACGGTATGTACAACTTGAGCTACCCATAGCACTAATCTCGACCTATTACNNTCTTGTGCCCAGCAGCGTGTCGAATTGGGCGTTAAGTGTAACGACCGGTACATCATTACGTTCTTCTTAAGTGTCGCTTGGGTCGGATACTACTCCCCAGGTTATCAGCTTGGCTAGACGATCAGTCTTTTGGCGACGCCCCTTACGATTCTAGTTCCGACGGCTCTCTACGAGCATTATGACGCAAACAGGATGGCGGAGGTGAAGACAAGTATCAGGTACTCCATAAAATACTTCCTCGCAGCTGCCGTGCCCGCAGCTTTCGTGCTTTCAGTCCCGTCGAAGCCCATACTGATGGGACTATCTACCCCTGCAATAGCTGTGAACAGCTATCTGATCACGCCGTTCACCGCGCTTAGCGCTGTGCTGTTTGGGGTGTTTAGCATACCGGTCATTGTGCTCACGTTTGAAAAAAGGACCGGGATCATCGGCACGATATGGATCCTTGCTGCGGCGTTAAACATCGGACTTAATCTCGCCCTCGTCTCATATTTTGGAATCATAGCTGCAGCTCTGACCACGCTGCTGGGCTACGGCGTTGTTTTCGGACTTACGGCGATCTATTCTATTCGACGTATACGCTTGGTTTGGATTTTGGCTTTATTTTAAAGAGTATTTTTGCATCGATCGTGGTATCTTCCTTTGTTCTAGTATGGCACGGATTGTTAAACATCTCCGCGCTGATCGTGACGTGTGCTGTCGCCTACACTGCGATCCTGTTTGCCCTCAAAAGATTTACCTCGAGCGAGATACGATTCTTCAGCGGTTTTCTCATGAGACAGCGATGATGCATTTGCAAAACGATAAGGTAGTTGAGCGAGAATTGAGGAACCTGAGTGCACCGTTGAGGCATCCATGAAGCTCAAGTTTGGCGAACGGTTGATCGACCCCGAGATCCGGCGGCTCTACGACCTTCGTGACGTTGCCTTCGACAGCGCCTGGTTTGAGGCAGCACCGGATCGCGACGCGTACTACATGTACCGTGACCTCGCGCGCACTCCCGCCGACGCGGCA
>PMMR01000028.1:0-996 GCA_003162175.1 Candidatus Methanoflorens crillii | reverse complement strand
GGCGACAAGGTGATCGTCCCGCCAAACTACGGACACGTGACGATCAACCCGTCGGAGCGCACCCTGAAGATGGCCAACTGGGTGTGCCGGTCGTTTGATTCGGTCTATGAGCCCTACGCGAAGCTCCGCGGTGGCGCGTACTACGAGCTCATTAACGGGAGGGTGTTGCACAATCAAGCGTATCACCACGTGCCTGAGATCAGGGTCGCCTATCCGGTTGAGGTGCCCGACCAGGGGCTGATAAAGCGAAAGCCGATGTACGAGTTGATCGAGGAGCCGTACCTCCTGGAATTCCTTACGGCGCCAGAGCGGCACACGGGGCTCTTTCAAGAACTCTATCGATAACGTTCGCGCCCCAGTGCGTATGATCCCGACGTGCTACGGGGTGCGTAGCTCGCCTTCCCCTCGCTTGGCGTGTGATTGACAAAACGCCTTTCACTTCGATCGCTCGGATAGCATGCGGTCGGCGTCCTCAGTTTGGCATCATCTGGAAGCGACGCGTACACTGTCTATAGATACCGCCCCTCCGACTTGCGCACTAAATCCCCGCTTTGCATTACATCGCAACGCCGACGAGGGAAAACCACCCCCACCATACGTCGCAGCAGCAGCAATCTGTGAGATCTGGCTGATGCTCCGCGGCGTCTGTTGCGGCGACTATCGACAATGCGAGCAGCGCGACTACGTTCATAAGAACTTTAGGAGGTCGCAGTCCTGCACGTATGTGCCATCGTGGCAGGTGGCAGTCTATGCGTAGTGTTGTTCTCCGCATAGTCTCTCTTCTCCGTCAGGCCGCTCAGATAGTGCCATTCGGCGCTCTTGCTCGTTGGGTGCGTCCGGGTGAAGCCACATAACAAAGGTTAAGTAGCTTGTAAAAAACCAAATAGCTTACCTGAAAGCCGTAATTAGTCTTTGCGATCTGCAGCCTCTTATACTCAGGCGAGACTTGTTAAAGATGTCATCACCCCAGGATGAAATGAATGTCGGCGTGCAATG
>PMMR01000018.1 GCA_003162175.1 Candidatus Methanoflorens crillii | reverse complement strand
CCTCTCGCTCGGGATGAATCAAGGAGACATCTACAAGCGCTACCTGAAAGCGGGGGTCATTCTCGTGTCACTCCTTATGATAGCGGTGGCCGTTGCAAACGTTGCTGTGGGATTGATTCTGAGAGGAGACCTCACCGTCCCTCTCGAGGCATCGGCCCTTGCCGCCGCTTTGTCCCTCTCCCTCGTATCTTTCGATACGATGGCTATGATGACGTTCAGCTCATTGCAAAAGCCGAGAGCGGGGGCAAATCAGCCGTTAGGCCTCGCCTTGGGGGGGTTGCTGGTGGTGCCCGCGTACTTAACCCCGTGGACTCTACCTTTTGTCGCAGTAGTCGTGGTAGATCTCGCTGAAGCCGTCGTCATCGCCGCTCTGGCGATCGCGCTGTTTGTCTTTTCAAGTAAACTCATCAGCAGGGAGAAGCTTCTTCCATAGTGGAATCGACTTGAAGCATCACAAGCATCCCTTGCCTGAAGACGTATATGATCCATATATGAAGTGTTGCAAAAAAGTAGTGTTCACGAGGTGAGGCCACATCCCCATCTTAAGTATATTTCATGTAGAATGCTCGAAGATGAGCTCACCTTCGCTATAAATGCAATTGATCAAACTATTTATTCCAAATCCACCTATCTACTTGAGATTGAAGAAGTATCACTTATCCAATAGGTTGATGATGTCTCCTTCTATTTCAACGGGTTTTGTTGTTGGCGAATACCGCTTAAAAGGCACACCTTCTTTGGAAACCAAGAATTTTGTAAAATTCCACTTTATGTTGCTTCCAAGAATACCCCCGGGTAACTCTTTTTTCAGATAAACAAAGAGAGGATGGGTATCTTTACCGTTAACGTTTATTTTCTCGGAGATGAGGAATGTTACGCCAAAATTTATCAGGCACGCTTTGACCATGGTCTCATTTGTCTCTGGCTCCTGTTTAAACTGGTCAGAAGGAAAGCCAATCACCACAAGTCCCTTGTCTTTGTAAGTCTGGTGAAGTTCCTCGAGTTCTTTAAACTGACCCGCCAGACCGCATTTGGTCGCTGTGTTAACAATGAGAACAACCTTTCCACGAAATTCGGACATACTAACAGTTGATCCGAACGAATCGCGAAACGTGATGTCATAAAATGCCATATTTTTAAAAACACCTATCCGCGCTTATCTTGACACTCTCTAAATAATAGGGGTCGTTCTCGTCGCGCGGTACGAGAGTTACCTCATCATCCCAGGCGTCTTTTATCACGTAGGATTTAGCGACCGCATCGCAAAAATAGGTATGTCCATTTAGCGCCCCCCGGAGCGTATTATACTTAGCGACCACGTAACTCGTATTTTTATCAATAAGCGCGGTTTCGGGCGCGCCGTTAACCTCTATTGTCGATATGATTATTCCCTTAACGCCATCACGCGCTATCTGTGTTTGACTTGGACGGCAGCATGCCATTTTTAACCCTCTATGCCCTCGATGTTTATATCACTCTTAACAATTCCTATGACGGATAGTCCTGCCGCAATCATGCCTTGCGACTTTTCTTTGAGTTGGAACAGGCAATGTCAAAGCGTTAAGGGGGGGCTCCGTTTCTGCATACCCCTTTTTTCGCCCTTAAATAACTTTTTTGAATCACGAAAGTATGGCCTCTGAATAACACGGGATGCGGACTGAAGGACTTCTCACAGTTCCTTAAAAAAACACCATATCTAGTCTCCTTTAGATAATAAAGTCCCTTGCGGATCACTGAACGCGGCGTGGCGCGTTTTTGCCTTGGCTTAGAATCTGAACCAGTCGTGGGGGGAAACATCTTTCCGATAGAGGTTGACGGTCATCCGCTGACAAGGAGCGCACATACTGAACGCCCCCACTCTCACGCTCGGCGCAGATACAATCGGTGCCTTTGAGCGTCCTGATTCAGGGATTATCGTTCAGCGTATAAGGCTTAAGCTGTTAAGCTCCTCAACGATTCGATCGACCGCATTGACCATATCTTCGGGTTTTTTCCCTCCGGTTATAACCAGTTTGCCGGAACCAAACAAAAGAATCACCACTTTAGGTTCTGATAACCGGTAGACGAGGCCGGGAAACTGTTCGGGCTCGTACTCAATGTTCTCAAGCCCGAGACCGGTGGCAATTGCATTTAGATTCAAAACTGAGTGAAGATCTGCTGACGCGACGATGTTTTGCACCTTGATCTCCGGCGTTCCCTGCACGTCGATTCCGATATTTCGTAGACTTTGAAATAGATTTTCAAGGCCTTTATGAACCTCATCTATGCTCTTTGCACCCGTACAGACAATTTTTCCCGATCGGAAAATTAACGCGGTGGTCTTCGGGTCCTTGGTCCGATAAACGAGGCCCGGAAACCGTTCGGGGTCATAATCTGCACCCTCTAACGCAAGCGTGGCTTGCTTGAGGTTTATCTCTATTCCAATGCCGGTTGAGGCTACCACATTTTCAATTTTAATAGTGTCCCGCGGTTCAACCATACGCTTCCCCTGTTGGTTTATAAAGGCTTAAGCTAGAGAGCATGGAGAGCAAAAAGGACGGAGATCAACGGACGGGTCTGGGTCAGGCGTTATTTCCCAATAGATCTATTTTGGGAATTATCAGACTAGCGGATAACGCCCGGCTCGACGCTTGCTCCTGAGGAAATGCGCGTGCGTGCTTACGTCGCTATCTCCTCATTGAAAAAGGAACGGCATCAATCACGATGCTGTCGCGGATATTGGCGGGAGATGCACAAACCCGCCCGTATCGTTGAGGACACGGAGAACGATGCAAGGCACCCACGCGCGACGCGCTTAAATGGTACATATTATTCTCTCGTGCACTGCTCCATCACGCGGAGGTCCTGGAGCATTGCCGGCATTAGCTCTTTAATGTCGCTCAGGTCGGCGCGTATGTGCCTCATATCGGCGGCGAATTCTTCTTGTATTTCCATAGTCATCTTTTCGTCTCAGTCTCAGCGAAACGAGTCCATTTATTGCCTTTAATAGGTCGGCCTGGCACGTCCTCGCGTCGCTTCTTGATGTTCTTTTTAGATTTAGCTTTCATTTTCTTATCAATCGCCAGGGCACCCACAGCTCAAGCGTTAACTGTCTGGCCCGTAGTGTGAGCAGGGAACCCTGCTTACGTCGTTCTTCTTTCATGATTCATTTCTTACGCCTGCGGTACGCCTTCTCGCGGCACGCGTTTGAACAATAAAGATTGCTAGTCAGCGCTTCTACCAAGTAGGTGCGGCGCTCCTTTTGTCATGGTACGGCACCTTTGGCATGCATTTACCGCACTCAATGCACGCGTTATGTTCGCGGCGGTGGCACTTCGTGCAATGCTTCACTAAACCTTGTCACCATGTACCGGACATACGCCAAAACTCGCAGGCGCAGATAAGGCTCTCGCGGCTGTCAAACCACAACAGACAACTTAGCTGCTACTAATTCGGCTATAAAGATTTAAGGCTTTACTCGCAGTTTGCCAGGTGCGTGCCAAAGTTGAGAGTTGCAACAACGCCGTCCTGTTGACGTTCTTGTGGTCAGGCACCTGCTGTAATCTTCTCGTGTTGGCTCATTACAGCGATGAGTACCTCTTTTTTTAGCCGCATGCGGCAGAGAGATTGCCGCTTTGTCTACTGATTTCCTTGCACCACCCCTCTGAGAAAGACCACGTTCAAAATAGCAACCGTTATTGCCGGTAAGTCCCTTTTCGGCAACGCGCATGAAGAAAATCTCCGACTACCGTGAAAAAGAGCAGGTCGATCGGGTGCTAGAATATCGAAAAAACCTGTACCGCTAGCTATGATGCTTAGCGGTTAGCGGGTATGTGTTGCGGCTATCTCTTGGTTAATCACGGATTCTCCTGCCTCTCTTTGGGCCGCCCTCGCGTGAGCGATTCATACAAATTATCGAGGTATGCCTTTCGTTCTTTGATCGTCGGCTGCAATTGTTCAATAAACGCGATTCCACCCAGGCGCGTTATTTCGCGCTCCGTCTCGTTAACTTCTTGATCTAACTGCGCGAGTAAGTCAACTGCGCCATCCCTCAGGGCGGCCGCGTCGTTAAACATCGTTGCCGCGTTTCGTACGACGTCTTCCGCCTCGGTCGTAATTAGCGCCTCATAACGGTTCATCCACCAACCGACATTGTCCTTATATCTGGCCTTATCGGGGGTATTATCTCGGCGTAACGCTTTTGTAATCTTCGTTGCTGCTTTATCCAAGTTAATAGCCATTGTTAGACCCTCGGTTTTGCATATATCAGTAATGATACAACGGCAGCTCTATATTCACGATATGCCCCTGTTTTTTTGGCGCGGACTATCCGTCACGCGATCATTGAAGTAGGGCTATCAACGCCCCGACGGCTGGCGGCTAACTTCCGTTCAAATTGTGGGAAAGGTGTAACTCAAGAGGACAAGTTCTGTTCCGAATGCGGGAACTCACTTGTATTAGAAACGTTAGCATCTGAAATCCCCGGGCCATAAGACATATTTTTCTTGATATTCTGATCTTGCCTTTGGGTAACCTTTTACGTCGTACCTATCGTTAGCACTTCCAGCATACAGAAATAGAACTCTTCCAAATCAAGGATATAATTGTCGGAGTTGGGATCAAAGTGTGTTCGCCACTGCTTAAGATCTTCTTCTGATAAATATGGAGTTCCTATTTTAGCGTGCCATTCTGCATTACCTGCAATATAGCGTTTTGCTTCTGGAATGAGAGGTGAGAGTTTTTGTATGGCATGGCTTTTAGTAGATACATCTTTTAGGCCTGCCTGTAAAAAAAGCCCATGCAATTTTCGCCCGGTAAAGTTATCAAATGGAGGTTCTAGGGGATTTTCTTTAAGAGCCTGGGCCGCTGCTGTTAAGATTTTTAAAGACAACTGAGGCTCGATGGGATGGACAATAAAAAGGCCACCATCAAAATCCTTACCGGCAATTCTTCCACCGTTCTTAGTCACTCTTTTCATTTCTTCGATAATCTTAAAATAATCTGTGACATAAGCAAAACAGTTGCTGAAAAAGACTAAATCAAAGGTATCATTGTCAAAGGAGGCATCGTGGAAATCATCTTTTCGAAACTCAATGATGTTACTAAGGGGATCTTTTTCCAGTTTTTCCACAGCGTAATTTATTAAATCTGGTGAGAAATCAAGCCCAACAACTCGCCCATTGGGCTTCACCTTCTCTGCTAGTAGGTGTGTCCATAAGCCTGGTCCACATCCTAAATCCAGTACTACATCTCCTGGTTTAAGATTTAACTCATCAACCGTGTTACGCCGTTCCTGCAATTTTGTAGTATGATGGTCGAGAAGCCATTCTACATTGGTTAACGCCAAGCCGTTTTCACCCTTAAAATGTTGATTCGTTTCTAACATAAAATATCCTCCTTATTTTTTAAATGCCTCCTTATTATTTAGATGTGGAATCTATAAAAGCACTTCATCGGATGAAGCTGTATATTTGGTTGTTAATAGCGCTCGTTTAACAATAAGAGGCAACTGTTGATAAAACAGGAGAGGTAAGTCAGGCCAAACAAAATGCTCCAAATGATGACAGTGGCAAGTATTGTAGAGTGGTTCCTTTGGCAAAATTTCATAAAAAAATCCGAGCTAAGCCAGATGATGTACGTGAAACCGGCGAGAGGGATGCGCTTTTGCCTGGACCCGAAGACTACGATCTGATTATTGTCGGAGCCGGGCCTTCCGGGCTTTTTTGCGCCATAAACTCCATGCAGAATGATAAAAAAATAGTGATTATAGAAAGAAAGAATTCCCCGGGGCATAAGCTCCTGATATCAGGTTTTGGCCGCTGCAATATAACTCACGATGGAGATACTCAGGACTTTCTTGACCACTATGGAAATCATGGCAGGTTCCTGCGCCCGGCTCTTCTCGGCTTCACGAACCGCGATCTCATTTCCTTCTTCAAAGACCGGGGGCTGGGCATGGTCCAAGAAAGGGGGGGTAAGATATTCCCAGATACTATGCAGGCAAGAGATGTGCTGGATATCTTGACCCTGCAATGCCAGGAATTGGGGGTAGTTATCAAGTGCAGCCAGGCTGTCACGTCCATAACCAGGAGGGGGGATGGTTTTTTTGTGGGCTGTGTTGGTGGCAGCTATCACTCCAAGCTGTTGGCGATAGCCACAGGGGGATGCTCCTATCCAGCCACGGGATCGAGCGGAGACGGCTACAGGTTTGCCGGCATTCTTGGCCACAGCATATCTGAGATCGGTCCGGCTCTAACCCCAATTTTCATAAAGGAATATCCTTTCTCTGAGCTGGCTGGTCTCTCGTTTTCGGATATGAAGATCTCGCTCTATCGCCATGCAAAAATCAAAGAATATCGGGGCGATATTCTTTTCACCCATGATGGACTCTCGGGCCCAGGAATCTTGGACCTATCCAGATATATCAGAGCAGAAGACGTAATTAAGCTCTCTTTTGTGCCGGAGGACAGACGAGAGGCACTGGAGGAATGGCTCGTGGAAAGGGCACGGCGTAATGGTGGAAGGAGCTTACGGTCTGTGTTGGCAAGTCTGCCTAACTTTGTGCCTGCTGGTGTGCCACTCCCACCCCGTTTGACAAAGAGATTGCTGGAGATCTCGGGGATTGCCTCAGACCTGCAAACGGCTCAATTGACCCGAAAGATGCGAAATCGATTGATTGATAATCTGACAGGTCTACCTCTGGTCGTATCCGATGTTTGTGGCTTTGACCTGGCCATGTGCACCAGAGGCGGAGTGGAAACCGCTGAGGTCGATCCCAAAACCATGCAGTCTAGACTGGTCAAAGGACTATATCTGGTGGGCGATGTTTTGGATGTGGACGGGGATACGGGGGGCTATAATCTGCAAGCGGCATTTTCTACGGGAATGCTGGCTGCTAGAAGCATCAAGAGCGATTTTGACAGAATTAGCGGCTAAAAAAGTGTTTCAGGTGGCGTAATACTTTTCTTGTGTAATACTAATAATCCGGTATGTCTGCAGAAACAGAAGCAGTAAAAACCGTTGCCGGACTTATGGCGCTGGCAGCACGGACCGCACCGAAAGCCGTAGGACTCGATTCAATCACTATTGAGATCGTCACGGGCAAAGACCAGGAGAAGATCGCCGAGAAGATGATCCAAATCGCCGCCGAAACCGACATGGACTTTTTTCGGATCAACGGTGAACAGGTCAAAGTCAGTGATGCAACGTTCCTCATCGGAGTAAGCGGGGAGAAGTCACTCGGACTGAACTGTGGTGGATGCGGGTACGTAAGCTGCAAGGATATGGAAATAGCCGGTGCAGCGGCAAAGGCCAATAAAACGGATTACAAAGGTCCGAACTGCGTGTTCAAGGTTACTGACCTTGGCATTGCTGTAGGGTCAGCGGTGAAAACGGCGAGCATCCATAATGTGGACAATCGTGTCATGTATACCGCCGGCGTTGCCGCAATGAAACTCGGGATGTTCAAAGGATGCAGTATGGTGTATGGGATTCCCCTGAAAGCCTCCGGGAGAAACATCTATTTTGCTGCCGCGATCGAACATTAAAGCGATCTCACCCGCCAACGTCGTATTTTCCGAGTGATTCCGTGGGATCGCCGTTACTTTAGCACAATCGTAATACTTTGACATCATTCGACCGATTCGGCAGAAGTCAAAAAAGAGAAACGCTGAGGTGATCATCGTCATTGCTCAAAATATGCAAAAGTACGCTGAATCGTCCTCTCGTACATAGTCGATCATATATTGTTGACCGAACTGCTACGCTTGACGGCACCCTTTGTTGCAAGTGAGGGTTAATCTAAGACCACGTGTAACCTCGCCTTTCCCAGCGGAGCCTCTCCGGTATCAGGTCCCCAACGCAAGCAGTGGCCGCACAGATCACCGAATCCGCAGCGCCATAGTAGACGATCACTTCATCATCCGCATCGAGGATGCTTTTCTCCCCATCTCGTGGAACAGCTCCACACGTGTACACGACGCGGGGAACCCACGACCGCTCATCCTTGCCCAGCTCCCATTCGTCTTCCGGCTCCAGAATGAAGTTAGGGGATCGATAGAGCAGTTTGGCGGGATTTTCCAGGTCCACTAGCATAACCCCCAGCCGATAGATATGCGCATAGTCGACTCCGTGGGTGATGAGCAACCAGCCGAACCTGGTTTTGATCGGCTGGGACCCGCTACCGATCTTGGTCGCATCCCACATCATCCCGGAGGTGGCTCCCGCCAGTATTTTATGCATCTTTCTGGGCCAGGGACAGCTCAGGTGGGGAGAGAAGGTCACCCACATATGCGGATCCACGCGATGAAGCATGGCGAACTTCTCGTTGAACTGCTCGGGAAACAAGGCGGCATCTTTGTTGGTGATTCCCGGGAAGACCGTGCCGTGTCTCTGCCAGGCGTTCCAGCGTCTATGCAGGAAAGCATCCACCGGAATTGACGCGAGGGCGACTTGGGCGATCATGCCATCGTAGGCGGTGTAGGTCATGTAAATACGCTCCCCTATCCGCGTCAGACGAGGATCCTCGCACCCTTGCGCTTCCGCTTTTTCCTCCGGCGCGAAGATGGGATGATCGAGCCGCTGTTTGAATCTGAATCCATCGTCGCTGACGGCGAGACCTAGCCGCGAGACGTTGTCTTCGCCGACGGCGCGGTAAACCAGATAGACTTTGCCCTCCAATTTGATAGCGCCCCCATTGAGCACATATCTGGATTCCCAGGGATGGTTTTTGACGGACTCGAGCACCGGATTATGCGCATACCGCTTCAGCATGCCGGCCGTAGGCTGCCCTTCGATGGGACCTGCTGTTGCTTTGGGCATGATTTCGCTGGCTTCCTTTCCCGTTCCCAGCACCAGTTGNNCAGCCTTGAAATATTCGAGGAGGAACTCCCGGGATGTCCAGTCCGTCTCAACGTGCGCTGAGAGGGGTGGTGGGGAAGTCCTACCCCCTTTGAAGCTGTAGCTCGCCCACGACCATGCAGAGCACGTCACAAAGCCGCCATCGGGGAGCGACAATGCCAGATGATAGGAATCGGCTACCGATCTGAGATCATCGGCTAGCGTCAATCGATCCTTATTGCCCGGATTCTTCGTGGCGATGGCCTCAGCCATCTGGCGCAGGCGCGTGGCCACTGATCGGTGGATGGCGGCTTCGAACATACTGTACGCCGACAGAGGTTTTCTTCCCCAGTGGCCCTCAATCGACTCGATGACCTTCCGGCCAAAGTTCTTTCGCTCCGAAGCAAATCTCTGCCACACCTGACCGAACATTTCAGCCTCAACGATATTCTTGACAATGGTCGTCAGGTATCGCAGCCGGGGGAGTTCACCGCCCATCCCCTTATGAAGGCTGGTCACCAAAATGGTGGAGCCCAGTTTATCCAGGGCGGAAGAATCCTTCATCTCCACCAGCGACGGGAAATCATCGCCATTGACCACGAGCGACTTGATATCGCAGGGGCCAGAATGTTCGGGACGTATGGTCTCCCGAATGATGCTCCAGAGACCGTCGACGTAGTGTCGATCCTCAACCCAGCTAACCAGAGCCAGAACGTCCCGGGGATCGAATTTTTGCTGGAGTTCATCCAGAGTGTCAAAACCGAGTTTGATCGGCAGAACTGTCGGCGGCATCTGCGCCAATATCGCAGAGATCATTTCGGGAACAAGGGAGAAAGCATCCTGAGGGGGGAGGTCGGCAAAAATGGCGTCGACCACCTGTTGGGTGCCTTCGATGGTCGAGAGATCGGCATCGGGGAAAAGGCGGTTCTCCACCGAGAGGAGGAATTGCTGGATAGCCAGAGACGTTTCCTGAGAGCTGGCTTCGCGCCGGACTCCCAGCCGCTCATAGACGAAATGCTCGAATTCTTGGCGGCGTCTGGCAAACACCGAATAATAAATACTGTTCGCCGTCACGATCCCACCATCGGGAGCAGGCATCTGCGACGGAACCACCAGAGGCACGCCGGGAATGAACTCCCGATAGGTCACCTGGGGCACCGGGGGTTTGAGCGCTTCGGCCTGCTCCTGCCATGTCGCCACGAATGTCGGCCTCTGCACGAGGAACTCATCCACCAGCGCTTCTATCCGCGACTCGGCTTCGATGGAAATGAGATGGTCGACGTTCACAGGAGCGGTCGACTCCAGTTCGGTTCTCAGCGCTTCGATTTCGATCAAGTTGCTGCCGGTGAAACCGTCATACAGGGGAATGAGAGAATCGAACAGATCATCCTGGGTGAAGTCTCGATTGAAGGCATAGGCCAAAAGCAAATCATACAGGATGGTTGCCCATAGGGCGGCTGAGAATTTGAACTCTCTTGCTTGGACCTCAGCCATATTCTCCAGTTGTCGGCAGATCTCAGCCGGGAATATCTTATCGTACAGCCAATGGAATCGGTTGAAACCCCCCTGGTATTTGGCCATCAGCACATCCGGAGCCATCTCTGCCGCCATAGGCCGGTGCGGTTTCCGAACGCCGACTGTCGGTAATCGTTTCAGAATGGGCGGCTCTTCAGTTATTTGAGTCGATTGCCACCACTCATGGTCTTTGAGAATTTGATCGAACAGCGATCGGGTCACCTGCCGGAACACCAGTTCCCACTTCCCACCTGGTTCTTTATCGATTTTCACTCCGAGATTGGCTTCGCCGATTCGTGCGTTGGTGACGATAGCGTTGGTGACAATCCAGGCGTCTATCCCGTGTCCGCCGGTTGTTGTGCTCCAGTTGCGGCGCGCTTCATCCCGATAAACCCGAAGCAGTTGGTGGGCGATACCCCGGAGGCCGCCCACGAGGGAATAGACCGGAGAGTTGTATACCGAACTCAGCAGTGGATACGTCAGATTGGCGTGGGCGATGACATCAGGATAATGCAGATTGAACCGGGAGACCACCAGATCCATCTGACCACGCTTGACGGGGTCGAGCAAAGACCGAATCCACTCCGGGGCCATCCCCACCACTTCTTTTTTGCTTCTTCGGCTGGTCAGATCGGCCTCCAGCAGGACCAGATCGCCCCCCAGTTGATCCGCGATCTCCATGATCGCCCGGATGCTCCAGCCCTTCCCATCCAGCAGGTCGTCATCGAATTTGAAGGCGATCCGCTCCACAGGGGATTTCTTCCCCAGACGCGTGGAGTTGATGGCCTGGAGCGCTTTTCCGCCCGCCGGCGACCCAGCGGCTACGATCACCGATTTCGCATCGGGATAGTATTGATTCAGTCCCTGGACGGCCGTCCTCAATACGTGACCAATCGAGTCCGCTTCATTGTAGAAGGGAATCCCCACAACGATATCCGCTGCGCCTATTTGCTGTGCCTGACCGAGAGGGTCGCTTATCGCCTGCCTAAAACGGTCCTGCAGTTGGTTACGGCTGACGCTTCCATTCAGATGGACTGGCACCTTATTCTCCTTTGGGAATCTCTGGTCAAGACCTGGTAACCCCCTGGCCCGGTATGTAGAATTTCAAGGGGTCTGACCACCTTCCATGTCTAAGCAATATAGCTCTTTCTGCCTCGACTGCTGTGTGGCAGACTATCACGAGTCCGCAGGGTTGTACAGCCCGGTCGCGCGCTCACTTATGATCGTAACCCTGACCTTTCATTCAACAGGTTTGACTAGCTCTTCTCCATACCCTGACGCGGACAGCGTTCCATAACTCCAGTCATAAGCTCCCTCGCAAGTTAAAAACATAAGACTGAATATTAAGGTTTGGATGCTACCTGTCCAATTTATGTTTTCGTTGATTACTCAACTGTAGGAAAGTGCTGAAACTGAGCGAAAAAAGATCAGCTCACGTTTGGTGAATACGATCTTCTAGTCGCATTGATGCGCTTTGTGAATTACGAAAAGAACTCTCGTAGCAGACCGCAGCGCAGCTGAACGACAACACTCAGTTTGCCCCTCCCTTGGCTCCGTGAGAGACAATCTCCTCGCTGTCACGCCGAGCGCTCATTTTCGTGAACGCCGGCACGAACGAGCTTACCGAAACCAGTCGAATCGAACTTAATGCGCCGGGGCGGCGGGCTTTTGACGACCGATAAAAAGCGAGACGAGAAATCCGGCAAACAGAAAAACCGAGATGCCGTCTACCGTGCGCTGCATGGCGGTGCTGATCGTGTCGTTAACGATCTGCGTCGCGGTGTTCTCCTCTCCCTTGGCGACCGGCAAGTTCGTCGTTTTGAGCGTGTGCACCCATGCGGGGAGCTGCGCCTTGACGTCCTGTGCCGTCACCTGGCCGGGGTAGGCCTTTTGGACGGCAGGGCCAAGCGCGGCGTAGATACTAACCAAGAGCAGCACGCCGATGACGGCCGTGCCTAACGAGTTCCCAAGGTTGGTTGTCGTATTCACGACGCCAGACGCATCTGCCTGTTGCGCATCAGAGGCCGATGACAGGATGAGGTTGTTGAGTGGGCCAAGTGACAGCCCGAGCCCGACGCCGATCAATATCGTCCCGGGGAAAATGTCAACGATCTGGGTGTTAAGGCTGAACACACCTCGAAGCAGAATTGAGCCTGAGAGGGCCACGAGAAATCCGATAGGGACAAGGTAGCGCGGCGCTATGCGAGCCGACAGCCGCGCCGAGCTGAGTGAAACGACGAGCAACGCAACGGTGAGCGGGACAAACGCGACGCCCGTCATAAAGGCGCTCAAACCGGCAACGGCCTGCAAAAAGACCGGAAGGATGAAGAGCGTCCCCGCGAGGCCGAGTCGCAGAATGAGGTTCGCCATATTCCCGGCGCTGTACGTGCTCTTCCTGAAGAGCGAGATGTCGGTGAGCGGGGCTTGCCCGTGACGCATCCGGCGTCGCTGCCACAGCGCAAAGAAGGCGAGCAAGAGGAGCCCCGCACCGACGAGGATTGGCACGATGCCCCACGCGCTTAGATCGTTGAGCAGCAACGTCCCGGCGACGATCAAGAAGAAGCCTGCCGCCGAGAGCGCGAACCCAACGATGTCGAGATCGCGCCAGCCGATGGTCGGAGCCGATTCGGTGAGTCGGCCAGAGTACGCGAATATCACCACGACGATGACCGCCTCAATGCCGAAGCCGACACGCCAGCTTAGGAACGTCGTGAGAAAACCGCCTAAGAGCGGGCCGACGGTTGCCGCGACCGAACCGATTGCCACCCAGATACCGAATGCGAACGCGCGCTCATCGCCCTCGTACGTGGCGGAGATGAACGCCGCCGTCGCCGGCAACATGAGCGCCGCCCCACACCCCTCAAGCAGTGACCAGCCAAAAAGCAGCATGGGGGCGTTGAGACTCAACGCGGCAATCGTGGTGCCCACGCCGTAAATGAACGCGCCGTAGAGAAAGGTCTTCTTCCTCCCCAAGACGTTCTGAAGCTTGGCGCCGAGCAGCATGAGACACGCCATGGTGAGCGCGTACGCCGCGATGATGCCTTGGATGACCTCCACGGTGGTGTGCAGGTCGCGCACCAGTGTCGTGATGGCGACGTTCAGGAAAAACGAATCGATAACGATGATGAAGCTAGCGAGAGAGGCAATGGAGAGCGTCGCCCAGACGAATTTCCGTTCAACCATTGCACTGCCCGCCTCACGACCAAGGACGGGTTAAGAAGTGCGGGGCGCCCTATATATCCGTTTCGTTGCGGCCGCTTAACTTGCGCCTCCTCGTTCTTGGCGGGTTTTCTTCTTCTGGGGTGCTGCGCAACTAGTTCTTGAAACGCTGCTACCGCGAATCATAACCGGTATGCGCTTGCGATGTGTTCCCCTAATGCAACCGATCTGCACGCACACCATAAGCTTTCAAAGCCCAAGATCTCACGCCTACCCCATTATCAGGCTCCCACGTGAGTTCCTGGAACTTGCTGGCACGAGTGCAGAGATCTGTCAAACAAG
Organism: Candidatus Methanoflorens crillii; assembly: GCA_003162175.1. Lineage (GTDB taxonomy): Archaea > Halobacteriota > Bog-38 > Methanoflorentales > Methanoflorentaceae > Methanoflorens > Methanoflorens crillii. Next base: position 7,256 of record PMMR01000018.1, on the reverse strand, counting down.
CTGTGACGATGGAATCGCGTTTTTAGTGAAGATCGTTGATCGTTCTGGAAAAAAGCCAGCAGAAGCTCATTCTACAAGCGTAGTCACATCACCAGCGTCAATACCAAGCTCTCGTGCTTTGAGCACCCTCCGCATAATCTTCCCGCTGCGCGTCTTGGGAAGGGATTGCACGAAGACGATCTCTCCAACCACGGCAACCGGTCCTAACTCGTGTCGCACGTGTTTCTTAAGCTCCTCCATCACGTCCGCATCACCGGTACGTCCTTCTTTGAGGATGAGAAACGCTTTAATGACCTCGTTTCGTATCGGGTCGGGTTTCCCGATGACCGCGGCCTCTGACACAGCGGCGTGGCTGACGAAGGCAGATTCGACCTCGCTCGTTCCGACCCGATGACCGGCGATCTTGAGCACGTCATCGGCCCTCCCTTGAATCCAGAGGTACCCGTCCTCGTCCTTCCGCGCAATATCCCCTGGACAGTACACGCCACCGGGAATCACTTCCCAGTATGTTTTCACGTACCGTTCGGGGTCCTTGTAGAGCGTCCTGAGCATCGAAGGCCACGGCGTGGTTATGATAAGAAATCCACCCTTCCCGGGAGACACCGGTTTCCCGTCCATATCGACCACGTCTGCGCGGATCCCTGGCAATGGCTTGGTTGCTGATCCGGGTTTCAGTGGAGCCGTCGGCAACGGGGATATCATGAAGCTTCCCGTTTCGGTTTGCCACCACGTGTCCATGATCGGACAGCGCTCATTGCCGACGTGCGTGTAGTACCACATCCACGCCTCCGGGTTGATTGGCTCCCCGACGGTGCCGAGTATTCTGAGTGATCGCAAGTCACGACACTGTGGCCACTTGTCGCCAAACCGCATCAAGTGCCGAATCGCTGTCGGGGCGGTGTAGAACTTCGTGACCCCATACCGTTCGACGATGCTCCAAAGGGCGTCAGGTTGCGGGTAGTCAGGGGCCCCCTCATAGACAAGCGTTGTGGTCCCCAGGAGCAGCGGCGCGTACACGACGTAGCTGTGTCCCGTGACCCACCCGATGTCCGCTGTGCACCACCACAAATCATCGTCGTGGATATCAAAGACGTCCTTAAGCGAAGTCGCGGTCTCAACCATGTAGCCGCCTGTCGCGTGCACGACGCCCTTTGGCTTTCCTGTGCTGCCCGAGGTGTACAGGATATAGAGGATATCTTCGGCGTCCATGGGCTCGACCCGACATTCGGCCGGTTCCCCCTCGATCAGGGTGTGAAAAAACACCTCTTTTCCGCTCAGGTCAGACATCGTTATCGGATTCCCCGCGTGTTTTACGACGATCGTCGTCTCGACGCTCGGACAGCTGCTGACCGCCTCGTCTGAGACCGCCTTCAGGTCGATCACCTGCCCTCGCCTGAACGTTCCGTCCGCCGTTATCAGCACCTTTGCCTTAGCGTCGTTAATTCGCTCTGCTAAGGCGTGCACGCTGAACCCGGCATACACGACATTGTGCACAGCGCCAATCTTCGCGCAGGCAAGCATGGATACGACCGATTCTACGCACGACGGGAGGTAGAGCGCAACGCGGTCGCCCTTTTTAACTCCCAGCTTCTTGAGTGCGTTTGCTGCCTTGTTGACCTCCCTGTACAGCTCATAATACGTGATCTTCCGCTCGTCGCCGCGTTCATTGACGTAGAGGAGAGCAAGATTGTATCGTTTGTCAGTCCGGACATGGCGGTCGACTGCGTTGTACGCGATGTTCGTTTTGCCGCCGACAAACCATTTGTAAAACGGTGCCTCACTCGTGTCGAGGGTCTGTGTCCACGGCGCAAACCATTCGAACTGCCGAGCCTTTTCAGCCCAGTACGCCTCGATGTCCTCTCCTGCAGCGAGCTCGGTATCCCAGTCTTGCACGTACGCGAGATCAGTCACTTCCTTCCGCGGAGTGAAGAGACGCTCTTCTCTAAGGAGAACGGAAACGTCCTCCTGCCGTTCGCTTTTCATTTTTTGGTCTTTATCTTCTTCTGTCTCCATAATGCCGCATCCTTTGTTGGTTCTCGTAAAATCGACTATTTACTTCGTTCCCGCAAAATATTCATCTGCGCAAACGCACCGGTTTTTAGAAGATAAAAAAGAGGATCCCGGTGAATGGTGCCCGGAGTCCTCTTTACCCCAGCGGAGCAACCGTCCTCTTGTACATCTCATTTAGCACCTCTGCGAGGCCGGCATAGACTGCCGAAAGACCGGTGATGATTCCTTCATAGCCAGCAACCTGGGTAATGGTGGCATTCCCTGTTATCTCACCAATTGCCAGCATGAAGAACAGCACTGTAAGTAGGCCAAGGACAACTTGCAATGCGCGGGTTGTTTTGAGCGCGCCGATGAACATGACGAGCGTAAACAGTCCCCACATCGCAAAGTAGGCCGCCATCCCACTCGCACTGGTCGCATCAGCGAGCCCCAGTTTCGGGAGAACCAGAAGGGTGACAAGGGTCAGCCAGAAAAACCCGAACGACAGGAATGCGGTCATGCCGAACGTGTTGTTCTTCTTCCACTCCATGATCCCCGCAATTATCTGGCCGAGACCCCCGTAGAAGATCCCCATCGCGAGGATCATCGAGCCGAGCCCAAAGTACCCTGCATTGCCCAAGTTCAGAAGGACGGTCGTTATCCCGAAGGCTGTCAGCCCGAGCGCCGCCGGGTTTGCGGTCACGTCCAGGTTTTTCACCTGGGTGACGTCGATCGTTCCTGATTCGTCTGTCATAATCATTGAGTCTCCTATATTTTTTAGTCACGTTATCTACTCAAATGCAGCAACTGTCATTGCCAAGGGCCGTTCAGCAAACGGCTTCAGAATGGCAAAGACCGTAGAAATACGATGAACGCCAATCGACTTGCTACCGCATCTACCGAAAAAAGCTTCTGGCGCGGTGCCCGGATGAGGCTCCACGAGCAGATACTGCCTAGGCATACGTTAATGGCTAGTGCAGCAGATAGCCGTGGTGTTTTCTCTGAGTCTATGCCAAACAACTTTGCTGTTTGGGTTCCCTTCTCTAAAATCGTTTGAAGGTCGTTCATCGCGATTCTATCATTATTAATCATTCTATTTAATAATTACGATAGAATGAACCATCGTGGTGGCCGGTGACAGCTTAGGTCAAGCTAAACCCTTAAAAAATCGAAGGCCACTTCGTGCTAGGCGACCTTTGCAAGTTTTGTGGAGATTAACCGCAGCAAACGATAGGATGAAGTATACGCGATACTAACACTAGCAGATTTGTGATGAGCGCTAACCCACCCTCTTCAAGCAGAGAACTCAGGGCACTGCAGCTCGCAGTGGGCGTCTACGTGTTTGTTTTCGCCATCAAACTCGTAGCGTACTTTATGACCGGCGTTCTCGCGCTTCTCGCAGAAAGCGTGCACTCGCTTACCGATCTAGTAATCGCGACGTTCATTGTGCTGGCGTTCGTGTACTCCCGCAAGACGGCCGACGAAGCACACCAGTATGGCCACGCGCGCGCCCAGAACGTCGCCGCACTCGTGGCAGCGACCCTTTTTATTTCATTCACGAGCGTCCAGCTGTACGAAGAGGCGTTCAACCAGCTTGTCGGACAGGTTCCAAACACCTATCAACACCTGCCGCTCGCAATCGGCATCGTCGTGCTGTCAATGGTTGCGGAGGCGACACCGCTGATCGGGTTGTTCAGACACACTTACCGCGGGCCCGCGGCCACCGCCCAACTCACCGATTTGATAAACGATGAGCTCGCTCTTGTCGCGGTGCTCATTGGCACCATATTCCTCATCCAGGGATACCCCATCGCTGATCCGATCGCCGTCATCATCGTCGCCACTATTATCGCCGCGAGTGGGGTTGTCCTCCTGCTTCACAACGCATCATATCTGCTCGGGCGTTCCCCCGATGCCGCCTTCTTGACGCGCGCAGCAGACATTGCGCAGGCAGTGAACGGCGTCAGGCAGGTGCACGAGCTCCGCGGGGAGTACATCGGCCCGGGAATGGTGCACCTCGAGATGCACGTGGCCGTCGCGCCGGGCACATCTATCGAAGACGCAGATCGGATCGCTGACGAGGTGCAAAGTCGTCTCGCGACCGATGGTGGGTGCCAGTATTGCACGGTTCACGCTGAGCCTGACCGTCCGCACGTCGATAGGAAATTTCCGTTAAAGATGAGCTGAGCAAGCGACGGTGACTCTTCCAATAGATTAGATTTGAGTGAAGGAGATGCTCAGAGGTTCATCCATGACTCGGTTTGGGTCAGGAGCCAACTGGAAAACAAGGTCGGCGCTGTTTTTGTCAGCTCAGGACACCGTGCAGGAGCGAGGGAAACCACCATTATGGCGCTCCTCTAGGAGTTCATCATGCACGGCATGGTCGTATGCGGCGGCCATATCTCCTCTGAGAGGCACCTTGGCGCTGTTGCCACGGGCGCACCTAATGATCAGACCGTTCAGGAGTGCAGCAGTTTGACGAAGAAAGTGGTGACGCTCGCCACGAAATTGCAAGCGGGTAACGCGCGTTTAGAGGTTTTACCCAAACCAGCGAAGCAGTGGAAGAAAAGCCCACCCCCACCTGGGAGCGACGTACCTGCGCCTGGGCCATCGGGATTCTACAGCTTTCACCACTTGTCTCGCGATGCTCCAAGTGCCTGGTAACTCGAGCTTTAGGACCCACTCCTTGCGCCGCATATATGCCATGTGATCNNTTCGAGTGCGAATTTGGTCATCCCATAGGGCGCGTAAAAGGGCGTGGGAGTAAGCCCTGCCATTGAGCCCATAAATATAACCCGCCCCTCACCCTTTGCGATGAGCTTCGGCACGACTCTTTGCGTCAACTGTAACGCTGAAAACACGTTGGACTCACATACAGCCTTAACTCTCTCAAGATCTATTTCCGCTAAAGGCCCTGAATCGCCGATCGCTGCATTGTTGATCAGGACGTCAATGTCCCAGTTATCCACTTTGTTGATGTCGCTGGATTCCGTTATATCAAGTGTGTCCACTACGAAGTTCTCGCCACACGACTGCAAGGCAGTTCGCACGCCATTGACGGAGATCTCACGGTGAACGGTTGCATACACCGTGTGTCCCCTTTTCAAGAGCCGGCAGGCCACATCGAGCCCTATGCCGCCCCTGCAACCTGTTATGAGAATGCTTGCCATGCGACACGGATCGCCCCAGGTACTATTTTCGCGGCGTGTATAAAAGCTACGTCACTTCCAGTAAGCGAAATACAAGTCGTATCAGTGCCCTTTGATAATCAATTGTCGAAACGCACGCTGTGGCCTCGCTACCTCTTGCCTAAACATGTCTGTTAGAGCGTTCTCATAATAGGTATTAGCGGCTGCATGCTCCTCTCATTCGTTTCAAGGCCGTTTCATATCCTACAGGACGTCGCCAGTTTATGAAGACTGTTCGAAGAAATTAGGTCCAGAACAAGCTCTTTTTGACGAATCGTAGGTTGAAGTGTTAAATATTTTTCAGAAGGTTTCTATATGTTGTACAAAGCATGCGACGCAGCAGGCGTGGCTAATGTGCCCACGCGAACTAAGAGCGCAGACCAATCTCCAATGAAAGCTGCGTATGTCATGATCAAAGGCACGCATCAGAGCCGCGACAGTGCCATCTTACCACTATGCAAGAACATGATACGACCATTCGATGACGCGGCTACCGCAAGCGTATTAGCCGCGGGTACGATCGTCAGTACGGTTCAAACTGGTACCTATTTCGCGGATGGGTCCATCTCCATGACGCCAAAAACGTTCCCTTCTGTGTCCGCGCAGTAGGCGAGATAACCCTGACCTGCGACCGCCATTTTTGGCATCATGACGTTTCCGCCAGCGTCCACGATCTTTTTCGTAAAGTCGTCAACAGACGCCACGCTGATCGTGTTCACCGTCACCTGCTCAGGCATCCTGCGCGGCATTATCGCACCGTTGATTCCCGGTTCGTCGTCGTTGCCTGTCGTGACAAGCCAATAATCCATGGGCGCATCCCACTTCGTGATGGTCCAGCCAAACACCTTCTCGTAAAANNACAGTGTTCGAGATGCTTTTTTGCCGCGAAAAGCACGGACTCAAAGCTGCGTATTACCTTTCTAGTCAAGGCGAAATAGCGGGAAATCTGGGTGAAAGGACTTATCCTTGAACGTTGATTTGTGCGCGAGGTGATCGATCGTGCGTTACTTAGTGTACATCGAGGTGCCGACCGAAGTTGGCAATCGCATGGACTTCGAAGAAGGCGGGCCGGCGAAAATCCTCGGATATGTTATGGAGCGGTTCGCGCCTGAAGCGTGGTATTCACAGGCCGGGATGCGCGCTATTTTCATAGTGGTCGACCTGAACGAGGCTCAAATGACAGAGATGATGCTCATTGTGTCAAAGAAGTTTGGGACGTACCCAGAATTCACGCCTCTCATTCCCGGAGACGCGACCCCAGAAATGGCGACAAAGGCGATACAAGAGGTGAAGAAGGCGCAAATATAGCGCGTTCTTTGCTGACGTGGGCGATTAAGTCAGTTTCGCAGAGCAAATCGGATCCCAAAATGACATCTCGGACTTGGGCTCCGCCAGATTTGGAGCCCGCGGATCTTTTTCCGTCGATTTACACGAGTGCCAGCTATCAACAAGCACCAAAACGCCCACGCCTTCGTGCAATGGCGATATAAATGAACACAAAAACGCTTAGGCAGTCGGTTTTGCTTAGAGCGACTCCTCACGAGGTTTATGAAGCGCTCATGGATTCCAAGAAGCATGCGGAGTTCACGCATTCACCGGCGATAATAGATCGGAAGGTCGGAGGAGAGTTTATTACCTTCGATGGCTGGGCCTCCGGAACGACCCTCGAACTGATTCCCGACAAAAAAATCGAGCAAAAATGGCGAGCCGCCGACTGGCCTCAAGGTCATTATTCAACGGTAACGTTCGAGCTGAGCGCGGAAGGCCAACAAACCAAATTAGTTTTTACGCAGGCCGGCATTCCAGAAGACCTGTACGCGGATCTCGAGTCCGGGTGGGTCGAATTTTATTGGGACAACCTAGTGGCTTATTTTAGCTAATTGCCGCTAAACGGCGAGTGCGCTTATGACGGCAAACAGCGCACAGGGGCGACCACGTAACTAATGATAATTAGATCAAAAATGAGCCAAAATTGCGGCAGGTGACTGGCCAAAGAGGAAGGATTAGTGGTAGGAATGTCAAGCGGCGCTGCAACCTGGGCTGCTTTGAAGGTAGCCGCACGACCTGAAAACAAAGACA
>PMMR01000015.1 GCA_003162175.1 Candidatus Methanoflorens crillii | reverse complement strand
CACAAACACCACCTCTACGCCATCAGTGAGGTGATCCGCTCCGGGTCGATTACAGCGGCGGTGCGCCAGGGGCTCGTAAAAAGTGGTGTCATGTACGAAAGCGTCGTCAATAACGTGCCCTTCGTGCTTGCTGGGTCCATCCGCGATGATGGCCCGTTGCCCGAAGTCATTACGGATACTATGGCGGCTCAGGATGCTATGCGGGAGCTTCTCAAAGATGCTGACCTCGTGCTTATGATGGCCACCATGCTACACTCCATCGCCGTCGGCAACATGCTGCCCTCGTACGTCAAAACGATTTGCGTCGACATTAATCCGGCCACCGTGACAAAGCTCATCGATCGCGGGACGGCGCAGGCTATCGGGATCGTCACGGACGTGGGAACCTTCCTGCCCGCGCTTGCAACGGAGCTTAAGATTATCGACGTCGAATAATTTTCGGGTTCGACGCGTGCAACGTCCTGCGTTTACCGTACTGTGCGCACTGCGTCTTTGCTGCTGCAGAGATTAGCCTGCGTCTTTGATCACGGGGGAAGCAGTCGGGTCGAACGGATTTGTGCGCAGCGCTAAGGAGAAGAGGTACGGGTATCGCTTCAAGAGGTGCGCCATGTACTTCAGCCACTCGGAGGTGAGCGCGCTGTACGCTCGTCCGGCGTCACCAGCGAGGTGTCGGTAATCACCGCCGGGCAGGTGCGCGAGGTCGGTCCGGTACTGCAGCTCATCTGCGACGTGGAAGACCGCCCAAAGCTGTTCGGTGAAGGATTCCTGTTCGAGGAGGTTAGGATTTTCGAGGAGCCGAAGCAAGAACATCCGCTCTGATACTAGAAAACTGCGCAGGTTTTCGAGGAATTGCAACGCTTTCGGATCATCCTGCTTGAAAAAGAGCTTGTATTCGTGCTTTTTTAGGCGCAAACTCGCGTCGGCAAAGTTGCGGCTGGTCCACGTGCCCTTCACTAAAAGCTCATCGCGAATCCTCCCTACGAGTGGGTCAAAGTCCGAAAATGCTTTCAGGAGCGGGGTGCCGACCTCACTGAAGTAGACACCGATTACCATGTTTAGTTTGGCGAGTTGACTCCGCTTTTCTTGCCGGCTTATTATCCAGTCAACGACGAGGACGACAAGAAGCACCTCGATTGGAAGAAAGGCAACGTCGCCAAGTCCGTAGATCTCGATATACGCTAAATTGTGGAATAAGTAGAAGTGAACCAGGTAGAGCAATGCAGAGAGCGCAATAAGAAGGAGACCGAAATAAATCCGCCAGCCGATCTTCATCTTGCCCCTTACCCTCGCGCCGATAGCATTGTATCTCCCATGTCAATAACTCTAAATATATAGTCTCGGTCAGCCGTAGGGGACACACGGCGTCGGATGGTCGCGAGATCGGGCCAGCGAAACCCCCTCAGCGGGGCAAAGCAACGTCACGTCGTGAAACGGTACTAGTGGTGGCCGCGCCGTCTTCTCATAGGGCCCCCTGCCAGGGTGCGCAACGTGCACAGAGCAAGGAAGGTGTCAACCACTTAATTCAATCTGCGGCCCATAATTGAGCACAAAAATCCGATTTGCAAGCCGCACGCCAGCTCGTTCAATGCGATTGGTCGTCAGCTGATCGTCGGGTATGGTTCGACTGAAATGCTTGAATAAGTTCTCTTTGTCGCCGCGAAGCCTCGGCACGTCGTCGAAAAGGCCCTCGCGCGCTGCGCGCAGCTTACACAAGACCCCTCGAAAGCCTAGCTTGGCGGCAAAGCCGAAACTGAGCACCTCAGACACGACGAGCGAGGGCACGAATCGTAGCACATCGCCGGTTGACAGGTATTTTCTGAGAAAAATGTAGCGCCCCTTCTCCAGCAGAAAAAACTTTTCCGGAGGGACATCGAGTCGGTAGTCGTGTCGAATGATTGACGTAGGGACGTAGAGCGATTCAAATCCCGCAAGATACGCCCTGCACGTAAAATCAAGATCATCGTGATAGAGAAAGAGGGCCTCATCAAAGCCACCCAGTTGCAGAAACTCGTCTCTGCGCACGGCGAAGCAGCACCCTGAAACGTAGCTCACTGGCTCCGACACGGCNNCCTCGACCAGCGTATCGGGATTCAAGATAACGATAAAATCGCCCGTGGCACGAGCGACGCCCTGGTTGTTCGCACGGCCCCACCCGTAGTTTTCGTCGTTTTCGAGCAATGCCACCAAAGGGAATCGTTCTTTAAGGATTCGAACGGTGTCATCGCTTGAATGGTTGTCAACGACGATGATCTCGAGCGCGTATGCTGATCGACCACGCCGCGCGTAGATCGAATTGATGCACGCTTCGACGTAGTCCGCGCTGTTGTAGGTCACGATAACGATACTAACGAGGTACTCATCGGCCATTTTCACGACACGCTACACGGGAAATCAGCCACGTTCTGCCCGCGAAGTCTCACGATGAGGGCTTGAGCGCAGCCGCATATGAAGCTTTTCCCCCAGCCAGCGCGTTCAGGGGTCACTCACCTTGTGGCCCGCACGTTGATGTCCTGGACGGACCACAGCAAGAGTCCGGCGAGCACCCCAAAAAGACCTACGCCGACACAGAAGAGCCACCCCAGCATGTAGATAGTGATCAAGTTGTTGGTGCGATTGAACACGTCAAGCGCACGAAGAAACAGGAGCGCCCCTGCGACCAAGAAGAAAAGCCCGGGAACGCCGAAGAAGAGGATTGGGCGTTTTTGCGCGATCAAGCGAATGATCGAGTTGATGACGTCGAGTCCGTGGCGCACGGGGCCCTTGCTCGAATCGCGAATACCGTCATAACGAGTTACAATTCCCGCTTCTCTGATTTTGAGCTTGCTATCGGCCGCCCTGATGATGATCTCAGAGCTCACGCCCATACCATTCTGGTTCACGTCTATCGCGTGAAGCGCCTTTCGCGAATATGCGCGAAACCCGCTTTGCGAATCGGTCACCCTCAGCCCTGAGCTCAGCATTGTTGCGTGATCGAGTACCTTCATCCCAAATTTCCGGTAGCGAGGAATCGTCCCGTTTTTCGCCCCGCGCGCAAAGCGTGACCCAATCACGATATCGGCGCCGCTTTCTCGCATCTCGTCGATAAGCTGCGGGATGTCATCGGGATTGTGTTGTCCGTCCCCGTCGAGCGTGACGAGCACGTCGACGTCGCAGTCTCGCGCTATCTCAAAACAATCGCGTATGGCACTGCCGTACCCCTCGTTCGTGAGGTGCCGGAAGACCTCGGCGCCAACCAGCTCAGCCACTTCTGCGGTACTATCATCAGAGCCGTCGTCGACAACGACGACTCGGTCGGCGTGGCGCCGTGCACGGGCCACAATGCTGCCTATGGTGAGCTCTTCATTGTACGCGGGGATCGCCACCATGCTGCCGCGTGCGCTCGTTGCAAGCATAGCAGCGCCGGTCGCACGATTAGCAGGCTGCTTCCCGTCGTCGAATTCGTTTTGAAAAGGCATCCTTATGCTTCATGCGACGTGCAGGGCCGCACACTCTCCCATTTTCTTTGGGGGTGCTCTGTTATAAATAGATACATGACCTGACACTGCTCTGCTTGTCGCCTTTGCGCAACGAAAAGAGACCGGTGCCTCATCCCGACGCGCTAGTTGCTTGCCCGAACACTGCGGAGTGCCATTCCCCACGTAAGTTCCAGAGATGCCATTAAAGGGATCGGCAAATACTGCTTTTTCGGTTCCCAGTCAGCGTCTACGGGTAGCGCAGCATACGTCACCTGTTTTGCACTTCGTGAAAGATTGTCTCTATCTTGTCGGTTACGCCTGCCCAAGAATGGTGCTTCATCACAAATTCGCGCGCTTGGTGCCCGATTCGGCGCCTCTTTGGCTTGTCCAGCAACAGTGCTTCCACCTGATCGGCAAATTCGAGAGGACTGTCCGCGATACAAAGATGGTCGCCGTGCGTGGCGTTAATCCCTCGTACACCGATTGATGTGGTGACCACAGGCTTTCCCATGGCCATCGCCTCCAAGACCTTGTTTTTTATTCCCATTCCCGATACGAAGGGAGCNNAAATTGACGGGTCCTTGGCGAGGGCGCGAACGGCAGGAGGCGGATTTTGACCCACCACGAATAGCTTCAGGTTTGGAAATCGCCGCTTGAGCGTATCGTAAACCTGAGAATGAAAATACGTTATAGCGTCGACGTTTGGATGACTCGACATGTAGCCGACGAAGACCAATGAGGGCCATTCTTCGCTTATTGCCAGCGGTTTGAAGAAGTCTATATCGACCCCATTAGGAACGGTTATGCATCGTGCCTCGGGGCACAGCATTTTCATTGCGTGATATTCCTTGTCACTGACGACGATGCTTGCATCAAACGCAGCAAGGAGCTTTTTCTCTGCCGTTCTAGTAGCGAGATACGTGCAGAACCAATAAAGCTTGTCCATAGACCTCCGCGCTCTCAGGTACTCACGGTAGAACTCGGCAGACCTGCAATCGAATGCGTGCATCACTTTGGGGGTGCTAAATCGCCACGCGTAGAACGCGACCGGTTCGCTCGCATAAACTATGTCGTACTTGTCGTCACGAGCGTCTTGTATCAATGACGCCATCGCTGGTAAGTACGCGCTCGTCAAGAAATACCGATAGTCCGAAAAGAGTTTTCGCGGGGCACAGCTATCGCGAGCAACAGAAAGAAGTTTACTACTATGCGATTGATGGTGCCAGGGTACTGGATCGATTTGTGAACAGTACTGCTCCAGTCCCGGATAAGATCTCGGCGCGGCGAGATCATCGTCGAGATACAAAAGCCGGATGGTGTGACTTCTGCCTAAGTGCTTTAAAACGTTGAATGCCGGCAACGCCGCACCGCTGAACGGTGACGGACGTTCTTCCCATATCATTAGGATGTTCATTGCAGACCCGAGTCACAGTCACGTATTGGCCACAGTGTGCGGACCGTGTAAGAACTAAGTCTCGTCGCCGAGTGGAGCAGCGATGGTAACTCGCCGTACACAACCTATTTCGACACGCATTGACCATAAAGATGTGCCACTTGCGTTGCAACCATGTATCGTGACGTGTCGCTTGCCAGCCCTTGCCATTCGCGCGTACCGCTGGGCATTTTCCAGCGTCACCTTCATAGTTCGACATAAATCTGTTACATAGCCACATTGAACCTCTTCATCGCCTCGCTGCGGGTNNAGCCTTCTCGCTCCCTTAAGAGGTTTGCGTACACCCCCCCATAATCGTCGGCTACTCTGCCCACGTCCTGATTTGATCACTCAGCGGACCCACTTTTTGGGTTGCGATCCTTTATGTTGAGTTTTAGCTCCACAAACGCCGTCGAAGTCGTTTTGAAAGGGCATCGCTGTGCTTCGCGCGACGTTCAGGGCCGCATACTCTCCCATTTCCTTTGGGTGTGCTCTGTTACAAATAGATACATGACCTGACGCTGCTCTGCTTATGGCCTTCGCGCAACGAAAAGAGGCGGGAACCTCATCCCGACGCGCTAGTTGCCCCAACACCGCGACTGCAAGCGTCGCCTCTAGGCGCCCACCTAACGAGCAGAAGTGCGTTCTTCGAACCGCTGCTAGCGCCCGAATCCAGCGGAATGCCACGCGATCAGCACGACCGACGAAGGACGCCAGGTGCGAGCGCGTGCCCCCTCGCTAGTGGTAATATACAACGGCGCCTCCGTCGTCAAAAACACGATTGCGACCGTTCGCGATACCGGCCAAACTCGAGTGGTAAACCTGCGTGCCGTTGAGGAGTGATTGTGTGTTTAACTGCTGCGCGCTCGTACCTGTGAGCAAATTGAAAGTCCCCAGAAAGACGTACCCCGTGTGCGGCGTGTGCGGCGCGTAACTGGGGATGTTTCCCCACGAATAATTAAAATCAAGACTGGTCCAGAGAAGGTCGCGATACGCGTCGGCATGCACGGGCAGCGCGGCTGCTTTCATCGCGTAGAGCCACTGAGCGCCGGCAACCTCTCTCGCGTTGAAACGGGGGGCATCGATGGAATCATTTAAGAAAAATGAGGTCGGATCCTGCCGCGTGACCTCATAGACGAGTCCAGTGCCAAACAGCAGCATTATGACGAAGAGCGCTGCGACCAACTTGTAAGCGACGCTCACGCCTGTCCTTTCACGCGGTTTCGCGCGCAGGCGCCCGGGAACCCCCCCGATCAACAGCGCTCCGGTAACGCAAAAGGGGGCCAACAGGAGCGTTGAGATCTGATAAAGCCTTGTCGTATCGATGGTGAGCGCCAACATCGGAAAGACAACGGCTGTCATCAATATCGCAAGACTCGCGAGCGCTAGCGCAACAAACTCCTGATCAAACGTTAAACGACAACGGCGGAGCGCGAGCGCGGCGAGGCCCAGAATGATGAGAAGCAGGCCGAGTAGGTAGAGGAGCTCCACCACCTCGTGGAGAGGCGAGCGCGTCCCAATCTGGAGCAGTTCGTTAACCAAAATCCCGTGATAGCGTGCCAGCACGAGTGACGCGGACAAGACGACAGCCAGTGCCCCGAACAGTCGCAGCAACGTCGGCGCCTTCCGCTGGGCTCGTGTGACGAGCACGTACACGATCACAAGGGCGCAGACGTACGCTACAGCGCCGATCCCGATTGCGAAGAGGACATTAAGAGGCGAGAGAAGCGTGTAGCCAACCTTAGTGAGCACAGGGGCGATGTCACCGGCCAGCGCCGCGGACCCGAGAGTCGCGTACCACGCGACCGTGAAGGCGGCGAACAGCAAAATGAAGGGCAACGTCAGCATCCGTTTCGGGCGAGACCAAGGCTTTGCGGGCGGCTCAGAATGAGCAGCAGTATGCAAGCGGCGCATAGCGGGGTTGTCGACGAGGAAGAGCAGAAGCCACGCGACGACGAGATACGCGATGAAGATGAACGCGAGCGCATAGTGCGACACAACAACAGATGCGGCAAATATAGCACAGAGCGCATAGAGCGGCGCTTTCCCCTCAGAGCCAACGCGTTTGTCGACGAGCACGATTAAGAGCAGCACTAGAAAAAGCTCAGCGATTTCCTGCCGCGCGAGTGACGGCATCTCGGTGAAGAAGGTGAACAAGAAGGTGACAAAGAAGGATGCCAAGAGAGCGATTCGGTCGCTCGTCTGTTTTTGGAACACGACGAATAGTCCGACCGGAACGAGGGCGAACAAAAGAGGATAGATCGTCTTGAAAATCCACACCACACTCACACCTGACACGATTGAGATAAGTGGAGCGAGCAGTGTAACGCTCAGCACGGCGTTGGTTGCGCCAATCACGTGCACATTCCATTGAGCGTTGTTAAGCACAGCGTTCGCAGTATAGAGCTCCTGTTGGATATCCCACCCCCAGACGTAAGACGAGATCAGCGATGCGTGATAGAGGAGAGCGACGGCGATGACAAATACCGCGAGCGGATAGAGCTCCTTTGGAAAGGATGCCGACGTGCTGATCCAAAGCGCCGTGATCGCGATGATGATGATTAGCGCGAGCAGGAGCAGGTTGCTGCCGTACGCATTCATCGCGTACGTTGCAATTATGCTCATGAAGGGGAGCACACACAGCGCTAATACGGACGGCGTTAGCACGTCACGTCGATCGATGATAGCGTCCTCAGTTGGACCACAGTCACGCCAATAACTCAGTACCGCGAGGAATGTGATGATCACGCCTTGCGTCATCACAACAGGAACAAGCGCGAGCGGCCGTTCGAACCCAAGCAGCGGATACAGCGTTGTCATGAGAAGTCCTGTACCCATGACGGTCGCGAGGCTCAGGCCAACCGCGAAGAGCGGCGTGCGCACGCCGCCGAGCTGGTGCAGGCGGAGGGCCCGAAGGACGAGCATACCGGGAACGAACAAGAGGTACACAGAGGCAACGAGGCCCCGCAAAAGCGGTATCTGCACCCCTGCCGCGTCGAGTCCGACGAGGGCCCAAACAAGAAACTGCAGAGTGAGGACTGTTATAAGCGTCCTTTTGCGCGGCCAATCGTTCATCAGGAGAGGATTAAGGACCATGGCGCCCCCCCAATACGCGTGTGTATACGCCGAGCAATTGCGCGCCGATGGCATCCCACGTGTACTTCGCTTCAAGCGGCTTTCGCGCGTATGCACCTAACCGTGCCGGAAGGACGAACCGCTCGATCCTGGTATACTGGATGTCGTTGGAAAAAGTCTCTCCCACGAGCTCAGATTCGACGTTGTGAGGGACATAGACAAGCGGAGCACCGCTGGCCGTCAGTAGAGTGGCCAGCTTCACGACGAAAGCGCCGCTCGGATGCGCTATCTGAATGGGGGCAACAGCGATCTCACGCAGTATGCTTATAACACCGCGCGCAAAACTCGGTGCGAGTTCGCGAAAAACGCGCACCGTCCGACCGACGAACTTCAGATCGCTGTACGAGGACATCGTGGCGAGCGTCGCGTCTTGAGGACCGACGAACTTCGCGGCTTCGAGCACGATGACGCTGTTGTCTCCGGCGGAGAGCTGTCTCGCCAGATTGGCGTACCTCTCTCGTGCTCCACTCTTCGGCTGCGAGAGGCCCACGTGAATAGTAATGTTTAAGACATTCACGGCAATTCTTAAACCGCGCTCGCGAGCTGGCCAAGAGAGCGGTAGCCGCTAAGCACGCGTTCCTCCATAATCGCCCAGCTGTAACGTTCTTCGTACGCCTTACGCCCGTTGTTGCCTAGCTTGGCGCGGCGCTGTGGGGCCCCCAAGCAGGTTTTCAGCGTGCTAGTAAGCGCAGGCACGTCGCCGTACGGCACCACCACGCCGCACCGCGCTTCTCGAACGATGTTTGCCATTGCACTCTCATCGCTGACGATGATCGGCTTTCCGCACATCATCGCTTCAAACAGTTTAACGGGGCTCGCGTACTTCGTCTTGGGAACCCTAGGGTCCTCAAACCGGAACAAGAGATCCGCCTTCAGCGTCTCCCTAATGACATCGTCGTACGAGGGCAAGAACCCGAGATACTGCGCCTTGCTGCCGACGCGGTTCAGCTCGTCAAGAACCCGCTCATTGTCAGTGATCGGCCCCGCCACTTTAAGCCGCACGCCTTCGACACCGCTCACCGCGTCAAACATGTAGCTAAGCCCGCGGGAATCATGCATCGCCCCCGCATAGAATACGACCATCTCGTCGACCAGCACCCTCGACGCGGCTCGTGGCCTCGCTTGGGGCTTCGGTACGTAGTCAACCGGAGAGTTGTACACATAATAGAGCTCGCTAATGTGTGCTCCGTCGACCTCTTCAAAGCGCGATTCATCCACCAAAAACAGCACGTCAGCGAAGCCGATTCCCGTGCGCTCAAGGTGCGCCACAAACCACCTAATGCGCTTTCTCAACCACTGAAATCCCCCGTCAGGCAGATTATCTGCATAAAAGTCGTAGATGAAATAGCAAAGCTTTCGCTTCCTGATTAGTTTGGCGAGTATGGCCGGGAGCAACGTGTCAAAGTCACTCGCGTGGATGACATCACTGTCATCTCGCAGAAGAAATACAAGCTCATATGCCCACCAAAGCGGCAGATATAGCAGCGCCGTCGCTCGATCGTATGGGGCCCTAATCCGACATTTGTACGTGCGATACAACCCCGCATTATACGATTCGGCAACACCATCGCGATCCCAAATCAACAGCTTGACTGAATAGCCGTGCGTTGCGAGCGCCCTCGCTATCTTGTTGACGCCCGGCTCTATCCCCCGCCCCCGAATCAACGTCACCTTCATTTTGGATGTTCGGCCGTCGGTGAGTCGCGTTGGGCTTCGACGTGTTCAACAGAGAGGGCGTGCGCGGTAAAAAGACGGGTAAGCGTTAGTCCCTCAGGCTTGGCTGTATCGTGCCACATCGGCCTCCACCATCATATGCACGAGTGCCTCAAACGAGGTCTCGGGTGCCCAGCCCAACCTGGCACGGGCTTTTGACGCGTCTCCCTTCAAATCAGGTACTTCTGCTGGCCGCATAAACCGCTCGTCGATTGTGACGTACTTCTCCCAGTCCAAGCCGACGTGATCGAAGGCGAGCGCGGCGAAGTCCCTCACCGAATGGTTCTCGCCGGAGGCGATCACGTAATCATCAGGCTCATCCTGCTGCAGCATGAGCCACATCGCCTTCACGTAATCGCCGGCAAAGCCCCAGTCGCGGCGGACCTCCAGGTTACCTAAGCGAAGCTCGTTCGCCTGGTTACAAGAGATACGCGCGACCCCGTCTGAGATTTTCTTCGTCACGAACTCTATGCCGCGCCGCGGAGACTCGTGGTTGAAGCAGATACCGTTACTGCAATACAACCCGTAGCTCTCCCGATAATTGATCGTCGTATAATGCCCAAACACTTTTGCAACGGCATATGGGCTTCGCGGGTGGAATGGCGTAGTCTCACCTTTCAACGGCTGCGGCGACGTGCCAAACATCTCGCTACTCGAGGCCTGGTAGAACCGTGCTGTGGGGCAGAAGTGCCGCACCGCTTCGAGAATGCGAACGACACTAAGTCCGGTGACGTCGCCGGTCAGCACCGGCTGGTTCCAGGACGTAGCGACAAACGACTGAGCCGCCAGATTGTACACCTCATCAGGCATCGCAGTCTGCACGGCGAGGTTGAGCGATGACTGATCGGTGAGGTCTCCCTCGAGCAGCACGAGGCGGTCAGCGATAGTGCTGATGCGGGATTTGTTGGGTGTACTAAGGCGCCTCACAAGGCCATAGACCTCGTACCCCTTTTCAAGCAGGAGCTCTGCAAGATATGATCCGTCTTGTCCGGTGATCCCAGTTATGAGCGCTGTTGGCATAGTCTGACTGTCCTGTTGCTAGAATGGCTATTACCCTTCATCGTGTTTCCATTATAAGAATGTGCTGCATTGCGCTGAGAGCGCCTCACGACGGCCGCAGCGCTCTTGGTTCATCAAGCCAGCTTTTTCGTGGGGCGGGGCAGTTGTCGGCACCGACACACCTGAACGAGTGTCTCTTGAGCGGAGCGACTATTGCTTCTACCGAACGCTGCAAAAAATGCGCGCGCGATCACGCGACGTTGAGATAGAGGTATACCGAACGATACACATTTGGAGCGCCCACCTTATAGAGATCGAACTCTACTTTTTGCCCCAGACCTCGCTGGGTTGGCGTGAACGAGATCTGGTTTTGCCACGCTTGACTATTCGCTAAGCTGAACGACGTGGTGTTAACCGTCTTGTTAGCCAGGGTGACGACCAAGGTGTAGGCAGCGTTTGTGTTCTCGTGATTAACGACTCCAACCGTGACGTTGGCCGTCTGGCCGACTGTGAGATTCGTCGGATAATCTGAGGCTTTTCCGCTCGCACCTAACAGGTACAGCTCAGTAAACGGTTCGGATGGTTGCGGAAGTACGATGATCAGTATCGTTCCGCAAACCGCGAGGACCAAAACGGCCGCGAGGACCCAAGTGAGAAGTTTACGATTCACGCTATCGGTCTGATTCTTTCGCGCTTGCTCATAAATGTTTTCTTGTGCCGCGAAGATGGCATAAGCAACGCCGCTGCACGCTTGAGGCGACCTCGTGCGGACCAGCGGCCACACACGACGTTATGCTGATACATTCACCCACAGGTGGACGTCCCGATATGGATCGGCGGCCGTATGGTCTGCGTAAAGCGCAAAATCAAGTTTTACGTTGTCCCCTGGTAGGGTGAGGACCGGGTCTATCTGCTTTTCCCATTGTTGGCCGTCGGAAATGACTACCTGTTCTGAATAGACGACCGCGTGTTGCGTGCTAGTGTTCTCCGAGACGATCAGATTGTAGGTGACGTCCCGCGCCTCATGGTTGACGATAACGACCGTCGCCGGACTTGGGACCCCCGCCGTGTAATTCGTGGTGTAATTGCCGAGCGTATCGTTAGCTCCAAGAAGGTAAAACTCGGTGAAGTGCTCGACCGGCTTCGGCATTGCGAGTGCATAACTCGCGACCGCTACTGACGCGATTATCGCGATGATGAGTACGACTGAAAGCATTCGATCGAACGTGCTGCCTGCGAGCCGAGCCCCCGCGCGGTCATCCGAATGGTGCCACACCGGCCAATTGACCGCGAAGCGGTGTTCTGGCGGGAGTTGCTGTCGGCGAACGCTCGCCACTACACCACACGCCAGCGTAAAAACAACAAGGATGACAAGTGTCGGGCCAAGTCGGACGCCCCATGGGGTATAGTTGAGGCCTAGTTCAAGGAGCGGCACAATAACAATACTGAGGCCAAAAGAGAGTGCAAGCCTGACGCCGTTTCCTAGCGTCGCCTTTTGGGGAAACAGCGCTGCAATGAATGCGTACCCGGGGACAAAAAGAACGGCTATTGTGCCAATGATGGGACGAGCGACCGTTACGCTAAACTCTGGAACACTAGCGACCACAAGCGCTGTGAGCGCGAAACCAAAAACGAGAATAAGATCCGTGAAAGTGTTATTGGGCTTCATTTGCTCTTTCACTGCGTAGATCTAAATTGCGTATCGGGACTCGCTTGATTGGTAGCCTGTCTTACCGCATGACGTCGTGAATGCTTTATATGTTTAGTGCAACGCTCTAACGTAGCTGTGGCAGTGATTTATTTGAGTGCTGCTAACGCGCTTCAGCGTGACAAGGCGCCTCAACTCCTGGCAGAAATGAAAAACGAAAGTCCACAGATTCAAGCACGCTGAGAACCTTTTTGGCGCGCTCCCCGTATCCGCGGTCAACGCATCAAGAACTTGACGAGCTGTCGCACAAATGACGACGCCTACGATTAAGGGTGTGCCTATTCAGCTAGATGCCTGCAAAACTGATCAACAGATTCATAGGGCCATTCCTTCTGTATCTTGGCTCGCATGCAGATCGCGTACATCGAGACTGTTCCCTTCAAACTGATTCTGCCGTCGCTTATGAGCTTACGAGACAATGCAAAGAGGAGAGAGTATACGCACGCGGCTCCGAGCTGGAGGGGCGTCAATCGTTTCGTTGCTAAATACGCGTAAGACAAGCTGGCGAAACCTTGCGTCTTACGGCAGTTTTTATCCCCAAATAACCTGCTGTCCACGTAGCCTAAGTGTTCGGGAAGCAAACGCGAACCACGGAGAGCTGACTGTTGAAGCCTCAAAAGCAGACGAGTGCGCAAATCGTCGGCAGCAACTCCACCTCGTTCGGCAGAAATGTTGTCGATCATCCCTGCATCAAGCAAACCGCGTCTTTTTTCGATACTCCTGCGGCGGGCATCTGGATGGCGAGCTTTGGCCTCGACCACGAGGCGGATCACCATGTGTTTAGTAGTTGACCGAAAGGCATAATCGCTGTCCTCAGAGCCGACAAAGAAGTTGCGCGGGTCGTAGTATCCTATTTGGTCGAGTACGGACTTCGAAATCAGTGCCCCATGCGTCGCAAAAAAAGAGATATTACGACTTACAGTGAATGCGACCCAGACCATTCGGCCCCAAAAATTCTGTATTGCTCCAGATTGGGGCAGGACAACTACTGGATTATCAATATCTACGATTTGAGGACATAAGATGTCTGCCTGTCCAGTGTTTCGCAGCAGAGAGGCTAAACAGCCGTTTTCAACAGTACCGTCCTGATCAAGCAGCCAGATCCAATCGAACCCTTTTTCGTGCGCAATTTTCATTCCTTGACAAAAGGCCCCTGCAGAGCCTATGTTTTCTCTCGAGTGGACGAAGTAAGCGAATTGGTAATGATCCGCGTGGGTTCGGAATATTGCCTCGTTTTCCTTGAGGTACTCTTCGCGCGAATTGTCGAGCAGGATTAATCCGTTCAGGCTTGTCTGACTTTGCAGTGAACGCAGCAAGCGCGCGAGCTCCTCCGGATTGTTATAAGCAACCGTGATAGCGCAAACCTGCATGGCTTGTCAGGACGTTTCGTTCGCGAGTAGAGTGCTCGTTGTGGTGCAAGAGAGCGGCGGGGGCTCTAGCTAGCTACATGCGTAGCGTTCATATAACGGTTATGGTACCGGGCCAGTGGACCAAACAAGATTGGAGCCAGCCCAGCAACGGTGTTCGCCACGCTAATGTGCGTCGTGGTGCAAGAATTTTTGCCTGCGTCATGGTCACCGCAAACGAAAGGTTCGCCGCGGTTTGTCGTCATTGCGTACTATTTCGCGGGGTCACGACCTGGACGGTACCAGCATCGTAGATTACGTTTTGGGTAGCTTCAAGGGATTCGTATGCACCTGCTCCGAGCTTAGACACCGGACCGTTGCTCGCTATGTATGGATTATTGGCAATCTCGAGCCGTACCACCCAACTGCTGTTGTTATCGGAGAACCCGCTCATGGCCGATAAGGGGGGGAACACAGTGACATTCGAGAAGTTGTATTGATATATGAAGATCGGGGCATAGGCAAGATCCGTCTGTACCAGCCGACCTTCCGTATTATTTGTGATCGTCTGTGCAGCGGCCACTTCTGACGGGAGGAGCGCAATCCGAGGGACTTGGTCCCATGGCAATTCGCTCGCGACCTTCAAATTTGGGTGCGTTACGCTAACAAAGCCAAGGACAAGCACCGCCGAAAAAATCACTGCCAGGCCTTTCCGCCTATTTGCTAGAGAGCCGAGCGTCAGAATGCCGACTGCTGCAGGAATCACCATGAACACTTGCAGATACACGATCCATCGCTCGGGCTGCGACACGGCTGAGCCTAAAAAGTAGGTGCCCACCGTAATGGCCAACACGAGAGCTGACGCGCCAATCCACGCGACAGTCAGGGCCTTTTTTCGTTTTGCGCTCAGAATGCAGAGAAATCCAAACGTGGCAAAGAAAATAAGGAGCAGCACGGGCAAATCAGACCAGATCGGAAGCGCTGAGGGGGGTAGATGCGCAGCTGCCGCCCCTGCTGAGGATGCAGCAACTACTGACTGTGTTAGAGTGCTCGACGGCGAGACGCCCCCGCGCACGACCGCTATAGCACGGCTGAAGGCTGAACCGCCTATAAACGTCCAATAGCTTATGATGCCCGCAACAAACAATACGACCAAGAGCGCGAGGGATCGAAGGTGTAGAGAAAGCGCCTTCACATCTTGTATTTCGTTCCGGCCCCCCGCTGCCCTCACTATCTTGCTGACCAATGCAAACGAGCCTACGACGATGATGAGTACCACTGCGGTATACGCCGACGTCCCTTCGTGTGTAAGGAGTATGCCCGTAAACAGTACGATGAGGAGGGCCGCAAAACTAACCATATCATCTCGCGGAACGAGGAATAACGCAGCGACCACGACGAGTGTTAGCACGATGCCGAGCGTCTCCGGCGTGATAATGGTGCCCCACAGCAGGAACTGACTGGCGAGCGCGAGCAGGAGAGCTGCTAGCAGGCCGCTGCGCACGTTAAATACAGCCCTGCCGATGAGGAAGATGAATACTACGCTAATACATTCGATGATGCCGACGAAAAAGTAGCTGTTATACACGCTGAGTCCGGTGACTAACGATAACGCCGCGACCAACATGTGAAAAATCGGCAAACTCGGGTACTCGAGAAGATTATATGGGACAGCGTGCGCGGGAATGTAGCCGTGGTCGAGAACGAACTGAATAAAGCCGACATGATAATACGGATCGACCGATATCGCGCTAGGGAACTCAAAATATGCGCTTGCCCGGATAAGTATCCCTAAGACGATGATCTTAAACAGCACGCTGGGAACGTGCCGAGAATCCGCGGTAATCGCGATCTCTAGTGCAATGAGCGCTGCCAAAACAGAGGCCAGAACGAGAAAAAGCACGGGACGAGAATAAACCGCCGCACTGAGCACGACAACACATGCGCTCGCGAAACAGACAAAAACGATGTTGACGATCTTATGGGCTCGACTTTCTGCTTCCGCGCTCACATGCATCGCAGATACGGCGGCTTTCCACGTGAGTCTTTTGCGCAGGCCGACATAGAGGGCACAGGCAGCGAACAAGGCAAGGAACGTGGCGAAGACATAATATGAGTTAAACGTCAAGAGATTAACGACGCACACGGTGGCTGATACGATCAAACCAAGGGTCGCTAAATACGTTCGTGTCACAGAGTCCAATGCGCGTGCAAGGCTTTCATAATGTGACTGGTGACCGCCCACGTGTTTACTCTCCCGCTTGTTTCCACTTCAAGACGAAGTCACTACGATAGCCTTTCACTATCTTTGACGCTAGCGTAGATCTCTTCAAGATTTCTGATCATTGTTAAGCCACTATATTTGCTTGCCTTTTTTTGTGCCCTAGCAGCGAGTTGTGCCCGCAGGACGTCGTCCTCGATTAACCGCTTACAAGCGTCGTAGATTTCAGCATCTGTGTTCACCAAAATCGCCGAAACCTCATGTTCGAGGTATTCATTTAACGGACGGATGTTGGATGCAACAATCGCCAAGCCGGAGGCCATGGCTTCAAGCGCGACGATCGCGCCTGATTCATAGAGCGAGGGAATAATAACGATGTCGCAGTCGTGGTAGAAAGCAGGTGTTTCGGGAGGAGCTAGCGGACCCAGGTACGAAAAGTTGCTAAAGACCCCCATTCGATCCAGGATCGCATCTGCATACTCAACGTGGTCCTTGGGCCCAGCAAATATTACATTCGCGCCTACGTATTCACGCAGTATCTTGCTGAGGGGTTCAACCAGTCGGTGTACACCTTTGATTGGATCGAAGCGACCGATATAACCGATTGTGGGTGCAAAAGGGACGCTATGCCTTGCAACGCTGCGATAGAATCGGTTCAGCTGAATGCCAAGCGGGACTATCCAAACGGCATCTTTCGGAATTCCCAGATCAAGCAGGAGAGCCTTTTCCGAGGCCGTATAGGTGTACACGGCGTCTATTGACTTGAACAGCTTAAAAAAGATGGCCCTCCACGCGGTATTATTCTTGAGAAGATCATAGCCCTCTTGAGAGAGGTCCGACCGGACCACTAACTTCGCGCGATTGATCTTTTTAAAAAGAGACCCGAGAACACACGAGTACGATGTTAATCCGTGTATGTGAGTGATATCATGAGGCTTGAGTAGCGCCACGCTAGGGCTATAGATGATGACACGCCGTGACCCGCCGAGCGAGACCTTGCAGCTGCGCGTGTGAAAAAACTTCACGCCGCCGAGGTGCTGTTCAGCGTCCAGGAAAAAACGCTCGCTGCGTCGGTTCGACTCATCGTCATAGCGCGATGTAACGACTGTAACGTCATAGCCCATTCGGCGCTGTAGGTCTACGATCTGCTGCTGATCACGTTGGTGTCGCGCATCAAACACGTTGATCAAGTGAAGCACCGACCAGCGATCCCGCCGTGGCTCGTCCTTGCTGTCGTTATCCATGTGCCGCCCGCTTCCAAAGCTCGAAGATGCGCCGCGCGTAAACATGGTTGTTTAACGTGGTAACTGCGCGCATCCGCGCCTCCTTGCCCAAGATCTCACGCAGTTGCGTATCCACAATCAACTGTGAAATCGCCTGAACTATTGCAGCCGGGTCGTTGGGCTGAATAAGCAACCCGGCCTGGTCCATAATTGTAGGGATTCCGCCGACTGCTGTCCCTATGACGGCCTTGCCGCACGCCATTGCTTCTATCAGCGAGTTTGGAGAGCGATCGCTGCTCCCCGCGTCGCACAGCTTGGACGGCACGACGACGATATTAGAGAGATTGTAAAGATGCGGCATGCATGTATCGTCCAGCGACGAATATGCATTAACGTTTTTCATTGCGTTGAACTGTGACTTATGCTTGAAAAAAATAGATCCTTGCGAGGGGATTAAGAAAATAGCCCCGCTTGGATTCGGGAACGTGAGGATTGCCTGCGCCATGAACTCCGCTCCTTTATAGTCGGTAAACTCCCCCACGAAGAGAACGATGCTCGCACGTAAGTCGCTCGCCGAAAGGCCTAGCAATTTCGCTAGTTGCTCGCTCTTCGGGCGAGGCTGAAAATCGACCGTATTCGTACCGTGCGGAATGACGTGTATGCGTTCAGGCGCGCACCCCATCCTGAGCAAGTACTCCTTAGCCGGCTCAGATTCGGCAACCAGCACACCCGCGTTCCTGTGCGTGGCGACTACAAAGAGCCGTTTCAGGCGTGCAAGGTAGCGCAACACTACGCTCGCAAACGCCCTTTCACGATTCTCTTCCACGATAAGCACCTGGTTCGTTCCCACGATCTTAGATAACAGGT
This sequence comes from Candidatus Methanoflorens crillii, assembly GCA_003162175.1. Taxonomy (GTDB): domain Archaea; phylum Halobacteriota; class Bog-38; order Methanoflorentales; family Methanoflorentaceae; genus Methanoflorens; species Methanoflorens crillii. The sequence continues at coordinate 3,424 of PMMR01000015.1, read as the reverse complement.
AAAGGACAAGCGAAAGGGGCGTTTCTGATCCGAGCAATATGATGAAATCTGGTCGATAGCGCAGATAATCTATAACAGCGCTCAAAAGCCGTTGTTTATTCATCAAACGCACGCACTGCTCGTACTGCTTCCACGGATAGTTCCCATAAGTGCCTCGCGAGTAGAACCGAACTTCCCCCAACAAGTCCGACAACTCGCTAACAAAGTCCAACATCCATCGATAAATGTACGGGGCATAGACAGCAGCCTTCACTGAGTTCATTTTGCTATTCATACGCGTCTCATTCACGGTTTAAGGATATCAATTAAGTCCTTTATACTCACACTTTTTCCGTAAGCTGTCTGACGCTCTACTGCGATTGTGAACTCAGTAACAAAGCGACGTCTTCACGCTCTCGCTGACGCGTTGCGGGCTTCTTTATATGCGTCTAACGTTTGCGCCACGATCCTGTCCCACCGAAAATCGTTCAGATCGACCAAGCCGATGTCTATCCCAGCGACATCGCGTATCGTTTCGGCTAGTTCACGAGCGCTGACTGCTTCTACGGGTATCGAAAACACGGCGCCGTCAAAGTGCCGCGCAAGCTCGCGCAAACCGAGCTTGTCGTTGACGAGTGCCGGCGTTCCAGCAGCCACGGCTTCGAGCACTGTTATACCAAACGACTCGATTTCAGATAAATTAACGAGCAGCGCGCTTGTTTTCAGCCATTCGAACAGCGTTGCATCAGAACACACGCCAAGTAGTTTTACGCGGTCCGAGAGACCGCAGTTGCGAATCTGGGTTTCCAGATGATTCCTGTATGGACCTTCGCCGATAATGTAAAACACAAACCGCTGAGGCAAATATGCGACTGCTTCGATAACGCGGTGTATATTCTTATACTGCTCGAGGCGGCCCACATAAAGGATAAGCTGGCCATCAAATTCATAGGGCTTAACGCTTTGGATTTCTTCAGCGTTTACGCCGCTGTAGATTATGCTTAGCTTATGCGCGGTAGGAAAGCGGTTGCGCACTAGCTCCGCCTCGGTTTCAGAGATACAGATAATCTTTGTTGCCTTTCGCAAGGCGAGAGCATCAAGAGTGCTCTCAAACAATGGCTTCACTGTAGCCAGGAGCTTATTTGACGCCTGTGGGTGGAAGTAAGGTGAAATGACAAGCGGAGTTGCCGCGGCCGCTAACGCACCCATCAGCGGCATCAACGTGTTTGAACCGTGTGCGTGAATGACGTCGAAGTCCTGCGCGGATCGCTTGAGATCGCTGAACAGCTTCAGAGACGCATAGCCGACTCGCCGGCTCGTGCGATACGTTCTAACGTGTACGCCCTGCCAGTCGCAGGTTTGGGCGTGACCGAGGGTTCCTGACCACACCTGCACGTCGGCATCGTGATCGCGCGACAGCCGCTGTGTGAGCTCACCAACGACTCTTTCTATTCCGCCACGATGGTAAGGCGGAAGCGGAGCTACCATGAGAATCTTCATTTCGACTCAACGACAGGGACTTGTGGTTTTTTCGACACGTAGTTAATGACGTCATCGACAGAGTTTTTCTGCATACGGCGGAGAACAAGCGAGGAATTCGTTTTGTTTGCCAACCTCCCGTCGCGAATACCTTTGAGCGCTTCCACGAATTCGACTGCCGTACTGGCCACATAGGTCATAGCCCTTAAATCCTCAGTAAGTCCTTGGACTGCTTCGGGCGTCGCCACAACTGGCTTTCCGCATGCGAGCGATTCTACCGCTCGCAGTTTGACGCCACTCGCATTCTTGATAGGTATGACGATCGCGTCCGCCCCCCTAATATATGGCCCGGGATCGCTTACAGCGCCAATAAAATTGATTCCAGTTCCGGAAAGCAGGTCTTCGGGAGCTTTTCCGGAACCAAATACGTGCACCTTGAAGGCACCGTTCGAGCGCTCATCTGCAAGTGCCGGAACCAGCTCCTTTGCTAGAAAAGTCAAAGCAACCCGATTTTGATACCGATCTAAACTACCATAAAAGAGTACATTGAAGAAATCGCCGCCGTAATCATAACGGGCGCCGTCACGACTAAATACGTGCGCATCGGGTTGCGGCGGTATATAAAAAACGCGGCGGGAAGCGTGCTTGACCGCATAGTCACAATCTTGTGGACTAATCGTAATTACCGCGTCAACCTTTTTGAGAATCCAGTTTTCGAATAGGCGAATTGGAAGGTACAATGACGAACCTGTGCTCTTCACATACTGCCATTCAACGTTTTGCATGACGAGGACAAGAGGCGCGTCGTTTTTGCTGGCGATGTAGGCAGCTATGTGATACCCGTAGACCAAAGTAAAGACACAATCTGCCTCGATACCGCGGATCTGTGACTTATCCCACAACTTATCGGGCCTGATAATGTCGAGCCACGTCGATACGCGGCCCCACTTGACCCGTGATGGCAGAAAGTGCGTGTCAAAACTGATGTCCTTGGGCAAATAGCCTTCTTCTGAGCTTTTTTCAGACGTATAAAACATGTTAACGCTATTATTTCGTGCGAGATCTGTCAACAGCTGGAAGGTCCACCAATCGCCGCCGCTGCTAATGGGGGTCCTCTGGTAGATGTCGATAAACGCAATTTTCATATTCTTGTGCTGTTCCGCTGTGATCCCCACCGAAGGCAGCGCGAATGATGCCACCGACCACGGCGTAATCCCCTACTCGCAGGAAGTTGAAAAACATGTCGTTATGGCTGAAAGGATTACTGGCCGACCTCAGTGTTATCGCCTTCATCCGATAGAGGCACAGAGGAGATGGATCTTATCCCAGAGAAGGCCACTCGTGCGCAGCTAATTGCGATCCCCACTCACTTCCTTAATGGCGACCTATTGCTCCATTTTGGTCAAGGCGCAATATGTGCAGCGTCTCGCATTTGGTCCTGCGGTTGTGCTCAGTGCGCTGTTTTTTCATCAAAGCCGACAGGGTATCAAAAAACGACACGAGTTCGGAAACGAACACGTACGAGTTGCAGCAAAGCAGTATCTGCACCATTAGGTTGCAGTGCTTGACTTGGCATCCTTGTCACTAAGCTCTTTACTCAGCGCGAAGACCCAGAACAGCAGCAAACCCGCTAGAACTGTGAATAACCACTCGAACCAGCGTCCGGTACTCAACAATGCTGGGATGTATAATGGAATGCGATAACCTGCAAAGAACGCTACCCGCGCCAACCCCGACGTCGAGGTGAACATGTCACGCATCGCGATGAACAGGTACGTGATGAGAATCAGGATGCAGAAGACAAGCCCATACTTGGTCCGAAAATTATCAAGAACTAAGAGCGCTGGCGGTAAGAGAAAGACCCACCACTGGGGCCACGTTTGAACCGCTATAAAGAACCAAGCGACGATAACGAAGTTATCGAAGACAAAATACCTGTCGTCACAAATAGACGTGAGGGGCTTCC
>PMMR01000021.1 GCA_003162175.1 Candidatus Methanoflorens crillii | reverse complement strand
CTAGCAATTATGGTGTTCTTGGCCTTGTCACGACAGTGGGCGCTATTCTAGCCCTCCCAATGGGATTGCCTGTTACTCCGATGATGAAATATGGTTCGGGGGCGCCAGATCGTATTAAACAGGTCAGCATCATCTCCGCTTCGTACATTCTAATAGCGTTGTTGACTGCAGCCTCGACGTGTATCTTCGTACTTTTTTCTGCGCCGTTATCGCAGCTGTTTGGAGTGCCGCCAGAGCTTTTCTTTTTCGCTCTATTTCTCGCCGTTGCTGCTACATTCTATCAGTTAACGCTAGATTCCCCTAGAGTCTTCTTCAAAATGAGAGCGTATGCACTTCTGACTGCCGCTCAATCAGTCGTACTGCTTGCTGCGTTTCTCACATTCATCAGCAAGGACATGAAGTCGTGGGAATCGGCGGCGTACTCATTATATCTGTCGTACGCGGTAATCGGCTTCATAGCGGTCATTTATCTTAGAGACTATATAAAGCTCCGATTTGAGCGGTCGTGGGCGAAAAAAATCATGCGTTATAGTCTTATAATCTTCCCTGGAGCTGTCGCAGCCACCTTCATGGGCGTCGACCGGATACTCATCAACAAGTTCATGACGACCGCAGACGTAGGAATTTACAACGCGTATTTCCTGCCATCAATAACGGTAGCTGTCATGCTTTGGACCATCATTAACGCCGCTTTTTTTCCATATGCATCAAAGAGCGACGATAAGCTGGCCCTTCTGCGTAACATAAGAAAGGCGACGCCTTACCTTGCTGCGTCGTTCTTGCCGTTATTCCTTTTACTGCAGCGGATAGTTTTCTTTTTTTATGGGCGCCAGTATCCCTTCAGCTGGGAAATTGCACTCTTTTTTGCCATTGCAGCAACCATGGGCTTTTTTTATCAAGCTCTTAGCTGGCTCATGTCGTCTGAAGGTACGCGCGGGGCCAAAGTGAATACCCTCAGCAGCGTGATTACGCTCATTGTGCTCGTCGGTTTCGACGTGGTCTTGATTCCACTGATTGGTATTTTAGGTGCGGCAATCACACTCGTCTTCGCTTACCTGATAGCGGCCGTCTACCTCCTCTCAAAACGGCGCGTATTGAGCGCGAACCAGGCGCGGCTACCGTAAGGCAGAGCAAGTAGGACGAATGAGACCGAAGCAGTTATCGACGAACATACTGAGAGGATTCTTGCACCGACCTAAAAAGCCATTTCTTGTGAAGCTTAGACGCTGCGCAGACGCGGTACATCCTAAGCGTCTTTTTCCAGCTAAATGCTCCCCCGTAGCCGATTATTTTGCGCAAGGAGACAACAAAGAGGGAAAAAAAGAGCGCCGCCCAGAACTGCTGCGTTTTCAGTCGCTTGGTGTTTAGATAGGCGTTTGATAAGACCGCCAACGAACGGTCCTTAGGTGTACAGTTGTGTTCATATGGTAGCTGATTGCTGATGCACTCTAGAAATTGAGGAAGGACCTTGTCCTGGAGCTTAGTCAAACCAAACATCTTGCCGACCGGATGCAAGATGTTCGGATGTCTTACTTCAGCATCAACTACTAAAAGGATAGCCATCCCATTGGTCGTTGCCCGAAACGAGTAATCCCAGTCTTCTCCACGCACAAAGAAATTCTCAGAGTCATAGTAACCGACTCGATCAAGCACTTTTCTCGAAATCAAAGTACCGTGAGATGAAAAAAAGTCGATACTCTGGTTTGTTGCCTGTGAACCTACGGGAATAATCCGCCCCCAGACATTTTGGACTGATCTCAAATAGGACAGTTCATAGTGCGGATTGCGGATTGCGACGATTTTCGGGCAAAGGATATCTGCCTGATGCGCAGATTGCAGGAGCACGGCTAAACATTCGCTTTCAACAGTTCCGTCCTGATCGAGGAGCCATATCCAGTCAAAAGCGTTGCTGTGAGCAGTTTTCATACCCAGAGCGAAGCCTCCAGCCGAGCCGATATTTCTCCCGACTTCTATATAGCGAGCGAACGTGTAGCCTTGGGAGTACTGCTGAAAGATTGATTGGTTATCCTTTATGTAGCGGTATTCGGAATTATCCACAACTATCAAGCCGCTCAAACTCGTCGCTGGTAAGGAGCGAAGCAGGCGCGAAAGCTCCTCTGGTTTATTGAACGCGACCGTAATGGCGCATACTTGGGCGGCGATACCCCCAACTGCCTCGGATGATTTGTTGCTCGTCACTTCTTCTTTGCCGTTTGGTCGGCAAACGTCCGACCCAACGGATTGAACGTTGCCTTTGCGCCATCTTACAGCGCCAGCTTGAAAACACAGCGCCTTCATCGCAATGAATGGGTGTTCGCACTTCGAATTTTGTTATTCGAAAAAGCCCTTCTTGCGGACATCCGACCTGCTCTTTACTCTTTGTATCGTTTGTTCGCACCTATATAAGATTCTGCGTCCAAGAGACGCCTCTTTTCTTTATGAAAACTGGAATCGACATTTATGGCAGAAAAAAATGGCTTTCGTGAGCAGGTTACAATCCTTTATTTTATTTAAGAACCAGACGGATAATCCCACACATATACTATTGCGATATTTTCTACACACAGTGAAGGGATGGCATGGAATAACGAGCAAGGAAAGCGTCGCTGCAATCGAACGCGTGAAGGTGTGTCGATAGGAAGTGCGAATATACTTTCAATAGCGGCAGCTACCACGACAAGAATGAGGATAATGTCCGACTCTGAGCGTAATTCAAGCTTTTCCGTGAGTTCTTGAACCGTTTCTGACAGATTGGCTATTTGCGCCTGAGCTCGCTGTTGAATGGATTCTAGATGGTGTTCGGATTCTCGGTGGCACTGTCTTCTGGAAGATGAGGTCGCTTCACTGTATCCGAAATGTGGATGAAACTTTCATCCTGTAATTCGAAGAAGTGAACTGGCTTGCCAGCGCCACCCGACTGCGAAACCTGTGCGTTCTGATTTCGCGAAGATAAACGTTGTCACGAGGCCCTTGATGACGTGCGGCTGTGAAGATTGTGCGACTCACCCCGCATACAATGGATTCGCCCACAATAACGTTTTAGAATGAACCATCTCAACATGGTTGTCACCATAGGCTCGACAATTTGCAAGTAGCATATCGCACTGCTGACGGTATCGGCCGCTTCACAACTTCCGGAACTCATACTGGAAGGAGACTGCGTTGCTCACAACTTAGGCCTTGGGGCGCTATTCTAATGATAGCAAAGCGGGGGGTTCTAAGGTCTGCGCACCCTTTACTCTTCAAAGATAAGCTGTTCATATATCGCACGGATCCTTTTGACAATCGCCGCCCATGTTCGTTCGTTGCTCACATACTCCCGAGCATTCCGGCCCAGTTTTTCTGCCAACGCTCGGTCGTGATATATGCCCAGAATGGACTCTGCGATAGCGTGCGGATCTTTGTCTCGTATAAGCAGGCCGTTTTCTCCGTGCGTAATACTGTCGAGATTCCCACCAACGGCGGTAGCGACGACAGGTTTCTGCGCAGCCATAGCTTCCAACAGGAGATTGCTTGATCCCTCTTCCACAGTAAGCATCCGTATTGATGGCACGACGACGACGTCCGCCGCTGCTACATAAGAAGGAATCTGGACGTGTGAAACGTGACCCGGAAAGAGTACGGTATCAGATAACGTGAGTTCAGCAGCCATGGCTTGTGCTTCACGCAACAATGGCCCATCCCCCGCAAGTACAAGTTTCGCATCGGGAATTTCACTAAGGACTTCTGGAAGTGCTTTTATCAAGTAGGCTTGCCCGTTAAAAGGGTTGAATGCTTTGGCGTGAAAGATCATGAAGTCGGTTTTTGAAAGTCCGAGCCGCTTCCTTACATATTCGCCACTAATATCCGGACGGAACACATCGGGATCGACCCCGTTTGGCAAAACGATTGTTTTCTCTTTTCCCTTTTCAAGCAGGCGGATTTGCGCGGCTAGTGGCGAGCTTACGGCGGTAATCAGATCGGCTCTTTGAGCGATCTGCTTCTCAATCCATCTTTCGAGAGCGTAACGCAGAGACGTGCGTTTGATCAGCCCTAGCGCGACTAGCTCGTTGCTCTCGCAAGAATGAAATGTCACAACCTTTTTCTCTTTTCTAGCAAAAAACAAGGCGTACACTAAGTACGGGCTAAGATTCTCGCCTTGGACGTGTATTACGTCTGGCTTGAGCTTTCTGACTGCTAACCACACGTCCAACACTGCCAAGAAGGGGAGCGCATAGTAGATCCGTCGTCGCCTTCTCAGGACTATTTTCCCGTATCCTTCGGACAACCTGCCCTCAGAGGGGCTGAATGATACGAAGTAAACCTCGGGTTCTTTTGATTTTCCCATTTCCCTGACCAGGTTCAGGATGGTGTTCGACACCCCCCCACTCACGCGACCCTTATCCGGCCAAGGGCCCATCATGACTATGCGCATCTTAACTCGTTTCGAGTATACTGAATCGTTGCTTTTCCGTTATCACACAGCTTGTTTGGTTGCGTATCACGATATCCGTAGAATTGCGCATTGAGGGGGCGTTTGGAACGTAATCATTCTGTATGCGTCCCCGACGCAATTCCGCCCAGAAGACTTGCTGCACGGGGTAACAGACGGCCAATGCCCTCCGCACCTCCTTGTTTATGCTGGGCGACAAAGAGACATGCATCTGTTTCTATAAAACGTATCATCGTTTTCGAACGTGAGAGAAATAGCTTGCTACTTGGAACGGCGCAAAAACGTGGCGCAATGCCGCACGCAGCCTCTAGAAGTAGAAATGGTTCCCTTATTTCATCGTCCTCTACTTTTTTTCTTTTCTGACCGCACCCGGGAGGTAACCCAAGGTCATGGGGACGATTTGATAATGAGGTGGGAGCTTAATGCTGTTGACCATTGCGAGCAGCAACATTAGAATTGGGTGGTACCCGAGCTGATACATCTTCTCTCCTTTCCTTTTGTTCCCGGCCCACACCCCAATTTTTGCGCCTTGCAAGCGTTGTTTGACGAAATACGTCCGCTTGACAATCGTGCACTTCCAACCTTTGTTAGCAGCCTTCACCATGGAGACTGCAGCAGGAGACGGAGTCAGCGGGTACCCACCAATTTCCTCAAAGAATTGGTTTCGATACAGGCGGATATCATTGTATCCATCATTTGATAAATTCCGCGAAGGTCTGACCTTCTCACAAGATGATGGGGGAAAATTCGAGCTGAGTGCTCAGCTGCTCGCAATCCATGACTTGCACGCCAGACGACTAAGCCTACGGCACGATACGCTCTGGTCACTTATGCGCACAACTCACGTTCAGTCTTTGACACAATGCGCAGTGCACAATGCTGGCAGCTTCTGACCTGTCGGTTAACCTCGCTGACTTTTGAATTATCCTGTTGTCATTCGCTTGTGCGACACGAACGGTGCTTTTCCTTCGCTTCGCCGCCATGGAGTTTTGCACCTGTGGCCAAGCGCAAGGCGTTGCAGCGCCGCACCGGAACTGTAAAAAGTGCTACAGGCATCAGACCGCCTGAGTGATGCG
>PMMR01000039.1 GCA_003162175.1 Candidatus Methanoflorens crillii | reverse complement strand
TCGCACATATCGTTTGCTCCCCTTGGCACAATGTTTGAAATAAGCACCATGGTATTTTTAGACGGCATCATTGCGGCGCTTATGGAGATAACAAAAAAGAGTGAGGAGGACTTAAAGAAGAAGCACGCGACCCTCGAATAAGCCTTTTTTTGCAAAATGCTGATCAACGGCTCGTCAAAAAAAGCGTTATTGCTCTGACGCGTGAAGCAAAATGTGCCCGAGCTCGGGCAAGATGAGGGCTTCCATCGCGAGTGTCACGGCGTTTGGAGAGCCAGGAAGACAGAAAATAGCTGTGTTTCCTATGATGCCGCTTGTAGCTCGTGTGAGCATGGCGGAAGAGCCGATTTTTTCGTAGCTGATGCTTCTGAATAGCTCGCCAAAACCTGGAATTTCTTTTTGAAGCATTTGCTGAACGGCCTCGATGGTCACGTCGCGCGGGGCGAGTCCGGTCCCGCCTGTTGTGATGATCACATCGGTATTACTGAGGAGGGCCCTCAGGCGTGCGATAATTGACTCTGCTTCGTCCGATATCAAGGCATACGACTGAAGGTTGTGGCCGGCGCTTTTTAAAAGGTCGATAATGACTCGGCCGGATATGTCTTCGGCCTCTTCTGGTGCCTTAACGCTGCCGTATTTCGCAAATCGAGACGTGCTGATCGAGATTACGCCAACTTCATAGCGCTTGTTCACGGGGGCCTTATGGTGAGTCTGTGACCGCTGGCGTCGCATATACTTGGATTGCGTTAGTGCGTATATAGCATTTCTGACGGGAGATTCTGCACAAGACGCAGACGCCACGTTAATAAGTATAATAAGAGGCGTTGCCTAATCTTTCAGTATGCGTGTCATCGCATTAGACGTCGGTACAGGAACCCAAGATGTGCTCTTGTACGACTCGAGCTTAGTCACAGAGAATAACGTAAAAATGGTGATGCCTTCGCAAACTGCAATAGTCGCCAACCGCATCAGGTCTGTTACGGAGCAGGGACGCAGCTTGTTCTTGTGCGGCGAGACGATGGGAGGTGGTCCGAGCAGCGCAGCCGTTCGAGCTCACTTGCAGGGCGGATATTCAGTTTATGCAACGCCGCTTGCAGCAAAAACGCTCAATGATGATCTTGATAAAGTCCGATCGTGGGGGGTGAAGATAACACCGGCACAGCCGACAACAGACTGTATTCGAATAGAGTTGAACGATGTGGACGTTCCCGCACTGAGATCCGCGCTTCAACAATTCGACGTTAGTCTGCCTACAATGTGCGCAGTGGCGTGTCAAGATCACGGTGAGAGCTCCGGGAGTAATAGGATTTTTCGTTTTCAGCACTTTAAGCGCCTGATCGCTGCAGGTGGTGGGTTGACCAGTTTTTGCTACGTAGATGGCCAGATCCCCAACTATTTGACACGACTAAAGGCCGTATATCGGACGTTAGAGGGGAATGAAATGCAGCGGATCTTAGTGATGGATACCGGTCCGGCCGCAATATTGGGTGCGCTGTGTGATGAAGTAGTGGCCAAGCACGCACGGGAACCTCATATCATTGTAAACGTCGGAAACGGTCACACTCTCGCAGCCATGCTCGATCAAAAGAGGATCATCGGCATGTTTGAACACCACACGTCCTTGATCAATACAGAAAAACTCGACTACTTTTTGTCACTGTTTATGGATGGTAAATTAACCAATGAACGTGTTTTTCAAGATGGGGGACACGGTTGTTACATACACGAAACCGGCTACCAAGAGATAGATCGAGCGTTTAGAGAGCGAGGCTTCTGGGTAACCACCTTAGGACCTCAACGAGGGATTATGAGGAAATCTCAATTAAGTCCATATTTTGCAGCACCAGGTGGTGACATGATGTTAGCTGGGTGCTATGGATTGGTAACCGGTTTCAATAATTCGATCTAATCTGTCTCCCTTAACCAGAAGAGTATAAATTGCACACCCCCCCCATGTTTGCGCTTCCATAAAGCCATAGACGTTAAATATTAATGTAAATTTATACAAAGATTTATATATTAATAGATTGTTACCCCTACAACACGCTATTTTTTATAGTCTATTACCAAACAAAATCCTATTTTTTATTTCTACAGTAGAAAACATGGGGTGCGTCTTGAGCCCTTTCCACATGCAATAAAGGTATGCCAAAAAGAGGAACGAGTTTTCCGCCTTGCTTTAAGCAATCTCTGCACAGTGTCAGAAATTAGTGAGGATCATACCGTTTCGAAGCAAAATCAAACCCGAATCAAGGCTTTAGGAAGTGATCAATATAAGCTCATGATTGCTTAGCAGCTTAATAGGAATACAAGTAGTAGGGTTTGCAGTGGAAGAAATCGTTATTTCCTGTGGAAATGTAGGTTGCATTGCAGTGGAAATATAACTTTAGAAATCATAAACTTTATTAACTCACGTTTCCACTATACGGTAGGACTAAGCGGATGGCTCTGAGTAGTCAGTTATCGTTGCTAGAATTCAGTGCCTCCAGCAAGCATTCGCTTCCTCTGTTGAAATTGGAGGCAGAACGTTGGAAGGACTTTTTGACAACCTTTTAGAAAGCAAACCTGTTTTCAAAGACAAGGAAGTGTTGAGGCCATCCTANNATTTTAGTCGTCGCGCTCAGAGGGGAGACCCCCTCGAATATTCTTGTGTACGGCAAAACCGGCACAGGGAAAACGGCTTGCGCTAAATATGTAGGCAGAGAATTGATGGAAGTCGGCGCATCGCGAGGAGTTCCGTGTACCGTTGCATACATAAATTGCGAAGTGGTCGATACCCAGTACCGCGTCCTTGCTTATCTGGCTCGCCAGTTCAACAAAGATGTGCCGATGACGGGGTGGCCAACAGATCAAGTCTATTCAGAGTTTATTGAAGCACTCAACGCTCAAGGCGGGAGCGTCATAATAATTCTTGACGAGCTTGACAAGTTGGTCCGAAAAAGCGGGGACGATGTGCTTTACAATTTGTCGCGAATTAACCTCGAGCTCACCGACACCCGGGTAAGCCTCATCGGAATTTCCAACGACTTGAAGTTTACAGAATATCTTGACCCTCGGGTCAGGAGCTCACTCGCCGAAGAAGAGTTAATATTTCCACCTTATGACGCCAATCAACTGCGAGACATCCTCGAAGAGCGAGCGCGCCTAGCCTTTAAGGAACACGCGTTGCACCACGAAGTCATTCCGCTCTGTGCAGCCCTGGCCGCTCAGGAGCACGGGGATGCCAGACGTGCGCTCGATTTGCTGAGAGTATCAGGAGAATTCGCTGAACGCGTGAATGCCGACAGCGTTAAGGAGGAGCACGTTCGGACCGCTCAGATGCGAATAGAACTCAATAGAGTCGCAGAGGTGATTCGCACGCTCCCTACCCAAGCGAAACTGGTGCTGTATAGCATAATCACGCTTCATCAAAACGGAGCGCGAAGCGCAACAACCGGTGAGGTAAACCGAGTGTATGAAACNNTCGGTTCCCCTAGACGAAACGTTTCGGGTTTTGTTAGAAGATTATCGATTGGAAGCTTTAGACGGAACACGATTCACAAGAAAATCAGTCAAGGAAAGCTTATTCTAACCTTATTGATAACCAGGGTTGAGCTTGGAACAGGCTCGCGTCGTTTTTCTGTAAGTATCGTTTCCTCCACCACAACGCTTTTAAATTGTGAACAATTACGACAGTTGTAAACGTTCGCCCCCAGGCAACTGATCAATTAAACGTAGCTTTCCGATCATTCAGCGATGTGATTCAAGTGGCCGATTTCAACAGCGAAAATCGATTTTTTCAAAACATTTACGACGATGACTCCGTCGTATGGATGGGGCAAAATACTAACCATTTTCCTACTCCACAAGCGATCAAGCGGGCTATGGTGAATGCCATCGACAAAGAGGAGTACCACAAATACCCGCCACCGTATGGGCTTGAGGAGTTACGGGCCCTCATACTCCAAGACTTGAATTTGAGCGCACCCCACGAAGTCCACGTGACGGAGGGCGGTACAGAGTCACTTTACCAAGTGACACGCACGCTGCTGGATCCTGGTGACGTCATGATCTCGACAGATCCAGGTTACTACGTTATTCATAAGTTTGCCGAGCTAAGCGGAGCCACAGTTCTTGACCTACCGATCTACTCAGCAGATACTAACTACAAATTGACGCCGGACATGGTAAATGAGGCGATGAGCAAGCGAACTAAAATGCTGACTCTCGTTGACCCTTTGAACCCGCTGGGCGTAACCTACACGGCAAAGGACATCAAGGCGTTTTGTGAAATTGCTCAAGACGCAGGCGTTTATTTGTTGAATGACGTGACCTACCGAGACGTGGCAAAACTCCACACTCTTGCCGCCGACTTTTATCCTGAAGGAACGATAACCATCTACAGTTTTTCAAAAAACTGCGGTTTGGCAGGATTACGGCTGGGCGCTCACATCGCAACAAACGAGCTTCTAGAGCGAATCGCCCGCTACAAGATAAATGACCTCGGGACCTCAATTGTTAGTCAAATTGCAGGAATTGCAGCCCTCAAAACCAAAATCAGCTGGCTCCCGACGGTAGTTGAGGCTATCATGGCAAATCAAGCTATCATAAAGGATGCTGTCGACAAAATACGAGGAGCGTATCTCCCCGTTTATCCGTCACAGGGAAGCATGTTTGTTATTGATATCTCAGGCACAGGCGAGACTCCTGAAACCATCGCAGACACGATGCTGAAACGCGGTTTTTTCATTAGAGCAGCTGAGTACACCACGCGAAGATTTGTCGACAAGTATGTGCGTGTAAGCTTTGCAATCCCTAAGGCGCAGGTTGAGCGATTCGCGATTGAGTTTTCGAGCATTTTTTAGCATGAAGCACTGCCTGAACCGCGGAATTCTGGTGGCAATTGAGGGAATAGATGGCGTGGGAAAAACGACGCAGTCCATCAGAATAGTAGAGAGATTAACAGCCCTTAGTTTCAACGCCGTCCGCTTTTTCGAGCCGACCAATGAAACCCAGGAGGCACAACAGATACGTCGAACGCTTGAGCACGGCTCCCTCACAAAACCCACCGACTTAGTTGACCTTTTTCTGGCCGATCGACGGCACGATGTGGAGAACCACATAATGCCCGCGCTACGAGAAAAGAAGATCGTCGTAATGGACAGATACTTCTTGTCTACCGCAGCATATCAGTCAGATAGACCGTGGCAAGAGATACTCGAGATGAATCGAGAATTCGCACCGGAGCCGGACATTAATTTCATCATCAACTGGCCTGCAGATATCGCCATGACCCTTATTGAAAAACGCGATAATGGGTTGAGTACGTTTGAGAACGAAACTGCTCTCATCAACATAAGGGGACGGTATCTCGAGATGGCACGAGAGGACTCTGGGACCTATGTCGTCGTTGAAAAAATAGCTGATGAAGAGGATGTGTGCGATGAGATCTTAGATATCCTCCTCAAGTACCTCCATGAGAACAAGCTCGTTCAATACGACGTTTGAGTCGCCCGCGTGCGTCACGCTCAAAAAAACTTACTTCGTTGTTTCGTCTGCAGGCTGACGTGAGCTAAGTCTCTTTTGTGAAGTCAACTAATCGACTAACGCGTTTAAAAAATCTCTCTCAGTTACGATACCCGAGAGCGCCCCATCGACCGCAACCGGTAACACGCTTACATTGCGCGCTATCATAAGGTCTGCAGCTTCACCCAAATCTAGATCGGGATCGACAGTAATCGGCGGTTCTCGTGCTATGATCTTGATGGGCACCCCCAAAGCCTCGTGCATGTCGCCTGTCACAAGCTTGTCAAAAACCTCGCCGCTTCCGAGATAGTTCACTATGTCTGAGGTCGTTACGATGCCGATCATAACCCCTTTGTGAACAACGGGTACTCGACGAAAGTCGTTTGAAACCATCACTCGTGCAGCCTCTTCAACCGTGGTATCTGGTTTGACGCTTACGACGTCGCGGCGCATGAAATCGGCGACTTTCTTTCCCGTTATGACATTGGCCACAAGGTCGACGAAATCACGCTCGGACACAATTCCTATAACCTTGCTATCGTCACTGACTATCGGGAAGCCACCCACGTTTCCATGCAACATCATTTTTATGGCATCGTCGATCGAATCCTCCTCACGGAGCGTGATAACCTCTTCTTCCATTATTGAACTGATTTCTTCGTTTATCGCCGATAGAAAGTTCCCTTTGTGCTTGTTCTCGATGATCTGAGCTTTATCGCCCCCACCGAGAAAATTCACTACGTCCATTACGGTGACTATCCCGACAAGTCTGTTTGTTCCAGGATCGGTCACCGGCAGCCGCCTAACACGATATTTAACCATCGTTTTGACTGCCCCCATAATAGTCATTGTGGGGGGTATCTGGACGACATCCCGCGTTGCGACCATCATGATGTCGCCCTCGTGCTGCGACAGCTTGCTTTTGAAGCCTAGACTCCCTCGGTCCGATTTGCCGCTGAAGTCATCTTGAGTTCTCTTCTGCCGTTTATTTCCGCGTAGCATCCTAACCTTCCGTGGTTATGTTAAATTATGGCTCGTACGAGGTCTTGCCGGTCGACTATCCCGATCAGCTTGGAGTCTTCGACCACCGGCAATCGTCCGATTGCGTATTGCTTCATCAGATTTGCTGCTTCCCAGAGTGACGAATCTGACAGGACCGTAATGACAGGAGTTTTCATAACCTTTTCGACGGCCGCTGAATGAATCCCTTTGCCTCCCCGATCGTCCTCGCGCTCGAGTCGCACATAGCCTGCTTTGAGAATATCCTGAAGCGTGACAATACCGATGAGGTGCGTCTTCTTCACCACAGGGTAGCCTGAAAACCCGTATTGCGCCATGTTGAGCCACACTCTCGATACGAGATCAGTCGGACTACAGGTCCGAACGGTTTCTGTCATCACTGAGTCGATCGTGATTTTTCTGTCAAAACTCAGAGCGTTCATCAGTACTTCAGCGTCAATCACTCCAATGATCGTGTGATCTTCTTTCGATTTGACCACAGGAAGGTCGAACCCGGTCGTCGCAAATATTTTTGCCATCTCGATCGGGAGAGAGTCAGAAGTAGCGAGGCCAGTCTCGCGGACGAAGCCGATTACCGTGACGTCAGATTTTGTTGAAGTCACCTTGATGATGTCTGGCAGTATTACCATGCCCTTCACGCGGCTTTGGCTATCGACAACCGGAAGGCTTCGGTAGCCGTCTCGCATGAGCTGGCGGACGTGAGTCACGTAGGCGTCTTCATGCACGGTCACAGGCGGTGACATTAGGTTGAGCGTCATCGAACGCTCTCCTTACACGATTCGCATAAGATGCTGCCGTCTGCATATTCGAGCACGTAAGAAAACTGTCCACAGATCTCGCAGACGCCGGATGAGGTAGAACCTCGGCACCTCGGACATTTGAGGCGGCCTCCCTCTTGCCGCAGATCGTCTGAGTATTCTTCGCACTCCTCACACTCGCCTTGCGTTATAACGTCTTCCCGGCGGTCGAGGACACTCTCCCTGTTCATCTCTATCAAGTTGTCGAGAATTTGATTGACTTCAGAGGAGACTTGGATAACGTCTGCGTCGGTAATAATTCCGACTAGTTCATCTCCGTCGAGTACCGGAAGACGGCGGATTTTTTTCTGAGCCATCACAAGCACTGCGTCGTGCACGTCGTCGCTGCTTTTCGTTGTGATGAGAGGTTTCGACATGAGCTGGTCGAGCTTGATAGAGCTCGGCTTAACGTTCTTAAAGATAACTTTCGCAACCATGTCGCTTTCCGTGACGATGCCGACTGGCTTCTCATCCTTGACGATTATTATGCTCCCGACCCTTTTTTCGACCATTTTTTTTCCGGCTTGCGCAGCAGTCATCTCGGGAGTTGCCGTCACAACCGTCCTCGTCATAACGTCTCGAACCGCCAACCGTGTTTCCATCAGATTCGCCTCTTTTGCGTGCGCCTACTGCTAGTGTAGCATCCTACCGTTTATCTTCACAATCAACAGTAAAATGGCTCACTAGTCACGTAGCAGAACATTGAACATGCGTGTATTCTAACATCCACATATTTTAAAGCTTAGATTATTGCTTCTAGTGATATATCTTCTGGTAACCCGCGGTCACCAGATATCGTATAAATGACCACGCTTGAACCACAGCTTTGAGTGT
>PMMR01000034.1 GCA_003162175.1 Candidatus Methanoflorens crillii | reverse complement strand
TAACGGGGCCTATGGCATCAATGCAGAACCCTGGATAAAACTGCTAAGTGAGTTCGGGCTCAGTGAGAAGGAGGCACAGCTTTACGTGCACTTACTCAAGTACGGACCGAAGCGTGCCGGCGCCCTCTCGCGATCCCTCAAGACGTATCGCCTGCAGGTTTATCGAAAACTTGCAAGCCTCGTCGACAAGACGATGGTGACCGCAAAGAGGGAGAGCCCGTCTGTCTATACAGCAATGGACTTAGGCGATGCGCTCGATGCCGTGCTGCTCCCCCGCCAACGCGAGCTTCGTCGGATGGCGGGGATAAAGAGAGGGGTCAGTGTGCTCATGAACAGCACACAATTCCTTGCTTCAGACGGAACACCCTCATCTAAGGCTCTCAGCCTCGACAACGAGCAAGCGCTTACCAAACTGCTGAGTGAGTTCGGGCTCGGTGAGAAGGAGGTACAGCTTTACGTGCACTTACTCAAGTACGGACCGAAGCGTGTCGGTGACCTCGCGCGATCCCTGGAAACGTATCGCGAGGACGCGTATCGCCGATGCGCAAGATTGATTGACGCAGGGATGATCGTAAAAAGCGCGGGGGATTCTTCACGTTACGCGCCTGTAGACCTTGACAAAGCGCTAGATGCCGCGCTCACGTCTCGCCAGCGCGAGCTGCTTCGGTTGCAGAGGGTCAAGCATGAGCTTGTGAGAGAAACAAACGGCGCGCTCAGCCGCAGAGCTGACAATGCCCACGCGTTCAAGATGTTGAAAAACGTCGGGGAACTTGTTGCTGGCATCTCACAGCTCATCAACTCGGCAGAGACGTCTGTTATCTTCGTTGCCCATCCTCAATTCAACCTCATCACGATGGGGGGCTTCCTGGATCATCTTAAATATGCGGTGGGCCGCGGCGTGCGTGTTCGCGGCGTGCTCGATATCTCACCACAGAACCTTTCTGCGGGACGCGAGCACCTAGAAGGTGGCATTGAACTGCGGCATACAAACCCATACCGCGGGTTGACGCTAGTGGTAGCCGATGGCAAGCGAAGCATCAGCCTCATTCACGCCGCTCTGAGGGCCGCCCTTTCGCTTGACGAAAATGTTGCGGCGCTTTGGAGCGACAGCGCTGAGCAAGCGCAATTCCTTCTGAGCGCGTTCGAGATGGCTTGGGAGCAGGCTTCTGGCGCAGAAGAGCGCATAGGCGAGCTGCTGGGACAATGACACAGGTCATTAGAGATCGCAACATCGCATTAAGATGTTTCAGTTTGGCATAGACAGCGCAGCTGAGTGACGGCCTTCCTACACGCCTAGAACGAATCCTGAAGCGCTGGCCGGGCCCGCGTCAACTGTTGTGGCAAATGCTCTGTCTAAAGCTCCGGCGAACTGCTACCTACCTCAATGGAGCTATAATGCAGCGCCATGGCAGCGTGCCAACCTAGTGGGTGCAAAAAAAAACAATCGATAGCGCCCTAGACCCGTGCTATCCCGCTCCATCGTTCTTCTTTTGTCGTTTGGGATTCACTTTACACAAAACATACCGGCGTGTGGGCGGCAATACGGATCTAACGGGTTTGTCCCCATAAAAGGGCGCATCCAAGCGACGACAACCTTCGCGACGCGTTAGGAGGCACAGCTTTATAACCTCGAGGACGTTAACTGAAAATAATGGCCGAGCGAATCATTGTTGAAAGCCTTAGAGACGCCTTAGCTGTAGGTTCAAATATCATAGAATCTGCGGAGAAGGAAGTCTTGTGGCTGCTCGAACCTGGCATATTGGCCCTCGCCTTTCAATTCAGTATACCAAAGAAGTCCAAAATGTTGATAGAAAAAGGCGGACACGTGCAGGGGATCACCAAGATTTCCGCAACCTCCCTCGATACCGTCCGCAAACTCTTGGACGGTGGCGAAGAACTGCGCCACATCGATCAGTACCAAGGAGCGTTTATGCTTATCGGAGACAAAAAAGAAAGCATTAGTTCGATCAACGTGAATACCGAGTTCTCACTTGACGATCCGATCGTGGCATTCTGGACCGATGACCAAGCCTACGCTGATTTTCTGACCGCCACGTTTGAGGCCGCATGGAACGAAGCAGTCGATGCAAAAAAGCGGATACAAGAACTGTAGGGCGCATGCCTTTCATTTGTTTAACCTGCAGTTGCCGCTAAGCAGCTTCTTACTATAAGGCATCGATACCGACGCGTATCTACAATCTGCCGCGGAAGGTTGGAGCCATGGATAACGGGGCACTATCTATTACTCGCCTCACTGGCTTCGGGCTTAGCGAAAAGGAGGCTCATCTTTATCTCCATCTGCGGAAGTACGGGCCAAAAACCCCCTCGCCTCTCGCGAAGTCGATGAAGACGTATCGCGAAGACGTGCACCGTACGCTTACAAGCTTGATTGAAAAAGGCATGGTGCACCCCCCGCTCGATTCACCCACAGTTTACGCCGCGGTGGACCTCAACATCGCGCTTGAATCCGCGCTCAAGAAACATAACAGCGAGCTGCGCGAGATGGAGGCGCGAAAGCGGGAGCTGCAGGAACTCGCAAACGACAGCAGTTCCGGCCCTCTGACGAAGTTGCAACGTTTAAGATTCTCAAGATGTCAAGGAAGTAATCAGCGTAGCCTTACCCGTTATGCTTTCAACCAAAGAAGAGTTCTTATGGTTATCACCTCGGGAAGGAATCAAATTTAGCGAAGTCTTTGGCATCCTTGAGGCTGAAACAGAGTTCATCGAGCGTGGGGGAGAATGTCGTGGCATTACCGATGTCACGTATCGAGTCGTCGACATAATTCGCTATCACTTGGATATCGGTGCCGATGTGCGCCACTTTGGTGATTATCGTGGGGCGTACTTCGGAGTCTTTGACAAAAAGCACGTTATCAGTGCGATCAACATTGATATTCAACACCTTAGACTCGATGAGCCGCTCAGCATGCTCTACACTGACGATCCCGTGTTTGCTGACTATCTCGTCTCAACTTTCGAAATGTTTTGGAGAAGCAAGCTGTTCCGGCCGAAGAGCGAATAAAACAGCTTCTAGAACAAGGACCTCCGCAAGCATAAGCCGGGCTACGCTCACGAAAATGCTTAACTTTGTTTTTTTTAGGGGCTTTTCTTTAGTCGCGGACTTAGAGCGTGAAGTACATGCTGTCACGCAGCTTTATAAACTCGCGAGTCCTGTTTTTTCTTGATGACCAGCGGGACCATTATTGAAACCGTTAAAGACGCGATCGCTGTGGCTTCAACTATAATAGAATCTGCAGAGAAGGAAGTCTGCTGGCTCGTACCTGCCCCTTTGCTGGTCTTGGCCGCTCACTTCAATCTTAACGACAAATCCAGGGTGCTGATACAAAAAGGAGGACAAGAGCGAGGAATCACCGAAATCTCACCACTCTATATCGAAGCGGTAAGTGCCGTCATCGACATTGGCGTAGACATCCGCCACATGGAACGGTACGGTGGGACGTTTATGGTCGTAGGAGACGGCAGGCAAAGCATCAGCTCGATGGACATTAATGCCCAAGATCTCTCGCTTAACGATAATATTGTAGCGTTCTGGACTGAGAACCCTGATTATGCCGCGTACCTCTTATCAAGCTTTGAGAGTACCTGGGCAGAAGCTACTAATGCACAAAAGCGTATGGAAGAGCTTGGTGCAGACCGCCCCTCGCATCTCTAGACGCCGAGTTAAAGACGAGCATAGCTCAAACCTAGCTGAGTAATAAGAGACGTAGTGTGACCGGATTGGATTCGGCTATCGATACCATTTTTTGCGTAACCGGCAACCTGCAGAACGTTAGGCTGCTTGCGTCGGCCCCCCATATCACGTTTGTAGACGCTTCCGTTGGTATGCCCGAGTCGCGCGCACGTTCGACCATCAGACAACCGTCCTTTCCAACCGGCGAGATAGCTGTCGGCCCACGGCGCCGTAACGGTCGCTCCAAATTGCACATGTGGTGTGCACCGTTGAAAGGGCGGGGACAGTCTCTTAGCCAAGCACCAGACTGGATTTGGCGATGCGTCTTCGAAGGGCTTAGGAAGTCGAGCAATATGAGAAGAGCTAAATCGCCTGCTGCAGCTCCGCTATCAGTACGACACACACAGGGTGCTGGAAGCCTCATCAGCGGAAGGTGGCAACATGAGGGATGAATACGACATCGTTGTTGTTGGAGCGGGGCCCGGAGGATCTATAGCAGCACGCACGGCTGCTGAGGAATGCGATGTTCTGCTCATTGAAAAGCGCCAAGAGGTCGGTTCGCCAGTACGCTGCGCCGAGGGAGTCCTTAAAAGCGCGCTCTTGGAATTCGCACACCCCGATAAGAAGTGGATTTCTAGCTATATCCGCGGGTACCGAATTTTCGCTCCCGATGGTACGATGCTCGAAGTATCGTCAGAGTCGCTGGGCATCGACGGCGAGCTCGCGTACATCCTTGAACGCAATATCTTCGACCGCGAGCTCGCGAAAGACGCGGCGCGAGTCGGTGCGGACGTTATGGTCCACACGCGTGCTACAGGACTTGTAATAGAAGACGGGCTAGTGACGGGCGTCAAAATTAAGAGACTTGGAGAAAATCTAGAGGTGCGCTCAAAGATTGTGATAGGCGCCGATGGTGTTGAGTCACAGGTCGGCAGATGGGCTGGAATAGATACCGCACTAAAGCTTAAAGACGTTGGGAGCGCTGCCCAGTACCTAATGGCTGATGTTGATGTGGCAGAAGATTTTTGTGACATCTACGTCGGCTCGCAAGCACCGGGAGGATATGCTTGGGTTTTTCCCAAGGGTGAGAAGCTCGCGAACGTAGGAGTTGGTATGCTAGCAAGCATGCTAAAAGGAAGCAGGCCCATAGATTACCTAGACAAGTTTGTCTCGCAACATTTCCCCGCGGGACAACAACTTGCACTAATGATCGGAAGCTGTCCTTGCAGCGATGAGCTTAAGACTACAATTAGTAGCGGACTAATGCTCGTAGGTGACGCAGCGCGCCATTGCGATCCCATTAGCGGCGCTGGTATTACTAACGCAATGGAGGGGGGCAAAATAGCAGGGAACGTTGCGAGAAAAGCGGTGCAACAACGAGACTATTCGGTTCGCGTGCTTAGGGAATATGAAGATAGGCGCCGTGAATCACTTTTCGGCAAATTGCAGCACCACAATTACAAAATCAAAGAGCTAGCGGTAACCTTGTCTGACAATGACCTCAACAAGCTTCTCCAGTTATTGACGGACATAAGATCTCAACGGATGGGCTTTACAAGCGTCGCACTGCGCTTAGTTGCAGCGAATCCGAAGGTTCTTCTCATTATGCGCAATCTGGCGCACTTGAAAGAACTAGCAGACGTGCTCGCGAAAGGAGTAAAAGATTCACGCCAGGCACATGTATACGACGACTAAAAGACCTGTCGCGCTCCTTATGACAACGCGGATAGCAGCAGCGGGATCCGGGAAAAAGGGTCCTTCGCAAAATGACCTGTTCACTACGAAATGTAGTTAACCCGACCTGTGCCTAACCTGCTCTCTTCGTTCGATATAGCGAGCACCCAGTCTGGAGACGCGGAAAAGCTGATATAAGACCTAATCAAGCAGCACTGCACGCACTTAACAGACAATATCTGGTCAATGCCTTGCGCTTTATGATAGTTTCATTCTATACTGTGCAGCTTATCGTAGAAGGGCGCGTCTCTGCATTATCGTGTGTGCTGCGGCTCCTCTTTGTTGTGCGCACGGGTTTACTCTCTAGAACCCAAGGCCACTCGCGATGCACTGGCGTTACAATCCACACCGTCCAGAAACGCAAAAGCTCATCCGAGTTCTAATGCCGCCACTTCGACCGAGCACAAGAACGCTGTTAAATGACTTAGGCACGGCAAACGCTTATTTACCGTTATCGCACATCTATAGTGATGGATGACGATGCCGCATTTGTCACTCGCCTGATCGGATTTGGACTCAGCGAGAAGGAGGCGAGAACTTACCTTCACTTGCTTAAGTACGGCCCTAAGACTCCATCGCCGCTCGCAAAGTCGCTGAAGACGTATCGGGAGGACGTGCATCGAACGCTCACTGAGCTGATCGAGAAAGGCATGGTACGCCCCTCGCTCGATTCACCAACAATCTACGCCGCGGTAGACCTCAACACTGCGCTCGAAGCCGCACTCAAGAAGCAGGAGAGCGAGCTCCGCGAGATGGAAGCGAGAAAGCAGGAGCTTCAGGAACTCGCAACGCGTCAGCGGTTTCGGCCATCCGACGAAGTGAGCACGTTTAAGATCATCAAGAGCGTCAAGGAAGTCGTGGCTGCTACCGTGACTCTCACATCAGCAGCAAAGAATGGATTCTTGTTCGTGGTCCCAGCAGAAATGATGGTCATAAGCAGCTTATTCGGAATAAATGCCGAAGTTACGAAAGTCATAGAGCAGGGAGGATCTGTTAGGGGAATTACTGACATTAACTACGCTGATATAGCGCCCGCTCAAGAGGTCTTGGACATTGGCGAAGATTTAAGGCACTATGATGGTTACGGAGGACTATATTTCGCAGTGGTAGACGGAAAGCACTGTGTTAGTGCGATTAACGTCGATATAAGCCGTATCTCGCTGAATGAACCCGTTTCTATGCTCTGGACCGACGACCCGACCTATGCTGAGTATCTCACAGGCACCTTCGAGGTGTTGTGGGAAAAGTCAATCCCAGCTGCGGAGCAGATTCAAAAGCTGTCAGCGCGAGGCCCTCCAAAAGCCTAAACCAGACTATGCGGCCCTATATATGCTGCTAGTGAAATAAAGCTACGCTTAACCTGCGCGACTTTAAGATGGTTATCAGAGGTGGACTTACCCATCTTTTTGCAGCACGTGGATGAAATAGCATCCTATCTGCCTTTGCACGCTTATCGGTAGGAGTAGTATGTGGACGGTATTTTTTACGACGTCGTGTGGGACGAAGGTGTTCACCGCCCGTGCGAACGCTGGATGACTGAAGTAAAAACGCGCTAGAGGCTCGAATCTGAAGAGAGACGGCCACACCCGCTCGGTGAGGTCCTGCGCCACAACTACTGAAAACTCCTTTTGCATGTAGTCTTCAACGACATCAACCCGCTCGATGGTCTCACACGCAAGGCTCTTTGCAATTAGTCCCCACATAGCCTCCTCAGAAGAGCTAAGCGGCTTAGCGCGATCTCGTTGATACCCGTCTATGACGATAAAAAGCCCACCATCCCTTAGTTTTTTCCTGACTTCTCGAAGGACTCGCGACTTGTCAGTTGAATAGCACAAGGCTTCTATGACAAAGACAATATCGTACGAATTGTCCTCAAATTGACGTAAGTCGTGGTAATCCCCAAAACAAAAACGTGCGTTTGGCAGTTTTGCGTGCCGGTGCAGCGGCTTATTGGATAGATCAACTCCATCAAATGCGACGCGAGGGTTCCGGGTGGCGAGGAAGGCTATATTTGGACCCAGTCCAGATCCGAGTTCCATTACTTTCTTCGCGTTGGTCTGTCTGACGTACCCCTCAAGTATTCTTACGTGCGCCTTGTGATCGTCAGCCTCGTATTTCCCGTTGCGACTGATGCCATAGTGAAAAAAGCCATCCCAATTGTAAAAAAGCAGCGTCAGCCTGTTTATAAAGTAGTAGTGAATGATCTGCGGTCTCGCTTGTGGGCCGCTGAGCATGCTGGGTATGTCAAATACCTTCCCGACCTGGCAAAGGCACGACTCCAGGTTGTCGGCGTCCTCAACTACCATATGTTTCATGTTTTCATCAGCTGCCCCCGGTTGGATCGTTCCTCAGGCGTGTTATTATGCCCCCCAGATAACAAAGGGAAGTATGTAGGCAACACTGGCGGCCCCCACTATGTACGGAAAGTAAGTCGTGAATATCCTAAGCCGCTCTCTCACATTTTCGATCCTTGGTGCGCTCAGGAGCGGCACAGCCGTGACAACGACGCTACCCCCCCACACGACAATGGGAAACAAGTAGGCGACGCCGACGGCCCCAACAATAAACGGCAAAGGTGATGTGATGACGGAGAACAGGAGAAAAAGCGCGCCAACGACCGCTGCTATGTGAACTCCACGAGTAGCTGCGAGGGTGGGATACCCTGTGCACACATCTCCTTCCAACGTCAAAATGTCCTTGAGCACGTTTAAACCAATTGCGCCTCCTGCAATCAACCCCACGAAAGAGAGTGGGTCCACGTTTATCGTTTGAAATACGACGGCTCCGGCAAAAAGCGCGACCGTCGCTCCCAGGTACCCCATGACCAAGTTGCTTAGAAACCCTGAGAACCGTTTTACCACGCGCGGGTACGCGATGAAAAGCACGACGTTCACAGCAACGATACCGAAGGCGACGAAATTGATAGCGAACGCGGTTCCCAGCCCCAAGAGAAACATCAACGCGGAAAACTGTGCAGCCCCCGCCGGCGAGATCTTGTGCGAAGCAACGGGTCTTTCTGGATGCGTGAGCGCGTCTGAATCGCGGTCGAAGCAATCGTTGATCGCCGCACCCCCCGCGGTTATCAGGGAGACCGTCAGAACAGCGAGTCCCACGAGCCCTGCACTGTAGAAGCCTTTTTGGAACGTGACGATGAAGAGCACGCACAAAAAGTCGAGCATAAGGATGTACGGAAGCCGCATAAGGGTGATAATCGCTCGCACGTTCACACGGAGTTGCATATGTCTTAGAAACTTCTGAAATACGAATATAAGTAAATTCTGATCTTATACTGCATGCACGAGTATCAATTACCCGTTACAGCTGCGCAACGAATTCTTGCTGAACAGCTAGGCCTAGGAGCGGCACAATCAAAACCTGCGATAGTGCAGCCCTCATCCCGCAACGACAAACAGATGTGGCACCAACTTTTTGTCACACATTCGCACACAAAGCTTGCCTCACGCAACCTTAAGAAACTTTTCTGCGCAGTCTGGTTTGGAGGTGACCGTGATGGCAACCAAGGAACAAACGAGACTCGAGCGTGACATCACCATTATCGAACAGACGCTTCGCGCCATGATTGAGATTGATCCGGCGACGATTCAGATCCTTAGCGAAGACTCGCAACAG
>PMMR01000038.1:11559-50308 GCA_003162175.1 Candidatus Methanoflorens crillii | reverse complement strand
TCTCCACGTGCAAGGCGACAATCTTGCCTGTGTTCGAAAGTTCATAGTTGCGCTTATTATCTTGGTATGTGAGCTGTTCCTTTTCGAGCTCTCTTAGAGCATGGATCGCGGCAGCGGAGTTGGTTCCCGTCGCCGTCCGCAAGTCAGCTAGCGCTGTTGGGCCTTTTTTGAGTGAGAGAATGAGATTCTTCCTGAGATCAGAACACATCGACAGCCGAAGTATCTCCGCGCCATCGACTTGCGACGCGAGGAGTGTTTCGTTCAGCTCTTCTCTCGCTACGCTCCCTCTTCTTGCCAGTAGTGTTTCGTTCAGCTTGGCCCCCCCATATTCATTTGTTATTATATCACGCCGTTGATGCAAATTGATATAAAGCTTGCTATTTGCGCTTCTTTCGTGCAAATAGCTTTGAAAACTGATCAAAAAAATGTATTGACAAAAATATCAGTATTTGTTTATATAACAATTGACTTTGCAGCTAAGTGTCGTACATGTACGCTGGCGAGAATGCCAGAAAACACTAGCGCGTGTTTACGTCACTAACACCTAGTAAGGCGACTACTATGTCGTCCCACTTCGCACCAGTTCGGCTCAAAAAGAAGGAATCAAAGACGTTCAAACGACCGCATGAGAGCTCAAGTGTTGTCGTTGACTGCGATCATCCTTTATCGCATGATGGCCCGAAAAACTAACCTAATTATGAAGGGGAAGCATCGCGCAAGTTATCTTCCTCACTGCTTTTTGGGCGTGGTTTTACGAGTTTTCTCAACTGCCACCGGTTTCCCTTGTTGTGCGATTGCATTCGTCGGGTCGATCGCAAGCGCCTTATCGAGAGACTGAAGCGCCTCTTCGTGGCGACCTGACTTTGCAAGTGCGTCTACTTAGTCACACCATTCCTTCTCTGTCAGCCCCTTCTGCGTTGGTGCATTGCTCGACTTGAACTCGTCAAGTGGCCCCATGTTGATCCCTCATTAAAACCACGCGGGCATATTTATAATTCTTCTTTAGATTGAGAACACTCGTAGCTCACGTGCTATCCTGGGGAGCCTTTAGCTAGTTCGCTGGGTATAAACGAGCCCTTAAGCTTGTTTTCGGTCACCCGAAGCCAAAAAAGAGAGATTAGAAATCGAGAAGTTATCAAAACTACCTTAGCGTGTCCGTGACGGCCTTAATCATTTCATAAACTAGTGGAAAGGTACGCTAATCCCTCCACTCGTATGGGCTGGGTTATATGCTTTCGTCGAGTGCAATTGGCAGGGGTAGAACGGGTTGAGCTTACCGACCAGCTGAATCACGATGGTCATATTGTTGTTTTGGGAAGCTTCACTTAACAAAAGAGCTGTTTATAAAGCACGATTTCCCAAAGTCTATTTGACAACTTAAATCATCATGAAAGTGCAGTGTGCAGCTTGAAACGGGCGACACGTTGCGAATGTGACATGACGCCATCTATGAGGGACATCATATGCAGAGACGAACTTTAAATTCTGTACGACCTGTGGTCGCAAAGTCGCTTTAAACGCGCAGTTCTGTGCAGGGTGCGGCGCTGATTTAGGCGCGCCCGAAGAACAGCATAAGGAGAGCAGGTTTTCAAGACTACAATCTCTTCTAGAGGGGCAACATGACAAGAATTATAGGCTAAAAGAGTGTGTTTGCGAAGGATAGGAGAACAACATTCACTAAAACAAGGATTGAAACCGAACGAGATTCAAAACATAAGGGTGGTTATACCGCTATGACCGAAGCAACAGATTGGTTCAAGGTGAGGATGTGGGAGCTAAAGAAGCTGCTGCGTGGTTCCGATTACAATACTATAAACGATGAGTTTGGGAATGAAGTTATCGCTGACCTCACGGAATGGCTTAAGATGAAAGGGGCAGCGAAGTTCCAGAATAACCTCAATCCAGTGGTTGCGATCACGGAGAATGACGACGTGGTATTCCTCCAGGACTTCGAAGAAGCTCCTACCGACCGGAGCAAAGCGATTATTCACCTTGATGGGCTATATGCGTTTATAAAAGAAAAGGTCAACCAAGATGGCTAAATCCATGGCTGTTCCGTTGCGGAGCACTATCCATCAAAGGCGTGTGTTGTTTTTTCAGCTGCGCACTCGCGTGTTCCATTCGCCCCCTCCGTAGCTCCTGACTCGTCATTTCTTTTTGCAATTCCCTTTGATTTAAGGCCGCGTTCAGCGGCAACACTGCAACCTCACCGCTTTGTAGCAAAAAAAGTGCCTTCGAGGGCATTTCAACCTATCAAGAAAAAAAGGAAAGAATGTTATACGCACGCTGAAAACAAGCAGCGCGATAAGCAGCCACGCTACGGCCCGGATTCGTCGGCAAATTCAACGCTCAGAAAAACGTCTTTGAAATCGCAGTCTTGCCGCTGAATGAACAACGCAACTGCCCGCGTATGTCTACAAGCGTTGTCCCCCATTAGCAGTAGCGGCTCTCATTAGTTTTTTCAGACGTAGGTAATGAATGTAAGAGGGCGAATTAATCCCCGTTAGTGATGGATTGTCGCAGGTGCATCAAATTCGCTCGCTGTAACTCCGCGGCGATGCCGAGCACGTCCCATATTGTGTTTATTATCGCCGTCCGCGCCGTTTGGCATATTGACGATTCCGCGTTACCTCAGAGAACGGCCTCGACGCGCGGCAAAGACAATAAAGAATGGCCCTATCTATTCGTTCTCGACGCTACTTCCGAACTATGCGGGCTTTGTCGACCCCGGTTACTCAAATAACACGCCTCGTACGACCTACTATCAAGCATCCCTCGCCCATATCATCTCATCAGAACCGAACGCGACAGTGAGATAACCTTAACTGGCTAGCTGAATAACTCACGTTGCAACGATGATGGATTGTCGACGGTGCGAGAGGTATAACGGTTGCAAACTACGCGGTGAGAGGGATCACGTACCATATTGCGATAAGTACCGGCGTCCGCGCCGTATCATGTACCCAACATAATAAGAAGAGGTCAAAAGAGGGTATCGATGACTAGCTCGGAACCTCGCTTTTTTGCAAGTAATGTCTAAGTCATAATCGCCCTATCAAGTGGTGTGTTGGTCTCTCGCTTTTTCATTATAAGCTTCTTTTTACGGTAAAGAGACACATGCTTGAGGGGGGGGAGAAACACGAATGACCGATAAAGAGGGGTTCATCTTGAACGAACTTAAGCGGCTCCAGAGCGAGATCGACGTGCTTAAGGAAGTCTACGCGCATTATTTAGATGAGGGACTGAAGCGCGAGCAACGGGTCAAGGATGCAATGAATAAGACGCTCACTATAGTATAAGAAGTAACAGAGGCCGATAACGAGCAATTAGAGAAGAATATCACGCACTCGAAGGGCACGGTGGAGAAGATTGAGGAGCTTGATGAGACATAAGCAAGAGCGCGTTTTTCACGTATAATTGAGAGATTAAACCCACTCTCTTTTTTTTAGTGTGTTTTTTCTAGATTTTGAATGGCGTGGAGCCTTCACATTATGGAACAACCGTCGACGGTTCCTTTTCCCTAAACACTTCAGAATGTTGAGTAAGCACAATAATCAATTTGGTGGGGTTATAGCCGCCTAACAAGGCCCTATTTCGCAGAGCGTTTCTCTTCTGCCGATCGCAGCGATTAAACGAGAGCGCTGAAGAGGTGCTTATTACTATGCTGTCGATCTATGTCTAGAGCCCTTTGTTGATTAGCCAGAATGTGTGCTGCACAAAATACACAGCAGCAAAATCTCTATCCATCGTGCAAAAAACAAATTACCACTATCCAACAAGAGGGGCGTCCCGTCACTTCTGCGCGCTTTTAAAATCCACAAGCGCGGTCGACGAACAAGTGGCAGCAACTATAAGCTGATGTGAGTCCATATATGACTAGTGAAGAAAAACAAAGAAGACAAAGCTACGCTGGCGTATCTCGAGAAGTTGGTTGGTCAAGAGGGCCTTGACATGATCAAGCGACTTTCAAAAAATGAGTTGACGGACCAGCAAATAGCAGAAGAAACTGGTTCTGAGTTGAACACCGTGAGGCGGACGCTATTCACTTTGTACGAGCATCGCCTTGCTTTCTATACGCTTCAGCGCGACAAAGAAACTGGATGGATGCTGTATCGATGGCTCGTAAACTTTGAGGATATTGAGCGTCGCCTCGCTGATGATGCTCACAAGCTTCTCTCTAAGCTCGAGACGTGGCTGGATGGAGAGCTGAACACCGCCTATTACACGTGTGACAACCACTGCGGTCGCTACACGTTTGACATGGCGAGTGGCTACACGTGCGGATACCAATTTGTGTGCCCTGTATGCAAGCAAAGCCTCCACTACGACGACACGTCAGAGCTGACCGACACTATGCAAGGGAAAATTAGCGAATTAAGAACCGACGTCCAAGCCATCTTCTATCCAGAGAACTCGTCGATTTTTGATCTTGTCCAGACAGAAGAAGAATAAAGAGCCTCGTCGGGCGTCAAATCCGGCTTCGTTCCTTTTTTGCGGTCCGCCGGTTGAAGCCCCGGGTCCTGGAATAGGGGCCCATTCTACGCCTGCTGAAAGGTTGAATCGTAGCAGCGGTCAGAAGTGGTCTGCCGGGCGGCGGGCGACTACCGCCGAAACATTGTGAACCCGATTGCAGAAATATAGCCTCACCGCCGTTTTCCGGACTTATGAAGCCTTCTCGTAGGTGCTGTGGGGCATGAGACGGGCGGATTAACGCCAGTCAAGCGCCTGACAAGTTTTTTCTGCAGGCGAAACCGGAGCGGGTCGAATAGCTCAACGAATTGGTTTTTGTTGGCCTGTTATCAGGTCGGTCGGTAATTACTGTCGCAGCTATGGTGCCAACCGAAAAAAAGAGAACACAGGCGCTTGACACCTTAGCGATGAGAAACCGGCGCGACATCGTCAGCTCTCGCACACAGCGGCGCGCGTGCTATCATCGCAACACCACGCGATCCATTTTTACGGGCCTTTTGCGGGTAGTGGCTCAAGCAAACAGTCTCACGTGGATGGAGGTCTAAAAAGTATGCTGAAGAAAAGCAAAAGACTTTGAGTAAAATTAGAAATCGCTCAAAAATTCGCTAAAGGAAAAACTGATGGAAAAACAACATCCTCGTCAAAATACTTGGGGGCAAACCCCACAACAACAATGCAGTCGATCCATCGTCAAAAAACAACGTAGATAGCTAACCAAGGTTACTCGACTTCCCCTAGGGATTCTACTTCCTCAGGAACTTCGACGACCTCAGCGACCGCACAGTTGCGCTTTATGGATTTGATTTCTATCTTAACTGAGTCGTTGACCTTTGTGTTTGGAACAAAAATCACAAGACCGCTAATGCGCGCAATACCATCCCCTTGTCTGGCAGTGTCTTCAATCTTCACATCGTATTGTTTACCGACGTCCACAGGAGCATCGTTAAGCGATCCGCTGCCGTATTTGTTAAAACTGCTGCTACCGAAAGAGCTTTGATTTGATCTATACATGTTTCACCTCCGTTTCTTGTTGTGAGAGAATATATGTTTCAATCATATAAGGTCTTATGCAGCGTGGCTTGTGTCGTGAGACGCATAAACGCCGCATATGTCCGCGCCAAGCGATATAGCCGACCAAAAGCGGCAACGGTCTGCTCGGGCACCAACAACTCAACGTTTAAGGAGCCTTCTCACAACCGGCGTAGATACGGTGATAGCGCCTTCCGGACACAGTTCCTGACAGCAATAACAGCGTATGCATTTGCCGTAATCTATCGTCGGCCCCGCAGCTTTTGCAAACGTTATTGCTTTCGGCGGGCAATCCTTGAAACATTCCCCGCACCGTATGCATTTAGAGGCGTTCACGACGGGTTTTGCAGCTATGAACCTCTTCAAGCTGTTCACAAGAAACGGCGGTGCTCTCGAGAGTGACGTGGTTGAAGTTTTTTCAAAATCACCCATAATGAGGGGCTCAACCACCTCTCCAAACAATTGGATGTCTTCCAAGCGCGCTGGGCCAACGCCTCGCTCGTGTGCCAATTTCACCGTGGGGACCGACATGGGATCGAAGCCTGCGATTGTTACCGCCACATAGTCCAGCGCAGTGCAGCTTTTGCTTGCGAGCACTAACCCGATTTTGCGCGGGTTCCCGTTAGAGGGGCCATCGCCCTCCATACCCACAATCGCATCCATAATCGTGAGAGCGGGAGGGCACGTTTCGTGCAAGTCCAGCAGCAGATCAGCAAACAGGTTTATGTCCCGCGCGGTGTGCAGATGAAACTCGGTCTTGAACATTCCAGGAATGTAGCCATACAAGAGTTTGACGGCCCCGGTGTAGTATGTGAGGCTGTGCGTCTTAAGCTTCGGGAGGCCGATGATCACGTCTGCTTCGGTGACCGCTTTAGCCAGCGTGAGTTTCTTAAACGTCTTTGCTTTGTCTGAGGCGACCTCCAGTGTTGCCTCGTCAAATCGAACCAATTCGCAGCCAGTGTCCTCAACCACCTGCCGAATTCCCGTTTTTTCGAGCAACTTTTTATACGACGCACGAGTGCTTCCGCCGCCGGGAGAATCCCCGACCACAGGCGTCGCCCCCAGCTCTTGTACTAGCTTAATCGTCGCCCTTACTATCGCAGGGTGCGTGGTCACAGCAGCTTCAGGCGGCTTCGCTGACAACAGATTCAACTTGATCAGCACGCGATCGGTAGCCTTGATGACCGACTCGAGCCCCCCGAGAGGTACGAGGCTGGCTTCGACCGCTTGGCTGACCTTCAGATCATCATAAGAGTCACATCTATGGATCGACACTTCGTATGGCATGCTCTGCTCATCTGTTTCTGTGTTGCCACTCAAATAGCTTCTCTCCGGCGCACTGTGGCCGTCACGTAAAACGTTTTATTCAAGGACGTCGACCTAATGTATCGGACAGATGCTTCGAGCCAAAAAAGAAACCCGCGTCAATTCGTGCGCAATCCCCGACAACCGCCAGTTGGAGGTCGAGCCTGCGCACGAGGAGGGGGCAACGAACGGAGCTCAGCTTGAACGAGACAAGGACGATCTCAAGAAGCTCCAAGAGATGAACGAGCTCCAGCTGGCGATACTGACAGAGCTGATGCCCGTCAGCCCCTGCGCGATACATTCGGAGGTCTTGCTTGACACCTTAGCTCCTTTCCTCAAAGCTCAACGCAAGAAAGACCGCCGACGCGAATTCGAAGCCGCAGTCGCTCCTCTGGTGCAAGAAGGATTCGTACGATACTTCTGCTGTTTCATCGACAGCTACGCCATTAATCCGAAGCGCATAAGCATTGCCCCCCACTTGCCGGGTGCAGCCACGAATTACCCTCGCCAGCAATCAGTATAGCACAAGAAACTAAAAACAAAAAGAACATCGTCACGCTGGAATCTGAGCGTACACCGAATTACCCGATTGAACTGTCCAAAATGGCGCGATGTCGTGTTCTCGCAGAGAAAGTACGGCAAAATGTCTCGAGGAATCCAGCAAATCGCACTGCAGCGAGGCGCGAAACGACGCACTGTTGGTTTCTAAGAGACCCGTCAAATGAAAGGGTTCACGCTCGCCCAAAGATTAAGGCGGCCGCAGTTGCAGTTAAATGGCTTAAATGTGGGAAAGGTATGAGGCTTGTTTTGGCTCGCGATAGTGACGTGCATCAATGATTTACAAAGAACGCTGCTTTACGGTTAAAGAGGCTGCCAAACTCCTGGGCGTTTCGACGACGACCGTAAAACGTCGGGTCAAGAGCAAAGAGCTTATCACCGAGGAGCGTATCGGTCGACGCGGGCTTGAACTTGTTATACCGCAGCGGGCACTCAATTTAGAGTTAATGAGCTTCGTTCCTGCCGTGCACAAGCTCACTCTTTCTGATTTTGAAGTCATCGTAGTCAAGCGTTTTGAGGCGATGGCCGCAGGAAGCGACCAAAGCGTCTCCAATGCGCTCAGGGACTTACGCAAAGAGTATGCACAACTTACAGCCGAACTCAATGGCTGCCAAACTGTTTTTGGCGAAGCTACCGCGTTGCCAGCCGCAGAACGCAAAGCAAAGTCGCCTGTGAAGCAGAAGCTCAAAGCGACGCAATCATCGCCGCAGCAGCGCGCTCGCCGCATTTTCCGCTTCTCAAGAAATGAATGAAGCCGATGATTGAGTCGCGTAAAGCGCACTCGCGCAACCGGTGACAAGCAAGCACTGGATCCTGCATCAACGTTTAACCGCGCGGACACGAGCGCGACGTAACCCGCTAAGTCCACAGAATGCTCGAGAGGATTTTCGACCAATCTCCGCACGGATTTCAACGCTACGAGGTGACTGGCTACCTTAGAACTGTATTGAACCATCTTTGACGATAAGTACGTGCTGCATGCAGCTTTGACAGAAAACGTGTACGTAAGCGTCAATGAGTAGAGTTCTGCTCGCCTCATCCATGCTCAATGCAGTACCGCACTTCTCACAAGACAGTTCAATATCGTCGCTTTTGTTTATGTTCATAAACCACGCCCCTAGTCTCGGTTGTCGCGACTCCGCATACCGTATGTGGTGTCGGCACGGATAAGCCTTGTCAACTCGATTGCTCAGGTGCAATGACTATGAGAACTCGCACTGTCAACCTCCGCGCGAACGCCGCGACGTCTGACTTAGACTATGCGAGATCGGCCTTGCTAGTCCGGCCGTCCTATGAGCCACGGCCTTGCGATGGATATGGAAGATTCGTCACCCGACAAAGTCACTCGCCCCAAACAACGCTTCAAACGGATACCCGTTCGACTCTATCCGCTCTTTAGCCCCGTTCTCGCGATCCAAAATGCACATGACTTTTGCAATCGTGCAACCAAGCTGCTCAACAGCAGCTATTCCTAAAAGGACTGATTCTCCGCTTGTCGTAACGTCCTCAACGAACGCAACGACATCCCCGTGCCTTATGCATCCCTCTGTGCGGCGCATCCTTCCGTGTTGCTTCTGCGCCTTTCTCACAAAAAAAGCGCGCACCGTTCCTGATTTGAGGGCGATTGCCGTAGCGATGGGTATCGCACCACTCTCCATTCCCCCTACAGCGTCTACGGTGCCCAAGCGTTCCAACATGAGTTCGGAAACCAGAGACGCGCCACGAGGGTGCATCGTGACGCGACGCAAGTCGAAGTAAAAATCGCTCAACTCCCCTGCCGACAATCGGTAAGGGCCGTCAGAAAAGAAGGCGTATTTCGTAACCAGATCCTTTAAGTCGTCGTACGCTTTTTGCACGATTACCTCCTTTCAGGCGTCGCTGCCGAAAGCTCTGCAAGCCGTAGATTGGGCTTTTTAGCTCATAAGCATATAGGTCCACGCGTTTTAACAGAGCCGCCAAAAAAAGCAGCACGCCACAACCACGGATACTTATAATAGCGCTTGAGTCAAACTAAAGGAGGGAATGCGAGACTACGTTGACCATAGATTAATCGTCCATGATTCGGTAGAGGCCCGGGCATATCAACTCGCGCTTGCCGAATCGGCCACGCGGGCCTCCACTATGATTGTGCTGCCGACAGGGCTTGGCAAAACCATCGTAGCGCTTCTCGTCATCGCTAAACGCCTCGAAAACGACGGGCGGGTTCTCTTTCTGGCGCCAACGAAACCCCTTGTAGAGCAGCACGCTGCGTTCTTGCGTTCGCACCTACTCGCAGAGACGACCATCTTCACCGGAGAGATTCCTCCCGATAAGCGAAGTGAACTGTGGAAGCAGAAGCAGCAAGCGATCGTTTCCACACCTCAAGTCATTGAAAACGATCTTAAGAAGGCGAGGATCGATCTTTCTGACGTGAAACTCATCATCTTTGACGAGGCGCACCGCGCGGTGGGCAACTATGCGTATCGCTTCATCGCCAGCACGTACGTCGAGCAGGCACCCGATCCTCTTATACTTGGGATGACCGCCTCTCCTGGCGGCACCATTGAGAAAATCCACGAAGTGAGCGAGAGCCTACTCATTGATAATATTGAGATCCGCACCGAGTCTGATCCAGATGTGTATCCGTACACGCACGAAAAGAACGTAGAGACGCGCAAACTTTCACTGCCGGCCCAGATGGAGACCATTCAGCGGGATCTCAAGCAAGCCGCGGCGCAGCGGCTGCGCCAGCTTATGAAGTTGAAAGTTGTGTTCAGCGAATGGGTGTCTACATCCGAATTGATCAAAATACAGCACAAAGTCGCCGCTGATAGGAACTACAGGGCTATGTCTCTGGTTGCTGAGGTGATCAAGTTGCGGCACGCTATAGGATTGATTGAGACACAGGGCATCGTGCCGACGCGCAAGTACTTTGAGCGGCTGAACAGAGAAGCACAGTCAAAAAAGGGCAGCAAAGCAGCGCGAAGCCTCGTCGCCGATGATCACGTAAAGGCGGCCATGACGCTTTCAAATCGTCTGGACGAAATGCATCCAAAGCTCGGAGCCTTGAAAGACGTCGTTGCGCAGCAATTGGCGCGCAAGCCCGATTCACGAATCATCGTATTCACGAACTACCGAGATACCGCCGAGGTCGTCAAAAACACGCTCAATACTATGCAGGACATCCGGGCAGAGAAATTCGTTGGCCAAGCAAAGAGGGACGGGCAAAAAGGCCTCTCGCAGAGGGAGCAGGTGCAGCTCGTAACAGACTTCGTAAGTGGCACATACAACGTCATCGTCGCTACAAGCGTTGCAGAGGAAGGCTTGGACATCCCCGCTACCGACATGGTAGTATTTTACGAACCTATCCCTTCTGCAATTCGCAGCATCCAGCGCGAGGGGCGGACAGGGAGACGACGCGCCGGTCGTGTCGTAGTTCTAGTGACAAAAGGTACCCGAGACGAAACGTACAGCTTTTCGAGCACCCGAAAAAAGCGCGTGATGAGTGCCGAAATGAAACGTATGAGCGCAAAGCACGCTCCGGTCGCAGAGTTCGTTCAAATTGATGCGGAAAACCGGCGCGGGCGATTAGCTCGTCGAACGCTAAGTGACGCAGACAATCTCGCACCAACAGACGCACGGCTGGAGACCCAGTGCAGCTTCCACGCGGAAAATGACGTTCGAGGCACTGAGAATCAAGGTGGAGATCCTGGCACTCCAAACAGAACGGCGGGCGCTATCTCTGAAGAGGAACAAAAGACTCTACTGGACTTTGATTCCCACGACAAAAAGGTAGGCACAAGCGCGATACGGATTGTCGCCGATCAGCGAGAAGCTCGATCAGGGGTTATAAAAGAGCTTCAAGCGCTTGGGGCAATCGTTGACTGTCGCACGCTTCCTGTCGCCGACTATGTCATGAGTGACCGAGTCGCTGTAGAGCGGAAAACTGACCGTGATTTCACAGCTTCGCTGACGGGGCGTGATCTTCTCGGTCAAATCCAAGAGCTCGCCACAAACTACGAGCGGCCTCTCATCGTCATAGAAGGACCTGACCTCTTCACGCAGACAGACATGCACCCTAATGCGATCCGTGGCACGCTAGCTGCCATTACTGTGGATTTGGGGGTCCCGATAATATGCTGCCGCGATGCCGCCGAAACGGCCAGACAACTTTTTGTAATCGCAGAACGGGAACAACTGGACAAAAAGCGGACCCCCAAAGTGCACGGAAAGAAGATCCTAAAGACGTTTCAAGAGCAGCAAGAATACGTCATCGCTGCAATTCCCTCCGTAGGGCCCGCCACTGCCCGCTCCCTGTTAGAACATTTCGGCTCCGTTGAGACCATTTTTCGCGCGCAGACTCAAGAGCTCACGAAGGTACGAGGCGTCGGCAAACAGACCGCACAGACGATTCGCAAACTCGCATCGGCATATTACGAGACCGACTCGGTTATTCCAAGGTCGGATGACGGCGTCAGATAGCGCATATCCTTTCAGCGGTAGCACGCCTAAAAAACAAAAATGCCACGCAGAGGTCTTTCTAATCTCCTGCAACGATCCATTTCAGTTCTCTCGATTCAATGACGCCAGGTGCGCGGCCCACGCAAAATCGATCTAGAGCAAATGCATGCGCTATAAAGCGAGCGAACGCGAGCGAGTTAAGTCCGCTCGATCGCCCCGGTGAAGCCTTTTGGCTCAGGCCGCCGAGCAAAACGCATCTGATGCTAGGCAAACGCGGCACTGCGCCTCAATTAACCTAACCCTTGCACCGGAGACAGCTCAGTCGACCTCAGACGTTACGGCCAGCAGAATCGCACGACAACATCGGTCTAGAATGCCACCGTCTCCCCTACGGAAAGCACGATGACCCGGTGGCCTGCGTTTTCGGCTAGTTGCTTAAATCGCTGCGGATCTGCTTTGATCTGACTGAATGTGTTGAAGTGCATCGGAATGGCGGCATCGGGTTTAATGATGTCTAGTGCTTCGAGCGCTTCTTCTACGTCCATTGTGAAAAAGCCGCCTATTGGAATGAATAGCACGTCGATGTTCTCCAAACGTTGAACTCCATCCAAATAGGTGTCGCCGAGATGTGCGAATCGAACCCCGCCGAGTTCGAAGACGTAGCCGGTTGGGTACTTGCTCTGATGATGGCTCGCACCGACCATGGTCACGCGAACCCCTTCAACAAGCCTAGTTTGCCCTCGTTCCATAACAACCGTCTTGCGGAATCTTCCTGCCATCGTTGGCGGAACGACTACCGGCGCGCTAAACTTCTCGGCGGTCGTGTGATCGAAATGCTCGTGGGTAATAAGCACGATATCCGGTTTTCCGGCGTAACTGGGCGCGTTTGGGTTTTCTTTGCTAAAAAATGGATCAAGCAGGAGCGTGTGATCGACGTCTTGCACCTCAAAACACGAGTGGCTCAGGTACGTCACGCGGACAGAGAGATCTTCTTCCATACAAGTACGTCACGCAGAGAAAATATAATACTTTGGCGTAACAAGTGGGGCGCCCCGCCACAGATTGCAGCGAACCATCTCCTCCGTCTCCCTGCGGTAAGGGCAAGGACCTCAATGTGCTCAAACCAGTGCAACACGGACCGCTTAACACAAATTACTGCCTCGAGAACAGTTGGTCGGAGCTCATTTGAAGTACGCGTTGCGCATCTGAGCCAGACACGTCGAACACACGATAGATAACTGACCGTGTAGCGGTCCAAATACGAATATCCGGATCTTCGGAAAATGTGAGCCTTGCATTGCCCATTGTCGCCCTAGACACGCCGACGAGACCATCGGCCAAGTGGGGGTTCACGGTTTGCGGAAGCTGGAGACGGATATCGCGCACGCTTGTTTCAAGCACCTGTGCAGCATCGTACGCGATCTTCGCAGAAACTGCTATCGCCGCGCATTTCTCTCCGTGAAAATTGAACGCTTCTCGGAAAAGCTCCGCGAGCACTTGCTCCTCGGCCATATGTTGAGTGATCAACGCAGAGTGCACGTCTCTTGCCCAAAAAATTGTGTCCCATCCGGCTGAATACGGCTTGATGTCCACGACCGGTGATCCGTCGATAAGGTCAAGCGGTTCGACGTAAAGGAGTGGGCCCTCAACCTTCACCAGCCGTGTGGCTGTGAGAGATAGTGGATTTGGCCGGGCAGGCGAGCGCAGAGAGAAGACGCCCCGCTTTTCGAGCTGAGCGCTTATTTTTCGTGGCCGTACCATCAGCGGCGCTCTATCAGCCTTGTCAAACCAGCCGATGACATTTATGTGGGTGTCGCTCTCTATGCCTGTCAACCCCTTTAGAAACTCGTCAAAAACGTTGATAACTGCCGGAACGCCCTGTAGCGGCATATCACGTGATTGCGTCACTGTCGACTGCACTGTGCCAATAGGCTTTAGGTCGTACAAAG
This sequence comes from Candidatus Methanoflorens crillii, assembly GCA_003162175.1. GTDB lineage: Archaea > Halobacteriota > Bog-38 > Methanoflorentales > Methanoflorentaceae > Methanoflorens > Methanoflorens crillii. The sequence continues at coordinate 36,557 of PMMR01000038.1, read as the reverse complement.
CAACCCCCACTCACTTCGTTAAAGCAGTTCTGGTCGTTACTTTAGAAAGTCCTCCGCGACGTCTCGATCGACTGCTTCAGCGGCGCTCACGTAGCGGTCGATGAGTTCTTCGAGCTCTTTAACTTTCGACTCGTATCCTTCTTTTTCCCTTACGAGGCGTTTTTTGTGTCGATCTCGAGCATAGGCGATGTGCAAGAAGGCAGTTTGTCGGTCAAGTGACAATGCAGCGCGATACTCCTTCGTCGCAAGATCAATATTGCCCTGTTGCTCATAGACGACGCCTAAGCCGCTGCGTGCAATAACATCATCAGGGGCCGCCTTTAGCGCTTTTCGGTAGCAATCTATCGCGCTTTCGAGTTCTCCTGACTCGTCGAGTGCAGCCCCAAGTCCGGTCAATGCCGTAGGATCGCTCGGATCTAGTTTGAGCGCTTCACGATACATCTGAATCGCTGTTCCTATGTCGTCGCTGTTCAAGCGGTCGATCGCTTGCGCGATATAATCGTCGACTGAACCCATGAGCGAGAAGTGTTCTTCTGACTTATAAAGCACTTTCGAATGCGCGGGTTGCGTCGGCTCCCTTGCAGCGACCTAGCGGAGCAATTCCTTAATGTTTTCTGAGAATACTCGACTCAGAGATGTTTCCGATAACCCCGTTCGCAGAATCGTCGTTATTTCATCCAGCTGCGAACCGTACGGCGTATCAGAGCCAAACAACACCCGAGTATCCCCAACAACCTGAACGGCTTTGGCAATGCAAGAGGCAAGCATGACACGAGACGTCTCTAAGTAGACGTTGTCGTTGCAGCGCGCGACGTGAATGGCTTCCTCGACGCCGGTTGGCGTACAGACTTCTGAGCAACCCATATGGCCCATGATAATCGAGAGCTCGGGAAAGCTTTGCGCCACTTGAGCAATCATCGGTGGAATAGGATCGTACGCGTAGCCGGAATGGAACAGTATCGGCACACGGAGCTCCACACACGCCTCAAGTATCGGCAGCGTTCGCTCATCAGATGGATTGAACAGCTGGCTGCGCGGGTGCAGTTTCAGCCCTTTCAATCCCAGCTGCTTAACCGCTCGCCGGACCTCATCGACAGCGAGTGGATGCTGAGGATCTGTGCGGGCAAATCCGATGAATTTTTCAGGGTGAGCTGCGACGACTTTCGCTATGTAATCATTTGCAGTTGAAAACGCTTTGCCAGGCTTAATCTCGTTGAAAGGAAAGATTATACACTTTTGAACGTGCGATTGCTCCATCTTACGCAGAAGGGATTGGGGCTGCTGCATGACCCCCTCTAAGTCCATGCCGATGTGATTATGTGCGTCTATTACCGTCCCGTGATACAAAAGCTGTGAGCGGTGCGCTGAGCCCGCTCTAGAGCGCGTTCCCATCTGTGCCTGTGCCATGAACTCAACAGTCCTATAAGGAGACGCTCTCATAAACCTAGCGTCTCGGCCCGCATAACGTCTCGCGAAGCGCAGAAAAAACTTATTGAATGATTGTGTGGCCTAGACGGTGGCGCAGGTGGCCTGATCAGATGACGTTTATACAAGCAACCAGTCGACGCAACGCTCGAAGCCGTTCAGTGGAGCTTGTATCGTTTGAGGCGCAGTGAGTTGGCGACGACCGATACCGAACTCATCGCCATAGCCGCTGCTGCGAACTCAGGGCGTAGAAACCCCAGCGCGGCTATCGGGATGCCGATTGAATTGTAAAGAAGCGCCCAGCCGAAGTTCTGACGAATCGTCGTCATCGTCCTTTTTGAGAGCTTAATGCTAGCCACGACACCGCGCAAATCAGCTTGCAGCAGTGTGATATCTGATGCTTCAATGGCAACGTCGGTGCCTGTGCCAATTGCAATGCCGACATCGGCCTCGGCTAACGCGGCGGCGTCGTTGATGCCGTCACCCACCATAGCCACGACATTCCCACCCCCCATAGAACGCGCAATTTCAGCGGTTTTGCCCTGCGGGAGCACTTCAGCATGCACGCTTCGGATTCCGATCTGCGTTGCGATTGCACGCGCGGCGGTCTGATTGTCGCCCGTAAGCATGCCCGATTGAATTCCCATGTCCTGCAGTTCCGCGACAACGCCCGCAGCTTCGGCTCGAACTCTGTCAGCCAGTGCAATTCCTCCTGCTAGCGTGCCGTTGACCGCAAGCATCATGACGGTCTTCCCCTGCGCCTCGAATTCGCGGATCGTGGCACCTTGTTTAACTTCTATGCCGCGCGCGTCCATGAGCGCCTTGTTGCCAAGCGCGACATCGACGCCATTTACTGACGCGGTAACCCCCTGCCCCCCCACGGCTTTGAAATCCTGTGGGGGGCTTGAGTCTACACCCATTTCCGCGGCACGGCGTAATACTGCTTGAGCGAGCGGATGTTCGGAGCCCCGCTCCGCGCTGGCGGCGAGCCGCAGGATCTCTGCTTCCGACAATGACGTGTCACTAAAGACGTTTGTCACTGTGAGAACGCCCTCGGTTAGCGTTCCGGTCTTATCAAACACGATTGTATCGATGTCCTCGGCACGCTCAAGGTATTCACCCCCTTTGATCAGAATGCCGTTTTCGGCACCGAGACCTGTTCCGACCATGACTGCGGTTGGCGTCGCCAGCCCCAAGGCGCACGGGCAGGCGATAACGAGTACAGCGATCGTACGCAAGAGGACATCATTTGACGGGAGCCCCAAAAACGTCCATGCCGCAAATGTGAGAAGAGCCGCTGCTACGACTCCCGGAACAAAATAGCTTGCCGCTCGATCTGCAAACCGCTGTATTGGCGCTTTTGACGTTTGTGCCATATCCACAAGCCGGATAATCTGTGCTAACGTGGTGTCTGCCCCGACCTTCGTCGCCTTTATTTTCAGCAGTCCTTCGCGATTGATCGTCGCACCGATCACTTCATCCCCGGGCTGTTTATCGACGGGCACAGCTTCGCCGGTAAGTAAAGACTCATCAACGGCAGACTGCCCCTCGGCGACGAGCCCGTCAACCGGAATCTTTGAACCCGGGCGAACAAGAACCATATCGCCGACCCGGACTTCGTCAGCCGGGACTGACTGCTCTCCCCCCTCCGTTATGACGATGGCAAATTCCGGCTTCAGCTGCAAAAGCGTCCGTATTGCCTCAGACGTGCTGCCTTTCGCGCGAGCTTCAAGATAGCGGCCGAGGAGCACGAATGCGAATATGAACACTGAGGTGTCGAAATACGTGTACCCAGGAATGAAAAAGGTGGCCGCCGTGCTGTATGCATATGCGGCGATCGTCCCTAAAGAAATAAGAACGTCCATATTTGCGCCCCTGTGCGCGACCGAGATGAGGGCCCTCCGGTAAAACCCATAACCAACGATAATCATGACGGGAGTCGTGACCAAAAATTGGAACACGGCGTTCATAAAGAACACCGGGATGGAAGCAACGTACGGAGCGAGCATCCCCAACAGGAGGGGGATGCCGAAGGCTAACGTGAAAATGAGGCGATTTCGATACTGTCCGATCTCACGTTCTCGAGACGCCCGTTCCCTGTCAAGCCGTGCCGTTTCCGCTGTTTCCGGGACTTCTGTGACGTCATAGCCTGTGTTTCGTATTGTCTGTATGAGCTTGTCAACGGTCACGATCGAGGGATCATAGTCGATGACCGCCTTCGCAGTTACCGGGTTCACGCTCTGATCGATGACGCCTGGAATCTCTTTCAAGGCTGTCTCGATCGCCATAACGCACGAGGCGCACACGATACCTACGACTTCAAGTTCTGCCCGCTCTATGTCGACGTCATAGCCTACATCGCGTATAGCCTGCACGAGCTGTTTAGAGGCAACCGTGTCAGCATCATACTTTATCGTAGCTTGCCCCAGTGCAAAGTTGACGGTGGCGGTTGCAACCCCACGTTGACCGAGAAGCTGTCTCTCAATCGTCAGTGCACACATCGTGCACGTCATGCCAAGTATCCTCAAGGTAACGGTAGTCTCGCGCATGGTCTGCCAGACGTTTTCTGTCTCACCGGTATGATTCGAAGTCTATTGAAAGTATCTTGCTGAACGCGACGTCCTTGGGCATCAAAACTCAATAGCTCCCGTTGGCACTCGGCGGCGACAGCAGCGCCGATCATTTAGGCGCTGCAACAACCCGCCACACGCTCCGTTCGGTGTGCCTTGAGCTCAGTTGGAGATCCGCGCCGCACTTTTTCTCCGTGGGACTTTTCCAAATCGAGGCAACCGACTAAAATTATGCTTGCGCGAGATTACTGAGGGCGCCAGCCATTATGATAGCATCGCCGAATGCAGCTCCAGACCGGGAGGTATCAACGAACGTGTAGGGGATGCCAAAAAAAGGCGCTCCGTGTCCCTTCCCACCCCCTAGAAGCACGAGCGTGCGAAAAATTAGGTTGCCGCTAACCCCGTCTGGCGCAACGAGTATGTTCGACGATTCTGTCGCGTCTTCAATAAGAATGTTGTAGTTCGTTGCATCAAGGCCAGCGCCGCGCAGCTGCTCAGTTAACGCCTTTGCGCTTGCAAGTGTCCGATCAACGGCCTTTGTCCGGCCTTTATCCTCAGATCTTCCGCCCGACAAAACACCTACTTTCGGACGCACGTTGAGCGCGGTTAGGAGATGTGCGGTCTCAGTAACGAGATGAGCACGTGCGATTGTCGATGCGCCTTCATCGATACCTACCGGAAGCAAAAAGAATTGCTTGCCTGCCGCGGACGAGAGCAGCGCCGACCGACACAAGTGACGGGCTCCAATCTGCAGTTTGAGGTGCTGCAGCGTCTTTCGTGCACTTATCGTGCCCCTCACGGCTGCGTCAATCGCGCCGTCGACAAGCATTTCGACGAGTTTTAGCTCTGGTTCAGGCGTTTTTACGACGTCTCGTCGCGCTCTTTCAACATCCCCGACGAGCACAACATCGGCGAAGCGCCCTGCCCTCGCGACACCGCGCATGAGCTGCGAATTTGCATTACCGACTCCGATGCCAACTAGGCTCCGCGATTGCGCGGCGCAGCGCTCAAGCTTCCTTAAGATATCGTGCGCCATCATAACACCGTGACAATAGGCTTCTTTGTATTGCATGAACGCCGATAGGCTGATAAATCCTTTGCATCGCTCTGCCACACCGTCACAGCGAACGCGGACAATACGTATATAAGACAAGGCCGCAAATCTTGGCTAAAATAGGCAAAAGGTGATAGGATGCGTATCGATGACATCAATAAGAAGATCTTGTACTTGCTCCAAAAAGACGCTCGCATGACGTATAAGGACATTGCCAGAGCGCTAAACAGATCAGAATCGACGATACGTGATCGTATCTCCATCATGGAAGACGAGGGCGTGATCAAGGGTTACTCTGCTGTGATAAACAAGGAGAAAGTTGGACTCAACTGCAATGCCCGGGCGTTTGCAAAGATCGATCCGAAAAAAATGGACGCCTTCACCAAAGAGCTTCAAAAGATAGAAGCGGTGTATCAAATCAACCAGATTTCGGGCGACCACAACCTAGAGTTCTCAATCGCTGCAACGGATTACGACCATTTACGGAGCATATTAAAAGAGTACGTATCTCCGATAGGGATAAACGACCTAACGATCAATATCATCATGAATTCGGTCAAAGAAGAGGGCCCAATACAAATCCCGTAAGAACTGGGCCGTCACACAAGGTTCCCGCCAACTTTTTCGACCGCGCCGCGAAACGGGCGCTCAGGAGGATTGCTTATCAAATCCGCGGACAAGCATCTCACGCAAGACGTCCGCTAAGGATTCAATGGAGCTCCGGACCTGTTTTGTCGTGTCTCTATCCCTGACGGTTACCGTCGAATTTTCAATAGTTTCGTGATCGATAGTAACGGCGAACGGTGTTCCGATCTCGTCTTGTCTTCGATACCGTCGCCCAATCGTGCCTGAATCGTCGTACTCGACCAAAAGACCCGCACGCCGAAGGAGGCGAAAGACCTCCAAAGCTTTTTCGTTCAATGCTTTCACCAAGGGAAATACCGCTACTTCGACCGGGGCTATGTGAGGAGACAGCCGCAGCACGACTCGCCTTTCGCCGTCGATTGTGTCCTCATCGTACGCGTGTTCAAGAATGGTGTAGATAGATCGGTCGATGCCAAAGGATGGTTCGATAACGTGCGGGGTCACAAAGTCCCCTGAGATGGACTCTCTAACAGTTTCTATCGCGTAGCCCTCGGGGTCTACAACCTGTCCGTCAAAGACGATAGCCCCTTCGGGGTGACGGATCCCTGAGAGGAAGGCTGCCACCTGTTTGGCTTTGCCCTTGTATTTTGGACCCAGATATCCCATGTTTGGACGAACGACGATCCGCTCCACTTCTTTAGGTGCCTCATACGGCACAAAAACCGCCATTTGGAGGCCACTTTGCCGCTCATGTTGTTTCAGATCGTAATCCGTTCGGTCTGCGATTCCCGCAAGCTCAATCCACCCGTGTTGCGTAAGTCCCTCTGCATCCCAGCAGTCGACCGCATAATGCGCCATCTCATCGGGCAAGTGCTGTCTGAACCTGAGTCGCGATTCGCGAACCCCCACTCGGATAAAAAACTCCTGGCAACGGGCGATGTAGTAGGCCAAATACTCATGCGCGATGATGTTTCGTTCGCACGCAGATTTGACTGAGGCCGTGCCAACGAAATCCTTTGACAGAATATTGATTTCGACGTTAGCTACTTCATCGAACCGCGGATGATGGTTCTTTTCGCGTGGATCAACGAACACTTCGGCTTCGGCTTGAGTGAATTCTCGCAATCTAATTACGCCTTGGCGTGGTGATATTTCGTTTCTGTATGACTTTCCAATTTGCGCGACGCCAAAGGGCAGTCGGTCTCTATGAAATCTCAAAAGCCTCGGAAAGTCAGCAAAGATCCCTTGTGCTGTTTCAGGCCGAAGGTATCCCTTTCGCTGGGTGCCCGGCCCTATATGAGTGGTAAACATCAAATTGAAATCGTGCACTTTCCCCAAAGGCCCCCCGCAATCCGGGCACGTAATACCGTGAGAATCTATCTGTTGCTGGGTCTTTTCGCTCGACGGCACGCACGCGCCGGCAATGCCGGGGTCGCAGAGATCGGCAGCGATTCCCCTGCTCTTGAGGTACTCCGTAACGACGTGATCAGCCCTCAAAGCCGTGTGACAGTTTACACATTCAACGATGAGATCCACGAAGTTTGATAAGTGCCCAGAGGCGAGGAAAAGCTCTTCGACCCCGATGGTGGGCGTTTCAATCGGGAGCGCACTCTCGCCTACAACAAAGATGTCGCGCCACGCGCTTTCGACTCTGTGTTTCAGCATTGCGCCAAAAGGGCCGTAATCCCACAGTCCTGCAACCCCTCCATAGAGCTCATACGAGGGCCAGAGAAATCCGCGTCTCTTTGCCAACTCCAAGACCCGTTCCTTCAAGCCATCGATAGAAGTATCCTTATGTTTGTCAAGCTGCATGACGAGTTCCTCTTTGCCTCCATTTGCTTCGCTGGAAACCACGCGCTTTGAGAATTCTCACTTCGTAATGCCAGCCTTGCCGGCGCGATTGATGCAGGCTCAGCCTACTCGTGACGCATCGCCGGCGAGAGAATCGATTCCTCGGATAAGCTGAATGATTCGGAGCCCGCGCTCTATGCATTCGAGCTGCATATGGATTCGCGCTAAGTCCGTTTCCGTTCTCATCTCGATCGCCACGTTTGAGATTAGTTCAGTCATCACGTCGTCCAAGGACACAGGTTGACTCGTGCTCACTGATTGCGTCGATTCTACCACTTGTGGCGAAACCTCCGCGGGGCTTTCTGATGTCTTAATGGCGTTTTGCATCTTTCTGTACGTGCAAACAGGACACGTCGTCTTGCCTTCAAACTTGAATAGGGGAGACTTGCAGACGACGCAGTGATCGGCAAGCATCTTGCCACCACGTTCGAGCATATTTGATATCTGCTCCAGCTCTTGATCATCTAAGGGCATACGAGTTCTACATAGCAATTATTGTTGAAAAGCTTTGTGAAGGGCGCCAAACGACTGCCACGCTACGCTCGAGCCTCGTACCTGAGCTCAAGCTGGCCTTCATTCAACTCAGAGCAGCGCGACTGAAAACGTCAAGGAGTGCCAGAACGTGCTTGTTCCCACAATCAAGCTTTTCAGCAAGCCTGAGATCAAAAAGGCCCTCGCTGATTTCGCCTAGCGCTAAAAAGCAAAGACTGCGCAAGGCGTATACTGACCAGTTCACACCGTGCGCGGAAATACAACGATCACTACACGTCAGAGCCGCCGTAAAGTCGCCCAGTGCAATCAGCGAGATAGCCTTGTTATTTGAGGTCTCAAACAAACCGGCTCGTATCGATTCTGCTGCATCAAAGCACTCAATCGCGACGTCAAACTCATCCAGCCTCTGCAACGTGCAGCCCTTGTTGTTATGCGACTCGACGTAGCGCGAATCGAGTGCGCTGGCTTTGTCGAAGCAGTGCACAGCACTTGCGTACCGCCCTAGGAAGTAGTTGCACAGGCCCTTCTGATTCCACGCGTGCACGTACGCGGGCTCAAGCCTGATGACCTCATCAAATCGCGCAAGGCTTTCGAGATATTTGCCCGACAGCGCCAGTGCATACGCCTCGCGGTAGACCCAACCCACTCGTCGGTCTGACAATTTTTTGCTCGCGTACACGTGGGGGGCGGGCTGATGTTTCCTCACAGTGGCAACACTAGATGCAAGAAAACACGTGTCACAGGCAATCATTCTGAAATCGATACCGAACTGCTGTTTTAGATTTCCGATGCCTTGGAAGTCCTCTTGAGGCAGCATTTGCATATTGTTCACAAACAAGCAAACGTTCAGCTATTGCTTTTCGCTTTCTTGTGAAGTCGCGACCGACGTGAAAGCCACAAACAGAGACGCCCGGTCACGTTCCGTTCGAAAATACGTCGCTAAAGTCTGAGCTCCAATAATCGATGCCCATCTTCTTAAAGTCCTTTTCCGTCATCTTGTGAACAGGTACGATAAGTGCGGCATTCATTACATTGCAACCGTTGCACCCGTCCCCGCAAACCACCTTTCTTGAACGTGCCATATGTTGCCTCTAATCAACTAATCACGTGCGCGCGATCCCCTACCATAAATATGAGCCAGTTTTTCTGATCTTTCAAACGAATGAGCTCGTACACGCCCTCAAGCTTCTTGCCGAGCAGGACGACCTTAATCTTTTCTTCTTTCTTTTCAAGCAAGTAATAATCCCCGGAATCGTATATCCGCACTATCCCGGCGCCATAGTCACCCTCTGCGATTTCTCCCTCGAACCCTATGTAGTTCACATCGTGATCCGCAACCTGCACCGCGAGACGCCTAACTTTCTTCTCCCGAGGGACTTCTTTTGGAATGGCCCAGCTCTTCAATGTTCCGTCCATTTCCAAGCGGAAGTCATAATGATGGTGCGACGAGAAATGTTCCTGAACGACAAAACGATTGCGCGGATATCGCATCATTATACGTTAGGACAATGTGCAATAAACACTTTGCAGCACAGTTTATTGATGCCGTAGGCAATAAATGTTGTCTGGCAGCTGCTTGCAGCTGTGTGCACCCCTATAACGCCCCAACTGAGTCTTGAAACGCGGTGTTCTGTAACGTTTGCTGAGAGGCCGCGTCGACAGAATGAGCGATTTTATGGCCCTTTTGTGAAACAGAAAGATATAATAGCGGACGACGCTAAAGACTGCTAAAGAAAGTTGGAAGGTTTCAAATGAAGGTAAACGGCGTAAAAATTGACGACACCTACGCAGAGGCATTCCCTGTCTATGTCGCACGTGTTTTAATCACAGGCACGACGACAGCGCTTGCCGAAACTGCCGCTACGGTTGCAACCGGATTTGCCACTTCAGTCATCGGCTGCAGCGCCGAAGCGGGAATTGATCGCTATGTGATGCCAAGTGAGACTCCCGACGGCAGACCAGGGGTTATAATTATGGTTGTTCACCCGTCGAAGAAACAGATAAAGAGCAACCTTATCGAAAGGATAGGAGAATGCGTTCTCACCGCAGCAACAACTGCTGTTTTCAACGCGCTGGAATCTGAGGAAACCGTGCCCGTCAAACTCCACTTCTTTGGCGACGGGTACGAGTATCAGACCACGGTTGGCGGACGAGACGTGTGGGCAATCCCCATACTCGAAGGAGAGTTCATCTGTGAGGAGACCTATGGCGTGCAAAAAGGTGTAGCAGGGGGCAATTTCTTCATCTACGGCGACTCACAAGGTTCAGCCCTGCTGGCTGCCCAGGCAGCTATTGGGGCAATTAAATCGGTTGATGGAACGATAACCCCATTTCCGGGTGGAATTGTTGCATCAGGATCTAAGGTGGGTTGTCCGACGTATTCGACTTTTATGAAAGCCTCCACACACCACCGACTTGCCCCGACCCTCAAAGATAAGGTACCAGATTCGTTTGTCCCAGACGGCGTAAAGTCGATTTACGAGATAGTAATATGCGGCCTAAGCGAAGAGGTCATCGCAGAAGCGATGAAGCGGGGGATACTTGCCGCGGCGCACGCACAAGGAATAATAGAGATCTCAGCAGGCAACTATGGGGGAGAGCTTGGACCGTTCAAGTTCAACCTACATGAGATACTTAGCGATTACGCTGATCCAAAATAATCGCTGCGGGCTCCGTTTGTCGATAGCGGCCTGCAAAAGCCTCAGTCCTAGCGGTAACCAAAAGAGATAAATACAGTCTCCCTTAACTTACGAAAGATAATGGTTCATGGGAACCACTGATTAGTTCTAAGGTGACAGGTGAAGGAAAATGGTGAAATTAGGAATCGCGAAAATAGGTAATATCGTCAGCGGTTTGATGACTGATTTGCTGCTCGACGAGCGTGCGGACCGCGAGGACTTCGAAGCGGTGACCGTAACGAGCGGCACGAAGATGAAAGAGGAAGATGCCGAGAAGGTTGTCGAAGCGCTGCTGAAATTTGAGCCAGACTTGTGCGTCGTGGTGTCTCCCAATGCGGCTCAGCCAGGCCCGACAAAGGCACGAACATTGCTGAAAAATGCCGGGAAGAAAGTTGTTGTCATCACAGACTCAGGCAAGCTTAAGGACAAGCTTGAAGAAGAGGGAGGGTTCGGATACATCCTTATAAACGCCGACGCAATGATTGGTGCTCGGAGAGAGTGGCTTGACCCTATAGAAATGGCCATTTACAATGCCGACCTAATGAAAGTTCTGGCCGCGACCGGTACTTTTAGGGTACTCCAAACTGCGCTCGACACATGCATTACAGCTATCAAAGAAGGCAAAGAATACGAGTTACCTAAGATTGTTATGACGGCGGAAAAAGCGACGATCAATGAGTTCAGTAACCCGTACGCCCGCGCGAAGGCGATAGCGGCGTACGAAATGGCCGCTAAAGTTGCTGATGTGAACGTTAAAGCCTGCTTCATGACGAAAGATTGGGAAAAGTACGTCCCGCTTACGGCTGCATCTCACGACATGATGCGCACTGCCGCTAAGCTCGTAGACGAAGCTCGTGAAATGGAAAAGGCTGACGACACCGTAAAGAGAGCACCTCACTCGAAAGACGGTGCTATACTTAGCAAGACTAAGCTGATATCAAAGCCTGAGTAATAGCCCTCTCTATTACTCCTTTTTTTCTTTTTTGACCGCGCTGGAGAGGCTACCTTCTATTTGTGAGCGATCGAGTTTTGAGCGCAGACGTTCCTACCAAGTGCGCTAGTCGAGTATGAACGGGCTCACGTAGAGTCCATCGATCCGTATCAGACGTTTTAAAGAATCAGCTTTAAACGGGATTATCCAGGCGCGTTCCGCGCTATCCCATTGAGACCCCGGCACTTGCTTTAGCGCGTCCTCGATCTCATGCGTATCCCCTAGCACCTTGACCCACTTCTTGTTGCGAGTTGCCACGGCCCACGTATTTTGCGAAGACGTGCACAAGCAGTGCACAGTCGGGTGCAACACAACGCCTCCGTTCTTCAGACTCTCAATCGATGCTCGATTGATCGGAAATCGCCATACCCTTTCCTCTTTGTCCCAAGACCCCTCTTTTGTAGCGCTTGGCCTGTTACGTGCGCTTAGAGTGCTTCCGCGGACAATCAAGGTCGTGCAATCTTCATCAAGTTCGCACAGAAGCCCACTCTCTGGATGGGGTTCCCGCAGCGGCTTGTGCACCGAGTTTCTTTTTAGATCCTGGTGCTTCGGGCCGTTTTTTGTCTGTTCTTCGGTCTTCCCGATTCGGTCTTCTTGAGAGGTTTCAAGAGTTCTCAGCACGATCCTCGCGTGCAGTTTGACGTCCTCGTGCGCGCTCTGCGTTGCCGCTTGAGTCAAGATGTCGCGGGCCGCGGAATCTGCGTTGCCAGAAGCGAGCGCGACCGCTTCGAGTGCGTCAACGGCTCTAAATCGCTGGTGCTCATTTTCATCATCTAGTGCCTTTGAAAGCACGTCAACTCTTCTGTAACGCGTCAGGCGATCGAAGTCATATTCACCCATCTCTATCACCAGCGATTCGTCTCTTATCTTAATATGTACGGGAGTAAAATATAAATATTTACCTAAACTACGCGCGGGACACGCTTACAGGCCTTCCTAACAGCCTAAGACGCGATATTCAAAACCGCCGCCCTCGCAGTCGTATTGTCGCACATCTCAAGCAAGAAAAAGGGTACCTAAAGTGAGTCTTTGCTCGAATTGGTTGGATTGTCTGCGTCAGCGCTCGCGGTCAGTTCTTCGGACGACTCTGGCGTTTTGTAGTTGGGAAACGTCCATTCGTCCTTTTCGATTGCGCGCATTTGTTCGCACTTTGATTTTGCAGCCTTTAAAGCTCCGCGCCACGAACCATAATCTTTTACTGCTTTGTTGTATACGTCCGGGTGTTCTGCTTCGGCACTGATTGCCGTCATATCGGACCGATTTCGGTACAGCGCGATAATGTCGTCAACGACGTCGTAATTCAGGGCTGCTTCCAGAGCTCGTTCAAGGGTCCCATAAATGAGCTCAGCTACGAGCGTCACTTTCGGATTATCATATAATCCGTCCACCCCCAGCTGCCGAATTTTCTCTCGGATGAATTTTTCGAGCTCCGCGTCCGACATTCACATGTAATACGCCTTATGAGTATAGAAGCATTACGGTGTCAAAAATCGTCTTAAGCGACAGCCAGCGCTTTGAACTCCGCCCTACGACAGAAAGTTGATGATGTCGGTAATCACTCGCTTTCGCTCACGTAGTCTTTGGCGGCTTCTAAAGCTCTTGTCAGCTGATCGAGTGCGTCAGGCGTGACCTGTATCGCGAAACCACCTTTTGTCGGATAACTTTCAGTGCCGCGCCGGATCCATTTGCGAATGCTGAGTACCTTGGTCGCAGTGTCCTCCCTTTGGGAGACGCTGACCCTCAGGGCGACGCTTTTTGAACTCTCAATCTCAACGCCCCACAGTTCTTTCCACTCCACGTAAAACCCTCCGTTTGCCGTTATGGCGATTAAGCTTTATCCTCACAATTAGGCGCCCTCGAGCACGCGCGAGAGTATCTTGATCAGATCGTGCTCTTTGACTGGTTTCGAGTCGACCAATGCATGATTTTGGCTAATACTTTCATAAATCCGCACTGCTGTGGGCTGTACTACATCTTTTGGAAACAGCAATCACTGAAGGCACATAAGTCGTGCCTTCACGACGAGTGCCCTGTTGCCGTTCCGTATTTGACGTCAAGACACAGAACAATCCGCTTTGCGAGCATCAGTGTGAGTGGTGCTGCACTTATTTAAAGCACGTTGCATGCGTGGTCCTGGGGCAAATGCGCGATCGTCGATCTCGTGCGTTAGCTTTTTTGAGCCCACGACAGAGCACGGATGGCAAAAGCTACTACAAATACAAGCTGACGCGCGCCTCGGCCTCAGCGACGGCAACGCCGCTGCTTACCATATCAAACGTCTTAGGACGCGGGCAGTTCTCACGCGGTATACGATTCAAATCGATTGGCGGAAGATCGGTTTCCCGCAGATTTCGTGATTCTTGCTGAATCGGATGAAGAAGCGGCGCTGCTGCGTTGGAAAGGTACCTTATCCTTCTTCAGGACTAGTACCAAGAGCACTTTGGCAATGTGCTGCACCTACCAACCTCTTCTGGGTACGTACTGCTGAGAGGCATAAGTTACTGTTACGGTGATAAAACGATACTCGTCGTCGCCGGCAGCGGGACACGCGATCTCGATATTGCTTTCTTTCGGGAGAACTACATAACCCGAGCATTTGAGGGCATACGAACGACGCTTATGACCACTCGATACAGAACTGTGGACAACTTCGTGATACGGAGCGATGCCCTCGACACATTACTTGCCATCTTCGAGGCCACAGGGGCATCCGACGAATAGATCAGTCGAATGTCAAAATGTTGAGCCCCAACCACGTTAACTAATCGTGCTTTCCCCGAAACCAGACAGGAAGTTTCTGATTCTTGGAGTGATGAACCTAACAAACAAGTAAAAGACGAAGACGATGGTTGTTATAAAGAAGCTCACTGGGTACGGCTCAAAAAAAGCAATAAAGAGCCCCAACCACGTTGCTATCAGAGCAATGACTACAGAAATAATTATGACTCGCCCCGGTCGTTTTGCCAATAGCTGAGCCGTCGCAGCTGGCGTGACCATCAATGAGAAAATGAGGAGGACACCAACTACCTGAACCGCAAACGACGTTGCGACCGCGACTAGCAGCATGAATACTATGCCGAGCAAGACTACGGGCATTCCCTTTGCTTCCGCCACATCTTCATCCAGCGATGCAAACAAGAGAGGTCGGTATACAAGCGAGATCAGAACCAGAACTATCACACCGGCAACGAAGGTTAAAAGCACATTGCTGAAACTGACGCCCAGTATTTCTCCAAACAAGATGGAGTACGCTTCAGTTGCATAGCCGGTGTAGAGGCTGAGGAACAACACACCTAGGCCAAGCATGAATGCGAGAACTATTCCGATTTCGGCGTCGCGATTAGCGGCGCGTCGGCCAAGCGCGGCTATCCCAAGTCCGCCCACGCTTGTGAAAAGGAGAAGACCGTAAATTGGGCTGACCCCGATTAGTACGGCCGCCGCTGCCCCAGAGAAACCGATGTGGGAGAGCGCGTGCGCTGCGAATGAAGAACGGCGCAACACAACGAAGTAGCCAACAATGCCCGCGAGGATTGCGACTATCGTTCCTGCCTCGAAGGCGTGCTGCATGAACTGGTACTGAAGCATCTGTTGCAGATCGATCCATGGATTAATGCTGAAAGTCATTCTGGTTGACACCGGTGGTAATCTTCTATGCCTACAACTGCAATGTTGCCCCTAGAGTCCCGAAGAACCTCAACTTGAACCCCGAACAAAGCCGAGAGACTTGCTGATGTCAGGACCTCTTTCGGCGTCCCGGTCGCCACCTTACCGTTAGCGATGTAAATCACTTTATCGAGATACGGCAAAAGAGGGTTGATGTTATGGGCTATCAAAAGTGCAGTCACGTTGCGCGATCGAACTACGCCATCTATAAGATGAAGCAATTCTCTTTCGCGTCTCATGTCAAGATTTGACAAGGGTTCATCGAGCAAAAGGAGAGTGGGTTTGCTTACCAGCGCCTCTGCCAGAAATATCCTCTGCAGTTCTCCGCCCGACAATATGCCGAGCGAGCGATGAGCCAAGTCTGTAGCTCCAACGTCTTGCAGCACATCAAGAGCAGCTTTGCGGTCCTCGTGGGAAAACAGGCCCAGACCCCATTTTTTGCCGGAGAATCCCAGTCGCACAAGTTCAAGGGATTCAACATTTGTGTCATCGTCGAATATGTGACGCTGAGGCACGTAACTAATCTGTGGATTGCCACGTTTGGGCGCTGCATCGAATATCTTGATCGCGCCGCTGACAGGTTGCTGCAAACCAAGGAGCAAACGAAACAGAGTTGTCTTGCCCGCTCCGTTAGGGCCGATAACCGCTACAAACTCGCCGCGATCGATTGAGAAAGTGGCGTCTCGCCAAACTATGTTGTCTGGGTAGCCCGCCACTAGATTCTTGGACGTGATGATCTCGTGCTGTGCACTCATTCGTTATTTCCCAAGGGCTTGTTGGTTAAGTGCATTCTGAAGAATGATTAACTGCGCATTCATCCAGACTTGGAACGAGGCATCCGGCGGTTGGATAGTCTCCGTCTCTGGAACGATCGGAATGTTATATTGAGAGGCCAATGCTTTAGTGCTCTGAGTGAGTGGCGTCACCGTTTGCGCATTGTAGACCAGCACTTTAACAGTTCCATTCGTAATAAGCTGATCGAACTGCACGATGCTCTGCGCTGGGGGATCGTTTCCTTCTGAGACAGCTTCCATGAATGCGGGAGGAGAAACAAGGTCAAGACCAGTGGCGTTCGCCAGATACCCGAAGATGCCCTCTGTTGATGCTACTTTCACGCCTCCAAACTGTTGCTTTATCTCAGCGATACGCCCGTTGTATACCGCTAGCGATGCTTTCAACGCATCATACTGCTGTGTATAGTATGAAGCATGAGAGGGATCTATGGAAACAAGATCCTGATACATAGCCTTCACTGTTTCATTCACATAAGTAGGACTGTACCAGAAGTGAGGATTGGCATCACCCGTCTGATTAATGAGTTCCTGCACGTTTAAGACCACTTGATGTGGGGTACTGCTGGCGGCTATAAGCTGTTGAGCCCAAGTGTCATATCCGGCTCCGTTAATAATTACAAACTGGGCATTTGCTATTGCTATGGCGTTAGCGGTATTGCTTTCGTATTCGTGAGGGTCAGCATTGGGGTCTGAAACGATGCTTGTCACACTAACCCGTGTTCCGCCAAGCTGAGTTATCAGACTGCCCCAGAAATTTTCGGCGGCAACTACGTGTATCACTCCACTAGAACTTGTAGTGCTGGAAGTTGTAGGGTTTGAGAGGTAAATGCCTGCGAAGGCTCCCGAGACAATTAACGCAGCCAAAACGGTTGCAATAATTACATAACCAGTTTTCCGCATTGTCTTACTCTTTCTGAATATGCATTGTAGTCAGCCAAGTCTCCGCCGGCGAACGGCACGTTTACCTGAAAGATCGCAAACGATGCTGCTGCTACCATCGCCGCAATAGTGAGCCGCTGGGCCGTGACGATCTGCCGGCGGGCGACGATGATGGGCATCGTATTGAGGGTGGCCGCTAGCAGCCACCAAAAGAGTATCCATTGGATCGAAAAGACCCCGTCCGGCAAATGGATATGCGCCATTGGCAATTCCTGCGCGGTGCGGCACCCGCCGTGCACGGCGCTACCTTGAGTGTGTGCTATCCTACTCTATGTATATAAATAGATTGCTGCTAACTAGAGTAGGAATTCTTCTGCCCAAAAATAGTGCTGCCGCGCCGTCTTTGCGAAGAGCTCACTGCGCCGGTTGCACGAGCAATTCGACTTCCCGCTGTAGCGTTTTGAGAACGGCGTCCAGCCGTGAAGCACACGTCTGCAGCATTTCGTCGATTTCCTGCTGCTTTTTCCAGTCAGCGATGCCCTTCTTCACTTCAACAAGACGTTCGCTCGACACGTACCGCCACTTGCCGTGCTGCCGCGAGGGCTCAAAATAGTAGTAGGGGCCGTGCAGTGCACCGGTCCTGCAGCGGCAGCTTCGCTTACCACATCGCATATGCCGCTTTCGCAGTGAGCCCGGAAGCGGGTTCAGTTTCGCGCGCTTGTCGGTTAGCTCGGCAATATTATCAATGAGTTCGCTACTCTGGTGCAGCAAACGCCTCACACTCACGATCTCCCTACCGGCACCAATTGTATCCCCCAACGCCTTAGCCAAGCCTCCGCGATCGTCTGTCATCATGACAGCATTGCATTACCTATACTAAACATATTTCAATCGGTTGCCCACTGAGTTCCTTATTTCAGTGTCGCGGGTTCAAATCTATCCTCTCAAAAACCGAAAAACGCGCTTAAACACTGCTGGATTGCACTTCGCAAGCTCGGATATCGAATAAGGGTGAACAAAAGCGTTATAATACTACAAGGGCAATTCCCAAGAGAGAGACCCCCAACGTTATGCGCGCGTTTTACATAGGCCGTTTTCAGCCGTATCACTTCGGACATCAAGAAGTCCTCGAAGAAATAGCCCGCGAATGCGAGGAAATCATTATCGGTGTCGGTAGTGCACAGCTGAGTCATACGTTTTCGGATCCGTTTACGGCCGGCGAACGAATACTAATGATCACGCGCTCGCTAAGAGATCTTGATGCATTACTGTATGTGATCCCAATCGAAGATATCCGTAGAAACGCGGTATGGGTATCGCACGTAATATCCATGACGCCTCTTTTTGACGTCGTTTACACTAACAATCCGTATGTTATCCGACTCTTCAACGAGGCGCGATTTGAGGTCAAGTCATCTCCGCTCTATCAACGTGAAGTCTACTCGGGCTCAGAAATTCGAAAAAGGATGCTGCGTAACGAACCCTGGCAGCATCTCGTCCCCCCGGCTGCGGTCGAGGTCATTGAACAAATCGACGGGGTGAGTAGGCTAAAAGAGGTGTCTAGAGAGGATAAAACGTCTGATCTTGGCACGCTTTAAGCGCGTCTGTCTTGTTTTTCACGAAGTATCGCGGCGGCATATGCTCAGAGGTATCCCAGCAAATGAGCAAGTGCGGCCACCATCAAGCGCGCCCACCCAGAGTAGAATCATCGATAGCTAGATTTCAGACTAGTGGCCCGTTCGATTAGAAGAAATCCGGCTCTCCGCCTTTAGGTTGCTTTGTCAGAGTCATAAAGCATCACAAAGCGCCAAAAGGTTCGCGTGCCGCAACGTACTGCTAAGAACGTAATTGGCTGCGTCTCCATCTCACCCAAACAAACAAAAAAAGTTTTGACGCTTTTGGCAAGGTTCCGGCAAGGCAACACAACAAGCCACAAGATACAAGATATGAAAAGCGCGTTCTTCGCTCAAGCAGGAACGAGGCTCACTCCTGATCCAAGCGCCTCGCCGGCTCAGCGTTGCGTTATATTAACCAAGCGAACGACGTAGTTGTTGCCGATTTGCTCCCACTTGTAATTGTATTGGTACTGCGGGAACTTGTTTTCGAGTTCCTTCAGCTCGATAAGTCGTTCATCCAAGCAGCGCTGTGATTTGCAGACGAATACAAACCTCCATTTTGGAAGCGCTCGCGGATCGTCAATAATTTTCGCCATGCGAAAAAGGGGGCATTAAATCACGACGCAGCACTGGGTAACCATGCGTGGCTAGAGTCTTCAACTTGAGCAACAGGGGCGGGCTTACTTTTTCGATCACTACGAGTCAATGGTAGCTTTTGCAAGATAACGGTTGTGGGGAATATTGGAGCCGGCTCGTGCACACGCTCTTAGCGCAGTGCGACAGTAAACAGTGAGCTCCGTTGACGCGTGACTCTAAAGAATTCGTGCGTCATGCCTGCGCTGGCTGGGCGGCGTCGCAGCACGTATTCGATCGGATTTTCCGTATATGCCCCCCATTCGGGCTCTAAATACTTCCAGCTAGTTTTTATAGTAATGTGAAGATATATACTAACAATGCACCTTACGAGAGATGAAGAAGGTATCCTCGCGGGCGAATCAGGCGCCGTCAAACAAAAAGCGATGGAGATCTTAGTCTCACTCGGTGATATCTACAACGCTGAAAGGCTTATCCCAATCGAGAGTGCACAAATCGCTGGTGTTTCCTATAAAACAATTGGCGAAGCTGGGCTCGAGTACCTTACAGACTTGAGCGGCAAAGTCGTCGTTCCGACAATGCTCAATCCCATGGGCATGGACCGATATAAATGGAGAGAGATGGGTATCGACGAAACCTTCGTAGAAAAGCAACTGGCTATTATAAGACAATATGAACTGCTCGGAATCGATGCCCAGTGTACTTGCACGCCTTATTATATTAATGCTCCACGAGCTGGGGCCCATTTGAGCTGGGCTGAGTCCTCCGCGGTGTCTTATGCGAACTCCGTTCTTGGGGCGCGCACCAATCGAGAAGGAGGGCCTAGCGCACTTGCTTCTGCCCTCGTCGGGAAGACGCCTAACTACGGCTACCACCGCGACGAGAATAGAGTTCCTGATATCTCGGTGAGATTAGATTTCCCCTTGGCCGGAAGTGATTTTGGCGCACTTGGATACGTAGTTGGCAAAATGGTCAAATCACATGTGCCACAGTTTTCATTTGTTGCTCTACCGAAGGCTGATGAGTTGAAAGCTCTGGGTGCCGCAATGGCCGCCTCAGGCTCTGTGGCTCTTTTCTTTGCCAACGAGCGAGCGGTACAACAAGAAATCCTCGAAGTAGACCGCTCAGACATTGATATCTATTCATCGAGCGAACCTGATGTGGTTGTGCTGGGATGCCCACACTGCTCACCCTCAGAACTCGCAGAGATCGCGCGCCTTTTAGAAAAACGCACAGTTGCGCGGCCTCTCTGGATTTGTACCTCGCGGTTCGTAGCCGATCGTTCCAAGTCAGTGATATCGCGCATTGAAGCGAGCGGGGCCCGCGTGATCTGTGACACTTGCATGATCGTCTCTCCAGCGTTTGAAAAACGACGCATGATGGTTAATTCCGGAAAAGCTCTTGAGTACGGGCCAAGCTTGTGCAATTCGCATACATGCATGGGAACGACAGCGAACTGCATCACGGCCGCGTGTACCGCGTGAACCTGCACAGCAACGGGGTTATCTATGCTCAAGCGCATAAAAGGACGAATAATAGCCAAAGGAGTTGGCGAGGGGCCTGCCGTAGTTACACGTCAACCGCTCTCGTTCTTAGGAGGTGTCGATCCCAAACAAGGAGTCATAATCGATCAACATCACGAGCTGCGCGGCACCTCAATTGCAGGAACGGTTCTCGTTTTTCCGCAGGGCAAGGGATCGACCGTCGGATCTTATGTACTTTACCAGCTCAAAAGAAACGAAAAGGCTCCGGCCGCAATTATTAACGCCGTAAGCGAAACAATTGTGGCTGTCGGGGCGATCATTTCAAACATCCCCCTCATCGACAAGCTTGAGGTAGACCCGATCGCCGCAATCAAGCCCGGATCGCATGTTCTCGTAAACTGCGTTGAAGGTTTTGTTGAGGTTGAAAAGTGACTGAACAAAGCGATTTAGAACGAATCAACGCGGTGTTCCAGGTGTACGAGGTACGAACCAGCGGGTCTGTCATCAAGTATTACGGCGAACCTAAGGTTGACAGCAAGACGCTTTTCACGCACCTTTGGAACGACTTCGCCCAGAGAGGTTACGATATCGAACTGCGGCGCGAACACGGCGAGTATGTGCTCCTGGCTACGCCCGCGAGCGACGCTGGCGAAAAAAAGCACGTCAATGTTGTTCTTGCAGTCGCCACCGTTTTTGCCATAATGCTCACCGGCGCTGTCTTTTTTTACGGCGTCAACCCTTTTGAGCAGCCATTGCTCATCTACAAGGGCTTGCCCTTCGCGGCTGCGGTCATGTTTGTGCTAGGCTCGCACGAGCTGGCTCACTATTTGGTCGCAAAGCGGCGCGGAATGAGGGCAAGTTTACCATTCTTCATACCGCTACCATTTATTTCGCCGGTCGGAACTCTCGGCGCACTTATACAGCTTAAGGGGGCTATTCCAGATCGAAAGTCACTTTTTGACGTGGGCGTAGCTGGTCCACTCGTAGGCCTTACGGCAGCTGTCGTCGTCACAATAGTGGGGTTGCTGCTCCCCCCCATCACCCCCGGTACCGCGCTAATGCCCACAGCGGCGCTCGGCGTCCCGATTCTCTTTGGGCTGATCGAAAAAGTTGTTCCCGCGGCGTCAACAAGCTTGCATCCAATCGCGTTTGCGGGATGGGTGGGCATGCTCATAACCAGTTTGAACCTGCTCCCAGTAGGACAACTCGACGGCGGGCATATCGCCAGGGCCCTATCCGGAGACAAGACGACGTACATCTCGGCGGCGGTTCCGCTTATCCTTATGACTGGCGGCATTTACTACTCTTTGAACGGTTTAAACGGAGAAATGCTCCTATTTTGGGCGCTCTTCACGTTGTTGTTCGCAGCCGGGGGACATCCGCAGCCGATCAACGACATGAAAAAGCTCGATGCTAAGCGCGTGGTCTTAGGAATCATAGCTTTCGGCCTATGCATAGCTTGTTTCACCCCAATCCCGTTTCAAGCGTAACTATACGCTTTGACAAGAAGAATATGTTTAGCTTGGCAGCCATCCAAGCAATACTCCTCTCGCGGGGCATTGAGGTAAACTTTTCATCAAGTCCGCGCGATGGCATAATGATTTACAGCCTCGCGACGCCGCAGGCACCCGACGTCTATCGAGAGGTAGCAAACGCACGCACTCGGTCCATATTCATCGCCGGCGGCCCTCATCCTTCAGCGAGAGCGACCGAGGCACTAGAGCATTTTGACTTCGTCGTGATCGGTGAGGGCGAGGAAACGCTCCCTGAGCTAATCCTTGCGTTGAAAGGCGATGACGACGTGGACGGGGTGCGCAGCATTGCGTTCAGAAGCCCCGATGGAATCCGCAAAACAGACCCAAGGCCTCACGTAAATCTCGACGCGTATCCGCCCTTCATCGAGAACTTCCGGGCCCCTATCGAGATCAGCCGTGGCTGTCCATACAACTGCAAGTACTGTCAAACGCCGCGCTTATTCGGCACAAAAATGCGGCATCGCAGCGCGGCTGCTATTGCTTTCTACAGCAGGTACCTTTCATACATCAGATTTGTCTCGCCTAACGCGTTTGCGTACGGATCAGATGGGCATCACATCGCGCTCGACCGCGTCACTGAGCTTCTCACGTCGCTGCGTGGTCGGGTATATTTCGGCACCTTCCCATGCGAAGTGCGGCCAGAATTTGTTACAGATGAGCTTCTTGAGATTCTCAAGGAGTACTGCGCAAATACTTCAGTGCACATCGGAGCGCAGTCGGGAAGCGATGCCGTATTAAGCGAAGTACACCGAGGACACTCCCGCCGTGATGTTGTAGCAGCGCTCGAAACATGCCGCGCCCATAGCGTCACTGCAATTGTGGATTTTATCTTCGGACTTCCGACCGAGGTCGCCGCAGATCAGCTGGACAGCCTCGAGCTCGTTGACTCGATCGTCGCAACGGGCGGACGAGTACGTGCTCACTACTTCACCCCGCTACCAGGGACGCCGTACGAAGATGAGAAGCCCGCGCCAGTGTCGAGCAAAGTGGGAAAAAGACTTGGCAAGCTCGCGCGCGACGGCAAGGTTTCCGGACGGTGGGATCCTCCACGTCTGCGACACAAAAAGACAAACGATTTAAAACAGAGGCCGTAATAAGTACTGGCAAGATTTGTGAGAGCTCATGAAGTTTTTAGCCCTTTCAGATGCGCACGGGGTCTATTCTCATATCGCCCAACTGTTGTTTAAGGCGGGAGACGTCGACGCCGTTTGCGTAATAGGAGATATTACAGATTTCGGACCCAATGCCCTCGTCCAAGAGCTGCTTTCGCTCATCGGGGACGACGTACCAACACTCATGATACCGGGGAACTGCGACCTCCCTACGATCGTTGAAACGATTGAGGAATCTCCCGCAGTAAACCTACATCTAAAGAGTTTTGACTACGATGATATCAGATTCCTCGGCATCGGCGGATCAAATCCAACGCCATTTAACACTCCATTTGAACTCAGCGAGGCGGAATTACAGAGTTACGCTGCTAGACTCTTGAACGACGTCGGGGCTACCACGGTGTTGCTTTCACATACCCCCCCCAAAGGATTCTTAGACGCGGTTGACTCGAGGCACGTCGGAAGTGAGGCAATTCTCCACGCCGTGGGGATCGTCGACGTGCTAGCCTGCGGGCACATACACGAGCAGCGAGGCGCGCTTGTCTCGGGCAAAACCACGATCGTGAATCCCGGAATGGCTGCTCGAGGCTTTGGTGCTGTTATCGAAATTCATCCGGGAGAGAGCGCAAACGTCACACTGATTCAGTCTTAAGCTTTTTACGTTAAGGACTTGGCTGGTTTCACTTATCAGCAGCAGCAGCCGAAGACGATTCTCAGTGATGCTAAGACGACCACCCGGCTTTCCTCAAGTTGCATCAGCCCTGGTGCCAATTTGGACATTTTTCCGGTAGCATCGAATCGACCACGCATAACGAGCCGGTGGAGAGCCCGTGCGCAGATGTGACAGGATGTTGCTGTCGACTCGCTAACACCGATAAATTTAGCTTGAAAACGGCCTTGAAGACTGCGGCGGAGAGAGTAGCTTCATCGCGGAACTCTGTCCTGCCAGAGATAAGGGTTTTAAACATGAGACGCAACTATCCCCTATGACCGTTGAACGGGGCGATTTCATCAGCTTGTCCTATACCGGGCGATTAGACAACGGCGATGTTTTTGATACCACGGACGAAAATGTCGCCAAGGAAAATGGGCTATTAGCAGAGGGCGTCAGCTACGCACCTATAACTATCGTGGTCGGAGAAAACATGGTAGTCAAGGGGCTTGACGAAGATTTGATCGGAAAAAAACCTGGCTACGAAGGGCAGATCAAAATTGCACCACAAGATGCTTTTGGACAGCGAATCCCTGAACTAATTGAGGTCGTCCCAACGCGTAGATTCGAGAAGAGGCCAGCGCCTGGAATGCGTGTCACACTCGATAACAGGACAGGAACCGTCGAGAGCGTAATTGGGGGGCGCGTGCGCGTGGATTTCAATTCACCGTACGCAGGCCGGACCATCACCTATGACTATAAGATTGGGGGGGCCATTGTCGATACTGTCGAAAAAACCAAGGGCTTGTTCAAGTACTACTTGAATAGGGACTTTGACGTATCGATCGCTGACGATAGACTGATTGTCGAAATGCCCTACGAATTAGGATTCAATCAACAAGTGCAGTATTACAAGAAGCTTTTGGCTGAAAAAATCATTCAATTTGCTGGCGCAGAAGAAGTCGATTACTTGGAAGTTCATAAGCGACCCGAACCGGTCAGTGAAGAAACCGCTGCAGGTGC
>PMMR01000038.1:0-11495 GCA_003162175.1 Candidatus Methanoflorens crillii | reverse complement strand
AGCGCACCCGTCGGACTAAAGCGTGAGAGGCATCCCCGTAGTTTAGCTTCGTAACAAGGACCGACGCTTTTTTGTCAGTATCGAGTAGTGACAGCGAAACGTTGTCTGCTGCACACGAGTGAGCGGGTCAAGGATCTCACTACGAGTCTCAGCAGGATTATGTCACTCAAAAAAAAGTCCGTCTTTAGCGGTTGAGCTCAACCAGTTTTAATGATTTTCCCTCGGGGCACGCTTCTGGTGTGTCGCCAAGAACTGAAGAGATCACGTACTTGTCATCCCGTCTGAGCCCATTCGGATGGCACAGTTCGTAGATCTTGCAGTCAAGGACCTCGCAGTCGTTCTGCTTGTACAAGATTCTCGAGCCCACAAACGCGCTTTTAGAGTCGATTGCTGCCACACTGGGACTTTCAACCACTTCGACCGCTTTGACCCCGATGTCGTGCAGTGCGCAGTCGTGCTTCATATTACCGCGCACGCTGACTATTCTGTAACGACGCCCAATGTCTAAATTCAGGCAGGTGTTCTTAAGTTTGCACGTCTCGCATTCGTTTGTCGGTCCGTTAAATACGAACTCTACGCCGACCTTGGCCAACCCCACGCCGATCAGCGTTATGCGGGCGTTTCCTCTTGGCATGCTATCAATCCTGTATCTGTAACCTGCTTATACTGTAGTCTAACGCAAGTAGGTTACGCTGCTTTGTTATAAAGATATCAATGCGGCCTACTCGATCACCAAGGTGAACCTCGCCAACTCTTCAGCGGCTTTTCTCGTGAGTCCCTCCCCAAGGATGGTGTAACGCTCAGGTCGCACGTTCTTTGCGTGAAGCAACGCTTCGACGATGTACTGATCCTCGATGCCCAAACCTTGAGCATCGACTGGTGCGCCAATGCTCTTGAGCGATTGTCGAATTCGTTGCCAGTCACCGCCGTGCAGATATGCCATCATGATCGTTCCAACCCCGCACTGCTCGCCGTGCAAAGCTGGTTTGGGGGCTTTGACGTCAAGTGCGTGACTGAACTTATGCTCACTGCCTGAAGCCGGACGGGACGACCCCGCAATACTCATGGCTACGCTACTTGAGACCAACGCTTTCACTACCAGCCTGACAGAGTCCTCCAAATTCGGCTTAATTTGCGTTGCCGAATTGAGTATAATCTCAGTCGTCATGAGCGACAGTGCAGCGGCATATTCACTAAACTCCTCTCCTCGCAGCTTCCTCGCGAGTTCCCAGTCCTTCACCGCCGTATAGTTCGATATTATGTCGCCGCAACCGGCGGCGAGCAGCCGATGTGGCGCCTGAGCTATAATTCTGGTGTCTGCGATAATTGCAAGGGGGGTTTGAGCTTCGATGGATTGGGTTCCCTCTTTAAAACGTATGGAAGCACGCATCGATGCGATTCCGTCGTGACTTGCTGCCGTAGGCACACTAATGAACGGCAAATTCGCGCTGACCGACGCGATCTTTGCGATGTCAATGGTTCTGCCGCCGCCAACTGCGATTACGAAATTCTTGTCCGAAGCGCGACTTGCGACTCGCTCAACTTCTTCCATTGTGGCCGAACCGACGATGACGACCTCGGCTGGATATTCGTTCCCCAGGATATCCGCTAGTTGCCGTCCGAATGAGCACGTGTGCTGTCCGCAGACTATTAACCCTGCCCCATCAAGTTTAAGTTCTGTAAGGACGTTGGCAGTATCGCGTATAGCGTCTTGTTCCATCACTACAATTCTAGGAAGCTGCATCCATTGTTTCATCGGTGATCACTTGGCGGTCGATTTAGGGAATTTTATCTACCAGTACTATATAAACCCCATCATATACGACACTGGATATAATCCTGTCAACACGATAACGTGGGCGATTATTCTCGGGCTAAGCTTATTTGGAGTCGTTAAGCTTCTGGACAAGTTAGACATAACCGTTGATGAGATTTTCATATTCGCAGTATCCCCTTATATTTTTGTGGGGGGCTCCCTACGCGTGGTTGAAGATGCCGGCATCGTTGCTGCGCCACTGAAGTATCTCTTGATTACCCCCCTAATCTACTTCTTCATCTTCTTTGTATGCGTCGCGATCCTGATATTATCGAAAGGCTTAGAGCGCGTTTCGCGCATCAAGTACTACTGGCCCTTCGCGCTCGGTGGCGTGGCCTGGAGCATTGTGAACGTTTGGCTCCTTTACACAACGGCAAAGTCGTTTAACGCGACTATATTTGTGCTCATATTGTCTGTCGGCGCGGCCCTGAGCTTCCTGGTCTTCGTGGTTGCTCGCCTGTTGAACTTCACACTTCTAAAGGATCGCGTCAATGCGTTCGTGCTCGACGGTCAGCTGCTCGACGCCACGGCCACGTCGTTCGGCCTCACCTTCCTCCCGTACGCAGAGAAACACGTGCTCCCGAACTTCCTCATTGAAGCCACCGGCACGGCGTTCGTTATGTACCCGCTCAAGCTCATCGTGACAATTCCGGTGCTGTTTATAGTAGATGAGTATTTAAAGGGCGAATCAAGAAATCTGACTGGTCTGGTGAAGCTTGCTATTCTCACGGTTGGCCTAGCGCCTGCAATCAGGGACACGTTACGGATGACCCTCGGCATATGACACCTTTTGTGACGAGGGCATATTCAGATTCGCGTAACTGCATCGGAGTGGTAGAGTGAAGAGCGACAATTTCAGCGAGTGGTTCAACGAGTTGCTCGTCGATGCGAAAATCATGGACGTGCGATACCCGATCAAAGGGTTGTATGTATGGTTTCCCTTTGGCTTCACCTTGCGAAAACTGACGTACGATATGCTTCGGTCGCTTCTCGATCGAGAGCACGAGGAAACGTATTTTCCCCTCCTCATACCCGAAAACGAGCTGCTTAAAGAATCGGAACATATCAAAGGATTTGAGGAAGAAGTCTTCTGGGTGACCCGAGGCGGCTCTACAGAGCTCGAAGTGCCGCTTGCACTGCGGCCGACTTCAGAAACCGCAATTTATCCGATGTTTAGCATTTGGATACGCTCGCACGCAGATCTTCCTATAAGGATCTACCAGATCGTCAACACTTTCAGGTACGAAACGAAGCACACCCGACCGCTGATCCGCCTGCGAGAGATAACAAGCTTCAAAGAGGCTCACACCGCCCACACCTCTTGGGAGGAGGCCAAGAAGCAAACTGAAGCTGCCGTGGCGCTGTACAAGGAGTTCTACGACAGGTTGGGTATCCCGTACGTCGTCTCGCGTCGACCGCAGTGGGACAGATTCCCTGGAGCCAACTACACGATCGCGTTCGACACGCTTATGCCCGACGGGAAGAGCTTACAAATCGGAACGATTCATCATCTGAGCACAAATTTCGCGAAGACGTTCGATATCACGTACGAAGATCGCTCCGGCAACCAGCAGTACGTCAATCAGACGTGCTACGGAATTTCAGAACGCTGCATTGCTGCCGTCATTTCAGTTCACGGCGACGACAAAGGTCTAGTGCTACCCCCCGAGGTAGCGCCCACTCAAATTGTCATCATCCCCATTTTCACTGCCCAGGCCAACTCCGAAGCGGTGTTGAAAGCGTGCAACGAACTCAAACACCAGTTGTCGCGCTACCGCGTCGTTCTCGACGCGGATGATACCCGACCGGGCGCCAAGTTCTATAAGTGGGAAAAGCAGGGGGTTCCCGTGCGCATAGAGGTCGGCCCGAGAGACATTTCAAAACGTGCCGTAACGCTCGTGCGGCGGGATACAGGAAAGAAGGAGGTCGTCGAGCGTTCTAAACTACAAGCGCGAGTCGCTGAAGTGATGACTGAAGTACTTAACACCATCGCTGAAAGAGCACAAGCGGTTCTGCGTTCACACATAGTCGCCATAGAAACTCCCGAGCAAGCAAAAGGCAAGAAAGGCTTCTTTCAGATCTCGTGGTGCGGTTCCGAGTCGTGTGGCCTACAGCTTCAAGAGCTGAGTGAGGCTGATGTATTGGGAGAGGCCGAGCCAATAGAAGGACGTTGCGCTGTATGCAAAACGCCAACGAATGTAAGGGCCTTTCTAGCTCGGCCATACTGACACTCTCGGATCAGCCATATACTCACTTCTTCTCGAGATTGTCGCCACGCTAACGATGATCTGAGATTCCAGCGAAAGTGGTTTCGCAACTTGGTACGCGAAGTGGCAAAGGCTTTTTTTCAGCTAAAACAAAACCGAACCCGATGAACATCAGAACGCTCGATCGAAAAATAACCGAGCTGCAACTCGACGGCTATGTGCTATATGCGGCCTCGTCCCAAGATGCAAATCTCTACTACTTGACTGATTTTTTGGCAGAAGACCCCTTCTTGTTTTTACGCACCGGCGGGCAGTCGTTGCTCGTCGTATCGAGTATGGAGCGTGCGAGGGCGATTCGATCCTCGACCGCAGATCAGGTACGCTCGCGAGAAGAGTTCCAACGAGATTCGCACGAACTGGAAGGCGACCGCGCTACAGTTGCTCTGTTTGTCTCAGTGCTAAAAGAGTGCCACATTAAGCACTTAGGCGTTGACGCTGCCTTTCCGATCATTTTAGCTGACGCGCTTCGGAGCGACGGTTACGAGTTACACCCCATATCTGGTTCGATTGAACGCTTGCGCTCCATCAAAACAGCGCGCGAGCTGGGACACATGACGACCGTACAGCGTGCTAGCGAAAAAGCATTCGCTTCCGCCCTGGCCACCTTGCGGCGCAGCGAAATCATCGGTGATACGCTGCGGTATGACGGGCAGGTGCTTACGTCAGAGCGGCTGAAGGCCATAATCGGCTGTTCTCTCATAAACGACGGGTGCACGTCGAAAGACGTGATCGCTTCGAGCGGCTATGACTCCGCGTTGCCTCATCTTACCGGTTCAGGGCCCATCAAAGCGCATTCTGCGATAGTCCTCGATATTTTCCCTCAATCGATAGAATCGCGATACCACGCCGATATGTCGCGGACAGTGTTACGAGGTGACGCCCCCCGCGAACTCGCTGAGATGTTCACCGCAGTTCAGGAAGCGCAAGAACTCGCTATTCAGAAGATCCGGCCCGAGATCAGCGGAGCCGAAGTCCACTTGGCGGTCGCGGATCACTTCGAAGAGAGCGGCTTTCACACTGACCTCAAAAAGGGCAGTGGGTTCATTCACACAACAGGCCACGGACTGGGATTGGAAGTTCACGAACTTCCGTTTCTCAGCAAACGAGGGGGGGTCCTAGCAAAGGGTAACGTAGTCACTGTCGAACCTGGCCTTTACTATCCGAGCATCGGGGGGGTGCGCCTCGAAGACGCAGTAGTTATTACTCATAACGGGAATAGAAATATCACGAAGGTCAAAAAGGAGTTTGTGATTTAAGTGCCAGAAGCTGAGGTCTTAGAGAAATACCGCGAAGCCGGCCACATATTGGCAGAGGTTCGCGCAGAGGCCGTTAAAAAGATTAAAGTCGGAAAAAAATTGCTTGACGCGGCCGAAAGCATTGAAAACGCAATTCAGCAAAAAGGCGGTGCTATCGCTTTCCCGACGAACATATCCGTGAACGAGGAGGCGGCGCACGCCACTCCTTCTAAGGGAGATTCGTCAACGTTTGGGACTGATCTCGTCAAGCTTGATATTGGCGTACACATTGACGGCTATATTGCCGACACCGCGGTCACCATCGACCTCGGCAACAGTAAGGAACTAGTCGACGCCTCGAACAGTGCCCTCGAGCGAGCAATTGAAGTCGTAAGAGCGGGCGTTGATTTGGCAGAAGTCAGTGCCGTTATCGAAGACACGATCATAGAGTATGGGTATCTCCCGGTCGCCAATCTTACGGGCCACGGCCTCGAGCGTTACACGCAACACGCGCCGCCCGCAATTCACAACCGACGAACTCAAAGCGGATCGAAGCTCAAGGAAGGTCAGGTTGTGGCCATTGAACCCTTTTCTTCCGCCGGCAATGGTCGCGTGTACGAAACAGGCAAAGCGGAGATCTTCAGCCTCGTGAA
Organism: Candidatus Methanoflorens crillii; assembly: GCA_003162175.1. Lineage (GTDB taxonomy): Archaea > Halobacteriota > Bog-38 > Methanoflorentales > Methanoflorentaceae > Methanoflorens > Methanoflorens crillii. Next base: position 5,524 of record PMMR01000038.1, on the reverse strand, counting down.
GGCAAAGCCTGTACGATCGCCTGAAGCTCGAGCCATTTTGAAAGATATCGACGCTTATAAATCACTACCATTCGCCAAGAGATGGTTAAAAGGCCGTGTCGATTTAGGCCTAAAACAACTTGAAACGGCGGGAATCATCCGCGCTTATCCGATACTTAAAGACCGTGGACTCGTTTCGCAGGCTGAGGACAGCCTCATTGTAACGAACGACGGAAGCGAGGTCATAACAAGGATCTGATAGGTCTTTCGGACTTTTTTGGCCGTTGCCCTCGACCTAATCTTTATATGCTTTTCACGCGCATAAAGTTCGCTTATATATCAGGATGATGCTAGATGGAAGACCCCGAAAATCAGGTCCTTGACGTCATCGAGCTGCTGCTTACAGCGCATATCTACAATGACAATGATCAACTCGATGAAAATGATCTACCCCCCCATATCAGAAAGAACTATTGGAACTCCAAAGAGCGAAGAGTGGACAGACCTATCATTGTGTCAGAAACCGCCGTTGACAGAATCTACGAGATCCCGCACGGATGGAGTCTGATCAAGACGCTGCCATTTGTAGCGTTCGAGGAGTTTGGTGCCCGGTTGAACCTTACCGTGCTTAACCTGGCTGCCAAGTGGTTTGCCACGCAAGACTCGCTATCCCGTATCAACCAAAACCCTGCCTTGGCTTTCTACTACTCAAAAAACGACTCGCTCGACGTCGATTACGAACGGGTGCGTCGGCTGAACAAGCCCAAAGAAATGGATAGGGAGTGGATATTTTCCTTAATAGACGAGATCGCCGGCGAGGGAGAAGAAGCAGAAGACATGCTCAAGCTTGTCGCAATCTCTGCGCCGGAAGACGTTCGCGAGAGTCTCGATAAACTCGTCCTCACGCAAGAACAAGTAGAGGAAATCGCGAAGATCGTCAAGGCAATTCAGTACAGAGACTATTTGAGGGAGATAGAACTCTTCGAGATAGGGAAACTCTTGTTTGTTGGCCCACCCGGAACCGGGAAGACGTCAGTCGCGAGAGCCCTTTCAAAAGAGTTAGGGTTTCCGTTTCTGGAGGTGCGACTGTCGATGATTACCTCACAATATCTTGGCGAGACGTCCAAGAACATCGGAAAAGTATTCAGCCTCGCCAAGCGATTGAACCCCTGCATCCTGTTCATCGATGAGTTTGATTATGTGGCCAAAACACGGCTCTCTGATGAGCACGGCGCGATAAAAAGAGCCGTAAACATGCTACTCAAGAGTATCGACGACATCAGCCTAGTCGACGACGGAGTGCTGATGATCGGTGCCACGAATCATCCAAGCCTCCTCGATTCAGCCGCGTGGAGGCGATTTGACAAGATCGTGATGTTTCCACTTCCAGACGCCGCAATGAGAAAAGAGATATTCGAAAAGATCATGGCGCACATCAAGGGTACGTTTGACACTCAGAAGCTGGCGGAAATCACCGATCAATGCACAGGCTCAGATCTGAGACTGATATTAAGAGAAGCCGTGCTCCAGGCGCTGTTTGAAGAACGGACAGACCTCTCGCAAAACGATCTTGAGGAGGCTGTCAGTAACTTCAGCAAGCGATTTGAGCTCAAGATGGGTGAATACGAGAACATCTAGTTGGGCAGAGTCGCGGCGAAGACGAGAGCACGAACAACCTGACTGCGTGACTAAGAGCCCAACCGCACGTCAGCGGAGGTAGCAAACTTGGAAGCTTGCGTAAACATAGGAATGGTAGGACACGTCGACCACGGCAAAACGACCTTAGTATCCGCCCTTTCAGGCGTATGGACCGATCAGCACAGCGAAGAAATCAAACGCGGTATTTCCATCAGACTCGGATATGCGAACGTTACCTTCAGAAAATGCCCGAAGTGCCCCGAGCCCGATGCGTACACTGTATCAGAAGTGTGCGGAGTGTGCGGCACGAAGGCAGAAACGCTGCGCACTGTGTCGTTCGTAGACGCACCTGGACACGAGACGTTGATGGCAACTATGTTGTCGGGTGCGGCAATCATGGACGGTGCAATACTAGTCATCGCTGCGAACGAACCGTGCCCCCAACCCCAGACCAAAGAGCACCTCATGGCGCTCGACATAATCGGCATTAAAAAGGTAATAATCGTTCAAAACAAGATTGACCTTGTCTCCCACGACGATCTGCTCGCGAATTATGAACAGATAAAGGAGTTTGTGAAAGGGACGGTAGCAGAGCACGCTCCAATTGTGCCTATTTCGGCCCAGCAAGCGGTGAATATTGACTTGCTTATCGAGCTTATCGAGAAGGAGATACCGTGCACGGCGCATGACGCGACGAAGCCCGCGCAAATGTTTATCGCGCGCTCTTTCGACGTCAATAAGCCCGGAGCTGATATCACCAAGCTGCTCGGCGGTGTCATCGGCGGCACGCTGAATCAGGGGGAGCTCAAGCTTAAGGACGAACTTGAAATACGACCGGGGAGAAGCGTCGAAGTTGGTGGCAAGACAGAATGGGTGCCTATTACCACGACTGTGTCGAGCATCGTTTCTGAGAAAGAAAAACTAAAGGTTGCGAAGCCAGGCGGGCTGCTCGGCGTAGGAACGAAACTTGACCCCGCCCTAGTAAAAAGCGATTCCCTTGTCGGGCAGATTGCCGGGACGCCTGGAACGTTGCCACCCGTATGGCAGGCTTTCACGATGGATGTCAAGCTTCTCGATCGTGTTGTCGGGAGCTCCGATGAACTCAACGTCGATTCAATACGCACGAGCGAGCCGCTCATGTTAAGCGTCGGCACAGCCACAACCGTTGGCGTCGCCACCAGCGCGCGGAATTCCGCCGTCGAAGTAGCCCTCAAGAGGCCAGTCTGCGCGGAAATCGGGTCTCGAATCGCTATTTCGAGACGGATCGGCTCGCGATGGCGGCTTATTGGAGCGGGAACGCTCACCAAATGATCGCTATATTAGATACCAATGCGCTTCTGATTCCCTGGCATTTCAGGATCGACGTGCTTGAAGAACTGCGCGGGCTAGGATTTGTGCCGGCCACGATCGAACCAGTGCGTCGAGAACTGAGTAGTTTGATGAAGAACGGCTCCGCAGGAGCGGGCGTCGCATTGCACCTTTCAGAGAGATGTCAAATCATCGAAACCGCGGATGGATCGACCGTAGATGACCAAATCCTTAACACTGCGCTTAAATACAAAGCGGCGGTTGTAACGAACGACAAGCTTCTGAAGCGAGAGCTTCGTGAACACAGCATCCGCATCGTGCAGCTGAGAAGCAAGAAGCACTTAGAGGTGGATATGTGACGAACCTGTGGAAAGACATCGAAACCGGACCGCAGCCACCGGAAGAAATATTCGTGGTGGTAGAGATTCCAAAGGGGAGCCGCAATAAGTACGAGTATAGCAAAGAGTGGAACGCAATTCATCTCGACCGCGTGTTGTATTCTCCGTTACATTACCCGGGCGAATATGGCCTTATTCCGAGAACCTATTATGATGATGGCGATCCGTTCGATGCTATCGTGATTATGGATGAGCCAACGTATCCTGGCTGCATCATTGACGCGCGGCCAATAGCATTGCTTAAGATGCTCGATTCAGGGGAGGCAGACGACAAGGTGCTTTGCGTGCCGCTCAACGATCCGAAGTACGCGGAATATACTGACATTAACGACGTCCAAAGTCACTTCCTCAAGGAGATCGCACACTTTTTTGAAGTGTACAAGCGGCTTGAAGGCAAGGAAACAACGGTAATTGGGTGGGAAGGAGCAGACGCCGCAAAGGAGCGGATACAGTACGCGATGGATCTGTTCAAGAGAGTGATAGATGTATAAAAAAGCGAAGTTGATCGACACAGTAAGGCTGCCGCCTGAACGGCTAGGAGAAGAGACGATAGCAGTCGTGAAAGATCTCTTGCGAGATAAGCTTGAAGGTCGTATAGACAAGATGCTCGGATCTATAATCGCCATTACCGACGTTTTGGATATAGGCGAGGGGCGCATACTCGCGGGAGACGGAGCGATCTATTACGATGTCACTTTTAATGCGATCACCTTTAAACCACAGCTTCAGGAGATACTAGAAGGCAAAGTCGTCGAAATTGTGGAATTTGGTGCCTTCGTGGGACTAGGACCGCTCGATGGTTTGCTACACGTGAGTCAAATAGCAGACGACTATATTTCGTACGACGAAAAAAATGCGAGACTGGTCGGAAAAGAGACCGGAAGGGCCATTACGGAAGGAGATATGCTGCGGGCTCGCGTAGTCGCAGTAAGCTTGAACGAACGCGAGCCACGAGAGAGCAAGATTGGCCTGACGATGCGACAAGCAGCTCTGGGCAAGGTCGAATGGCTTGTTGAAGCGCGCGAAAAAGCCAAGAAAGAGGAGGAGGAGAAAAATGCCGGAACAAGTGTGTAAGACTTGCCATCGATTTGTCGAAGGACTCGTGTGCCCCGTGTGCGGATCCAGCTCACTTGGAAAAGACTGGAGCGGATACTTGATTATCATCGATCCGAAACGCTCTGAAGTCGCTAAGCGGATGAACATCGACTTGCCCGGAAAGTACGCGCTTAAAGTTCGATAAGAAGCTCATGCTGAACGACAAGCTCAAAGCTGAGCTCCAGATACCGTTCGGTGATCTTTGCTCGCACGCAGATTGTGCAGAAAAGTTAAGAGCTTTTAAAAAAATTGTCACGGTTGGAGATATAACGACCTACAAGGTGGTACGAGCCGGCATTGTGCCTGATGTGTGTATCATTGACGGCATCACGATGAGGGCGACGGTGCCGGACGAGATCTACCATGCGATCAGCACCGAACCCCGCACCGTTTATGAAGTAGATAACCCCCCCGGCTCCATATCTCAGCAGCTTCAAAACGCCGTGAGCGGGTCGATGAAGAACCTCGGGAGGTCTCTACGCACGAGAATCGTCGTCAACGGCGAAGAGGATCTGGCGGTAATCCCAGCAGTTATTGAGGCTCCTTTAGGAACAGCGGTCGTTTACGGCCAGCCAAGCGAGGGTATGGTTATCATTGTTACAACGCGAGAGAAAAAAGAGAAAGCGAAACGCCTCTTGCGCGAAATATTAAGACAAGATTAGCGATAAACAAAAAACGGAGCGACTATGCAGATAGAAGTCATCAAAGAAGAGAATAACGAATTACTTACCCGAAAGCAGCTGCAGCTCAAGATTCAACACGAGGCGACTACTCCGGCACGGCTGGAAGTGAGGGATAAGGTTGCGGCCGACTTTAAGATTGCGCCTGAGCGAGTGATAATCGACAACATGCAAACCGCTTTTGGCAAAAAAGAAACTACGGCATATGTCAAGATATACGAATCCGCTGAAGCCGCACGACAAATAGAACAAGAGCACATCCTGAAGCGGAACACGGCGCCGACTCCCGAACCAAGCGCTGAGCCAAGCGCTGAGCCGAGCCCTGAGCCGAGCCCTGAGCCAACTCCCGAACCAAGCGCTGAGCCAACCGCTGAGCCGGCCTCGGAACCAACAGCTGAGCCGAGCCCTGAGCCAACCGCTGAGCCG
>PMMR01000003.1 GCA_003162175.1 Candidatus Methanoflorens crillii | reverse complement strand
TGCGCCAACTTCCATCAATTCTCTGCCTACATATTTAGCGCAAGCCGTTTTCCCTGTGCCGGTTTTGCCGTACACAAGAATATTCGAGGGAGTCTCTCCTCTGAGCGCGACGACTAAAATGATAGCAATCGAGTTGAGTTGATCGCGCCTATGAGGCAGATAGCTCGGCGTGTAGGATGGCCTCAACACTTCCTTATCTTTGAAAACAGGTTTGCTTTCTAAAAGGTTGTCAAAAAGTCCTTCCAACTTTCTGCCTCCAATTTCAACAGAGGAAGCGAATGCTTGCTGGAGGCACTGAATTCTAGCAACGATAACTGACTACTCAGAGCCATCCGCTTAGTCCTACCGTATAGTGGAAACGTGAGTTAATAAAGTTTATGATTTCTAAAGTTATATTTCCACTGCAATACAACCTACATTTCCTGTGGAAATGACGATTTCTTCCACTGCAAACCCTACTACTTGTATTTCTATTAAGCTGCTAAGTAATCGTGGGCTTATATCGATCGCTTCCTAAAGCCTTGATTCGGGTTTCATTTTGCTTCGAAACGATATTATCATCGCCAATCTCTGATGCTGCGCACAAGTTGCTTAACGTAGGACGGAATACTCGTTCCTCTTTTTGGCATACCTTTGCTGCAAGTGGAAAGGGCTCAAGACTCACCCCATGTTTTCTACTGTAGAGCTAAAAAATAGGATTTTGTTTGGTAATAGATTATAAAAAATAGCGTGTTGTAGGGGTAATAATCTATTAATAAATAAATCTTTGTATAAATTTGTTTTAATATTTGATATCTAAAGTTTTATGGATGCGCAAACATGGGGGGTGTGTAATTTATGCTCTTTTTGATTGAAGGAGACAGATTAGACCGAATTATTGAAACCTGCTACCAATCCATAACACCCCGTTAACATCATGTCACCACCTGGTGCTGCAAAATATGGACTCAGTCGAGATTTCCTCATGATCCCTCGTCGAGGTCCTATGGTGGTTACCCAAAAGCTTCGCTCTCTAAAAGCTCGATCTATCTCTTGGTATCCAGTTTCGTGTATGTAACAACCGTGTCCCCCGTCTTGAAAAACACGTTCATTCGTTAATTTACCGTCCATAAACAGTGACAAAAAATAGTCGAGTTTTTCTGTATCGATCAAGGANNACGTTTACAATGATATGAGGTTCCCGTGCGTGCTCAGCCACTACATCATCACACAGCGCACCCAATATTGCGGCCGGACCGGTATCCATCACTAAGATCTGCTGCATTTCGTTCCCTTCTAACGTCCGATATACGGCCTTTAGTCGTGTCAAATAGTTGGGGATCCGGCCATCTACGTAGCAAAAACTGGTCAACCCACCACCTGCAGCGATCAGGCGCTTGAAATGCTGAAAACGAAAAATCCTATTACTCCCGGAGCTCTCACCGTGATCTTGACACGCCACTGCGCACATTGTAGGCAGACTAACGTCGAATTGTTGAAGCGCGGCTCTCAGTGCGGGAACGTCCACATCGTTCAACTCTATTCGAACACAGTCTGTTGTCGGCTGTGCCGGCGTTATATTCACCCCCCACGATCGGACTTTATCAAGATCATCATTGAGCGTTTTTGCTGCAAGCGGCGTTGCATAAACCGAATATCCGCCCTGCATGTGAGCTCGAACAGCTGCGCTGCTCGGCCCACCTCCCATCGTCTCGCCGCACAAAAACAAGCTGCGACCCTGCTCCGTAACAGACCTGATGCGGTTGGCGACTATTGCAGTTTGGGAAGGCATCACCATTTTTACGTTATTCTCTGTGACTAAGCTCGAGTCGTACAGGAGCACATCTTGGGTTCCTGTACCGACGTCTAATGCGATGACACGCATACTGAAAGATTAGGCAACGCCTCTTATTATACTTATTAACGTGGCGTCTGCGTCTTGTGCAGAATCTCCCGTCAGAAATGCTATATACGCACTAACGCAATCCAAGTATATGCGACGCCAGCGGTCACAGACTCACCATAAGGCCGCCGTGAACAAGCGCTATGAAGTTGGCGTAATCTCGATCAGCACGTCTCGATTTGCGAAATACGGCAGCGCTAAGACACCTGAAGAGGCCGAAGACATATCCGGCCGAATCATTATCGACCTCTTAAGAAGCGCAGGCCACAAGTTTCATTCGTACGCGCTGATATCGGACGAAGCAGAGTCAATTATCGCGTGCGTGAGGGCCCTCATCAGTAATACCGATGTGATCATCACAACAGGGGGGACCGGACTCGCCCCGCGCGACGTGACCATCGAGGCCGTTCAGCAAATGCTTCAAAAAGAAATTCCAGGTTTTGGCGAGCTATTCAGAAGCATCAGCTACGAAAAAATCGGCTCTTCTGCCATGCTCACACGAGCTACAAGCGGCATTATAGGAAACACAGCTATTTTCTGTCTTCCTGGCTCCCCAAACGCCGTGACACTCGCAATGGAAGCCCTCATCTTGCCCGAGCTCGGGCATATTTTGCTTCACGTGTCAGAGCAATAACTCTTTTTTGACGAGCTG